>JAAVHJ010000001.1 GCA_014799805.1 Ruminococcus sp.
ACTAAATTATTTAAATTCAAATTCTGGAGCTGTTATCTCACTTAGTGAACTGGAAACGCCAGAACCTACCACAGAGCAAACTACAGAGACAACAGAATATACTGAAATTTCTATTTCAGATTTTAGTCTTGTGAAAACGCCTGATAAAACAATTTATACTATCGGTGAAGAACTGGATTTAACAGGCGGTATTGTACATGACAGTGTGATAATTACCAATCAAAATGGTGAATCTGAATTACTTGATACATATCAATATATGACAAATCAGGAATATTTACTGGATTTAGAAGCATTTGATAATACAAGAGCTGGCATTTATCCAGTTTATCTTGTAAAAAATTATATAGATAGCAATCATCAACCAGCGACTGAAAAAATTTTATTTTATGTTCTTGTCAAAGAACCACAGATCATGCAAGATATCACAGACCCGACAGAAATGTCAACGATAGAAACAGAATTTACTACTACAGAAACTTCTGAAACAAATATTTTTAATACAGACCCAACAGAAACTAATATGTTTCCTACAGATTTTACAATGCCAACTGGAAATAATTCTGGTAATAATTTTAATTCTGATATGCTACAGCAATATCTGCAAAGTCAAACTGGACAAATTACAGGAAATGCTAATAATATTACTTCTGATATGATGCAACAGTATTTGCAAAGTCAGAATTCTATGGATAATTTCTCACAACAAGATTTAGCGAGTATATATGCTTCTATGATGACTGGAAATAATTCCAGCAATCTGTCACAACAAGAATTAGCTTCCATGTATTCCGCTATGCAAGGTAATAATTCTACTGCCAGTACCACTGATATTTCTGGTAATTTATCACAGCAAGATTTAGCTTCTCTATATTCTGCTATGCAAAGCAATCAGACCATAACAGAAACTTCTGCAAATATTTCTCAAGAAGAGTTAGCCTCTATGTATTCCGCTATGCAAAATAATCAGGATTTCTCACAATATAGCCAATATGGCAATTTTTCTTCTGAAGATATTGAAAAAATGATGAATATTTCTAATCTGTCCGAAACAGAATTAGCAAACGCTCTTGATGAGTATATGCAGAATCCAGACGAAGATATTTTATTAGAAATCTATGAGCAATATATTTCTTCTGGAAATTATGATTCTAATATGAATACTTTTGGTGTTGTAAGTCTAGATGCTCCAGCAAGTATTCATATTTATGTAGACAGCTTTGAAGCCAAAGAATCCGTTGCAGAGTGCATTACAAATTATAATAAAACGGTTTCCGAAGAAAATCAAATTAGTTATACAGATTATATTGGCTTGTTAATGTCTTCTGTTACTACAATAGTAAATGTCATTTCTTATGTATTAATTGCTTTTGTCGCTGTTTCTCTGATAGTATCCTCTATCATGATTGGGATTATTACATATATTTCTGTGTTAGAACGCACAAAAGAAATCGGTATTTTACGTGCTATTGGTGCTTCTAAACATAATATTTCCCAAGTGTTTAATGCTGAAACGTTTATTATTGGGCTTTGTTCTGGTGCAATCGGTGTGGGTATTACGGAATTATTATTAATTCCGGTAAATATTATTATTCATGCGATTGCAGATTCTACTGCCGTTAATGCAAGTTTACCAATCTTAGCAGGTATTATTTTAATTATGATTAGCATTATTTTAACATTAATTGGCGGATTTATCCCTGCAAAAAAAGCTTCTGCCAAAGATGCTGTCATTGCACTTCGTTCAGAATAATCATATTATAAAAAATACTCTCCTTGAAACAGGAGAGCGTTTTTTTAATCTTCACTATCACTAGAATAATTAGCTTTTTGCATTCGATAGCGTTTAGGAGTAATGCCCTTTATTTTCTTAAATACTGCAATAAATGCACTTTGTGAAGAAAATCCCAATTGTACAGAAATATCATAATATGACAAATCTGTATTTTTTAATAATTCTTCTGCTTGTTGAATTCTTGCAAGAACGACAAACTGCTTAATAGAACCGCCTGTTTCCTGCTTAAATAATCTTGACAGATAAGACGGATTTAATCCCACTAATTTTGCAAGTGTCTTGATAGATAAATTACAATTCAAATTTTCATTGATGTAATCAATACATTTTCTGATATGCCAGGAAATAACATCTTTTACTTTGATTTCCTGCATACGCTGTGTGAAATCTAAGCACATATCAATATAGATTTTACAGATTTCTTCTTTTTTACGGCATTTGTCTGCTTGAATAATATAATTATCCCGCATTTCTTCTGCCTCTGGTTTTCCCATTCCATTTTCTGTACATGCTTGTACAATTTCTGATAAAACAAGAATAAAATAATATTTTACATTTCTTGTTGTATTTTCAGACAATTTCTTGTTACTAGAAAATAAACTTGCTTTAATCGCATTTAAATTTTTCTGAACAAATTCCAGATCACCATTTTGGATAGCCATTATCTGAATTGATTTTGAAACAGGTTTTTCCTTTGTTTGAGCTTTTGAATGATTTTCCAAGCTAGCTAATTTTTTTTCATTTTTCATGATTTTCACTCCTTTTTTAAATTTATATTTATTATAGCATATTTTTACTATAAAATCAAGTATTTTTTACAAATTTTTCTAAAAAAAATAATTATTTTATTAAGCCATTCTGCAAATCTGGTATAATAATGCATTACAGATAGCAACGGCAACACTACTACCGCCTTTATTTCCTTGTGCAGTGATATAATTAATCTTTTTTTGCATAATTAAATTTTTAGATTCTATTACGTTTACGAATCCTACGGGAACCGCAATAATTAATTTTGGATTTATTTTTTTAGCATCAATTAATTCAGATAATTGATATAATGCTGTGGGAGCGTTTCCAATTGCAAAAATAAAATCGCCTTTTAAATCACAAGCTTTTTCCATAGAAGCCATTGCTCTGGTAATTCCTCTTGCTTTTGCCTGTTCTGCAACATCAGAATCCGCCATAAAGCAATACGCCTTACCGCCTAATGCATGTAAAGATTTTTTATGAATGCCAGATAGAGCCATATTAGTATCTGTAATAATACTTGCACCATTTTTTAAAGCCTGCAATGCAATTTCTACCGCATGTTCTGAAAATTTTAAATTTTCTATATAATCAAAATCTGCCGTGGTATGAATCACACGTTTTAAAATTAATTTCTGATTTTCAGGTATATTTTTATATTTTAATTTTTCTTCAATAATTGCAAAACTTCTTGCTTCGATTTCATCGGGTTTGATAAATTCTAAATTCAAGTTATTACCTCATTTCAAAAATTCATATTTTTCAATTTCAGCTGTTTGAAAATCAACAGTATTATGATAAGCTGACAAAGCAAAATCAAATAATTTTGCACCAATCACAGCCCCTGTTCCCTCTCCCAGACACATATCGCAATTGAAATAAGCCTTTAATCCAATTGCATCTAAAGCTAATTTTCCAGCAGGTTCAGCCGAACAATGTGACGCATAGATATAATTTTTACAAACTGGAGCCAATCTGACAGCACAATTTGCTGAAACAGCTGAAATAAAACCATCTATTATCACTGGCACATGATAAATAGCCCCACCTAAAAAAGCTCCAGTCATACCACAAATATCAAATCCACCTAGTTTAGACATAATATCTAAAATATTATTTTTATCAGGTTTATGCAAATTAATTGCTTTTTTAATAATTTCAATTTTATGTTTCACACCCTCACTTGTAAGCCCTGCTCCCCGTCCTGTGACAAACTCTGGATTTATTTCTTCTAATACAGATAAAATTGCACTTGAAGTTGTGGTATTTCCAATGCCCATTTCACCAGTAATTATTAAATTATAACCTTGATTTTTCTTTTCTTTTACTAAATTAATTCCTGTTAAAATTGCCTGTTCACATTGTTTTTTTGTCATAGCAGGTTCTTTTAGAAAATTTTTTGTTCCGTAAGCTATTTTTCGGATATCCAGACCAGAACAAATGATATCTTCTGCAATGCCAATATCTATCGGAAATACATCAGCATTGCAAATTCTCGCTAAAGCATTCACTGTCGCAATGCCTTTTGTAAAATTTCTAGTCACAATACTAGTGACTTCTTTTCCTGTTTGGGTGACATGTTCTTCTACAATGCCATTATCTGCACAGAAAATTAATACAGCTTTTTTTAAATTTTCTAAATTTTCAGAACCTGTAATGCCAGCAAGCTGAATTATCATATCTTCCAGACGTCCCAGACTCCGCAAAGGCTTTGCCAAATTATCCCAATATGCTTGTGCTTTTTGCATGGCCTGTTTTTCTAATTCTGTTATTTTTTTTAATTTATCTTCTAATTCTGACATGAGAATTCCTCCAAATATGTTAAAATTTCTTTTAATTGCATGCCAGTTTCTTCAGGACGTTTAATTAAAATCACTGGAATATCAAATTTTTTTGCAATCTTAATTTTCTCTAATAATCCGCCTTTTTCGCCACTGTCTTTAGAAACTAGTATTTTAATATCATGTTTTATCATAATTTCTAATAAATCCTGTTCTAAAAATGGCGGCAATGCATAAATAATATTTGCTTTTGAATTTTCAGCTATTTTTCTTGAATCTTGTGTATCTAAAATTCTTATCCAAGCCCTTTTTGCAAAATTTTTTATATGATTTTCATAAAAATTTAAGCTTTTCACACCAGTTGTGAATAATATATTTCCAGTCATTTGAGATAATAACATACAAGCTTTTTCTTTAGAATCTGCAATGATAATTTTATCATAATCATAATTTATTTTTTCACGGATTAATCTTAAATATTTTACATGCAATTCTTGACAAACAGATTTTACTATTTTTGTTACTTCTTCTGCAAACGGATGAGAAGCATCTACCACATAATCAAAATAAATTAATTTTTTTAAAAATTCCTGTTTATTCAATCTGCCAATATTAATATTAATTTTATTATTTTTTAAAATTTCCCTGCCGTAATCTGTAGCGACAAATGCTGTAATTTCATGATTTCCAGAAATATTTTTAATAAATTCCGTTGCATCACTTGTGCCTGCAATCACTGCAATTTTCATATTTTATAACCTCTTGGCGTAATCATGTAATTATTTTTAATATAACTCTGTGAATTGCCAATAATAATTACACAAAACATATCTATCGGCTGATTTTTTAATTCTTTCAGACTTGTAAACCAAGCTTTTTGATTCTCTCTGCCAGCATTCCGAACAATGCCAACAGGTGTATCAGGACTTTGATATTGCATGATTAATTCACACGCCTGTGCTAAATATTCCGTTCTGGATTTAGATTTTGGATTATAAATACAAATCACAAAATCTCCCTGTGCAGCACAAGAAATTCTTTTATAAATTAATTCCAATGGCGTGAGCAAATCGCTTAAACTAATCACAGAGAAATCATGCATTAAAGGCGCACCTAATACAGAACTTGCCAGACTTGCCGAAGTAATACCAGCAACAATTTCAATTTCAATTTCAGCTTGCATATCCTGAACAATTTCTAATAAAATACCTGCCATGCCATAAATCCCACTGTCACCACTGGAAACTAATGCAATATTTTTATTTTTCAAAGCTTCCTGCACGGCAAATTTACAGCGTTCTATTTCTTTTCTCATAGGCGAAGTAGAATAATTTAAATCTGGAAATTCTTTTTTTAATAAATCAATATAAACCTGATAGCCAATGATTAAATCTACAGATTTTAATGCAAAAATAGCCTGTTCTGTCATATATTTTCTATCACCTGAACCGAACCCAATCACAAAAATTTTCATAAATAAGCTCCTTTTATTATTTTTATTTTTTAAAATATAATTTATCTAATTTTTTTCTACAAATGGCAAGCGTAATTCCTGAAAATTTTATTTTACCAGTCAGAACTTCTCCACAATCTGAACCCAAATAACTACAAGCTTCTGCAACAGATGGCAAACCTGTTATTTTTTCCACAAATTCAGAAGTTTCAAATTTTGCTTTACAAGCCCTAATTTTTTCATCTGGAATAATTTCAAGTTCTAAATGATATGTTTCACATAATTTCAAAATAGCCGGTTCATATTGTTTTAATTTAATACTGGCAATTTTAGCAACAGATAATATACTTAATTTTTTTAATTCTAATAATTCCAACACACAAGATTCTAAATTTTCAAAACTAATATTTTTTTTACAACCGATTCCAATCACTAAACTTTTAGGACGAAGTATCAGCATTTTTTCTGAATATGCTTGAAATTCTAATATTTTATCAGAAATAATAACCTGTGCAGGCAAATTATTTTTAATAATAATATTATCAAATTCTTGTAATAAAAAATCAGAATATACCGTAATTTTCTGATATTCTAACATCGCACTACTAATATATTTTAAATTCTCTAAATTTTCTATTATTAAATTATTATTTTTTGCAAAAATATCAAAAGCAATGATATTTTCTATATCTGTTGCAGTAGTAATCACAGGCAGAGCGTTTAAAATTTCTGCAATCTGACAAGCCAAAGCATTTGCACCGCCTAAATGCCCAGATAATAAGCTAATTACAAATTTTCCCTGTTGGTCAAGAACAATCACAGCAGGGTCTTTATGTTTGGCAATTAATAAATCTGCAATGACTCTGATAACAATGCCAGTTGCCATAACAAACACAAGTGCATCATAATTTTTAAAATCTTCTTGTACGCTAGTTTTAAAATTTTGTTTTGATTCTATCTTACCGCCTAAATTTTCCTGTATTTTTTCAACAATTTTTTTCCCTTGCGAAGTCAGCCAAAAATACGCAATTTTCATTCTGAAACACCTTGCCTGAATTCATGTGTAAAATGCTTGTCATAAAGCTTTGATAACGAGTAAACATCACCTAGAAAATTGCCTACAGTAACAATTGCTGTTTTTTTAATTCCTGCTTTTTGCACTTTTTCGGCAATTGTTTCTAAATTTCCAGTTACTATTTTTTGGTCTTTCCAACTGGCTTTATAAACAACAGCAACAGGTGTTTCTTTGGGATAGCCTACACATAATTTTTCTGCGAGTTCCTGAATTCTTCCAACAGATAAGAAAATTACCATAGTTGCCTGATGTTTTGCTAATTCTTCAATTTTTTCACGTTCAGGAACAGGCGTTCTTCCCTCCATGCGAGTTAAAATAACTGTCTGTGAAACATCAGGCAAAGTATACTCTTTTTGCAAAACTGCTGAAACTGCTAAAAAAGAACTCACACCTGGAACAACTTCATGAGCAATATGTAATTTATCCAAAGCATCAAGTTGTTCACGAATTGCACCATAAATAGAAGCATCTCCCGTATGTACTCTGATTGTGAGTTTATGTTCTTGTTCAGAAACTTGCATAATTTTTAAAACTTCTTCCAGTGTCATTCTGGAGCTGTCATAAATTTCACAATCTGATTTAATATCCTGAAAAATTTCAGGATTCACAAGCGAACCAGCATAAATAATTACATCAGCTTTATCAATTAATTTTTTGCCTTTGATAGTCAATAATTCAGGGTCTCCTGCACCTGCTCCGACAAAATAAACCATATTAATATAACCCGCCTTTTTTAATTAATAATATGACAAAATAAGATTGTTTTTCTACTGGCACACCGATATATTCATCAGGCATATTCAAATTACAAAACATAATTGTTTTATCAAATAAATCTAATTCTTTTAGCATGGGAATCAGCCAAGGTAAAGCCCTTCCTGCTTTCATGAGAATAATATTATCTGCTTGTGATAAATATTTTTTCACAACTTCTGGTGAATTCACTGCTGATAAAATCAATAAATTTTCTTGACTTTCGCATAAACTAAGCTGAGCCTTAGCACTTGCAGAAGAAAAAGACGAAATGCCAGAAATTACTTTTGTTTGATAACCCTGTTCGGAAATAATTTGCCTGACATAATTTGCCGTGCTATAAACAGAAACGTCACCAAGTGTTAGCATTGCAATATTTTTTCCCATGTCTAAGCGTTCTGTGATTGGCAGTAATACACCTGATTTTAAATAATTTTTATAATCTAAATTTCTCCGCATAGGGAAAATAATTTTTAATTTTTCAGCATGTTGCATATTTGCAACTTGTTCTGCAATTGTAAATGCCATAGAATTCGCATCTTCTTGTGTGACAGGAATTACAATTGCATCAACTTGTTCTAAAATTTGCTTTGCCTGTATTGTCATTTCTAGTGGATTCCCTGAACCAACACCAACTGCATAAAAAATACTCATGTTATTCAGCTCCAATCGTACAGGAATAAATTAAAATAGGGTGATTCTCCTGCAAAATATGATAATTTTTAATTGCTTTTGCATGACTAATAGAAATCCGTGTGATTTCTAAGTCTGAAAAATTTCTTAAAACTGGATAAATTTCCGCCTGTGATTCCAATGTGACAGCACTTATTACAAGTCTGATTTTTTGATTCAAGTTTTTAATTTGCTTAAAAATTTCTTGAAATTCTCCGCCCGTACCACCGATAAAAATACAATCTGGCAAAGGTAATTTTTTTATTTTTTCTGACGCTTTTCCAGAAATTATTATCAAATTCGCAAGCTGAAAATAATTTTTATTTTTTTCTAATATTTCCAAAGCGGAATTTTTATATTCTATCGCATAAACTTGACCAAATTGACAGAATCTAGCACATTCTACAGAAATACTTCCTGTACCTGCTCCAATATCCCAAGTAATAAAATCAGGTTGCAATCTTAATTTATTTAAAATAATTGCACGAATTTCTTCTTTTGTCATGGGAGATTCATTCCTGAGAAAAGCACTATCTGGCAATAATACTGGATTTTTTATTAATTTTGGACTAGTATTTTTAACGGCAACCACACATAATGCGGAATGATTAAAATTTAAAAATAATTCTGGTTTACCTTGTAATAATTTTTCTTCTGGATAAGATAAATTAATGCCGACAAATAATTCTGTATTTTTTAAATCATAATTTACTAAAATATTAGCAATTTCTTTTACGCCTTGCTTTGCAGAGCATAAAAAAAATGTCAAAAAATTTTCAGAAACGGTATAAGCAATTTTGCCCGTAGAATAATTTCTGCCGTGTAAGCTAATAATCACAGCATTTTCCATAGTTAAGCCAAATTTTGCACCCAATACTTGCAAAGAACTCACAGCTGGAATAATTTCTAAACAAATTTCAGGATATTTTTTCTGAATCGTCCGGCATAAGCTATATAATAACGGGTCTCCTGATACAAGTAAAGCAATATTTTCCTGTTTTATTCTCTCAGGCAATTTATTTAAAAATTCTGGAATTTTGCCTAATACTTCGCCATTTTTAATATTTAGATTTTTTATCAATCTTTCAGAGGCAATCACACAATCGGCTTTTTCAATTTCTTGTTTGGCAACAGGCAGTAAATATTCAGGCATGCCTGCTCCGCCACCAATTATAATCAATTTTTTTAATTTTTCTGACATTCGCACCACACTTTCAGAATTTCATCTGCATATTTTGTTTTTGCAAGTAAATTATTTTTTTCATCTAGTAATAGCATTGCTATTTTTATTTTACTATGCGTTCTTAATTCGCAATTTTTAATACCAGATTCTGCAATTGTATGCCATACAGTTTTAGAAAATCCAAAATTTTCTAATAATTCTTGCATCTGTATAGTTGTTGTACAATTATATAAAGCTTGCATTTGCTGTTGGTTTGCTCCAGCAAGTCCAGCATGTGTACAAATGACTTCACGTTGTCCGCCAGCTGTATGACTATGTAAATACATGATATTTGCAGCAAGCTTTGCTAATTTGCCTGTTCTGCCGACAAGTAAAATATTTTTAAACTGCATGTCTTTCGCACAGTCAAGCAAATAACCAATATAATTACTGCATAAAATAATATTATTTTGATAATTAAATAATTTTTTTAAATAATTTTCTCCGCTGTAGCCTGTTGTAAAACAACAAACAGAACCAAATTCTTCACGGCACATAGATAATTCTAATGTTAAAGATTCCTGAATTGCTTCTTCACTCATAGGGCGAACAATGCCAGTTGTTCCCAAAACAGACAAACCGCCTTGAATACCTAATCTTGCATTAAAAGTTTTTTCTGCTAATTTTTTTCCATCTGGAATAGAAATAGTGACATAAGCCGATTTTTCGCCAATCACAGAACGAATATTTTTTACTATCATTTGTCTTGGCACAGGATTAATTGCTGGCTCACCAACTGGAAGTTTTAAGCCTTTTTTTGTAATAATTCCCACACCCTCACCAGCAAAAAATTTAATTTCTCCGATTTGCTGAAAAATTTGGACTTTAGAAACCACAAGACAATGATTTGTTACATCAATATCATCACCTGAATTTTTTATGACACCACATGCAAATTCTCCAAACTGTTCACAAGCTAAAATTTTTAAATTTAATTTTTCATCAGAATTTAATACAAGTTCTACTTGTTCAGGCATTTTGCCTGTAGTTTGCCATAAGACACTGGCAAGGCTTGCACCAGTTGCACATGTACCTGTTGTATAGCCGTTTTTTAAATTTTTTATCATAAATTACCTGTTTCCAAAATTTCATAAATTTTCTGCATATTTAAATTTTTTCTTAATAAATCGGCAAGTTTATCATATTGCATTTGTTTATAATTCTGAAAATCAGAAATGAGAATCTTTTCAGAATTATTTTTTTTCTGGATTAGATAATTTAAAAAATTTTCTGTAAATTCTTGATTATCAAAAATACCATGCAAATAAGTCCCAAATACATGATGTTTATAATAGCCATCTGTTTCGCCTGTTTCCAGTATTATAAAAGGCTTTTCATTGCCATGTGTTTCACCCATATGAATTTCATAGCCATTTAGTTTAATTTCAGATAAATTTTCTATATCAGCACAAATTCTGCCCT
The DNA here is from genome assembly GCA_014799805.1 of Ruminococcus sp. Lineage (GTDB taxonomy): Bacteria > Bacillota > Clostridia > Oscillospirales > Ruminococcaceae > UBA3855. The sequence goes on from JAAVHJ010000001.1 coordinate 10,924, forward strand.
GAATTTGTGTTCTTCGTTTTTGAGTTTGAAAAATAGTTTCTATCTCTAATAATTGCAATCCTCTGACAGTTTTATTAGTATTATTTTCAATATTTTCTGTATCAGAAATTTTTTGACCTAGCATTTGGAATCCACCACAAATGCCAAATATCACACAGCCTTTTTCATGTGCTTTTAAAATTCCTGCCTCTAAGCCATTTTGTCGCAACCATAATAAATCAGAAATTGTATTTTTTGTACCAGCAAGAATTATCATATCAGGATTTTGCAATTCCTGCAATTTAGAAACATATCTCACAGAAATAGATTCTATTCTTTCTAAAGCTTGAAAATCTGTAAAATTAGAAATTCTGGGAAATTGAATAATTGCAATATCTAATAAACTATCTTGTTTAATTTCATGTTTTAATAATCTTTCTGATAAACTATCTTCGTCATCTAAATCTAAATTTGTATACGGTAAAACGCCTAAAACAGGAATTCCTGTTAAATCTTCAAGCATTGTCAAACCAGACTTTAAAATTTCTACATCGCCACGGAATTTATTAATAATAAAACCTTTTATTAATCTTTTTTCTTGTTCGTCTAACAAAGCAACTGTGCCATATAATGACGCAAACACGCCACCACGGTCAATATCGCCTACTAAAATCACAGGTGAATTAGAAATTTTCGCCATTCCCATATTAACAATATCTACTTCTTTGAGATTAATTTCGGCAGGACTGCCTGCACCCTCTAAAACAATAACATCATAATCTTTTGCAAGCGATTCATAAGCATTTTTAATATATGGAATAAATTCTTGTTTTTTCTGATAATATTCTTTGGCATTCATATTCCCAAATACTTCACCATTAAGAATAATTTGTGAACCTTTTTCACTAGTAGGCTTTAATAAAATTGGATTCATGCGAATATCTGGCGTAATACAAGCTGATTCTGCTTGCATAACTTGTGCCCGCCCCATTTCTAAGTGATTTTCTGTAATATAAGAATTTAACGCCATATTCTGTGATTTAAACGGGGCTGTTTTGTAACCATCTTGATAAAAAATCCTGCATAAACCTGCTGTTACAAAACTCTTGCCAGCAGAAGACATTGTCCCCATAATCATGATTGATTTTGCCATAGCAATCACCTGTTATTAATTATTTTTTGCAAGCATTCTAATAAATATAAATTTTCTGCATGTTGCCGAACTGCAATGCGATAATAACTTTTATCTAAGCCCTGATAATTATCACAATGCCGAATTAAAATTTTATCATTTAATAATTTTTTGTCTAAATCCAGATAATTTTCAGCCTGAAAAAAAATATAATTTGCATTTGGCTTCCAGACTTTGAAATTTAATTTTTTTAATTCCTGCAATAAAAATTCACGTTCTTGTATTAAAAAAATTAAAAATTTTAATTTATAATCATTATCTTGTAACGCAACACACCCTGCAACACTTGCAAGAGAATTGACAGCCCAAGGTTGTCCGATATTTCTAATTTTTTCAATTAAATTATTATCTGCACAAATACCATAGCCTAATCTTAACCCTGCTAATGCATATAATTTTGTCATAGATTTTAAAATTAATAGATTGGGAAAATTTGAAAATTTTTGTATCATAGAATCTTGTTCAGATGTAAGACTAGTCATATCAAAAAAGCATTCATCTAGTAAAACAAATATATTTTTTAATTTTGCGAAATTTAAGATTTTCAGTAATAGTTCCTGTGAAATACAGCTCCCTGTTGGGTTATTGGGATTGCATAAAACTAAAAAATCATAATTATTTAATTGTAATTCTGAGATTAAATTTTCTGTTATTTGTAAATCTGGCATATGCCAGTAAGTAATTTTGCAATGCTGTTCAAGCAAAGCTTTTTCATATTCTGTAAATACAGGTACAGGCAATAATGCATTTTTTGGCTGAATTGCTTGAATTGTTCTAAATAATACATCTGCACCGCCATTCCCGCAAACAATTTGATTTGCTTGAATTTGATAATAATTTGCCAATTGCTGACGCAATTTTCTTTGAGAACTATCTGGATAGCGTGCCAAATCAGGCAATGCATGTTGGATTGCTTTTATGACAGATTCAGGCACACCAAAAGGATTAATATTTGCTGAAAAATCAAGTAATTTCTCAGAAGTAAAATAAATATCTCCGCCGTGCATAATGCAACTTCTACTCCCTTAATGTAAAATAAAACATAATTTTAATATACTAAAAATAACTAATGCCAATATTGCAGTGAGCATTAATAATTGATTGGCTTTTAAAATATCTTCTGGTTCTGCATGACGTAAATTATCCCCAATCGTAGGCTTTTTTATTAATTTGCCAAAATAAACATGCGAACCACCTAATTGAATGCCTAAAGCACCTGCTATGACAGATTCTGTCTGTGCAGAATTGGGCGATAAATGATTTTTTCTATCACGAAGAAATATTTTACATGCAGATTTAGAATTAAAATTTAATAATTTTGCAGAAATTATCATAAAAATTGCACAGATTCTTGATGGTAAAAAATTTGCAATATCATCTAATTTTGCTGAAACTTTGCCAAAATATTGATATAATTCATTCTGATAGCCAACCATAGAATCCAGTGTATTCACTGCTTTATAAAAAAATCCTAAAGGCACACCACCAAGCATTAAATAACATAAAGGTGCTATTACACCATCTGACGTATTTTCGGCGACAGTTTCCACACAAGCTTTAATAATTTCTTCTTGATTTAAATTTTTTGTTTCACGCCCGACAAGATTTGCAATTTGTTTTCTTGCTTGTTCTAAATTTTCCTGCAAGGCGTAAAAAACTTTTTTACTTTCTTGTTCTAAACAGCGTGTTGCTAAAATTTGATATGCCCAGAATGTATGAATTGCAAAAAATAATATAAAATTAATTTGATAAGCAAAATATAATATCATACTTGAGAATAAAAAGCTGAAAACAGGAATACTAATTGCTAAAATTAATCCAGCAAGCAATTCAGATTTTGCATTTTTAGGAAATATTTTTCTAAGCATTTTTTCAGAATTTGAAATTGCTTTGCCAATTAGCACAACAGGGTGTTTTATCCAGATTGGGTCGCCTAAACATAAATCTAATAAAAATCCTAATAGATTGCTAATTACTATCCACATGTGATGACTCCTGCTTTATATACATGCCTAATCCGCAACAAACACGTTCTACTGTTTCAGAAGATTCAGCCAGTACTTGATTCAAATGCCCTACTTGTTCACGCCATTGGCGTTTTTCTGGAGAAATTGGAATTAAACCACAACCGACTTCCTGTGTAATAATAATTTTATCTTGCAAATTAGGCAATAATTTATTTATTTCTTCTGAAATATTTTTACCTGCATTTCGCCATATTGTGATAAATTCTTCTGCATGATAAATAATTTTTTTTTCTTGATAATTTTTTAAATGATTATCATTATGAATATCACAAACATCATGTTTTGTAAGATGATATTTTTTTAAAGTATAAGTAAGTCTGCCTTGTGCATAGCCACCGATAATTAATTTCATGTTAAAATTCCTCCTAATAAGGCAATTTCTGATAACCAGACTGTTTCACAGAGGACTAAAAAAAATCCCGCCAAATCGCCAGTCATACCACCAAATTGTTTTTTCTGCATTTGATAATAATATATAAACACTAATATTGCTGAACTAATTAATAGCATTGCTAATTTATGATAAAAATAGATTAAAATAAGACTAATTAAAATAAATTCTGCAATTAAAATTTTTTTACTTCCAGAAGCTGCATATTCTGAAAAGGTTTTTGCGAGAGAACTTGTTTTTGCACATGGGAATGTCATGACAGAAATTGCACTTAAACAACGTGACAGTATATAACCGCCTGTTATAATTCCTAAAAAATTCATATCAAATTTCAAGAATATTTCTGAAAAATCTGCTACTTGTAATAATATGATTAATATAATACTTATAACAGCAAAAGCACCACAATGTGCATCTTTTAGAATTTTTAATTTTTCTTCCTGAGAACGTCTGGAGAATAAAGCGTCTGCTGTATCACAGAAGCCATCTAAATGAATGCCACCTGTAATAATTACAGTGATTAACAAAGCGAATACAGCAAATAAAAAATAACTCGCTTGTAATAAATTACAAATATACCAGATAAACCCTATGCCAAATCCACAAATTAGCCCAATCAATGGAAAAAAAATCATTGCATGCCGAAGATTATTTTTGTTCCAATCCAGACATTTTACAGGAATCGTACTATACATAGATAACGCAATCAAAAATGATTCAACCCATGATTTCATGAAATAAATTTTCCCCTTTCCAGACAATGACATTACCAGAATTAATTTCTAGTACAATTTCAGCATAGTTTGCTAAATTGCAATTGATTTTACCCAGATTTCGCAAATAATATTTCATGCAATCTGGAATTTCATCAGAAAATATATCATTTGTAACGATTACAAGATTTTCTAAATTTTGATACAAATTTAAAATTTTTTTTATCATAAATTCAGGCAAATCATTTATGTTAGAATATTTCGTATTAAATTGCATATTCGCAAGTAAATTACTAAGGCATTCTAATAAGCCTGTACTAGATTCAGGAAAATTTATTAAATTTTTAATATCTAAAAATGGCGTTTCGATAGTCATAAAATTTTTTTCAGCTCGTTGTTGCTGATGTTTTAGCACACGTTGTTGACATTCTTCATCACAGATTTGCATTGTTGCAAAATAATATAAATTTTTTTTTGCTAATTTTGTAACCAGTTTTTCGGCAAATAATGATTTGCCACTTTCTGCACCGCCTATAATGAGTATTAGCATTTTCAAATCCTTTCTTGCGAATCATGAAATTTCTGGCAAGCTTTACAAAAATTTTCTGCAATTTTCGGATTAGATAAAAAATATACATGCGGAAAGCCTGCTAAAATATTACCTGTATTTTGCATAGCATACCAATTTGCACCAGTGGGACGCTCTGCAAGAAATGCATTACCATTTTGCGTACTATCTGCATAATGAAATTCATGGGCTTTTATTGTGATTCCAGAATTGCCTAAGATAGTATTTTCTTGAGCTATTAAATTAATATAGCCAAATCTACAGAGTTTATCGCCTAATTTTGCACTGCCTGTTAATAATCCTGCCATAGGGTAAATTTCTTGATTGTGATAAAAATTTTCTAATAAATATAAAAATCCACCACATTCAGCAAAAATCGGCATATTTTTTTTAGAAACTTCTTTTAGATTTTTTATAAAATTTTTATTATTGCTCAATTCTGGCAAATATAATTCTGGATAGCCTCCACCAAAATATAAACCATCTAAATTATCTGGTAATGTTTCATCGGAAATTGGTGAAAAATAAACTAATTCTGCACCATATTGTTCTAATAATTCCAGATTTTCAGCATAATAAAAACAAAATGCATTATCTTTGGCAATACCAATTTTAACCTTAAATTTATTTTTATTTATTTTTTCAGGATAGATTGGCAATTCTGGAGCTGTTCCAGCAAGCTCTAATATTTTATTGAAATCCATTGTTTGCAAAGCTGTTTCTCTCAGTAAATTAATTTTTTTATCCAAATCTGTCATTTCATTTGCAGTCAATAATCCCAAATGCCGACTTGGAAATTTAATTTCAGGTAATTCAGGCAAATAGCCATATACTTGCAAATTTGTTTCTTGTTGAATGATTTTTTTATAATACGCATACATATTTGAGCGAATTTGATTGAATAAAATGCCTTTAATTTGATTCGGCGTTCTAAAATTTTGAAATCCTTTGCAAATTGCTCCCAAAGAACAGCCCATACCTTTTGGAGAAATCATTAATAAAACTGGTGTTTGTAACCATTCTGAAACAGTATATGCACTTGCATTTGAAGTCCCTGCAATACCATCATAATAGCCCATAGCCCCTTCAAATATGCTAATATCCGCCTGTTTCGCAACACGTGAAAATAATTTCTGTAATTGCTTTTTGTCTAAAAAATAAGGGTCTGCTTGATAAGTTTTTTTTCCTGTGACATAACTATGCAACATAGGGTCAATATAATCACAGCCACATTTAAAACTTTGTACTTGTAAATTTTTATCACATAATGCACTAAGAATTGCCAATGTCATGGTTGTTTTTCCAGTGCCACTGCCAATAGAACTAAGCATGATTCTTTTTTGTTGCATCATATTCTCCTGAATTTTTATTAATATAATTTGCCGAATATTATTATAGCATATAGAATGAAAAAAATCAAGTCTTATTATTCCAAAAATTATCAATTTTTATATTGACAAATAAAAAGATATATGGTACAATAGTTATTATATCAGACCTTTGTAGAGACTGGGGAAAGACATTTTCTCGGCTCATTAGTATTTGTAACCCTGATGGCAAAAGTTCTGCTATATTTCACTAAGGATGATGATAAATTTGAGTGCTGATTTATTAGTTTTTGAAAAAAATAAAGTTCCAACTGAACCCATTGAGTTCCTTAAGTGGTTTTATAAAAAATCAAAGTGGGAATCTGACAGAGATTACTATAATATAGAAGGAACATCAGAAAATCTAATAAACTTTTTCATGGAAATAAAAAAAGAATATCCAGAAATGAATGGACCCTATGCTTTGTCAGATGAAGAAATTATTAATAATCCTGAATTAGAAAGCAAACTTACGGACTATACAATTGATGAAGACTTAATATATATGGGATTCTCGTGGTCAGTTTCTGAAAAAGCATATGAAAGTGTGCAAGCATTAGCATATAAATACAATTTAGGATTCTTTGATATGTTTAATCTTTATTTGGATAAAGATACAATAATTGAAATACCTCAAATTAGTCATGAAGAATTTGAAAAACAAGTCAGTCTTACTGATAAAAAATCATTTTTATTAAGATTATTCAAAAAATAAATAATATTTCAGGGAATGATGTCTCCCTTGCTTTATAAAAATGCTAAACCGCTTTATAAGCTGATGACTTCTGCAATTTACGCAGTAGTTGTCAGTTTTTTTATTTTATATAAAATATTTTTTAAGGAGGATTTTTTATGCTATTTTCATTTTCGCTAATTTTTCTAATAGGATTTTTGATGGCGGTATTATTTCAAAAAATAAAACTGCCAGCAATCATTGGTATGCTTTTCACAGGAATTATGATGGGAAAATATGTGTTAAATTTACTTGACCCGTCAGTTTTAAATATTTCATCAGAATTACGACAAATAGCATTAATTATTATTTTAATCAAAGCGGGGCTTGCTTTAAATATAGCAGATTTGAAAAAAGTCGAACGACCTGCTGTTATGATGGCATTTGTGCCTGCTTGTTTTGAAATAATCGGCTATGTCATATTTGCACCGATTTTGCTTAATATCAATTTAATAGAATCTGCTTTAATGGGAGCTGTTTTAAGTGCCGTATCACCAGCAGTTGTTGTCCCAAGAATGATTAAATTAATAGAAGAAAATTATGGTACACGAAAAAGCATTCCACAAATGTTATTAGCTGGGGCATCTTGTGATGATGTATTTGTCATTGTATTATTCAGTACATTTCTGACAATGGTACAGGGAGGTTCTATTAATATTATTAATTTTGTTAATATACCTGTTTCAATTATTTTAGGCATTTTACTTGGCATATTAACTGGATTGCTATTATATTATTTATTTGAAATTTCTTATCAAAGACATCATAAAATCAGAAATAGCATGAAATTAATTATTATGCTTGCTGTTGCGTTTTTATTAGTTGCAATCGAATCATGGCTTAAAAATTATCATATTGCAATTTCAGGATTACTTGCCGTTGTTGCTATGGCATGTAGCATGAAGAAAAAATCTGAATTATCTGTTACAAACAGACTTTCAGAAAAATTTGGCAAGCTTTGGATAGGTGCAGAAATTTTATTATTTGTTTTAGTTGGTGCAGAAGTAGATATTCGTTATACAGTAACAGCAGGTATTTCTGCAATTGGCTTAATTTTTATTGCTTTACTATGCAGAACAATTGGCGTATGGATTTGCATGTTAGGAACAAATTTAACCAAAAAAGAAAAATTTTTCTGTGTGATTGCATATTTGCCAAAGGCTACTGTACAAGCAGCAATAGGTTCTGTTCCATTGAGTGCAGGACTCCCATGCGGAAAAATGATATTATCTGTTGCAGTGCTTGCAATTTTAATAACTGCTCCATTGGGTGCATTTGGAATTGATAACAGTTATCAAAAATTATTACACAAAAAATAATAAATTATAAAAAAATACCCTGCTTATTCTATCATAAGCAAGGTATTTTAATTATTATTTTACTTCTCCTTTTTTTAAACGCTGTAAATAATCTTTTGTTTCACTTGCAACTGTTCCTGAAAGACAAATTAAAGCAAATACATTTGGAAGTGCCATAAGACCATTAAAAATATCTGCAATATTCCAAACGGCTTCTACTGTCAGATAAGGACCTATTAAAACAGCAAATACATATATCCAGCGATAAATCATAGTAATTTTTGGATTAGAACCACCAATTAAATAACTCAAACATCTTTCAGAATAATAGTTCCACCCTAGAATCGTTGTAAAAGCAAATACTGCTAAACATATCATTAAAATAAAAGAAGAAACTTGTTCTGGGAACGGCAATCCATAACAAAAAGCATCTGTTGTAATTTGAACGCCTTGTAAATCTTTTTCATAACTTCCCGCCATAACAATTGCTAAGCCTGTCATAGTACAAACTAAAATTGTATCAATAAAAGTTCCTGTCATTGTGACAAGTCCCTGTCTGACAGGTTCTTTTGTCTTGGCAGCAGCTGCTGCAATAGGAGCTGAACCAAGTCCAGCTTCATTAGAAAAAATTCCTCTGGAAATGCCATTCCGCATAGATAACATAACAATTGTAATGCCTGCGAAACCGCCTGCAATCGGACGAATTCCGAAAGCACTCTGTATTACTGTTACAATTGCATTTGGAATTTCTGTAATATGTCCAAAAATAATTAGCAAACAACTCCCAATATATAAAATAATCATAATAGGGACTATTATTTCAGAAACTGTTGCAATACGTTTGATACCGCCAATAATAATTAATGCAACACAGATAGTAATTAATAACCCAGCAATCACAGTTGTCAAAGTGACTGTTTGTCCAAATATTGAAATTTTATGGATTGCATTAGGGTCAAAGAAATTATTTGCCGCTGATGTAATGCCATTAATTTGTGTGATTGTCCCTATTCCAAGAAGTCCCGCAAGTAATCCAAATAACGCAAATAATTTTGCAAGCCATTTCCATTTTTTTCCTAGTCCATTTTCAATATAATAAAACGGACCTCCTAGAATACTGCCGTTTTTGTCTATTGTTCGGTATTTGATTGCAAGTAAACCCTCTGCATATTTCGTTGCCATGCCTAAAAAAGCGGCAATTTCCATCCAGAATAAAGCCCCTGCTCCACCAGCGGCAACTGCTGTTGCAACACCTACAATATTGCCTGTTCCGACAGTTGCAGATAATGCTGTACATAATGCCGCAAAACTTGATACTTCCCCACTTCCATTTTCTTCATCTTTTAGCATATATTTCAATGCTTTTCCCAGTTTATGGACTTGAATAAATCCAGTTCTGCAAGAAAGCAGAATCCCACAGAAAATAATCAACACTAACAAAGGGATTCCCCAAACGATTTGGTCAATTTGGCTAACTAATTTGTTAAAATTTTCCATTTTTTCAGCTCCGTTTCGATATTTTTTTAATTATAACATAATATAACAGAGCTGTCAAATATTTCTGATATTTTATTTTATAGAAAATATTTTGTCACTGGCTGGCATTATACACAAGAAAATACTATAAATAACAAAAATATACTATACAAAATAAAAAAAATATGATATGATAATAAAAATAAATAAAGGAGCTGAATATTATGCTAAATTTAGAACAAAAAGGATTTTATAAAGGTGTGAATCTTGGGGGGTGGTTTTCGCAGTGTGATTATAGTCCCGAAAAAATGGATAGTTTTATCACAGAACAGGATTTTAAAATTATTTCTACTTGGGGCGTTGACCATGTAAGAATTCCTATAGATTATAATATTTTAGAACGTGAAGATGGATTTGCAAGAATTGATAATGCAATTGCAATGTGTGAAGCTTATGGCTTGCATACTGTGCTTGATTTGCATAAAACAGAAGGATTTTCATTTGATAATTATGCAGAATATGAAACAGGCTTTTTTGAAAATAAAATTTATCAGGAGCATTTTTATAATATATGGGAAAGTTTTGCCAAACGATATGGCAAAAAATCTCAACAAGTCGCATTTGAATTATTAAACGAAGTAACAGATGCATGTTATCTTCCTGTTTGGAATCAGGTTGCAGATACCTGTATAAAAAGAATTAGAAAATTTGCACCTGATGTATTAATTTTAGTAGGCAGTTATGAAAATAACAGTCCTGAAACTGTGGAATATTTAAATCCGCCTTATGATGATAATATAATTTATAATATGCATTGTTATGAGCCTTTAAAATTTACCCATCAGGGTGCATACTGGACAGATAAAATTAATCCTGACGAAAGATTTTGTTTTGAGAAAAGCAATATTACAGAAAATTATTTTGAACAGCTTTTTGCTTCTGCAATTGCCAAAGCACAAAAGCATCATACTGTGTTATATTGTGGTGAATATGGTGTTATTGACAGAGTAAATCCAGAAGATATATTAAAATGGTTTCAAGTCATTCATCGTGTATTTGAAACATATAAAATTGGTCGCTGTGCATGGAATTATAAAGCATTAGATTTTGGGCTTTCTGATGCGAGATTAAATCATGTTCGTGAAGAAATTTTAAAAAATCTATAAATAATGATTTCCTCTCTTGTTAATTTTTCTGAATTATGTTATAATTAGCATAATTAAAATAATTATCAGGGGGGGGATTTTTTATGCAGGAAGAAACACAGAAAAAAATTGCAGAATTATTATTTCAGCAAAGAGAAAACGATTTTGAACGTGCGTCATTTGATAGAGAAATTGCTTTTTATGAAAGCATTGGTGCAGGCAATATAGAAATGATGCGTTTTTTTGCTTCACCTTTATGTTGTGAAGGTTGCGGAATATTAAGCAAAGATAAGCTTAGAAATTTAAAATATCATTTTGTAGTATCTGCTGCAATGATTGCTAGATTTTGTATTCATTATGGTATGACACCAGAATTAGCATATCAATTAAGTGATATATATATTATGCAAGCGGACGAATGTCAGATAGAATCACAAGTACATGCGATTCATAAAAAAATGCTGGAAGATTATACTAGAAAAATGCAGAGAGTAAAAAATAATAAAATTTATTCTAAACAGATTGTAAAAGCAATTGAATATATCAGCGAACATTTGCATAGTAAAATTACACTTCATGATGTAGCAAAATATTTAAAAATCAGTGATGCGTATCTGTCCAGATTATTTCAACAAGAAACTGACATGACTTTTAATAATTATGTGAATCAAGAAAAAATAACTGCTGCAGCAAATTTATTAAGATATTCTAGTTATTCAGATTTGGAAATTAGCAATTTATTTTGCTTTAGTTCTCAGAGCTATTTTATTAAAATTTTTAAAAAATATTTTGGAATGACACCAAAACTATATAAAAAATCCTATCAATTACCAGAATTAAAATAATTTTTAGACTATTACAAGCAATGAAATCAAAATTTTACTATTTTTATCAAGAAATTAATAGATTTTTTATAAAAATTATGCTATACTTGATTTGTATTTATATTAATTTTTTTAAATTCTTGAGAGGAGAATTTTATTTATGAATAAAAATTTATTAAAGCGTTGTGTTGCGATTTTTGCAGTTTGTTCCACTATGATGACAGCACTTCCAGTGGCACAAATTTCTGTTTCGGCAGCGGATATAATTAGCAACGGGACTTTTGAGGGAGGTACTTCTGGTTGGGGTACGTATAAAGAAAGTGGCGGTTCAGCCACACTTACAACAGAAAATGGCAAGCTTGCTCTAAAAGTTAGTAGCACTGGCAAAGTCACTTATGCAGTGCAAATGTTTTATGATATTATTCCGTTATATGAAAACGGCGTTTATAGACTGAAATATGATATTTCCAGTTCTGTTGACAGATATGTAGAAGGCATGATTCAACAAAATGGCGGTACTTATCAGGCGTACACTTGGAAAGGCATTGATGTGACTTCTGAACCACAGACAATTGATTATGAATTTACAATGACAGCCGAAACGGATATTATGGCAAAACTTGTATTTAACTGCGGTTTGCAAGCAAAAGACGGCGGAGAATTGCCAGAACATATAATTTATTTAGATAACGTTTCGTTAGAATTAGTTGATGATAGTGCTGTTGATTACAGTGCAACAAGACCTTATGCACCATCTATTTTAACAAATCAAGTCGGCTATCAGAATCATAGCCAAAAAATAGCTGTATTCAGAGATGTCACAGACGAAACAGAATTTTCTGTCATTAATGCAGATACAGAACAAGTTGTTTATACTGGAAAATTATCAGAACCAATGAATAATACTTTTGCTGATGAAATTGATTATACAGGGGATTTTTCAGAAGTAACAGAATCTGGTAATTATTATATTCAGTGTGGCAATTTAGATAATTCTTATCTATTTAGTATTTCTGAAACTATTTATGATACTATTTTAGATGATTCTGTCAGAATGTTATATCTTCAAAGATGTGGAACAGAAATAACAGATAATGATTTTGGACATGCTATTTGTCATAATGGATTGGCAACTGTTTATGGAACAGATGAAAAAATTGACGTTAGTGGCGGTTGGCATGATGCAGGAGACTATGGACGTTATGTTGTCGCAGGTGCAAAGGCTGTTGCAGATTTATTATATGCCTATTTAGCAAATCCAGATTATTATTCTGATAATATTGACATTCCCGAAAGTGGTAATGGCAGAGCTGATATTCTGGACGAAGCAAAATATGAATTAGACTGGATGTTGAAAATGCAAGCTTCTTCTGGTGGTGTTTATCATAAAGTCACTTGCGAAAATTTCCCTGGTTATGTTTCACCTGAAAAAGAAACAGCTCCTTTGATAGTCACACCTGTTTCTACAACGGCAACTGCTGATTTTGCTGGCACAATGGCTTTGGCTTATGAAGTTTATAAAAATTCTGACCCTGATTTTGCGGAAACTTGCTTGAATTCTGCAAAAAATGCTTGGAATTTCTTAGAACAGAATCCAAATTCGATTTTTGAAAATCCTGAGGATATTACAACTGGTGAATATGGTGATGTTTCTGATAAAGATGAACGTTACTGGGCAGTTGCACAACTTTATCGTGCAACAGGTGATAATCAATATTTATCTGCATTAGAAAATATGACCGTACAAACTGGGCTTGACTGGGCATTAGTTGGCGACTATGGCAATATTGCAATTTTAACAATGCCAGATATAGATAAAAACTCTGCTATTTATAACAATGCCAAAAATGCAGTGTTAAAACAAGCAGATAATTTCTTGAAAAAGTCTAATGATTCTGCCTATGGTGTTTCACAGACTGTTTATAACTGGGGCAGTAACATGACAATTGCAAATTCTGGTATTATTTTAGCATTAGCATATCAATTAACTGGAGATGCAAGTTATTTAAACGCTTCTGAAGCACAAGTAAATTATCTATTCGGCACAAATCCAGTCGGCACAAGTTTCTTTACAGGTTATGGCACAGTTTCTCCAGAAAATCCGCATCATCGTCCTTCTATGGTAAAAAACAAAGCGATGAAAGGCATGTTAGTCGGTGGTGTGAATTCTCATTTGGAAGACAGTGCAGCAAAAGCATATTGTAATGGTCTTGCGCCTGCATTATGCTATGTCGATAATGCAGAAAGCTATTCTACAAATGAAATTACAATTTATTGGAATTCCCCTTTGACTTATTTGCTGACGCTTACAAATAATAATAATTCTGAATCTGATTCTAATTTAAGTGGTGACGTCAATCTTGACGGCGTTGTTGATATCCTAGATGTTATTACAATTAATAAAAATATTTTGGGACAAAAAACTTTGTCCACACAAGCATTTAAAAACGCTGACGTGGATTCCGATGGAAAAGTTGAACCTACAGATTCTCTAAATATTATGAAATATATTGTAAAATTAATTGATAAATTGCCAATCACTTCAGAACAAACACCAACAGAACCAACTCCAGAGCCAACTCTAGAACAAATCCCAGAGCCAACAGAACCACAACAAACTAATGCAATTCAGGATTATGGTACAGCTATGAATGCCAATGCAACTGCGGTTGCTGATTTCCGTAATGGTTCTTCTCCGTTGTTCTTTGCGTCTGATGGCTGGACAAATGGCAGTTGCTTTGATTGTGGCTGGTATGCAGATAATACAGCCATTGCAAATGGCTATTTAAGCTTAACGATTGACGAAGACAAAACAGGAAAATATCATTACTCTGGTGCAGAATACAGAACAAATGATTTTTATAGCTATGGTTATTATGAAACGTCTATGCAGGCAATTAAAAATGATGGTGTTGTTTCTTCGTTCTTTACTTATACAGGACCATCTGATAATAACCCTTGGGATGAAATTGATATTGAAGTATTAGGCAAAGATACTACAAAAGTACAGTTTAATTATTACACAAATGGCGTTGGAAACCACGAATTTATGTATGATTTGGGCTTTGATGCTTCCGAAGGATTCCATACTTATGGATTTGATTGGCAACCAGATTCTATTACTTGGTATGTTGATGGCAAAGAAGCTTATAAAGCTACAACGGATATTCCATCTACTCCTGGTAAAATTATGATGAATGCTTGGAATGGTATTGGTGTTGATGAATGGCTGAATCCGTTTAATGGCAATACACCTTTAACTGCCCGTTATCAATGGGTAACATATAATAAATAATTTCATCTAGTTTTATTAAAAAAATCTGCTCTACAGATATTCTGTAAAGCAGATTTTTTAAGCAAATTATAATACTTCAATTAATCCAACAATGTATTTCATGATAATTAAAGAATCATTTGGTTCTACAATGCCATTTTTGTTAACATCTGCACTATTTGACTGGCTCTTTGTCAATTTCTTCTGTCCTAAAATAGATTTATTAATCATAATAACATCTATTACATCAACTTCACCATTTTCACTAATATCACCAAGTTTTACTTCTTCTTTTTCTTCTGAATCTGATGATATTAGATTTCTCATCTCGAAAACTACAATATCATCAACATCTTGATTATATTTTTCTTGTTCCACAAACGCCTGCATTTGCTGATAAGCTTCCTCCGTTCTGCAAACAACTTTCACCTGTTCCAAACGTAAATTCGTATCACCACAAGCATATGCGGAAATATTATTTTCTTGGATATATCTATTTAACCCACCTATGATTGAATCATACTTTTCCACATCAAAATCAGGCGGAAATTCAGTTACTGGCATGATATCGTCTGGATAAACTGGCTCAGACAGAATGCAAATAATAATATCTTGTTCTTGATTAAATTTCTGCTCTTGCACCCATGCAAGCATAGTATCATAAGCTTTTTGTGACTCACAAACAACTTCAATCTGTGTTTCTGTGATATTTATATATGCTGTAATCTCATTTTTACAGATATAATTACCCAGCATATTTTCGATTTTTCTAATAGGGGTAAACTCAAGCACAGGATTTGGTTCTTCTGTAGGGTCTGTTGCCAGTTCTGCCCCTGGATCTATCACGGGTAGTTCCAGAACACAAATAACCATTTCACGATTTTGATTTAATTGCTTTTCTTCAATCAAAGCAATCATATGATCATAAGTTCTCTGTGATTGACAAATAATTTTAACTTGTGTTTCTGTCAGTTTAACATTTGCTTCCAGTCCATGATTCAACATATAATTACTTAACGTAATTTCCATTTCATGCAAATCATCTACAGGTACTATTGGTTCTTCAAAAGTGGGCACTTTCCAAGTAATCACAACATGACTTGTATCAATTTGTTTTTCCTGCAAAAAATTTTTAATCTGGTTTGCAATTTTTTCTGTTTCACAACCTACTGTCAAAGTAATTTCTTCCACTGGAATTGGCTTATCTTCCAGAACGTCCCAAGTTACTATTTGCATTGATTCTACAGATAATGTTTCTTCTTTGATATAAGTTTCCAGAATATTTCTGATTTCTACAAGTTCCTGAACCCGTTTTTGAACAGAAGAAGCGTCTTCTGGATTTGCTAGAATTGTCTGGTCTGGTATGACATCAACTTGTACATAATCCGCAACACATAGCAAAACAAGATTTATCTGTGCACAACATAATATTGCCATTACTGTTGCAAATATTTTTTTCTTTGGCATAAAAATACCTCCTATGAAAATTTAATTTGATTTATTTTAAAATCTGGATAACAGTAAATCCCGCTTATTCTGTAAAGTAGATTTTTTTAGTAAATTATAATGTTTCAATTAATCCAACAATGTATTTCATAATAAGTAAAGAATCATTTGGTTCTACAATGCCATTTTTGTTAACATCTGCACTGTTTGACTGGCTTTTTGTCAATGCCTTTTGTCCTAAAATAGATTTATTAATCATAATAACATCTATTACGTCAACTTCACCATTTTCACTAATATCACCAAGTTTTACTTTTTCTTCTTCTTCTTCTTCTTCTTTTTCTTCTGAATTTAATTCTGTTAAATTTCTCATCTCAAAGACTACAATATCATTGACATCTTGATTAAATTTTTCTTGTTCTACAAACGCCAGCATTTGCTGATAAGCTTCCTCTGTTCTGCAAACAACTTTTACCTGTTCCAAACGCAAATCTGTATCACCACAAGCATATGCAGAAATATTATTTTTTTTGATATATCTATTTAGCCCGCCTATGACTGAATTATACTTCTCCACGTCAAAATCAGCTGGAAATTCAGTTTCTTGTATTAAACCATCTGTATTAATTGGCTCAGCAAGTGTACAAATGACAATATTCTGTTCTTCATTAAATTTTTGTTCTTTCACCCAAGCAGACATATGGTCATAAATTTCTTGTGATTCACAAGCAACTTCAATCTGTGTTCCTGTGTTATTTATATGTGCTGCTATGACATTTTCCCGAATATAATTCCCCAGCATAATTTCAATTTTTTTAATAGGCGTAAGCTCAAGCACGGGATTTGTAGGCGGTTCTACAGGGTCAGGGTCAGATGCTTGTATCCAACCATCTGTATTGATTGGGTCAGCAAGCGTACAAATCACAATAATCTGTTCTTCATTAAATTTTTGTTCTTTCACCCAAGCAGACATATGATTATAAATTTCCTGTGATTCGCAAGCAACTTCAATCTGTGTTTCTGTGCTATTAATATGTGCTGCGATGACATTTTCCCGAATATAATTCCCCAGCATAATTTCAATTTTTTTAATAGGCGTAAGTTCAAGCACAGGATTTTGTTCTGTCATTAATTCTTCTGTAGGGTCTGTTGCCAGTTGTGCTCCTGGATCTATTATGGGTAGTTCCAGAACACAAATAACCATCTCACGACTTTGATTTAATTGCTTTTCTTCAATCAAAGCAATCATATGATCATAAGCACTCTGTGATTGACAAATAATTTTAACTTGTGTTTCTGTCAGTTCAACAGTTGCTTCCAGTCCATGATTCAGCGTATAATTACTTAACATAATTTTCATTTCATGCAAATCATCTACAGGCACAATTGGTTCTTCAAAAGTGGGTATTTTCCAGGTAATCATAACATGACTTGTATCAATTTGTTTTTCCTGCAGAAAATTTTCAATCTGGTCTGCAATTTCTTCTGTTCCACAATCTACTATCAAAGTAATTTCTTCTGCGGGAATAGGCTTATCTTCCAGAATGTCCCAAGTTGCAATCTGCATTGGTTCTACAGATAATGTTTCTTCTTTGATGTAAGTTTCCAGAACATTTCTGATTTCTACAAGTTCCTGAACCCGCTTCTGAACAGAAGAAGCATCTTCTGGATTTGCCAGAATTGTCTGGTCTGGTATTACATCGACTTGTACATAATCCGCAATGCATGGCAAAGCAAGATTTGTCTGTGCGCAACATACTATTGCCATTACTGTTGCAAGTATTTTTTTCTTCAGCATAAAAATACCTCCTATAAAAATTTAATTTAATTTATCTTAAAGTCTGGCTAGCAATAAATCCTGCTGTTCAGACGTAAGATTTATATTAATATAAATAAAATATTCTTCCCTATCATCAAACTTTACAGCAATTGCATCTTGTGGAGAGATAGTTAAAATCTCATATGCATTAGCATAATAATTATCATAAATTTCATATCCATCATAACTAGTCAGCTCCACCTGTTGTAAATACCCAGCAATTTTTTCTGATAAAATTTCTAAATATGCTAACTTATATTGAAAAGTTTGTTCTTGGAATTCTAAAATACAAGTTTTATATTGCTCTGGGGTTGATAAATTCGTTTCAATCTCAGTGGGTTCCATAAATTCAGAATTTGTGGTATCAGGTTCTATAGGGTCTGGGGAGATTGTAGATACTGTTGTAGACTCTATAAATTCTGTGGATTCTATAAAATCTGTGGGAGGAATCACAATTTCAGATTCAGAAACTCTTGTTGTAGTACTAGTAACAGTAGAACTTTGGGTTGAAGTAATTGTTGTTGTTTTGTTTGTACCTGTATTTACAATAGCCGTTGCTTCTGTTGGTGATACACTGGTTGTAATAATTTTACTTGTGCTGGAATTTGTTGGGTTAATAGCTGTAACAATTGTGGAAATTGGAAATTTTTCTTCTGTGTTAGTTTGCGTTTTTGATTGTCCTTGTGTTGTAATCGTTGTAATTACAGAAGTTTGAATTGTATTAGCATTATTATTTGTAGTACTAGTCATAATAAATTCTGTTGATTCTGTAAATGTTGTATTTATCATAGATTCTGTAGTATCTGTAATAGATACAGTCGTTTGTGAAGTTTGTTCTGGTTGTATTTCCGTTGCATATGTTTCAGAAATGATAGTATCTAAGCTTGTGTCTATTTTTGATTCTGACTGTGATGGTGTTTCTGGTAATATTTTCAATTCCTGCCAAACACCCAATCCTACCAGAACCGCAAAACAGAGACTTGCTCCCATAGGCATATAATGCTTAAACGCTATTTTACGCTGTTGTTTCTTGAATAAATATTCATCACGGCGTTTCAATACATCTTTTGCCATTTGTTCATAACTTTTCATAGTGAAAGCCGTCCTTTTCTAGTTCTAATTTCAGTGATTTTCTGGCATTATATAAAAGATTTTCTATTTGCCGTTTGGTTTTACGCATAATTTTCGCTGTTTCCACATTGCTAAAATCTTCAAAATAAGATAAATATAACACTTGTTGATATTCTGATTTTAACTTACGAATGGCTTGATGTAATAAAATTTTCTGTTCTTCTTTCAAGAAATTTCGTTCAATATCTAATGCATCGGGCATTTGCGAACAAGATTCTAATGAAATTTTAGTAACATGCCTTGTTTGGCGAATATAATTTAATGTCAAATTACGCCCGATGGCATAGAGCCAAGTTTTAAATGAGCTTTTCCCATGAAATTTTGGCTTTTTAATGGCAAGTTTTACAAAAACTTCTTCTGTACATTCTTCTGCAGCATGTATATCCTGCACAAAACTATTGATATATAGCATTAAACCATCTCTATAATCTTTTACAAGTTCAAACATTCCATTGTCATCACCTTCAAGGAAACGGCGGTAGCTACTTGCACCGTTATCCATGTATCATATAGCTCCTTTCTGGAAAGTTTCTGGTTCTCTACTAGTTAGACACCTCCAAATAGCAAAAACTCTAAATTAATTTTAACATAATTTTTAGAAATTTTTTTGTTCTTTACTAATTAGACACTTCCAAACAATAAAAACTCTAAATTAAT
The DNA here is from genome assembly GCA_014799805.1 of Ruminococcus sp. Lineage (GTDB taxonomy): Bacteria > Bacillota > Clostridia > Oscillospirales > Ruminococcaceae > UBA3855. Next base: position 30,964 of record JAAVHJ010000001.1, read on the forward strand.
TTTAACATAATTTTTAGAAATTTTTTTGTTCTTTACTAATTAGACACTTCCAAACAATAAAAACTCTAAATCAATTTTAAAATAATTTTTAGAAAATTTTTTGTTCTTTACTAATTAGACACTTCCAAACAATAAAAACTCTAAATCAATTTTAAAATAGTTTTTAGAAAATTTTTTGTTCTCTATTAGTTAGACACTTTCAAATAGCAAAAACTCTAAATCAATTTTAATATAATTTTAATTTTTTGAAAATTAAAAATCAGGCAGAAAATTATAGCATCATTTTCTACCTGATAATTAAATTTTTATAAGCTAATTTTTTAATTTTCTGAAAATTGATAATCAGGGCTAACATAAATTATAATATGATTTTCTGCCTGATTAAAAATTTCATAACCTGCCTGTTCTAAATAAGAAATCGTCAAACTTGCATTTTCATCTTTGTAATTTAATGCATAAAAATCATAGCGTTGTATATTTAATAAACCTGTAATATTATTTTCTGAATCTCTTGTAAAATCATTTTTATCAAATAAATAGATTTCATCACGATTGGCAATATGTGGCACAATCCATGTAGCCGCAGCAACAGAAGCGTTTTCTGGAATCGTTGCAAGACATTCTTCTAAATTTTGATAATATTCTGGTTTTTCCTGATATCTTTCATAAAAATTAATTTTACCAGAAACAAGTGAAAATGCCGTGATAATACAAGCTGTTGCGGAAACTGTCACAAGAATATTGCGTTTATGAGCAAGCATATCTTTGCAATTTAATAAAAGCATATAAATTAAAAAACAACCTGTCCCAAAAATATATTGATAACCAATTTCACTTGCATAATGATAGCCAGAACCAACTACTAAATTCATAATCACATAAGGAATGATTAACCAAAATCTATAAATTTTTTTCGTCATGAACGGCAAAAATAACAAACATGCTAACGTCTGCATAAAAAATTTCGATGAATTTTCCTGTATTAATAAACTGAAAAAATAGCTTGGATTTGATAAAATATTTTTAATAATTCCAGCAAAACCACTATCAGAATTTATTGTCAGATTGCCAAATCTGGTAGAAGCCATCATTTTTCCATCACCGTATTTTGTCAGCCAGCTGGTAATCAAATAAAAATAAATACCAGATAAAATACTGATGATAATACCGTGAAATCTTTTTCTGGATTTTTCTTCAAAAAAGAAATACATTGCTAGACACATGACATATAACGGAGCGTCTTCTTTTACAAGGCAAACGAGTCCTGCCATGATATAAAATAAAATATATTTTCTGGAATCCATTGCATAAATTAACCAAAATAGCAAAGTCGGTAAAAATGCATTTTCATGAAAATCATAAAAACAGGGTGCTAATAATCCACTATAAAAAATATAAATCATACATACTGCAATTAAGCCAAAGCCTTTATAATTATGCTTTTTTGCAATGAGATATAACGGGATAATTCCTCCCATAGCTAAAATTGTTTGTGCAATTAATAACGTTTCTGGTTTTGGGAATAATTTATAAATTGGTGCAAGTAAATAATAAATATAAGACGCATGAATATAAAAATGAGATAAAAAATCATCACGTTCACAAGTAGTCACGGCTGTGAAATGATTCGCCAATGAATGAAACATCTGGACAAAAATCCCCATGTCATAACAGTTCGTCCAAAATATTTTATAATGCATGACGCTAGTAATTGCTAAAAATATTGTCATGCCTATGGCAATCAGAAAAATAACAATTCCTGCACTAAAATTTGATAATTTTTCAAAACTAGTTTGCCGTATTCGTCCAATTGCATAGCTCATAAAAACAATTGCAATTGCCATAACACCCATACAGAGATAAAAATTATCATTCTTCCACATGAGACAACACGAGAAAAAAATAACCCCTGTTGCTAATACAATTTCATCTAAATATTTAAAAATTGCAAAATCATCATATTGTTTTTTCACACTGCCAAAATAAATCATTGTTGCAACGAAAGCGCCAAAAATTACCCAGAAAATTTTTCCACCAAAAGAAAATTGTTCTACAAAATCTTTCCATTTGGAAATAATATCCAGATTTTGTTTTCTGGCAGATAAAATTTCCATTCCAGAAACCCAAAAATAAAACCCTACTAATCGGCAAAACAATTTGTCAGGAATTCCGCAGGTTTTTAAGAAATTTTCTGCTTTTGTTTTTTTTGTTTTCAAGAATTGCTTTATTAAAATATCCATAATTAACCACACCTTTCTCTTTTTTGTTTTCAAAATCTACTTTATTAAAACATTCATAAGCAACCACTTCTTTCTAATTTAATCATGATGAAACAACAAAATAACAGAAAAAATCTAAGCAAAATTTTATTCTTATTTTTCGATAGACACTATTATCATACCAAATTTTTATTAAAATGTCAATCAATTTTGGAAAAATTTTTATTATACGATTATTTTAAAAAACAGTAGACAAAAGACAAATATTATGATACAATAAAATAAAAAACACAAACAAGAAATAAGCTATACAAAATATATTTGTAATATGTTTTGCATAAATCTTGACAAGTATTTAATTTCATGCTATAATAAATGCAGTATGAAAATTTGCCCTCCTGAAAAAATGGAGGTTTCATTTTTGTCATAAAAAATTATTTTAGAAAGTGAGATACACAGCATGTTAATCCACGCAGATTCGGTTGATTTAATCGACTGTGGTCAGGAAAAAACTGTAAAAAAATGTTTTACGAGCGAAGAATTAAACCATTATTTGATTATTTTATCCAGTAGCAAAATGTTTGTTCGTTTAAACAAAAAGCAATATTATATGCCACCATTTACATTTATGATAGTTCCATTTCAAACAAGAGAATTATTTCTGCAATTACGAAATATTACAGCATACCGCTATTTGCATTTACATTGCACAGAAGAATATTTACAAAAATTTTCAGAATATCATTTAAACTTTTCAGAAGTCTATACACTGGCACAGCCTTTGGTTTTTGAAGAACTCTGGAAATTATTGCAAGAATCTATTTATTCATCAAAAATTTGTCATTCAACTGAAACAGGACAATATACTTTGCATTTATTATTATGTTTACTCATGGAAGGGTCGAACGGAACAGTCACACCTGCTTCAGAAGTACCGCATTATAATAAATTAACATTTCTTCGTAGTAGAATTTATAAATTTCCTGCTCAAAACTGGAGCATTCAAGAAATTTGTGATAACTTAGGAATTAGCAAACCATATTTTCATAAAATATATTTATTAGCATTTGGCACAACCTGTACACAAGATGTAATTACAAGTCGAATTGCATGTGCTAAAAAATTGCTAACAACAACAAATCATACGATTACTGTTATTTCACAAAAATGCGGTTTTGAAACAGATGTTTATTTTATGCGACAGTTTAAACGCCGTGTTGGAATGACACCAACAACATATCGTCATGTTTGTGAACAGTCTTCTATCTTACAAGAATCAGAAAAATCAGAAAAAAAGGAGATATTCTGACATGAAAATTTCACATTTTGTTTCCGAACTTCATAATTCTACAAAAGCAATTTTAATTGCCTGTTCTTTATTTCTTGTTGTAACAGCATCTGTTTTATTATTTTTAATGATTTATCCGATAAAAGCAAAAGATAATATGACAAATCATTCTGTCATTGTGGCAGAAACAACCACAACAACGAAATCGTCACGGGAAGAATTGACAGAAACAACAAGGGAACCATTGCATACACTTTCAACTTGGGGTGTTTCCATTGAAACGATTGTCACAACGGAAAAACCAGACCCAACAACAACTGCTTGGTATGATGCAATTTTTACCACTGTTTCAAAACAAGAAGATATTTATAATAATATGATTATTCCTATAGAACCAATCATAGTCGTAACAGAACCTGTTATCATAAATTCTGAGTTAGTAGAAATCATAACAGAACCTCCTGTGCAAACGATTACAGAAACGATTGCACAACCTGTTATTACGGAAGCACCCGTTGTTACTGACCAATTAGTAACAGCACCAGTTGAAAATTATGAAAATACTGAAAATATATTAGATATTGCACCAGAATCTGATACAACTTGAAAATAATTTAAAAATTTTCTGATTACTACTTGACAAATTTCTATAGGTCATATATAATAATATTATTAATTCTTCGGGGTATGTGTGAAAGTCACAATCGGCAGTGATAGTCTGCGAGCTTTTAGCTGAACTGGTGCAATTCCAGTACCGACAGTAAAGTCTGGATGAAAGAAGAATAGAAGTTGATTGCTATGATATTTTCTGTTCTGAATGCCCTGATTTTTTCAGGGTATTTTTGCATAAGAAAGGAAAAATTTCTATGAATATGATTGATGCATATATGCAACGTGCAATTAGTATTGCACAGAATGGCATTGGCTTTGTCAATCCGAATCCTTTGGTGGGAGCTGTCATTGTGAAAAATAATAAAATTATTGGTGAGGGTTGGCATGAACATTATGGCGGACTACATGCGGAACGTAATGCTTTAAAAAACTGCATAGAAAATCCAGAAAATTCTGAATTATATGTTACACTAGAGCCTTGCTGTCATCATGGAAAAAATCCACCTTGTACAGACGCTATTATTGAGGCAGGCATAAAAAAAGTATATATTGGCTCAAATGACCCAAATCCGCTAGTTGCTGGAAAAGGCATTGCACAGCTCCGCAGAGCTGGCATTGAAGTCGTTCAAAATATCTGCAAACAAGAATGCGATAAATTAAATAAAATATTTTTTCATTATATTACAACCAGAACGCCTTATTGTATGATTAAAATTGCAATGACAGCTGACGGTAAAACAGCTACCCGTGCAGGATTTTCAAAATGGATTACAGGCGAAGAATCCCGTTATCATGTGCATGAGACCAGAAAACAATTTGCAGGGATTATGTGTGGAATTGGTACTGTATTAGCAGATGACCCGACTTTGACATGCAGAATTGAAAACCCAAGTAATCCTGTTAGAATTATCTGTGATAGTAATTTGCAAATTCCTTTAGATTGCAAACTTGTTCACACAGCAAAAGATGTTCCGACTTATGTAGCTTCTTGTCATATTGATAAACATAAAGCAGAAAAACTTGAAAAATCAGGTGTGCATATTTTAGAAGTTCCCTCAGAAGACGGACATGTAAAATTACGTTCTCTTATGCGGAAATTAGGGGCATTAGAAATTGATAGCATATTACTAGAGGGTGGAGCTGCTTTACATGAATCTGCATTGCGAGCTGGTATTGTACAGCATATTCAGGTCTATATCGCACCAAAAATCTTCGGCGGTATTTCTGCAAAATCTGCTGTTGGTGGTGTTGGTGTATTTGAAGTAGAAGAAGCTTATAAATTAAGTATGCCTGAAATTCACCAGTATGGCAATGATGTATTATTAGATTATGATATTCTGGAGGATTAATTATGTTCACAGGTATTATTGAAGAAATCGGAAAATTAAAAAAAATACAAATGGGGGCTGATTCTTGCATATTAACCATTTCAGCAAATTTGATTTTATCAGATATGCATATAGGTGATAGCATTGCCGTAAATGGTACTTGTTTAACAGTCTGCAAATTTGATAACACATGCTTTTCTGCTGATATTATGCCAGAAACTTTGAGACGCACAAATTTAGGCAAATTATCTTCTGGCAGTCCTGTGAATTTAGAACGTGCGATGTCAGCAAATGGGCGTTTTGGTGGACATATTGTTTCTGGACATATTGACGGCACAGGAAATATTAAAAATTTTACAAAAGAAAACAATGCCATTTGGGTGAAAATTTCTGCAAAGCCCGCATTATTAAATTATATGATTCTAAAAGGCTCTATTACAATAGATGGTATTAGTTTAACCATTGCAAAAATTTCAGAACAAGATTTTTCTGTTTCCGTGATTCCGCATACAAGGCAACAAACAACGCTTTTATCCAAAAAAATTGGTGATATAGTCAATTTAGAATGTGATATGATTGCAAAATATATTGAAAAATTTTGTAATTCTCAAAAATCTACTAGCATTTCAAAAGCATTTCTTGCTGAACATGGTTATATTTAATTTAATTTATTTAATTAAAAAAAAGGAGTTTTTTAGATATGAAAATAAATACAATTCCAGAAGCTTTGGAGGCTCTGAAAGCTGGAAAATTAATTGTTGTCATTGATGACCCAGACAGAGAAAATGAGGGTGATTTAATTTGTGCAGCACAATTCGCAACAACAGAAAATGTGAATTTCATGGCAAGTAAAGCAAAAGGTTTAATTTGTATGCCAATGTCACATGATTATATTCAGAAATTAGGCTTACATCAAATGGTTGCCAATAATACAGATAATCATTGTACAGCGTTTACGGAATCTATAGACCATGTCAACACAACAACAGGCATTTCAGCCGAAGAACGTGGTTATACAGCTAGAATGTGTGTAGAAGAAAATGCACGTCCAGCAGATTTCAGAAGACCAGGGCATATGTTTCCATTAGAGGCAAAAGCTGGCGGTGTATTAGAACGTAATGGACATACAGAAGCAACTGTTGATTTCATGCGACTTGCTGGATTAGAACAATGTGGCTTATGCTGTGAAATTATGGCTGAAAATGGTACTATGATGAGAACAACAGAATTAATTGCCTTTGCTGAAAAATATGATTTAATTTTAACAACGATTAAAGAATTGCAGAAATATCGTAGATTACATGATAATTTTATGCAACATGTTTCCAGTGCAAATTTGCCGACAAAATATGGAAATTTTATCATTCATGGCTATCAAAATCAAATTACTGGTCGTGAACATATTGCACTTGTTATGGGTGATGTTTCGGACGGAAATCCTGTACTTTGTCGTGTGCATTCAGAATGTTTAACTGGTGATGTATTCGGCTCTTGTCGTTGTGATTGCGGTCAGCAACTGGAAGAGTCTTTAAAACGAATCGCTAAAGAACAACGTGGTATTTTAGTCTATCTGAGACAAGAAGGGCGTGGCATTGGTTTATTAAATAAAATTAAAGCATATGATTTACAGGAACATGGACTAGATACTGTAGAGGCAAATATAAAATTAGGCTTTGCACCTGATTTACGTGATTATAGCGAGGGAGCAAAAATTTTAAAAGATTTGGGAGCTGTGAAATTAAGAATTATGACAAATAATCCTGATAAAATTTCTGATTTGTCAGAATATGGCATTGAAATTATCAGCCGTGAGGCAATTGAAATTGCTCCTAAAAAGGAAAATTTATATTATCTCAGAACCAAACAGGAAAAAATGGGACATTTAATTGAAGTCTGTGAAAGTAAATAGATAAATGAAATTGAAAAGAAATCTGCCATTTTAGATTGTGCATCTGGTACAGGTGTCTATGCGTTTTATTTGCGGATAAAGGTCACAAAGTGAATGCAACAGATGTTACGCCCCAACATGTTGTGCATATGAAATTTGTACTAAATACATAATACTGGTATTTTAACATGTCCAGCTTGTTTTTATATTAGTAATCTGAAATCACCTGTGAAATCTATTACATGGCAAAACGCTGGTATTGCGTGAGAAGTGCATTTGTCTGAACAGGGGCATATGATGTATGCTTTGATTCCTGATGAAATGGCTGACACATTTAAGGCATTTTTGAAAAAAATTAATATTATTTAATATGATAAATATATGATAAATTTAAGAAAGGAAAGTTTTTTATGAGAGTATTAGAGGGTTTTTATGACGGCAAAGGCTTAAAAATTGCAATTGTTGCGTCCAGATTTAATGAATTCATCACTTCAAAATTAGTCAGCGGTGCAGAAGATTGTTTACGCCGTCATAACGTGAATGAAAATGATATGACACTTGCATGGGTTCCAGGAGCGTTTGAAGTTCCGCTGATGGCAAAGAAATTAGCCAAAACTGGAAATTATGACGCTGTTATCTGTGTAGGAGCTGTCATTCGTGGAGCAACTTCGCATTATGATTATGTATGTGCAGAAGTTTCTAAAGGCATTGCCAGTGTTTCACTGGAAACAGAAATTCCTGTATTATTTGGTATTCTGACAACAGATACAATCGAACAGGCTATCGAACGTGCTGGCACAAAAGCAGGAAATAAAGGCTATGACTGTGCATTATCCGCATTGGAATTAGTGCAGATTCTTAGAAAGGCTGAACATGCGTAAAATTATGTTTTTTGACATCGATGGCACATTAATGGAAGATTCAAGTTCACATTATGTGCCAGAGAGTACTGTAAAAGCGTTACAATTGGCAAAAAAAGCAGGTCATTTATTATATGTCAATACTGGCAGACCTTTGATTAATGTTGATGAAGATGTCAGGGCATTAGGTTTTGATGGTTATATTTGTGGCTGTGGGACTTATATTGAAATTGACAATCAAGAAGTATTTTATCATACAAATGCTAAAAAAATCTGCTTGCAAATGGCACAGCTTGTACGTGATTGTAACGCTTCGCCCTTATATGAACGCCGTGACGCATTTTATTTTGATAATCAAGCTGTTCAGCTTCCATTTATTCAAGAATTGCGAAATATATTTAAAATGCAAGAAAAAAATATTTGGCGGAGTGTACAAGATGAAGATTTTAGTTTTGACAAGTTTGTAATTGCTTATGATGAACACACAAATTTAGAAAAATTTAAAGCTGGTATATCACCGCATTTTGAATTTATTGACAGAGGTTATGGCTTTGCAGAAATGACACAGAAAAATTATAGCAAACAAACTGGCATTGCTTATATTTTAGATTATTATCATATTGATAAATCTAATGCTTATGCTATCGGCGATAGTTTAAATGATTTACCTATGTTTGCAGGAGTTGGCACTTCGATTGCAATGGGCAATGGTGAAAAATTAATTCCTTATGCGGATTATGTGACTTCTGATTTATGGCATAATGGCATTTATCAGGCATTAGAATATTTTGAATTTTTTTAAATAAAAAAATTTGCTGTAAATGTTTAAATTTATAGCAAATTTTTATTAATTACTTTTCTAAATCTATTTTCTCTAGCAAAGCATATTTTTTTCCGTTATTTAGCGTAACACAAATTAAAGTATCCCCCTGTTTCGCATTTCGGTAATCTAAAAATATCGGGCATATATAGCGATTATAAAAATTATTTTCTACATAATAAGGGTATTTTCCAGTATCAAATGATTTTCCTCCAAAATCACGAAAATCTAAACGATATTTATCATGTTTCATGCAATCATAATCTGAATTTTTTCCAAAGATTTTCCCAATTCCCATAAAAAACATGCCAAATGCTATTATCACAGTCAATATGCCAAATACTGTTATCACAGTTAACGTATTATAGACAAACGGATAACTCTGTATATCTAGAAAAATTATATTTGTAATAAGAAGATACGGTAAATCAAATATTAGTATAATAATTGTTAATATAAATGCTAGATACATCGAAATCATATATTGATAACGTCTATCTTGAATATATTTTAGAATTAAATTTTTCTGTTTGTCTGTTAACCATAATGCGTAATGTGACATAAAAAAACTCCTTTATATAAATATTATTTACTTGATAAGCTATTATAACATAGCTTTTTACAATTTGCAAGTGTTTCCTTCAAAAAAAGCAAGTTCTAAAAAAAATTTTTTGAAAATTTTTCAAAAACTACTTGCAAAATAGTTCAAAATCGTGTATAATAGAAGAACAAAAAATATTTCATTGATAATTTATTATATTTATAATTAGAAAGGTGTTTTGAAATGGCTGAATTAAAATATGAAATTACAGAACATATTGGTAGTTTAGGTGAAACTGCCAGAGGTTGGACAAAGGAATTAAATCTTGTTAGTTGGAATGATAGAGAACCAAAATATGACTTACGTGACTGGGCACCAGACCATAGCCGTATGGGTAAAGGAGTTACTCTCACAATAGATGAAATTGTTGCATTGCGTGATTTGCTCAATGAAGTAGAAGGTCTTGATTCTTTTGATGAATAATTAAAAAATCGTGAAGAAAATAGAATTAATCGCAATTTTAGAAAAAGGCTATCAAATCGGTATTAGTAAAACTATCAATTATCAAAAAAAGAAATTGGTGTATATTTATGCAATACAGAAAATACAAGGAAAGTATTTGGTTTATATAGACGAATATGATTTGAATAATTTCTATGCCAACGAAATGGAAGATACAGAACAAGTAAAAATTTACGAGAGTTTTTCGCAGTTTATGGAAAATTTTCAGAATAAGCATGGTATAAGATTTGAAGATTTTTATGTCTCAAAAGGGCAAAAATTTTTTAATCCTAAACTTTATTTAAATTAAATTTTTGAAATCTAAAAAGAGGTGAATATATGCGTACAAAAGGAACAAAATTAATTACAGAGAACCGTCAGGCAAGACATGAGTATTTTATTTTGGAAAGCTTTGAAGCAGGTATTGAATTAACTGGAACAGAAGTAAAATCTATTCGTCAAGGTGCTGTCAATTTAAAAGACAGTTGGTGCAGTATCGAAAATGGAGAGCTGTTTATCAAGCAAATGCATATTTCACCTTATGAAAAAGGTAATATTTTTAATCGTGACCCTTTGCGAGTACGGCGACTTTTAATGCATAAGGCTGAAATTAATCGCTTGTATGGCAAACAAAAACAAGATGGTTTGACATTAGTGCCGTTATCACTTTATTTTAAAGATTCCCGTGTGAAAGTGCAGTTAGGTCTTTGCAAGGGAAAAAAGCTTTATGACAAACGTACAGACCAAGCCAAACGTGACGCTAAACGTGAAATAGAAAGAAATATGAAAAGTAGAAATTATTAGAATTTTTTTATTAAATTCTAGGAAAGTGTTTCATAATGAGAGAAAAAAAGTTGCAATTGAAGAAAAAAGTTGCTATTGGTGGTGGAATATTTGCTGGAATAACAACAATGGCTACCATTCTTGGATTAATATCTGATAGTATTTCTCTTTTTAGTAAAGATAAGAAAAATGATACTGTTTCAGCAGTTTATGTTGCAGAACAAGAAGAGGAATCTATTATAATTTCTACTGAAGAAGTTGCTATACCAGTGAATCCAGAAAATTTTTATTTGCATAATATTGACCCTATTCAAACTGGTGGTTACTTTAAAAATTCCAATAGTGAAAAGGATACTGTTGGAAATTTGTGTTCTGGTAATCTGTAAAATATCAATAAGGCTGGATATGCGATATATTATATAGCTGGAAAGTATAGCAGTTTAAAAGGTACGATTGCAGCAAATAATAAGCATTTTTCAAATGATGAAACTGCAACTATTACTATATTAGTAGATGATGAAAAAGTGTACAAAACTGAAAAATTTGGTAGAGTATCTGCCCCTATGGATATTGATATAGATATTTCTGGAGGAGAGTGGCTTAAAATTCAACACGCAGGGACAAATGAACATCGTACCCAAGTAATACTAGCTAACTTTAAACTAGTTGAATCGGATTTTGAGGCGGCAAAACATGGCATCGAGTAAAGAATACTTAAATTTTATTTTAGACCAATTATCGGGAATGGAAGATATTTCGTATAAGATAATGATGGGTGAATATATCCTGTATTACAAGTCTAAGATTTTCGGAGGAATATATGATAACAGATTGCTTGTTAAACCTGTAAAATCAGCAGTTGATTATATTCCAAACGCAAAATATGAATTACCCTATGAGGGAGCAAAAGAAATGCTCTTGATTGATAATGTTGATAGTCGGGAGTATTTAATTGATTTGATAGAGGGAATGTATGAAGAGTTACCAACTCCGAAAAATAAAAAGAAATAGATAACTTTTCACTTATAGATTAATTTTTAAGAAAGACTTTTAATTTTTTAGACAAATCAAAAGAAAGAAAGTCTTTATTGTAGGAGTGGCAATGCAAAATTTAGAAAGAATATATTATCATGCAAAACATACAAATTGTTATACATATTTCCGTATCACTGGTGATTTTAATCCAGATGTAGTATCCGAATTGCTTGGACTTATGCCTGAAAAATCGTGGAAAATAGGCGATACTAGAAAAAACGGAACAAAATATGATTTTGCATGTTGGGAATTTGGCACTTGTCAGGAATATGATATATTCGTAGAAAATCAAATGCTGAAAACACTTACACCACTTCTTAGTAAAATTGATATTTTAAAACAAATTAAAAATAAATTTGATGTTAGTTTTATACTAGAAGTTGTGCCAACAGTTAGATTCGATGAAATAACACCTTGTTTAGCACCATCTATGAAAGTAATGCAATTTTGCTGTGATACTGGAACAGAAATAGATATTGATTTGTATGTTTCTTGTCCTGATGAATTGTAAAATTTATTTTTTATGAAAAATAAAATAATTCTCTTGACTTTTTTAATATTTTGTGCTATAATTATAACAATATAATTTTAATTAAATTTTTATGGGGGCGTACCGGTTTCGACGGGGGTTTTGCACCATGATAAGCGAGCAGAGTTTTGCCGAAACTCTTAAATAACGGCACGTTTTAAATATAAACGCTAAAAGAAATATTTCTGTAAGCTTCAACAGAAGTTTACAGGTTGCTGCCTAAGTCAGCATCTGTTCTGTAATTGGGTACCACGACTTTTACAGGGCATCGATGAGTGGTGAACGTTCTAGTAGTATGTTCAGACTACAAGAATGTATTTGGACTACTTTCATGTATCGCCTGTTTTTCGGCAATACGTGCGGGGAATGTTTGTAGATAAACTACGCTCGTAGAAATTTGTGGGAATTGGCTTTCGGACAGGAGTTCGATTCTCCTCGCCTCCACCAATCGAAAATGCGTATGTGCAAATGTTACAAAAGGGAGAAAGCCATAACTAAGCGGTTTTCTCTCTTTTAATCTTTGAAAAAGCGGACACCAATTGAAAATCTTTGTGCATTATTTCATTTACTACCACATCTCATTTTTGGCTTAAAATAGCTATATTTCGTTGACAGGGATTCAGTGAGATTGCCGCATCCAATCGTTTCCTTTGGACTGCATCCATTGAGTTTTTGGTGAAATTATTCAGTACACACTTTAAGTCGGTTACGACCTGAAAAACATCAAAAAATAGTGATTTAAAAATCACAATAAATAGCTATATATAGCCAAAATTAAAGGTTGTGACACTGATTCAAATGTGTTCGCCTCCACCAATTGAAAATGCGTACTCGAAAGAGTTGCGAAAAGTCCCATATACCGTAAAATAGCGGTATATGGGATTTCTTTTTTTGTAAATATTAAGAAAATTTTTGTGGGTTCATAGCGGATTTAACCGTAACCGATTCTAAATGCATAGATATTTTTGTACATCTCTTTTCTACAAAAAAAGTGAGGTAATGGGGTGAACAGTTGATAATTGAAAATATAATTGTAAATTTTTTTTGAACGGACATCGGTTTGTCTGGTTGATATGCTATAATAAATGTAGAAAAGTATGTACAGCATATTCAAAAATATCATGAAGCAGGAGTTGACATATGGAACAGAATAAAAATAACCGAATGCTTGAAATCTTCTTCCGTGCCTTGCGTGGAGAAGCAATTTCTGTTAAAAGGCTTGCAGAAGAATACAAATTATCTACAAAAAGTATCAGCAGGGATATTTCTGAAATACAGGAATTTTTGTCAGAACATCGAGAGCTGATGCAGAATGCAGAACTCACCTACTCCCATAGATATAAAACATACATATTAAACAGTGATGAATTTCTGAAAAACAAGGAACTTTTTGCACTGGTAAAAATGATGTTGGGTTGCCGTTGTTTTTCTAAGGAAGAAGTCCTTACCCTGATTGCAAAGCTGAAAAAGTTTACTACTATTCACGATAAAAAGAAATTTGAAAATCTTATTCGCAAGGAAATCTATCACTATCACGAGGTAAAATCCGATTGCAAATCTGTAATAGATAATCTATGGAAAGTTATTCAGGCAATTGAAGAAAAGCGTACAATCACTATTACCTACTACAAGATGAACCGTGATGAAGTGAAACACAAAATCAAACCTGCATCAATTATGTTCAGTGAATATTATTTCTATCTCATTGCGTACAAAGCAGACGATATAGAATACAAGCCTGTATATTTCAGAATTGACAGAATTTCAGCAATTATAGAACATCGTGAGAGTTTTTATTTAGAACGTGAATATGACTTTGACGAGGGCGATTTGCGTGAGAAGAATCAGTTCATGTTTCCTGGTGAGACTGTAAAAATACGCTTTGAATTTTCGGGATTGTCTTTACAGGCAATTCTTGACCGTTTACCAACTGCAAAGGTCGTAGAGAAAAACGGCAGTACCAGTATTATTGAAGCAGAAGTAAATCACGGACGTGGAATCATTATGTATTTATTGTCGCAGGGGTCATGGGTGAAAGTATTGTCACCGCAGAGTCTTGTTGATGAAATAAAAGAAGAATTAGACAAAATGATTTCTTATTACAAAATATAAAAAGGGAGTGTTTGTTATGATTAAAATTTGCAAATCATGCGGAAAAAAGAATCAGGACAGTAGAAAAGTATGTCAGTTCTGCGGAAATGATTTGAAGTTTTCCGGAATTGAAGCAGGTGGAATTGTATACGGAAATGTCAGCAATTCAGCTACGACATATGGTCAGGATAAATTCAGTACGCCAAGAGGTCATGGCTTTGCTGCTGAACGTGCAAATCACCTGTATGATAAGCTTAGTGGTCGTAATGCTCATATTGTGGGCGATGATAATGCCAAATTTGGTGCGGACAGATTGGTTGATGGTATTCAGATTCAGTCAAAGTATTGTAAAACGGGAAGTAAGTGTATTGCAGAATGCTTTGAAAACGGAAAAATGAAATATACAATCAATGGCGGAACAGAACCTATGCAGATAGAAGTCCCGTCTGATATGTATGATTCTGCTGTACAGGCTATGGAAAATCGTATTCGTAGAGGTGAAGTTCCGGGAGTAAAAAATCCGCAGGAAGCAAAAAATATAGTCAGAAAAGGACATTTTACATATAAACAGGCTATGAATATTGCAAAGGCAGGAACTGTCGAATCAATTACCTATGATGCAGTAAATGGTGCAATTATATCAACATATGCTTTTGGAATCACTTCGGCATTGACATTTGCAACATCACTTTGGAATGGTGAAAGTTTTGAAATTGCCTTGAAGCAGTCTGCTTTGTCTGGAATAAAAGTTGGTGGAACATCATTCGTTACAGCAGTTTTATCGAGTCAACTGTCAAAAGCAGGACTGAACAGTCTTTTGGTAGGAAGTTCAGAAGCAGTTGTAAATATAATTGGTCCTAAAGCATCGGCTGTACTTGTAAATGCATTCAGAAGCGGAAGTAATATATATGGTGCTGCTGCAATGAAAAGTGCTGCTAAAATGCTTCGTGGAAATGCAATTACAGGAGCAGTATCAGTAGTAATTTTGTCATCATTTGATGTTGTCAATATATTCAGAGGAAGAATATCGAGAAAACAACTTTTTAAAAATATCACAAATACTACAGCAACTGTTGCCGGAGGAGGTGCAGGATGGGTAGGTGGAGCTGCGGCTGGTGCTGCTATAGGCTCTGCAGTTCCTGTTATAGGTACGGCAGTTGGTGGACTTATAGGCGGTTTAGCTGGTTCGATACTTGCTGGAAGTGTATCAGGCAAAGTATCTGATACAGTTATGGGTTTATTTATTGAAGATGATGCAGAAGAAATGGTAAGTATAATAGAAAATGTTTTTAAGGATATGGCAGTTGAATATTTATTGAATGAAGATGAGGCTGATAGAATTGTAAAAAAATTAAGTAAAAAACTGACTGGAAAATCCCTGAAAGATATGTTTGCAAGTGATGACCGAAAGAATTTTGCCCGTAATCTGTTAACAGACCTTGTTGAAGAAGAAACAAGCAATAGAAAATATATTTCATTACCGACTAAAAAGAATATGGTTAAAGGTTTAAAATTAGCCTTGGAAAGTATGAATTGAAATAAAAAATCCGTTGTGAAATCAGGTTCACAGCGGATTTTTTGCAGATTTAATTGTAAATTTTTTTTGAACGGACACCCATATGTCCACTATGATTTGTATAATAGAATCATGGATTATGTTTATTGAATAACAAATCCAGAAAATCAAGGCAAAGGTGCTGGTTTTCCGAAGAAAGCGAATGGAACTTTTCAAGCATAATATCATCTTTAACGCTATGTGTTGAATTTATTGATATGCCATTGAGAATATGGTTTGGAGTAGTTTCAAGTGCTTTGCAGAGCCTTATGAATACTTCCAGACTCGGGATAGAGCGTGCTGTCTCAATATTTGACAGATATTTGTAGTTTATATCAGCACGTTCACAGACCTCATATTGTTTCAACTTGAGTTCTTTTCGCCTCTTTGCCAAATTTTCACCGATTTTTCTGTAATTCAATGTCATTAAAATCACCTCCTGTAATAATCCTAAACGATAAAGAAATGAAAAGTAAACAATTTGTAAAATGTTATTTTTCCACTTGACATAAGAAAAAATTTGATGTATAATGACATTAGCAAAATTTGTCGGAAAATACAAAATTTTTCAGAAAGGAGGACTATTATGGATATTTTTTATATTTCTGCTTCTTTTGTAGCAGGCTTGGTTGCTGGTATTCTTACCACAAAAGCTTTAAGTCTGTCAAAAGAAAATAAGATTGTTGACAAAGAAAAACTTCTTGAAGAATGTTTTGGAGAACATATGTATGTCGACAGGTTTTCACTTGTACAGGCAAGAGACTGGATTAAGATGCGTCAGGAAAACATAAATAACGGTGCTAAGGCACTAGTAATGAAAATTACCCCTGAAACTCTTGCAAGTCTGGGCAAAGATGTAGAAATAACTCAGAATATGGACAACTATCTTGCAATTGCTATTATTAATGGCAGTACCAAAGAAATGGAAGATTCCATCCTTGTAAAGTACGATAAGCTCGATGAAAAGCTTGAAGGACTTCTTGCAAAAGGAAATGGAACTCTTGTAGTAGGAGAGTGATAAATTGATTTTTCACTGATACAAGCAAGCACTAGCAAAAACCTCCGCTTCTTCAGGATAGGGAGGATGTCACGTTATTATGAAAGGAGTTTTTTAAAATGGGACTGATGGATATTCTTAACAAGGATTTGGGTGAGTTGCTCGAAAGTTCTTTTGATTCGTATGCCGAGAAAAGAGCGGACGAAATTGAGATTCAAAATTTTGCAAGGAATTGCCTTCCAGTTGTGAGTTTTGATCGCTGTTACAAGTGGGCAGTTGAAATGAAAAAAGATTATCCGCAGAGTGCAGGATTCATTATCGCTGTCAAGGAAAACCCTGATCCAAGAAATGAAAACGACAGAATCTGTGTTATTGTTGGTATGCTTGATGCACAGAACAAGTCAATCAGCATGGATGGGGTGAAAAGCATCAGCACGATTTTCCACGGAAAAACAATTGACAGCAAGATGATTGATTGCCTCAACGGTAGAGAGAAACTGATTGTTAAATTCAAATAAGGAGGAAGAAAATGTTTATTTTTAGTTCACTGCTTTTTAGCATTGTGGCAGCCGTAGCAATCGGAGTAGTTGCTGGTACGCTGATCGCATACGTCATTATACTTACAGTAAAGTGGCTCCGCAATAAAATCAAGGAGAAGCTTGCAAAAAGGAATGTGAGCAAGGTTGCAACGGGCGATCTTGAACAGATGATTAAAAATTGTGAAAATCAAACTTCTGTTAAGGAGCTGGACAATCTTGTGGATGCTGGATACAGTCATGTTATGGCTGAGGTTGATGATAATGGGAAAGTTGAAAATGTTGAAGTGATCAAGGATACCAGTAATGAAATTGACCAGAATGTGAAACAGTTTATTAACAGAACTGGTGAAGGCATGGTAGTAGTTTCTGCATAATTACATAACGAAACTTGAAAAATTAACCAATGCTAGTGAAAAATTTCCCTGCCTGTACCGGGCAGGGAGAATGTCACTTGATAGAGCTGGCATCCGAATAGTGAGGTAAGTTATGGCACTTTTTATTGCAAGAAAGAAAATATCTTTGGATAAATCTGATGTACAGTCAGATGCTGTAAAAGGAATGATTGACCGAAAGATTAATTTTTGTAAAAATAAAGTTACTTTTGATGAACTGGACAATCTCGCCAAAGGCAAGACAATTGATGAGACCAAACCAAAAATAATAAAGTTAAAAGATTTTGTTGTAAATGTTGTAAAACTTACAATAAACTGGCTTCGGGACAAAATCAAAAGTAAGCTTTATAAGAAAATGGCAAAGAAAGTTGCTGTTTTTGTACTGGGTGACATGATTACTTCCTGCACTAACCAACGGTCACTTGAAGAACTTACCAGCCTTTCTAGAGATGGATATACACATATTATGACTGAGCTTGATGATAATGGAAAAGTTCAGAATACTGAGTGTATCAAAGACACCAGTCCAAAGACTGATCCCAATGTCCGAAGTTTTATTAATAAAACAGGACAAGGCATGGTAATTGTGTCTTCGTAGTGAAAATAAGATAATAATAGAAAAGAGGAAAAAAATGAAAATCTATGTAGGTATTCCGTCCGAGCCGTCTCAGGAAACGCTCCGATTGATCAGAGTGAAGTTTACAGAACAGTTGAGAAAATATTATGGCGAATTTCCTGTCAATGATGTAGTATTTTTTATTAATCCGGACAGTCTTTCGATATATGTAATGGAAAATGCAAAATATTCCGGATACGACAAGGAAATTACTGAGGTTATAAAATCGGTGGTTAATGAATATTTCCCATCAGATGAAGCGGAAATAGCTCTTAATTATCAGAAGCTTAATCCAACGTTCAATCCATATGAGGCAGTTAAGAAAAAATCAGCTGTCTCTGAAAATTCACTTGCTTCAGATAATAAAGAACAGGCAAAGAAAAGCGAAGAATTTGACTATGACAAGCTTTCAGAGAACTATCATGCGGAAGAACCACGATATTCATTTGAGCAGGTTATTCTGCCTGAAACTTTGAAAACTCAGATAAATGAAGCGGTGAGCACTGTACTTGTTGAGCATAAAGTATTTGACGAATGGGGACTGCGTACAATAATTCCGAATGCTTCATCAGCTTTGAGTTTCTATGGACCTCCAGGAACTGGTAAGTCCATGGCAGCCGAAGCTATTGCACAGAAACTCGGAAAGAAAATTCTGCGTGCTACATATGCTGATATTGAAAGTAAATTTCATGGTGAAGGTCCGAAAATGGTAAAGGCTATATTCCGTGCCGCTGAACGTGACGACGCAGTTTTGTTCCTTGATGAATCCGATTCACTGCTTTCCAAAAGACTTACAAATGTTACAGACGGTTCAGCACAGGCAATAAATTCAATGAGGAGTCAGCTTCTGATTTGTTTAGAACAGTTTAAAGGAATTGTTATATTTGCAACAAATCTTGTTGTGAATTATGACAAGGCATTTCTGTCACGCCTTATAAATATAGAATTTACCAAGCCTGATAAAGAGGCAAGATATTCAATATGGTATCAGCATCTTAAAGGTAAGGGACTGCGTATTCCGCTTAGTGACGATGTCGATATAAATGAACTTGCAGAGAAATATGAATTCTGTGGCAGAGAAATAAAAAATTCAGTAAAAGACGCTTGTGTTGTAACTGCAATTGCGGAAAGTGAATTTGTTTCTCAGGAAACTCTTATTAAATCTGCCGAAAAGACAAAAATAGAATATGAAAAAGTCATGAGTGCCGAAGACCATACTGTTATAAAAAAAGAATTGACTGATGAGCAGAAAGATGTACTTAAAGAAGCAATGCAGAAAAAAATAGACGAAGCTAAAACTGTAAAAGCAAACGAAATATAAATTCTATAAAATAAACATTTCTTATAAAATAATATTAACAAAAAATCTCTGTTACAAATTATGCGACAGAGATTTTTAATAATTTTAAATAAATATCAAAATTAATAGTATATAATTTTATAAAAATAATTCAAAATATATTGAGCAAACAAAAATATAAATGCCCTACACGGGCAGTGGCACTCCGTGTAGGCGACTGCGTCGAGCAGTATCACCGTTCCTCCCTGATGTTCATCACAGTGCCAGCCCTCTTACGAGCATATGCGTACACTTAACAAAAGAGAAAAAATATGATATAATAGAGTCATGGAAAAAGACCAGATGAGCCTCATATATGAAATGATGCCGACAGGCTGGAAAGAAGCCGCCAAAGAAACAGGGGCGTTGGTAAGAAGTCGGAACATCAGCACGCCGGAAGAATTATTGAGACTGAATTTTCTATACCAGACAAGTGGAGATTCGTATGGTCTGGTATCAGCGTTAACGCAAATATCAGAAAATCAAACAGGACTCAATAAAACAGCGGTGCAAAAACGAATCACAAACAGCGGAAAATGGTTGAAATGGATATTAGTTCATTTGAATCGGGAAGAAAAGTATCTGGAAGAAGCACCTCAATGGCTGAAAGATTATCGTGTATGTCTGACAGATGCAAGTGATTATTGTAAGCAAGGCAGCCAGAATGCAGATTTCAGATTTCATTATATGGTAGAGCTTTTTACACTGAACATGGCAGAATTTCACTTCACAGAGGCAAGTGAAGGAGAAAAGATCAGCCGATATGAAACGATCAGGCCGAAGGACATTATCATAGGCGACCGGGCTTATGGTACGATTACAGGAATGCAATATGTTTCAGATAAAAAAGCAGATTTTCTTTTCCGATTAAGAGCGAAAGCCTTTAATTTATATACGGAAGAAAAGAAGATTTTTGATCTGACTGAATTTTTGCAGGAAAATTATGAAACCGGTAAAATGATTGACCTGAAGTTATTTTACAAATCAGGAAAAGAGTATTATCCGGTTCGCATCTGTGCAGTCGGAAAAAACGAAGTGGATATTGAGAAAACGCACAGGCATATAAAAAAATCCAACACAAAGAAACAACGAGGTAAAATCTCTGATTTACAAAAAATATATGGTCAATATGTGATTACAGCTACTTCTCTTCCACAGGATATTTCTGCAAAGCAAATACTTGAACTGTATCGAATGCGTTGGCAGATAGAGCTTGTTTTCAAACGCCTGAAATCAATTTTCGGCGGTGAATTCTGTGCCAGAAAGAAGGAAGCTGTTGAGGCATGGTTTTATGGAAAATTACTTTTGGCAACAATTTGTGAGCTCCTTGTAAAAAGAAGCCGTTTTTCCCCCTGCAGCGAAAAAATCCATAATTGCCCAATGTAGATTTTCCATTTGGAAAGAACTTAAAATCATGCTGTATTTAGTTTCCTATATTATTGCTGTTTCCTTGTCTTATGACTTTAGCTGTAAAACTTTAGCTGATTTACCTGCTTTCTGTGCCAATTTTAAACGCAAAAGACTTCCCTCACTTTTTCAATTTGCTAAATCCGCTTAAGTGTACGCATATGCTCTTACGAGGGCAAATTAAAATATACAAAAGATTCATTTTATTCTATAAATTTTATAAAAATAAAATATTAGTAGTCATGCGATCCACAACATACTCTAACCACTAAAAACAGACGAATTTTAATAAATATTACTTTCTATCCCACTGAGACAACGAGATAATGAGGCATTCGTAACAACTTCAAAAATCAAATATATATTATAATTCCGATAAGGTGATTCCAGTCTTATCGGAATTTTTATTTTTGGAGGTTTTTAAATGGAAGAAGAAGTAAGAATCTGTACCTACTGCGGAGAAACTCTTGGCGAATATGAGGGTACAACTGTCGGTAATGATTTGCTTTGTGATGACTGTGTGGACGAACTTTGCACGACTTGCGACCACTGCGGTGAAACAATCTGGACAGAGGACTGCGTGACAGACGATGATACATATCTTTGCAGAGAATGTTTCAACGACTACTATCGCAGATGTGAAAACTGTGACAACATTATCCATGATGACAGTGTATGTTGGCATAACGATTTGCCCTACTGCTGCAATTGCTTTGACGACATTGATTATGATGACGAAATTGAGGACTACAACTACAAGCCCGAACCAATTTTTTACGGCGACAGCTATATGTACTTCGGTGTGGAACTGGAAGTAGACAAAGGCGGTAAAGAAGGTGAAAATGCTCGTACTCTCAAAGATATTGCAAATCACAGACACGAACATATTTACATCAAATCAGACGGAAGTTTGAACGACGGCTTTGAAATTGTCTCCCACCCAATGACACTTGATTATCACATGAACACAATGGACTGGGAAAGCGTTCTGCACGAAGCTGTAAACATGGATTACCGTTCACATCAGACAGACACTTGTGGACTGCATATTCATGTCAACCGTGATGCTTTCGGTGACAATCAGGCAGAACAGGAAGAAGTCATAGGAAAAATACTTTTCTTTATTGAAAAGCACTGGGCAGAAATGTTCAGATTTTCACGTAGAAGCACCTACAACATGAACAGATGGGCAACTCGTTACGGACTTGAAAAGACCAGCAAGGAAATTCTTGAAAAAGCAAAATCGGGTTGCAACGGAAGATATGTTGCTGTCAATCTCAACAACTACCACACAATTGAGTTCAGGCTTTTCCGTGGAACGTTAAAACACAGCTCATTCATCGCCACATTGCAGATGGTTAAAAAAATCTGCGATGTGGCTTTTTCTATGTCTGAGCAAGAAATCGACGAAATGAGTTGGTGTGAGTTTGTAAGTACCATTGAGGAAAATGAGCTGATTCAGTATCTCAAAGAACGTCAGCTTTACATCAACGAAGAAATTTTTGCAGAGGAGGAAATGTAATATGTGTGCGATTTTTGGATTTCTTAACTATGGCAATAAACTCAGTCATAAAATTTTGACAAAACTTCTGCGTGAGTTGTCAGTTGCGGCAGAAGTCAGGGGTACAGACGCAACAGGAATCAGCTATGTCAAGAATGGTGAAATGGTGACTTTCAAGAAAGCGAAACCTGCTCACAAGGTCAATTTTTACTTCCCGAAAAAAACAATAGCAGTCATAGGACATACACGTTTTACAACACAGGGCAGTGCAAAGCAGAACTACAACAATCATCCGTTTGAGGGCAAAACAGACGGTCACACTTTTTCTCTTGCACATAATGGTGTTCTATACAATGATAAGGAGTTAAAAGAAAAGTACAATCTTCCTGCAACCAAAATCGAAACAGACAGCTATGTTGCAGTACAGCTCTTGGAAAATCAGAAAAATGTTGATTTTGAAAGTATCAAAACAGTTGCAGAACTCGTTGATGGAAGTTTTGTTTTCACGATTCTTAGAGATGATAACACCCTGTTTTTTGTCAAGGGCAGTAATCCAATAACACTGCTTCACTTTCAGGAATATGGATTCTATCTTTACGCTTCAACGTCTGAAATACTCAAAGTAGCTTTAAAATCTGCAAAATTTACTGCTAAATACGAGAATATTGCCATACATACAGGTGATATAGTGCGTATTGGCTTAGACGGTAAGCTTTCTTCAAGTACTTTTAAAAGCACAGAATTAGATTATGGATTTCGCCGTTATTTCAGTTGGTATGATGCTTTTGAGGAAGATGAAAACGATTTACTTTCAATCTGTGGTTGCTATGGTGTAGACCGTAAAGATGTAGAGCTGTTGCTGGAATACGGCTATACAGCGGACGAAATCGAAGATATGCTGTATAACAGCGACTTTTTTGAAGAAGCTGTTTCAGAAATAAAATCAATGTTCATATGAGGAGGTGAAAAGCATGAAAGGTTTTGTTGCAGGTGTAATATTCACAATTGTTGCAGAGAGTACAATTGCAATTGCAGTTTTCGCAAAGGCAATCAAGAAAGGAGCTGACGAAGAATGAAGCAAGCATTAGAAATCGCTGTTGAAGTGATAGTGTGTGCAGTGAAAGTATTCAAGGCACTCAGAAAGAAAAAATAACTTGTAAATGGGCAGGGCATTATGTTCTGCCCGCTTTCAGAAAGGAGGAAATTATGAAAACTGAAACGAAAGTAATCAAAAGTAAAGCCTTGTTTTCGGACGATAAACAGCATCGTTTACTGCTTCACAAGGAGTGGGATAAGAACAAGAAAACTGCAATGATTATCATGATTAACCCAAACACTGCCGACACTCTCAATATGGATTTGACAACAATGCTTGTTATCAATAATCTGAATGAACTGGGATTCGGAAGTGTGAACATTGTCAATCTGTACAGCCGAATAATGCTGAAACTAAGCCTTAGATTCAATTCTGATGATGATTTGATTGACAAGGAAACAGACACAATTATTGAACAGTATGCGGCAATGAGTGATGCAGTAATTATTGCATGGGGCAGTATCGGAAATAACAATCAGCGAATTCGTGAACGTCAGAAGGATATTTTGGAACTGCTTGAACCGTATGCGAACAAGCTGTATCAAATCGGAGAAGAAGGCTATCACCCTTTGACACCTGCAATTCGTACAAAATGGACACTCGAACCCTATAATTTTAAGGAGGAAAACACATGATAAAAATGACTAATCTTGAAGAGATAAAGGCTTTCCCTGAGCCTGAAATCAGGGAATACATCTTCAACAAAGCAACACAGATGATGACAGAATACGACGTTGAAAACCTCAACGATATTGGCTGCTTTGTTGTGCTTGACGGTTCAGAAAATCAGATATTCGAGGTATCAGAAATGGAATTTGTCGAGGTGCTGAATATCAGTAACAAAACATATCTTCATGGTGTAAAAATTCTCGGAGACAGCTATGGTGAGGACATTTATCTGCCTGTTGAGGTGGTAAAATGCTGAATATACCAAAAGTGGCACTGTATGCAAGATTTTCAAGCGATAATCAGCGTAGTGAATCAATTGACGCACAAGTCAGAGCGATGAATAGCTTTTGCAAGCAGAATCACTGGCAGATTGTTGCAACCTACACGGATGAAGCACGTTCTGCAACAACTGACAACAGACCACAATTTCAGCAGATGATAACCGATAGCAGTAAAGGCATTTTTGAAATAGTACTTGTACACAAGTTAGACAGATTTTCAAGAGACAGATATGACAGTGCAATCTATAAAAAACGCTTGAAAAAGAACAATGTAAGACTTTGCAGTGTTCTTGAACGTATGGACGACAGTCCTGAAAGTATTATGATGGAATCCGTGTTAGAGGGTATGGCAGAATATTATAGCAAGAACCTCGGACGTGAAGTCATGAAAGGTATGAACGAAACAGCTCTCCAGTGCAGGCACACTGGAGGCTGTACGCCTCTTGGTTACGATTTGGACGAGAATAAACGCCTGATAATCAATGAACATGAAGCCGAAGCAGTCAGAATAATTTTTCAGATGTTTGCAGACGGTCACGGCTATACAGCAATTATCAATTATTTGAATGAACACGGTTACAAAACCAAAAAAGGTTGTATTTTTGGTAAAAACAGCTTGTATGAAATTCTCAATAACGAAAAATATACAGGTGTTTTTATATTCAATAAGGCTGCCGCTAAGGTTGACGGAAAGCGAAACAATCATGTTTACAAAACTTCCGATAAGGTCATAAGGGTAGAGGGTGGCTGTCCTGCAATAATTAGCAAAAAGCTTTTTGAGAAAGTACAACGCAAGAAAGCTGCTAACAGACGTAATACAGGTCAATATCATTCCAAAGAATTTTACTTGCTTACAGGTAAGATTTTCTGTGGAATATGCGGTAAAAGACTTCAAGGAAATCTCAGATTTTCAGGTAGAAGTAAAACAAGACTTGCAACGTATCGTTGTAATACACACCGTTCAGAATGCAAGAATAAAGAAATCAATAAAGATTACCTTGATGTGTATATCGTTGAATTACTCCGAAAGAAAATTTTCAATGCTAATTCACTGAAACATCTTGTAAACAATGTAAACACATATATTCGTCAGTACAACAGTGAGTATGATGCAAATTATGAATCTGTAAAGGCAGAATATGACGAAATACAGGGAAATCTTGACAACATTACAAAGGCAGTTGAGAAAGGTATCATCACTGAAAGTCTGATAAATCGTGCAGAAGAACTGGAACAAAAGCGTGCAGAAGTTGAAATAAAATTGTCAGAAATTCATCAGCTTTCTTTGATAGAATACAGCGACTTTTTACCTGTAATAGATGAGTTCAGAGAACTTGAAAGAAATACTGAAAAATTCAGGACATTTATTCAGCAATATGTCAAGAAAATTACTGTATACCCATATCACCTTGAAATTGAAATTAGCACAGGACTCGGTATAGCTGACAAAATAAATGAAATCGTAACAATCAGACGAGGAGAACTCTATGAGTTATTTGAGTCGAGAGTCAGAGGGGAGAAAAAATAATGTTTGAAATTAACAAACCAAGATACATTACAAGGGGAATTGATGCAGAAATTCCTTTTGATGTACAGCTTTTTATGTGGCAGTGTGTTGATGCTATGCCTGAACCGAAAGACTATTTACAGGTTTTCAGACTGACAGAACAGAACGGCTTGCAGATAATTCACCATACGACAGAACAGCCTGAATATGAAATGACATACATTCTGACAACAATGACAAAAGCAGTCACAGCTAAAGTCTACATAATCGATGATGGCGACCACTGCACTATGCTTTTAGCGGAAGAATATTAAACAGTCAAAGAATACAGCTTTCGGGTTGTGTTCTTTTTTTCGCTGGATGCCCAGAAAATAAGAAGCCTTTTGAAAGTAACACTCCTGAAAGAATTCTTTAGAATCTGCAAATGTTGAAACACTTTTTGAGAAAAACAGTTCTGGAAGAACACTTTAAAAATTCCACTTTTAAAAAGACTCTTCGAGAAAAAATAAGCCTGAAAGAGGTCTTTGGAAAATATTCTTCCGGAGTACTACTTTTGTGTTGGTGACAGGATAGGTGTTGTTCTGGTTCTGCATCAGTTCACTTTGTCCGAAAAAAACAACGGATGAAGTAATCTTTGGTTTCTGCATCGACTGTTGTTTTTCTCTCTGTTGTTGGATGACAGTCAGAAATTCAGATACTCAGGTTCGGATGATAACGGGATGCTCAGTCAACACAGAATGCTAACGATACTACTCAAAGCAAAGGATAGATAAGATTTTTTGGAAAACTGTGTTTTCTGTCTCTCTTGTCAAAAATTACTAAGAAAATAAGAAATTAAGATAATCGACACTTTTTCAGAAAAAATTGGCAAAGCAAATCAACAGTCTAAAAATCCCTAAAAATAGGCACTTCCGATTTTTCAAACCTTGCAAATACGCAGGTACAGAGAGTCACGCATCGCCTCCACCAATTGAAAATGCGTACTCGGAAGAGTTGCGAAAAGTCCCATATACCGTAAAATAGCGGTATATGGGATTTCTTTTTTCAGAAAAAGTTTACGTGTTCAACACACTCAGAGGGATTCTGAGAGTGAATTGACGAGTGAAATTCCGAATCCTCTCTTGTGAAAAAACACTAAGAAAATAAGAAATTTGCAATTCTGGAAAGAATATGATATAATGCAACAGAGGAAAAAATAATAGTCAGGAGGAAAAGATATGCAGTTTCAGATACAAAGAGTATACCACTGACATAGCACTCACCCTGATTCATTGAACAGAGTACATTGACTGGTATATTAAGTGTTTTAGAGATTACTTTCGCAGATATTTCGTCAAACTGAAGAAATATTTTTATTGCAGCAAGGTTCATAACTTCAAGTATATCCTTATTGTAACTCGGAAGAAACTGGGTCGCATAGTTGAGACTTATGTGATATTTTCTTCCTTCTTTAAGTATTTGTGTGATAGCATCGTCAGAACTTAATTTCTGATTGTGAATTTCATCTGTAAATACAGCAATATGTTTTTTGGGATTATTATGCTGATAGTAGAAAAGTGACAGCAGCAACATATTCACAAGTGCAGAACCTTCCGTGCCTGAAATTGCATCTGTTGAGATAATAACTATATCTTTAGTATTATCAATAAATTGTATCACTGAGTTTATATTTGAGAACCTGTCCACATAGAGCTAAAATCTACATAGAAGTGTATAAAGATGAGAAATAATAACGATAGTCTCAGCATAAATAGTACGGATTTCGTAGTCTTTTGATAAACATCTTGAATGACATAACCATGAAGAAGTATGTTTAACTTTCCAGCGTTTAGGCATGACCGTAAAAGTGGAGGTCAGACGTTCTGAAATATTCACCTTCAGATTATGAAATTCTTCAAATATATTCCTAAAATGCTTTTTGTAAGCACTGTTAGCACATACGCCTTCTATAGACGGATAATAAAACAGTGCTTTTTCAAAAGTGAATACTCCACCTTTTGTGTCATGGATATTTGCTACATGAACGTTAATGCAAAGAAAATTACCCATAATATCTGTTATTATGTGTCGCTTTCGTCCTTTCGTTTTCTCCTTCATCATAGCCTCTTTTTTCACTTGCTGAGGTAGTTTTTACAGAGATTGCGAATCAATCAGCGTGTATGTTGGATTTTCATTCTTTTCATTTGCTTTTCTTGTCTTTTTGACCAGCATTTTCGATATCTCGTCCCAGATTCCTTTTTTCTGTGTACGATAGTAAAACATAAATACTGCTTTCCAGTTTGGAAAATGTTTCGGCAGATTTCTCTACTGATATTCAGTTTTGACCAGATATCATACTGCATTCACCATCTCCCTTTTTTCATATATAAATATTCCAATTTTTATTATACTATGAAACAAATGTCTTTTATAATTTGTTTCATGGATTCATAATTTATATCAGGGTGTTTTTCTTGTGCAAGTTCTATTAATTTCAAAGACATAGACTGATAGATTTTTAAATCTAATTCAGAGTCCAAACAAGCAAGATGTTTGCGAATAGTTAAACTATCGCATCTTTCTATTGCACCCGTAAGAGCATTTACAGGATTTACTTCAAAAATGCGATTGATATTATTCATAACAAGCGGTTTTAATGCAACAAGAGCTTCTTCTTGTGTAAATCCGCATTTTTCCAGCAAAGCAATACTTTCTGCTAGCAATCCACATACAAAATTACTTGCAATGGTACAAGCTGTATGATATTCTGTTTTTGTTTCAGCAGAAATCATTCTAACAGGGTTGCCAAGTTTCCTGAAAAAATATTCCCATTTATCAAGATAAGCTTTATCACCCTCTATGCAGAAAAAAGCGTTTTTTAATTCTAAATAAGAATAATACTTACTACTAATTGGAAAAAGCGGATGTATTGCATAGCCATATGCATGATAATTTATGATATCTGGAAAAGCTTCTGCTACAGTCATTGCGCCACTACAATGACAAATATGCTTATTTGCTATCTGCATATGCTTGATTTTATCATAAACTGATGTTATTTTACTATCAGGAACAGTAATAAAAATAATATTACTATCATCAACTAAGCGATTTAAATTACTATAAAATTTAGAATTTGTAAATCTTGATGCTTCTTTTGCAGATTCTGGATTTTGGCTATAATATCCTGTAATCGTAATTTCATGTTCAGAAAAATATTTTCCCAAAGAAAAGCCAACTTTTCCAGCTCCTATTATTCCAATATGCATGCAATCACTCCGTTTATTTATATTTATATTTATATTTTTAAATCTTAATTTTGCTAATTAAAAATTTCTTGTGTATCCTGTAAAGTAATAACAGCTTCTGAATTATAAAAATTTATCATATCTTGTTTGCTGGTATAAATTTCTGATTCCAGATATTCACCATACCAAAGACCGCAAAAGCTCCAGATAGTATTATCACGGAACATGAAATTAATATCTGGAACAGTACTGCATTCACTTAAAGCTAATAATTTTTTTCCTTTTGTATGACGATATAATGCCAGAAAATTTTCATACTGGCTGTTAAAATCCTGCTCAGGATTTAAATAAATATCCAATGATGCAATATCATAGTTATTAACTAAATAACTTTCGTTTTGTCCATTCCAAATCCAGATTAAATTATGCAAATTATGATATTCTGTCATACGTCTGTACAGAATATCCCAAAGCCAGCGATAAGCTTGTGAACCGTCTGCACCCCACCAGAACCAATATCCGCCAGCTTCATGTAATGGTCGCCAAAGTACCGGAATATCTTTTTCTGCTAATGGCTTTAAAGCATTTGCAATACTATCAATATCTCTTAATAATAATGCACAAGATTCAGAAATGCTGTTATTTTCTAATTTTGCAGAAATTTCTGCATCAGTGAGCAATGCAACATCAATTTGATAATTAATAGACGTTTCGTTCTCAGAAGCATGTCCTGTTGGCACAGCGTCAGCAAGTGAAAAACTGGTTTCTTCTGCATAAACAGAACTTTCTCCAGAGGGTGCGTCCCAATTCCAAATAAGCCCAACAATTCCGCCACGTTCTGCCCATGCTTCACAAGCAGAGATAATATCTCCATTATCTATCTGACTATTCGCCGTATATCCCTGCATATCGCCAAATCTAATGGCTGGATATTTGCCAGTTAGATAATAAATATCGTCTAGTTCTGTCTGATTTTCTAAGCTTGTATACTGTCCAGAAATTATTTTTTTTCCATAATTTTTTTTCAGATAATTCATTAATTTTTTTGCATTTGGTGATGCTTGCGAATCACTTAAATTATCTTGTTTGGTATAGTTTAACACAGGAATTTCTGTATTATTTGCAATTTCAAAATAATCAATGGCAATCTTACCATCAATTGCCTGTATAGACAAATCAGCCTGCCCTGCTGAAAGATAAATTCCCGAAAAAGTGACCCTTGTAAAATATTCTGATTCTGTAATGTTAAACTGCCCGATTTCCTCATTATTTAAAAGTAATAAATTCATAGCAGGGCTATCTGCATACGCACAAATAGTAATATCATAATGCTGTGATGCAGGAATCATAAAACTTGCTTTTATATTATCACCATCTTGAAACGCTGATAAATAGCCCGTTCCACTGTAATCTTCTCTTATTGTTTCTATCTGCAAAGAACCAGAATAATTTGCCTGTTCCGCCTCTACAATCATTAAGCTATCTTGCAAATTGATTTCAGGTATTTCTAATGCAATCTGTGCATAGTTTGGAGCTGATTCTGTCTGTGTCGTTTCCAGTATTGCATTTATTTCTGTATCTGTTACTACTGATTCAGTTATTATTTCAGAATATTCTAAACCAGAATTATTTTCTAATTCCTGTGTTTTCTGCATATTTTTTGTTTTGAAAACAATCACAACAGTTCCTATTATTAATATTAAAATTACTAAAGCAATTATACCTAAAATTAAATTTCTTTTCATCATTAAAAAATATCCTCGTATCCGATTTTTGTAATTATATTTAATTTAGTTAGGTGAAGTCAATGATAAATTAAAATTTACAACTCAAGCAAAAAGAAATCGCATTCCTTGTATGGATGACTGAATTTTATCGGCAAGTCAGCTTCATTTATTTTTATAAAGCCCGCTTTATTGTAAAATTTATGTGCCCTTGTTGTATTATATGGCGTATCTAGCAGAATGGTTTTATAACCTTTTTCTTTAACAAAATCCAAAAGTACATTGTAAAGCTTTTGACCAACATGATTTGGCTCACCTTGAAATTTTTCGTATACAAAAAATCTCTTAAGCACAGCGATTTCTGAACTGTATGGCATTATTCCTATCGTGCCTATTAACGTTTCGCTGTATTTGGCAATCCAAAAATTTCCGCCTTTATTTATATACTCACCAACAATATCCAATAAATCAATCTGATCATCTACCGAAACAAGAGGTCTTGTTCCATCATTTTGAAAATGCAAGACAATATCTATAACATCTTGTGTATATTTTTCTTCAAATTGACTGATAGTAATCATTTTTACTCCTTTATGTTTGTTAATTTATAAAATTAGCAAAAAATATCATGCTTTAATATAATAACAGGTTTCTGGCTCTGTTTCAAAACAAATTACACCATCTTTTAAAGAAGCACTTACAGGTGTATCATCTTTTCTATGAACGCTAACAATGCCTGCTGTACGCAAACAACATGGCTGTCCATGATGTGATAAAATTTCAGCATTTACTAATTTATTATCTTTCCAAATCATGCTGATTTCAAAACCACCTCTTGCACATAGTCCTGAAATGCTTCCATTTTTCCATGATTTTGGTAATGCTGGCAATAAATGTATTTCACCACTATGACTTTGTAACAGCATTTCTGCAATACCCGCTGTGCCTCCGAAATTACCATCAATTTGAAAAGGCGGATATGAATTTAATAAATTCGGACTTGTCGAATATACTAGTAATTTTCTAAGATTTTCATAAGCCATATCGCTATCATGTAATCTTGCCCACATGTTAATAATCCATGCACAGCTCCAACCAGTATGTCCTTCACCATGAATTAATCTTCTTATCATAGTTGCTCTTGAAGCAGCGGCAAGTTTTGGCGTTTTCTGTGGTGAAATTAAATCTGCTGGATATAATGCAAATAACTGTGAAATATGTCTATGTCCAACTTCTACCTCGTCATAATCTTCTGCCCATTCCATAATTTGCCCATATTTTCCAATAGAAATCGGAGGCAATTTTTTTAGCATATCTGCTAATTTTTTTGCAAATCGTTTTCTTTCGCCCAGAATTTCAGAAGCTTTGATAACATCTTGAAATAAAACTGTTATAATTTGTGTATCCATAGACGGTGCAATACATAAACTGCCTTTTTCACCGCTTTTCGTTAAATAAGTATTTTCTGGTGATACAGACGGACCTGTTACCAGATAGCCCTGTTTATTCTCAAATAAATAATCCGTAAAAAATTCAGCAGATTCACATAATATATTAAAATACTGCTTTAAAAATTTTTTATCCTGTGTGAATTGGTAATGCTCAAAAATATGCAAACAAAGCCATGCCGCACCCATTGCCCAAATAGTCGCTGGCATCCATAAATCATGTGGGACACAATCCCCCCAAATATCTGTATTATGATGACAGCAGAAGCCTTTGCAATGGTACATTTCACGGGCAATTTTTCTACCTTCAGGACGTATGCGTTCAATTAAATCAAACAACGGCAAATGGCATTCTGGTAAATTGCAATTTTCCGCACACCAATAATTCATTTCTGTATTAATATTAATTGTAAATCTTGCACCCCATACAGGAGACATTTCTTCATTCCAGATGCCCTGTAAATTTAAGGGCTGACTGCCAATTCTGCTCCCTGAAATCATTAAATATCTTCCATAATTGTAATATAATACAGATAATTTATTATCATGAATTAATGCTTGACATTGTTTATCATCATCTTCATTGCCACGCAGGCGGGAAATTCTCTCATTTGTGGGCAATATGCCAGATTTTCCACCACTGTTATCTTCTAAACTAAATGTCACACGCTGATATAATTTCTGATAATCTTCAATATGTTCAGATTTTAATTTTTGTGCTAAAATACTAATATCTTGTGTATTTTCTATGACAGCATATAAACGTTCTAAAGCTTTTGTGCTATAATTTTCACCATGATAAAAACTAGTTTCCATAGAAATTAAAATTAATGCTTCATCAGCCTGTTTCACATGTAAAGTATTTCCAATTGTTTCTACTGTTCCATTTTTAGCAAGTGCTGTCATACCACAGGCAAAAAAGATTCCATTACGACTACCTGTTCCGCCAGTATATAAAATTACATTTTCTGTTTCTTCTACAGGTCTATTATCATCATAATAACCATCTCGTCCATCAAGAGAAGCAGAAAAATTAATTTTTCCTTCTGTATCGCTTTTAAAATATAATACTAATAACTGTGCAGGAAAAGAGGCAAATACTTCTCTTGTAAAATTCACTTGTGCATCATCATGAAATTTCAAGCTTGCAATTGCTGTTGTCAAATCAAGAGAACGTTTATATTCTCTTGCTTTGCCTGTAAATTCATGCTGAATCATTAAATTACCTAAAGGCATATAATGCCTTGCCTCTGGGGGCAAACCCTGCATTTTTTGAAATGCGATTTTTTCAGCTTCCTGCACTTTTTCTTCTAAAAGTAATGCCCGAATTTCCTGTACGCCTTCATAAGCTTTCGGATTAATTCGATTACGTTTACCACCAGAATAAATGGAATCTTCACATAATTTTAAAATATCTTTTTTTGCACCACCAAAGACCATTGCACCCATGCGGCCACAGCCAACTGGCAATGCACTATTAAAATCTGGTGCTTCTTTCGTGTACCAAAGTAATTCGTCTGCATTCATAAAAAACAGCTCCTATTTCTACGGATATTTCTATTATTATAACATAGATTTTTGGTAATTGCAAGTATATTTTCGTTTATAGATATGACAACTGTATGAAAAATCAAGAAAATTTGTTCAAAATAATAGAACAAAAAAATTTATCATCAACAGGCATTCTCACAAACTGAAATAAATCGGCAAAAATCCTTGACAAATCCAATAAAAAGAATTATAATAAAAACAGATGATAATAATAAATCGCTATTTTATATTTTTATTATAATATATGGCTGTTATTATCACCTATGATTTATTTTTTTATCAAAAGGAGAATGTTATGTCAAGTATACAAGAACTTATTTCTCAGCTTAATAGTGAGACTGAAGACATCAAGAGAACTACTCTCACAACAGAGCTAGTTACTCTTATAAAAACACAAAATTTTCTATGGGTAGCTTTTTGCCCTAATACAAAACATTATTTTTTGGCACAAGAGCATGAACAACTTACTGCTTATATTTTTTCAGAAGAAAATTTTTTTGAAAATTTTTCCATAGCACTAAGCAAAAAACATATCATGCTGAATGCTGTTAAAATTTCAACAGAACATAGAACTTTTCTTTTTGCAGAACTATACCGTTGCGGTGTGACTCAAATTTGCATTAACAGTGAACAAGAACATGCAAAAATTGCACTATCTTCTTTGATTCCAATACCAGATTATTCTGCGTTGCCTTTAGTACAAAGACCAGTATTAAATCCAACTGTAACAGGCAAAATTCTGTGCTTGATGCAAGATATTAATTTTGGCAGAGCAAGCGGTAACACGGAATTAGATGTATTACAGGAAATTTATCACTCTGCATTTTTCCTGCCTATCAAACCACAACACGAAAACACACCAGAAGAAGCTGGAATTTATCAACTGTCTGACGGCAAAAAAGTATTTATGATTTTTACAGATTTATATAGCTTAAAGCAAGCAAATCCTGAGAATTATTCTCAAGCCAGAATTGCACGTTTTGGAGATTTAAAGCAACTTCTTGCATCTAATCCTGATATAATGGGAATTATTATTAATCCCGCTAGTGGGTCAGCTATGTTGCTTGATTCACAATTGCTTGAAATTGCTGAAAAATCTGCATCTGGCAGTTTAGAAAATATTATAACCAGAAACATGAATACAAATGCGGGAAAAATTGTAATTACGAATCTTGAATCTGAGCCATTAGACATGATAAATCATGTATGTGATATTTTAAAAGAAAATTCACTTGTAAAAACTGCTTATTTGCGTCATATTCGGAGAGAAGAAGAAATCAGAACACACTATTTAATGATTCTTGACTGGAATGATTCTGTTACAAAAGAGCAAAAATTTGAAATTCAGAAAGAAATTGCAAAATCAGCTTTGCCTTATGCACAGGGCTTAGATATTGAATATATTTCTTATGATAGTGCTGTTGGAAAAGAATGGACAGGCAATGCAGAACCGTTTTATAAAATGCAAGAACCAGATAATTCTAGCAAATCTGATAAACCTGATAAAAAAGAAAAAAAATCTAAGGGGCTTTTTGGACTTTTTAAAAAATAATTCTAAAAAATATTTTATAATAGCAAAAAAATGAATGTTCCAAAATATAAAAAAAGCAAGCAAATTTACTTTGCCGACTATTGTCGGCAAAGAAATAATTATTGCGTTAATTAAAAAGCTTGAAACACCCAAATAAATAAAATAAAAAAATAATTTTAAAAAAAGCATTGACAAGTAACGTGAGATGTGTTATAATATATTTGAACAATCGTTCAAGTATTCAAATATTATATCAGGAGATGAGTTTTTATGCAAGTGATTTATCGCATTGAGCATTTGCACTGTCCACGTTGTGCTGTTGAAATTGAAAATGCTTTGCGACAGTTAGATTTTATTGAAGCTGTTCGGTTATCTTTTGCGACACAGCAATTGCATTTAACTGTGAAACAGACTGAAAATTTATTAGAACAAGTACAGAAAATTGCAATTAGTATAGATGAGGGCGTAAAAATTTTAGAGCGTGACAGCTCTGGTCATCATCATGTAAAAGATTATGTCCAACAAGCCAGAAAAACTGCTTGTTGTGACCCAAATTGCAATTGTTGTGATTATCTGCCAGAACAGAAAATTGAGAAAATAGAACAAGAAATTTCAAGTAAATCAGTTAAAATCATTTATGATTTTGAAAATATTGATTGTCCAAACTGTGCTGTTAAAATTGAATCAGCAATTCAAAAACTTGATGGCATTGAAAGTGCAAATTTATCTTATGCAACGAAACAATTGCATATTATCACAAGACAACCAGAAAATTTACTGGAACGCATTCAGCAAGCAACGGACAAAATAGAATCAGGTGTAATTTATTCTGTTCACGGAGAAAAGAAAAAAACAGCTCCAGAAAAAGTTGTAAAAATCATTTATGATTTTGAAAATATTGATTGTCCAAATTGTGCTAGTAAAATTGAAAATGCGATTCAAAAGCTTGATTGTGTCGAAACGGCAAGCTTATCTTATGCGACTAAGCAATTGCATGTGACAACAAAACAACCAGAAAATTTATTAGAATTTATTCAAAAAGCAACAGATAGCGTTGAATCAGGTGTTGTTTATCATCTTCATGAAACAAAACAAGCAACAGTTTCTAGTTCTAAAAAAGAGGAACATCATGAAAATACAGAAATGAAAGTTCTTATAGTTGGTGCAGTATTATTTGCAATTGGTATTATTTTAGAATGGATTACAAAAAATAATTTTATTTCAGGAATCTTTTTATTGATTGCTTATTTCGTTATGGGTTGGGAAGTATTATTTGCTTCTGTTAAGAGTATCGGAAAAGGACAGATTTTTGATGAAAATTTTCTCATGAGTATTGCAACAATCGGTGCATTGTGCATTGGCTCTGTAGAAGAATCAGCTGGTGTGATGCTATTTTTCAGAATCGGTGAATTATTTGAACATATCGCTGTGGAACGTAGCAGAAAATCTGTTATGAATGCAATTGATATGCGTCCGGAAACTGTTCAGAAAATTTTCAGCAAAACAGATATCAGAACGATTCCAGCAGAAAAAGTTCAGATAGGAGATTTGTTATTAGTTCGTGCAGGTGATAAAATCCCAGTAGATGGTATTGTTCGCAAGGGTGAAAGTAATATAGATACTTCCGCAATGACAGGGGAATCACTTCCAGTGTCTGTGAAACCAGACAGCGAAATTATGTCAGGTTGTATGAATTTAAATGGTGTCATCGAATTAGAAGCCACGGCTGAATTAAAAGATTCTATGGTAACAAGAGTTTTGGACAGTGTCGAAAGTGCCGCCGCTGGAAAGCCTAAAATTGATAAATTTATTACAAGATTTGCAAAAATTTATACACCAATTGTTGTTGCAATTGCTGTATTAACAGCAGTTATCCCGTCATTGATAACTGGAAATTGGTCATATTGGGTTTATGCAGCATTAAATTTTCTCATGATTAGTTGTCCGTGTGCATTAGTATTAAGTGTACCGCTGGCATTTTTCTCAGGTATTGGAGCTGGTTCTGCACAGGGTATTTTATTTAAAGATGGTATTTCACTAGAGGCTTTAGCAGGTGTAAAGGCTGTTGTCATGGATAAAACAGGAACACTCACAAAAGGCAATTTTACAGTAACAGAGGCTGAAACAGTAGATTGTAAAACAGAAGAATTATTTAAGATGTGTGCAAGTTGTGAAAGTTATTCTACACACCCTGTTGCAAAAAGTATTTTGCAATATATGCAGGAGCAAAAAATTATTTATACACCTGCTCAGGAAATACAGGAATTGGCAGGGCGTGGCATGATTGGGAAAGTAAATCATATGCAGGTCGCATGTGGCAATGAAAAACTCATGGAAGAATTAGGGGTAACTTATCCTAAAAAAATTACCTCAGGGACATGTGTTTATGTTGCAGTAGATGGGGCATATTATGGAAGATTAGTATTATCTGACACTCCTAAAGAAAATGCAAAACAAACGATTGCAGAATTAAATAGAAAAAATTTATATACAGTTATGTTAACAGGGGATAGTTCTGAACATACACAGGAAATTGCAGAAAATTTGCAAGTTCAGGAAGTACATGCAGGATTATTGCCAACAGAAAAGCCTATTTATATGCAGAAAATACGAGAACAACATGGAGCTGTTATGTTTGTTGGTGATGGTATCAATGATGCTCCTGTATTATCTGGTGCTGATGTTGGGGCAGCAATGGGAAGTGGTGCAGATGCTGCTATGGAAGTTGCAGATGTAGTGCTATTAAGTTCTGATACAAAGGCAATTACAACTGCAATTGAGATTGCACAACGAGTGAATCAGACATCAAAATATTGTATTATATTTGCATTGGGGATTAAAATTGCAATTATGATACTAGCATTTTTCGGATTTGCAAACATGTGGCTGTCTGTTTTTGCAGATACAGGTGTTACAATTTTATGTGTGATATTTGTCTTAATTCGAGTACAATTTTATTATCGTAAAAAAATAAATAAAATATAAATTTATAAAAATAAAGCCTTTTCTGGAAATAATTCCAGAAAAGGCTTTTTTGATTATTTTATATATTTTGCAGAATTATAATCTGGTAAAAATTGCTGTCACATGGAAAAGCTATCAAGCATATACTAATCAGAGAGTCAAAAAAATAAAATATATATAGAAAGGTAGGTAAACGCTGATGTTTTTACAGATTTTAAATCACTTGTGTTTCTGGATTCTTCATGCGGATACGCCGCAAGTATTTCCCAAACCTTTAACTCAAAAAGAAGAATTAGCCTATTTTCAGGCGATGGAACAGAATAATTCAAAAGCAAGACATAAATTAATTGAACATAATTTAAGACTTGTTGCTCATATTGTGAAAAAATACAGAGGAGCAGAAGAACAGGAAGAATTAATTTCTATTGGCACATTTGGCTTAATGAAAGCCGTAGATACATTTGATTATCATAAAGGCTCAAAATTTTCTACATATGCGTCAAGATGTGTGGAAAATGAAATTTTAATGCATTTCAGGGCAAAGAAAAAACATGCATCTGATTTACACATGAATGAACCCACTATGACGGACAAAGATGGCAATGCGTTAACGCTTATGGACACACTGGAAGATGGCACAAATTTAGAAGAACAAGTCGATTTTTCAATTCATACAAAGCAATTATATATTTTTTTAGAGGAATGCTTAGACAAAAGAGAACTAGAAATTATGATTTTAAGATACGGGTTATATGGGCATATACCCTTGACACAAAAAGAAGTTGCAAAAAAATTAAATATTTCCCGTTCCTATGTGTCAAGATTAGAAAAAAAAGCACTTGGCAAACTGAAAACCAAATACGAAATTACACCGTTTACATAATTTGAGAAAACCTCTGCATTATTATTTATGCAGAGGTAAATATTATAAATTTCAAATTTATCAAAAAAGCCAATCTTCAAGCAAGCAGATAACAGGGCAATTATATTAAAAAAATTTGATTGTAATCAGGAATTTTAAAAAATAATATTAATGCTATAGCATAAAAATATTTTATTATATATCTAAATATACTAAAATTTGTTTTGAATGAAAAATTATTTATTATAAATTATAAAATACAAGCAGTTATTTTTAGAATAAATTATTTAATTTAAAATTTGTGCAAAATCACTAATTTTTTAGTTGGAAAATATTGCCTATATTTGGGGAAAATTTTTTAACTTGAAATTTTTATAAAAATTTTTTGTAAAAACGCTTGCAATATTTTAAAATATGTAGTATCATAGAAGTGTATTGGTGCGGACGTGAGGAGGCATATTATGAAATTAATTTCAATTGTTGTACCATGCTATAACGAACAGGAAGTTCTTCCCATGTTTTATGAAGAAATTCAGAAAATTATGAAACAAATGCAAGAAGAACATGCAGAATTAATATTTGAGCTTGTATTTATTGATGATGGCTCCCGTGATAAAACGTTAGAAATTTTACGGGAAATGTCACTGAAGGACAAGCGTGTACGGTATATTTCATTTTCCAGAAATTTTGGAAAAGAAGCTGGCATGTATGCTGGACTTGAAAATGCAAAAGGTGATTTTGTTGTTGTAATGGACGCAGATTTGCAACACCCTCCTGCATTCTTGCCTAAAATGTACAATTATGTTAAAGATGGAGAATTTGATTGTGCCACAACAAGACGTGTCAGCCGTCAGGGAGAATCTAAAATCAGGTCTGCTTTTGCAAGATTATTTTATAAAATCATGAATAAAATTTCACAGACTGAAATTGTTGACGGTGCACAAGATTTTAGATTTATGTCAAGACAAATGGTTGATGCGATTTTAAATATGCAGGAATATAATCGTTTTTCAAAGGGCATTTTCAGTTGGGTTGGCTTTAAAACGCAATATATTGAATACGAAAATGTAGAACGTCCTGCTGGCACTTCATCTTGGTCATTCTGGGGATTATTCCGATATTCACTAGAAGGAATTATGGCATTCTCAACTGCACCATTGATGATAGCTAGTATTTTAGGTATTGTTAGCTGTGTTGTAGCTGTCATATTATTTATTGTCTGGCTTATCAAAGGCTTTTGTGATGGTTGGATATTTGCAACAACAACTGGCATAATGTGTGCATTATTTTTTATCGGCGGACTGCAATTATTCTGCACAGGTATTTTAGGGCAGTATCTGTCAAAAAGTTATCTGGAAGTAAAGCACAGACCAATTTATTTAATGCGTGAAAATGAAGAAATTTATCGTTCACGTCAGGAAAATAAAAATTAAATCATGAATAGTCAGGCAAAATTTTTAATTTCCAGTTTGTTTATCGTCTTAATTATTCTATGTATTATACTAACAAGATTTTATCTTGATGTAACAAAAAATACAGAAAATAGTATTCGTGATAATAAAATAGATTCTGTTGTCAAAAATTTTGGTGAAATGCAGGTATTTAAAAGCGTGAATGGCTTTTATGGTTTACTAGATAGTCAAAAATCTGTAATAATTGAACCAAGTTGGCTGGAAGTACTAGATGTGACTTCTGAAATGGTACTTGTTTCTAGTGAAATGCATCATGAAATTTTAATTGGCGGCATTGATTATGAAGAAAATGTTGTCCTGCCTTTTGTATTTTCTTCTGTGGAAAAGCTAGACGATGATTATTATTTGGGAACAGTGCAGAAAGATAATAAATATATTATTTATGATAAAAATTATGAACCTGTATTTTCAGAAAGTTTTGATAAGATAGAATATGATAATAAATTACTTGCAGTAAGCTCTGAAAATTGTAATTATTATTATGATATGGCAGGGCAAATTCCTATACTAAGAAGTGCAGAATTACAATGTAATATTGGAGATTTATTATTAAACTGGAGAATTGCAAATCAAGTTTATTTAGCTGAATTACATGCAGATGATTTGAAAAAAATGAATTCTCATGTTGCAGATTATATGAAAATGCTGATTGCAGATGATTTTTCTGGTTTGGAATTAATTTCCAGCAATGAATATTTTAATAATTTAATTAAATCAAGTCGTTTTTCAGAAATTAATCTGAAAAATATTAATAAATTTGCGTTTTCCAGACGGGAAAGCGGTGCATATGATTTCATGTTTGTAGTAAATTATGATACGATGCAGGAAGAACAGAATATTTCTGGACAAGCCGAAGTGCATTTGTATTTTCGGAAAAATTCAGAAAATCAAATGATTCTCACAGCAACAGATTTACAGTTTGAAGAGATTCAACCAGAACCAATTGCTGAAGAATAAATAAATAATAGCAAAAAAATCTGCAAAAAGCTGTTATTTAAAATTAATGCAGA
Organism: Ruminococcus sp.; assembly: GCA_014799805.1. Classification (GTDB taxonomy): domain Bacteria; phylum Bacillota; class Clostridia; order Oscillospirales; family Ruminococcaceae; genus UBA3855. The sequence continues at coordinate 73,147 of JAAVHJ010000001.1, forward strand.
AGAATCGAGGAGTTTTTATGTCCAAAAAAGTAGCAGTTATCATGGGCAGTGACAGTGATTTTCCAGTAGTGAAATCTGCTGTGGAAAAGCTCAAGTCTTTTGGTGTTCCGTATGAAGTGCATGTGATGTCTGCACACAGAACACCAGAATTGGCTGCAGAATTTTCAAAACATGCTGTAGAAAATGGCTTTGGTGTGATTATTGCCGCAGCTGGAAAAGCAGCACATCTTGGCGGTGTTCTTGCAGCACATACCATTTTGCCTGTGATTGGCATTCCAGTCAAATCAGATGCGTTAGATGGCATGGACGCTTTGCTTGCAACGGTACAAATGCCCCCTGGTATTCCAGTTGCAACTGTCGGAATTAACAGTGCTGCAAATGCAGGTATTCTTGCAGTACAAATGCTGGCTTTGTCTGATTCAGAATTAGCAGAAGCTTTGCAAAAAATGAAATCTGACATGGCAGAGGGTGTCAAGAAAAAAGATTTGGCAATGCAAGAATTGGTAAAAAGCTTATAAAAGCTTAATTATATATTTTGGAGGTTTTTTGAAATGGAAAATATTGTAAAAGGCGAACAGCTCTATGAAGGCAAAGCAAAAAAAGTATTTGCTACGAACAATCCTGATTTAGTCATTGTAGATTACAAAGATGATGCAACAGCTTTTAATGGCGAGAAAAAAGGCACGATTACAGGCAAAGGTGTCATTAATAACAGAATGACAAATTTCATGTTTAAGCTATTGGCTGAATCTGGAATTCCAACGCATTTAGTTGAAGAAATTTCCGACCGTGAGACAATTGTTAAAAAAGTGGAGATTTTGCCACTGGAAGTTATTGTCAGAAATGTTGCCGCAGGCAGTTTTTCTAAAAAGCTTGGTGTTCCAGAGGGTACCGCTTTGAAACAGCCTACTCTGGAATTTAGCTATAAAAATGACGATTTGGGAGACCCATTTATTAATGATTATTATGCATTGGCTCTTGGATTGGCAACACAGGAAGAAATTGACAAAGTTTCCGAATATGCATTTAAAGTCAATGCATTTATGCTGGATTTCTTTAAGAAATTAAATATTGATTTGATTGATTTCAAAATTGAATTTGGTCGTTTTCATGATGAAATTTTGCTTGCTGACGAAATTTCTCCTGATACTTGCCGTTTCTGGGATAGCACGACACATGAAAAACTTGACAAAGACCGTTTCCGCAGAGATATGGGCGGTGTAGAAGAAGCTTATCAGGAAATTATGAAAAGACTGATGGGTGAAGCATAATGGGCGGTTTTTTAGGTGCAATTTCTGAAAATGATTGTATTACAGATGTTTTTTTCGGGACAGATTATCATTCCCATTTAGGAACGAGACGAGGCGGAATGACCGCTTATAGTCCTGTATTAGGATTTCAAAGAAGTATTCACAGTATTGAAAATTCGCCATTTAGAACAAAATTTGAAAAAGATGTCAATGCTATGGAGGGTAAACTCTGTATCGGCTGTATCAGCGATACAGACCCTCAGCCTATTTTAATGCGTTCTAAATTGGGATTATATGCAGTTTGTAGTGTTGGCGTGATTCAGAATGCTAAACAGCTCGCAGAAGAATTATTAGAAAATGGCTGTGCAAGTTTTGAAGTCATGAGCAGTGGTAATATTAATTCTGGTGATTTAATCGGTGCGTTAATCTCACAAAAAGATAATTTTACAGATGGTATTAGATATGCACAAGAAAAAATTGTCGGCACAATGTCGCTTTTGATTTTGACACAAGACAGCATTATTGTTGCAAGAGATAAATACGGCCGTTTGCCTATTATTATTGGCAAGCGTGAAGATGGTTATTGTGTTTCTCTGGAATCGTTTGCATTTCAGAAATTAGGCTATGCGATTTATCAGGAATTAAAAGCAGGCGAAATTGTAAAATTGACAGCAAATAGCTATGAAATACTTGCAGAGGGAACAGATAATTTAAAAATTTGTTCGTTTCTATGGACGTATTATGGCTATCCAAATGCCGTTTATGAGGGCGTGACAGTAGAAACTATGCGTACTCGCAACGGCGAAATTATGGCTGAAAATGATATGAAAGCTGGCAGATTGCCTGATGTGGATTATGTCTGTGGTGTGCCAGATTCTGGTACGCCTCATGCGATTGGCTATGCAAATAAAAGCGGCATTCCGTTTGCAAGACCATTTATTAAATATACACCAACTTGGCCTAGAAGTTTCATGCCAACGAGTCAGAAGCTTAGAAATCAAGTTGCAAAAATGAAATTAATTCCTGTACATGAATTAATTGAAGGTAAAAAATTATTATTTGTTGATGATAGTATTGTCAGAGGCACGCAAATGCGTGAAACTGTAGAATTTTTATATGAAAATGGTGCAAAAGAAGTGCATATGCGTTCTGCATGCCCGCCAATTATGTATGGCTGTAAATATTTGAATTTTTCAAGAAGTACTTCCGAAATGGAATTAATTGCCAGACAAGTTATTGATTTTCTTGAGGGTGCAGACGGTATGAATTATCTTGAAGAATATAGCAATTCTGAAACAGAACGTGGCAGAAAATTGCGTGATGAAATTTGTCGCAGATTAAAATTAACATCTCTGGAATTCCAGTCTTTACCAGGTACTGTTAGAGCAATTGGAAAACCAGAATGTAATTTATGTACTTACTGTTGGAACGGGAAGGAATGATTTTATTTTGCACAGAACAGGAATTCATGAAGAATGTGGCATATTTGGGATTTATGCAAGAAATAAAACACAAGTCGCAAATTTTGTTTATGCAGGTTTATTTGCTTTGCAACATAGAGGACAGGAAAGTTGTGGCATTGTTGTCAATGACAAAGGCGTTTTTTCACATCATAAAGATTTAGGCTTAGTGCCTGAAGTGTTTTCACCAGATATTTTAAATTCACTCGGTGAGGGTAATATTTCTATTGGACATGTAAGATATTCTACTACAGGTGGCAATAATAGAGTGAATGCTCAGCCGTTAGTTGTTCAGCATGTAAAAGGAAATCTTGCCATTGCACATAATGGAAATTTAGTTAATGCACATAGATTACGTGAAAAATATGAAATGAAAGGTGCTATTTTTCAGTCTACCAATGATACAGAAGTAATTTCTTATTGCTTAACAGAACATAGAATCAAAAAAGATTCTATCGAACGTGCAGTAGAACATGCTATGTATGATTTACAAGGTGCTTATTCGCTTTTGATTATGTCAGCACAAAAATTAATTGCTGTAAGAGATGTAAACGGTTTTCGTCCGCTTATGATGGGAAGTTTTCCAGATGGCAGTATCATATTTGCGTCTGAAACTTGTGCATTAGATGCCGTCGGTGCAAAATTTGAAAGAGATTTGCTCCCTGGTGAAATTATTGTCGTAGAACCTGAGGGCATTCGTTCGATTAGAACGCATTGTGGCAGGAAATCAGCAATGTGTGTATTTGAATATGTCTATTTTGCAAGACCTGATTCTGTGTTAGAAGGGTGCAGTGTTCACAGAGCAAGACTCCGTGCAGGAGAATTGCTCTGGAAAGAACACCCCGTCAATGCTGATGTTGTTATTGGTGTGCCTGATAGTGGTTTAGATGCGGCTTTAGGATTTTCACATGCGTCAGGGATTCCCTATGGTGTCGGATTTATTAAAAATCGTTATATTGGGCGAACTTTTATTCAGCCTAGTCAGCAACAGAGAACAAATTCTGTGAATTTAAAATTAAATGTCATTAAAGAAACTGTTGCTGGAAAACGTGTTGTATTAATAGATGATAGTATTGTCAGAGGAACAACTTCGGCAAGAATTGTAAAATTATTACGTGATGCAGGTGCAGAAGAAATTCATTTCAGGGTATCTTGCCCGCCGTTTACGAATCCTTGTTATTTTGGAACGGATATTGACAGCAAAGAAAATTTAATTGCTTGTCAAATGGAAATTCCAGAAATTTGTCAGACAATCGGAGCTGATACGTTAGGATATTTAAGCTTAGACGGTGTGAAATCTATTGCCAAAGAAGCAAAAACTGATTTTTGTGTAGGGTGTTTTACTGGTGATTATCCAGTATCTGTTCCAAAAGAAATGCCCAAAAATAAATTTGAAGCTAAGTTAGGAGGTTAATTATGAGTAATAGTTTTTCAGAAAGCTATAAAGAAGCTGGCGTTGATGTAACGGCTGGCTATGAAGCAGTTAAATTAATGAAAGAACATATTGCTAAAACTAATATTACAGGTGTATTATCTGGAATTGGTGGTTTTGGCGGTTTATTTGAACCAGATTTGACAGGTATTGAAAAGCCTGTATTTGTTTCTGGTACAGATGGTGTCGGAACAAAATTAAAAATTGCATTTTTATTAGATAAACATGATACAGTCGGGATTGACTGTGTTGCAATGTGCGTGAATGATATTATTTGCTGTGGTGCAAAACCGCAATTTTTCTTGGATTATATTGCAGTTGGCAAAAATTATCCTGAAAAAATTGCAACTATTGTTTCTGGTATTGCTGACGGTTGTGTACAGGCTGGTTGTGCATTAGTTGGTGGTGAAACAGCCGAAATGCCTGGTTTTTATCCAGTTGATGAATATGATTTAGCTGGTTTTTCCGTTGGTGTTGTGGATAAGAAAAAAATTGTGAATACAGAATCTCAAAAAGCAGGTGATGTATTAATTGCTTTACAATCTTCAGGGGTGCATTCTAACGGATTTTCTCTTGTAAGAAAAGTGTTTGATGTCAGTGAACAAAATTTAGCAATGTATTTTGATGAATTGGGTGCTACGCTTGGCGAAACGCTGTTAACACCAACTAAAATTTATGTAAAGCCTGTTTTAAAACTAATGGAAACTATCACTGTAAAATCTGTTTCACATATTACAGGCGGTGGATTTTATGAAAATATTCCTCGTTCTTTGCCAAAGGGCATTTCTGCACATATTGCCAAAAAAGATGTGCAAAAATTGCCTATTTTTGACTTAATCGCCAGAACAGGACATATTCCAGAACGTGATATGTTTAATACGTTTAATATGGGTATTGGTATGATAGTATCTGTTGCACAAGAAGATGCTGACAATGCAGTTAATATTTTAAATCAAGCAGGTGAAAATGCTTATATTCTGGGCGAATTAGTAGAATCAGAAGACGGTGTTATTTTAGAATAATTTTTATTATGGATATATTTCTATTTTTGATAACTGCTTTTATCTGTTTTCTTAGTATCACGCTTTATCAAGTATTGCACAAAGGGATAACAAATTTATTTGCAGATATAGAAATAGTTTATACAATAACAGATATTGCCAGTATGATACTGATTGGTGTGATAACTGGAATATTCATGCTTATGAATGATTTGGAGTTAATTGCACCGTTTTTTACAACTGGTTTGTTTTTATTATGGAATTTGATTCAGGTTATTATACGCAGTCACATGATAAAAAACAGCGTACAGACGGTAGCAAATTTAGTGGAATATCAATCTAAATTAATTAGAATTTATCGTAAACATCAAGAACCAGAAGAATATTATATTCATGCACCTGTGATGTGTTATGAAACACCAACAGAAATTTTAAAATCAGTTTCTTGTGTATGGTCAAAACATATCTCTTGCAAAAAAGATGTGGATTATTTAATTTATTATAGTTTATCAAAACCGTATTTTTTCTGGTTTCCTGAACAGGAAAAAAATATAACTTTGCCTTATGTAATAGGCATGTGTCTATCAGCAGGATTTTTTATTATTTGGCTTGCTGTTTATTTCTCAACTTAAAATAATAAAATACTAATAAAAAAGGAAAAGTCATGAAAAATATTATTGTATTAGTTTCTGGTGGCGGAACGAATTTACAAGCTTTAATTGACAAGCAGGAACAGGGCGAAATTAAAAACGGAAAAATTTCTTGTGTGATTTCGTCAAATCCAAATGCTTATGCCTTGCAACGTGCAGAACAGCATGGTATTAAAACACATGTTTTGCCAAGAAAAAATTTTGAAAATAATCATGCGTATAGTTTGGCTTTACTGGATATGCTAAAACAAGAACAGGCAGATTTAATTGTACTTGCTGGTTTTATGATTATTTTAGATAAAATTTTAATTCAAGCTTATGAAAATAAAATTATTAATGTACATCCTGCTTTAATTCCTGCTTTTTGTGGTGACGGATTTTATGGCTTGCATGTGCATGAAAAAGCTCTGGAAAAAGGCGTAAAATTAACTGGTGCGACTGTACATTTTGTCAATGAAATCTGTGATGGCGGTGCAATTATTTTGCAAAAAGCTGTTGCAATCCAAAAAGGCGATACACCAGAAATTTTGCAAAAACGTGTCATGGAACAGGCAGAATGGCAAATTTTGCCACAAGCTGTTAGCTTATTCTGTGAAGAACGGTTAGAAATTGAAAATAATCATGTCTGGATTATTTAATTTAATTTATCTTGAAAGGGGATAATTATGCAAGTTTTAGATATTTATGAAGAATTAAAACAAAATTCTTACCCTGGCAGAGGGATTATTATTGGAAAATCTGCTGATAGTAAATTTGCTGTAACAGCATATTTTATTATGGGCAGAAGTGTAAATTCTCGTAACAGAGTTTTTACCGCTACAGAGGACGGCATTAAAACAGAAGCCGTTGACCCGTCTAAACTGTCTGACCCACATTTGATTATTTATTCTCCTGTCAGAGTATTGGGAAATAAAATTATTGTCACCAATGGTGACCAGACAGATACTATCTATGAACTTATGGACAAGCAACAAACGTTTGAACAGTCTTTGCGTACTCGTGAATATGAAGATGATGCACCAAATTATACGCCTAGAATTTCGGGCATTATGCATGTCGGTGATGGAAAATATAATTATGCAATGTCTATTTTAAAATCTGCTGACGGTAATCCCGACAGCGTAGAACGTTTTACGTTTTCTTATAGTAATCCAATTGCAGGCTATGGACATTTTATTCACACTTACATGAATGATGGAAATCCATTGCCTAGCTTTGAGGGCGAACCGAAAAAAATTAAAATTTCTGATAATTTAGAAGATTTTGCAAATAATCTCTGGAATGCATTAAATCCAGATAACAAAGTTTCTTTATTTGTGCGTTATATTAATATCGAAACAGGCGAATCCAATTCTAAAATTATTAATAAATATACAAAAGTATGATATTTCCAGATCGAAAAAATATTTATTATATTAGCACATTTTTTGGCAATTGGGAGGCTTTGGGCATTACGTTAGATAAGCAATATGTTTATATTGGTTATGTTGGCATGACAGATAGTATTGAATTATATGAAATTTCTGATAAAACATATTTGCAATTTATACAAGCTTATCAAAATGAAAATCATGATATGTTGGAACAGCTCCGACATGAAATTTATCTAACGCCTTGCATTGCCTTTGAATATTCTAATTATGAACCAAATCCGATTGCATTAATGATTTATAATGATTCTGAACAATATCAGGAATATTTTAATTTTGTTCGCAATCATGTGATAACAGAAGCTGTATTTTCTGAAAATACAGTGATATTAAAATCAATACAGGGTGAATCTCTCACCCTGAAATTAAATTTATCTAAATTCAAGGAGGAAAATTCCAATGGCAAATGAAATGCTTTTAAAATACGGCTGTAATCCAAATCAAAAGCCGTCCAAAGTTTTTATGGAAGATGGTTCAGAATTGCCAATTACTGTACTAAATGGCAAAGCTGGCTATATTAATTTACTGGACGCTCTCAACGGCTGGCAATTAGTAAAAGAATTAAAAACTGCAACAGGTGTTTGTGCGGCAACTTCCTTTAAGCATGTTTCCCCTGCTGGTGCAGCAATCGGCAGACCATTAAGCGATACGCTGAAAAAAATTTATTGGGTTGATGACTTAGGTGAATTAACGCCTTTAGCAAGTGCTTATGCAAGAGCCAGAGGAGCTGACAGAATGTCATCTTATGGAGATTTTATTGCATTGTCTGACAAAGTTGATGTTTGTACCGCAAAAATGATTCAACGTGAAGTTTCTGACGGTATTATTGCACCTGCTTATGATGACGAAGCTTTAGAAATTTTAAAATCTAAACGCAAAGGCACTTATTGTATTTTGCAAATTGATGAGAATTATACACCAAATCCGATTGAACATAAACAAGTTTACGGTGTGACTTTTGAGCAAGGCAGAAATGAATTAGCAATTGATAAAAATTTATTATCTAATATTGTAACAGAAAATAAAAATATTCCTGCTGACAAATTAGATGATTTATTAATTTCTTTGATTACGCTGAAATATACACAGTCTAATTCTGTATGCTATGTGAAAGACGGTCAAGCCATTGGTATTGGAGCTGGTCAACAGTCCAGAATTCATTGTACACGTCTTGCAGGTCAAAAGGCTGATAACTGGTGGTTGCGTCAATCTCCACAAGTGTTAGGCTTGCAGTTTGTGGATAATATCCGCCGTGCTGATAGAGATAATGCAATTGATGTTTATATTGGTGATGAATATGAAGATGTGTTACGTGATGGCGAATGGCAAAGAATTTTCAAAGTAAAGCCTGAAATTTTCACTGTAGAAGAAAAAAAGGTTTGGCTTGCCAAAAATACTGATGTTTGTTTAGGTTCAGATGCATTTTTCCCATTCGGTGATAATATCGAACGTGCAAAAAAAAGCGGTGTTGCTTATATTGCTGAACCAGGTGGCTCTATTCGTGATGATAATGTCATTGAAACTTGTAATAAATATCAAATTGCAATGGCATTTACTGGCATTAGATTATTCCATCATTAATCATTAATAAATAATTAATAATTAGTAAGGATTTTATCATGATAAAAAAATTATCTCTTGCCTCTGTAATTTGTTTTGTGATTTATTTTGTACTGCAATTTTTGATAATTTTTTTCCCAAAGCTTTATTTATGGGCATTTGCCTCTAATTTAACAGTAGAATTACCTCTGTCTGTTCAGCTATCTTTAGTTGGACAGGCACTGTGTATTTTGCCATTTGGAGCTGTTTGCTTTTTTAGCTATTTCAAAAAAAATATCACGAAAATAAATAGCTATATGATGATTATTCTTGCACCTGTGTTATATTTTATGAAAACAATTTTGAGTAATTTTATTTTTATGCAAACCGTAAATGGAGATGCAGTTTCTAACATGGGAAGAGATGTGGATAAAGCGTACCAATGCATTTTTATGGCAACTACAAGGGCTTCTTACTTGGGAAAGGCTTCTCTCCTATTAATTTGCTGTGCAGGTGCATTATCTATCACAAAATATAAAACATCTGAAATAAATGTGATTACATTGATTAAAAAAATATCTCTTGTTTCTTTGTCATGTTTTATGATTTGTTGTATGTTGCAGATTGAGATTATTTATTTTCCAGATTTTTATGCAAGCAATTTTTTTGTAAAATTATCTTTTATCTGGCAAGTATTATATATTTTGCCATTTGGAGCTATTAGTTTTTGGAATTATTCTAAAAAAAACATGACATTTGTTACTAGCATGATTACTGTCATTCTTGCACCATTATGTTATAGTATTGCAGAAATTCTAAGTCGTTTTTTAGATATCGAATTTTTTATTGGACGTTTGGCATTTGTTGAAATGGAGAATTTACTATTTGATAACGGAGGAAATACATTATTCACTACTATGTATATGATATTGTCACTTGTTTCTTTATTACAATTCGCTTCACTAGTATTAATTTGCTGTACAAGTACAGTTGCATTATATAACACAAAATATGAAATATACGAAAGAAATGAGGTTACATTATGATAAAAAAATTATCTCTTGCTTCATTGCTATGTTTTGTAATATATTTTATCTTGCAATTCGTGATAATTTTTTTCCCAAAGCTTTATTTATGGGCGTTTGCTCCTGATTTAACAGTAGAATTACCTTTGTCTGTTCAGCTGTCCTTAGTTGGACAGGCACTGTGTATTTTACCATTTGGAGCTGTTTGTTGCTTTAGCTATTTTAAAGAAAATATCACGAAAATGAATAGCTATAGTATCGTCATTCTTGCACCTATACTATATTTAACGGGAATAATTCTAAGTAATTTTATATATATGCAAACTGTAAATCATTCAGATTTTATTTCCCTTGTGGGAATGGACGGGATTGCATTGTTAAATTATATTCGTACAGCAACTGGAATGATTTCCTGTTTGGAAAAAGCTTCACTAATATTAATTTGCTGTGCTGGTGCAATTGCATTATACATCACAAAATATGAAAGAAATGAGGGGGAATTATGACAAAAAAATTGTCTCTTGCGTCTTTGATTTGTTTCGGGATTTATTTCGTACTGCAATTTATTATCATCTTTTTCCCAAATCTTTATACAGGACTATTCGCTCCTGATTTAACAGCAGAATTGTCTTTGTATGTGCAACTGTCTTTGGTCGGACAAGCATTGTGTATTTTTCCGTTTGGAGCTGTCTGCTTATGGAGTTATCTCAAGAAAGATATCACACTTGTTAACAGTATTGTCACTGTCATTCTTGCACCTTTACTATATATCATAAAAACACTTTTGAGTAATTTTATTTATACAACAACAATTATGACAGGTGTAACATCTCTTGACGGAGCAGATAGCCTTGCATTATTCGGTATTGTACGTATGGTATTGTCATTTGTTTCTGTATTACAGTTTGCTTCACTTGTGTTAATTTGCTGTGCTGGTGCAGTTGAATTATATATCACAAATTCTCAAAAAGAAGGAAACTAACATGGAAATAAATTTTAATGAAGATTATCTACAACAAGCACATAAAGCTAGTTTTCAGAATCAAGAACAAATTCAAAAAAGTAATTTATGTGGTTGCTTTTATTGTGAAAAAATTTTTAACGCAAATCTTGTTGATAATTGGGTAAACGATAAGGAAGCAAAAACGGCAATTTGTCCTTATTGTGGCATTGATAGCGTGCTAGGTGATGCAAGTGATTATGAGATTACGGAACGATTCCTGCATGCTATGCGAAAAGAATTTTTTTGGTAATTAATTAAAAAGGAGGTTTTTTCTATGAAAATTTTAGTTGTCGGCGGTGGCGGTCGTGAACATGCCATTATTATGAAACTTGCTGAAAGTCCAAAAGTAACAGAATTATATTGTACCCCTGGGAATGGTGGTATTTCCAGATATGCAAAATGTTTTGATGTGAAAGCAACAGATATTGTTGGCGTTGTTGCACTTGCAAAGCAATTACAGCCCGATTTAGTTGTTGTTGCACCCGATGACCCGTTAGTTTTGGGCATGGTAGACGCATTGCAAGCAGAGGGATTCAAAACATTTGGTCCTAAAGCAAATGCTGCGATTATTGAGGGGAGTAAAATTTTTTCAAAAGAATTAATGAAAAAATATCATATTCCAACGGGTGCATATGAAGTATTTACAGACAGTGCATCTGCAATTGATTATATCAAACAGCAAAATTCTTATCCGACTGTAATTAAAGCAGATGGTTTAGCATTGGGTAAAGGTGTCATTTTAGCAAAGAATGAACAAGAAGCAATCGAAGCTGTCACTGAAATGATTGATAATAAGAAATTTGGTGAAAGCAGTGCTAGAATTGTCATTGAAGAATTTTTAACAGGTCCAGAAGTTTCTGTTTTGTCTTTTACAGATGGAAAAACTATCATTCCAATGATTTCCTCCATGGATCATAAAAGAGCATTAGACAATGATGAGGGCTTAAATACTGGTGGTATGGGAACAATTGCACCTAATCCATATTATACAGAAGAAATTGCACAAGAATGCATGACTAAAATTTTTAAGCCAACGATTCAGGCTATGGAACAAGAAGGCAGAACTTTTACAGGGTGTTTATATTTTGGATTAATGCTGACAGAGCAGGGTGCAAAAGTAATTGAATATAATTGCCGATTCGGTGACCCTGAAACACAAGTTGTATTGCCTTTGTTAGATACGGATTTAGTAGATATTATGCTTGCAATTTATAACGGCACGCTTGCAGAATTGCCTGTCACATGGAAAAATCAAAATTCTGCTTGTGTTGTCATGGCAAGTGGTGGCTATCCAGTCAAATATGAAAATAATAAACTTATTTCTGGCTTAGATGAAAAAGGACAAGTAAAAAATGCATTTGTGTATCATGCAGGGACAAAATTTGAAGAAAATCAATTCTTGACAGCTGGTGGCAGAGTGCTTGGCGTAACAGCAGTTGCAGATACGCTTGAAAAGGCTCTTACACAGGCTTATCAAACTGTAAAAGAAATTAATTTTGAAAAAATGCATTACCGTCATGATATTGGACAGCGTGCATTGCGTGCAAAACAGGGGTGATGCCTTGTGCATCCGAAATTAAAACGCTGTTTTATTTGTGGACAGTATGCAAATATTTTATTTTTAATATTTACATTTGTGTCAGCTGTGTATTACTGGTCTATTAAAAGACATAATTTAGAAATTGTCGCATTAGAAATTACTGCTTATACAGTCGAAACAGGCGGTTTTGTATTTATGCTATTTTCGTTGATTAATTTTTGCAAAATCGTTCGTGAAAGATATATCATGAAAACAGCAATGCTAATTTATTTAATCACTGAAATTGTTATCATGATTATGGATTTTAATGCAGATAGAATTAGTTTTTATAATTCAGCGTCTATGGCATTAAATTTAACACATTCGATTTTTTCAGCTGTGATTTGTTTTACTTATTTATCATTAGAACCTAAAAATATAGCATTAGAAATTGCGATTATTATTACAGAAATTATTATTTTATCTGGCATGTTTGGTGTTGTGTTTGGATTACATGTTTATATTTCTCTGTTTGCAAATTCCATTGCCTATGTTGTATTTTTTTCTATGATGCGATTTTTATTATCACAAGAAAGAATTTTCATTGATTGTCATGGTGATAACGCAAAAGAATATAAATTTAAAAGTTCATTTTTTGATGAATAATATATCTGCCCCGATGGTATGGCATCGGGGCAAAATTTCGAGGTGTTTCTCTTGCTGAATGACAGATTATTATATTTAAGAGATAAAACAGCAAAATTAACTGATTCTGCGGGTGTTTATCTCATGAAAGATAAAAAAAATCAGATTATTTATATTGGCAAAGCAAAAAATTTGCATAAGCGTGTAAGCAGTTATTTCAGAATTGGAGCGGAACATTTGCCTAAAGTTGCAAAAATGGTTTCTCATGTATGGGATTATGATTTTATCGTCACAGATTCTGAACAGGAAGCTTTATTATTAGAATGCAGTTTAATTAAGCAACATCAGCCAAATTATAATATTTTGCTCAAAGATGATAAAGGATTTTATTATATTAAAATTTCTGAAGAACTCTATCCTAGAATTACTGTGGAAAAACAAAAATCAAGTACAGGAAAGTATATAAAAACTTATACAAGCGGATTTATTGCAAAGTCTATCGTAGATGAAGTAAATCATATATTTAAATTGCCGACTTGTGGGAAAAAATTTCCCCAAAGTTTTAAAAAATCCCGTCCCTGTTTGAATTATTATATTAAAAAATGTTCTGGTATTTGTCAAGGGAATATGACACCTGAATATTATCAAAAATTAATTTCACAGGCAATCAATTATATACAAAATGGTAGTATGAATTCTATCGAACGTATGCAGAAAGAAATGGAAGAAGCAGCAGAAAATTTAGATTTTGAAAGGGCTATGCTATTGCGTGATAGAATCAAGGCAATTCAAAAATCCAGTGAATCTCAAAAAATTTTAGATAATAATTTTAAAAATGCAGATATTATTGCCATTGCAGATAATCAGGAAAATTTATGTATTTCGGTTTTGGTATATCGTGAAGGCAGATTATATGATAAATTAAATTTTAATTTTCATGAACATACAGAAGAATCAGAACTAGATGCTTTTGTATTGCAGTTTTATCATGAAAGAACAGATTTGCCAAAAATGATTTTATTGGAATATGCATTAACAGATATGAATCTTATTCAAACTATGCTGTCAGAACAGGCAGGCTATCAAATAAAATTACTTGTTCCCAAAAAAGGAAATGGCTTGCAATTAGTGCATATGGCAAAACAGAATGCCATGGAATCTATTGCAATTCATGAGAATAGAACCAGTAAAGAATTACTTGCAGTAGAAGCTTTGGGAAAATTATTAGGCATGGATAAAATTCCAAAATATATTGAAGCTTATGATATTTCTAATTTTGGGTCGGAATCAGAATCTATTGTTGCTGGCATGGTTGTTTTTGAGAATGGCAGACCATTAAAAAATGCTTATAAGCGTTTTAAAATCAAAAATCTGCAAAATCAGAATGATTATGCTTGTATGCAGGAAGTCATTTCCAGAAGACTGAAATATTTAAATAATAATAATAATAATTCTGATACTGAATTTGCTAGAAAACCAGATTTAATTTTATTAGATGGCGGAAAAGGGCATGTCAATGCTGTTTTGCCTATTGTACAAGAATTTGCACCAGATATTGCTGTATTTGGTATGGTGAAAGATAATAAACACAGGACAAGAGCAATTGCAACCAATGGCGGTGAAATTAGTATTTCAGGCACACAAAATGCATTTTATTTAGTTACCAGAATACAAGACGAAGTACATAGATATGCAGTTGCTTATCTGCATAAAAGACATAAAAAATATAGTTTTTCTTCAGAGCTGATGAAAATAGATGGCATCGGTGAAAAACGTGCAAAAAAATTAATGCTATATTTTAAGACAAAAACAGCTATTTTGTCAGCAACTATTCAGGAGTTACAAAAAGCAGGAATTTCTGAAAAAACTGCCTTGCGTGTTTATGTATTTCTTCACGGATTAGAATCAGAAACAGAACAGGAGGATATTTCATGAGAGTGATTACAGGTAGTGCAAAAGGCATTAAATTAAAAACGCTTGAGGGATTAGATGTTCGTCCGACTACGGACAGGGTAAAAGAAGGCATGTTTTCAGCAGTTCAATTTGATATTCCCAATGCTAGAATATTAGATTTATTTGCTGGGAGTGGACAGTTAGGAATTGAGGCGTTAAGCCGTGGTGCAAAGCAAGCTGTTTTTGTCGACCAGTTAGCAAAAGCGTTATCTGTTATAAAAGAAAATTTAAAAATTACTAGATTAATTGATTATGCCGAATTATATCATAAAACAGCAGAGCAATATTTGCAGACTTGCCCAGAACAGACTTTTGATATGATATTTTTAGATGCTCCGTACAGAATGCAGATTCTTGAAAAA
>JAAVHJ010000002.1 GCA_014799805.1 Ruminococcus sp.
GTTGCCGAAATTCAGAAAGGATGAGTCATAATGAAAAAACAAATAATCAAGAAAAAAGTTGCTTTTTTGTTAGCTTTATGCATGGTATCCAACTTCTCAATTGCAGTTGGTGCAGAAGATATCGTTTCTGGTTTTGGTGAGTCTAAAGTTGTAACTGGAAAAATTCTACTTGAAAATGATGTAGATTCCAATACAACCTCAGATCAAGACCCAGATCAAAATACAGATTCAAGTGCAGAACCAAGCACAGATTCAAGTGCAGAGCCAAGCACAGATCCAGATGCGGATCCAAATACAGATTCAACTGCAATTAGTAATGCAGGCAGAGTTGAAGTTTCAATTGGACTCGCATTATTCCTTGATAGTACTGATTTTACAGTACAATTAACTGGTACTGGTGGCAATAAATATCATGAGATGGGTTCTGTTGCATTTGAAACCGAAAAAATAAGTGTTAGTGATGAAGAAGATGAAGATGAAGAAACCGAAGCTACAGACACTGAAAATGAAGAAACTGCAAGCGAAAATTCCAGTGCAAAAAGTGATGATAAAACAGTTGTTTTCAGTGGTCTTGAGAGTGGTACATACATGCTTATGATTACTGCAAAAGGTTTCAAAACTTATAAACAGCTCATAGATGTGAAACAGAAGAAGCATGTTATAAAACTGACTGCTGGTTTTGCAAATTTTGATTATGAGAGAGGTTTAATTCATCCTGGCGTTCTTTTGATTGGTGACGTGGATAACGATGGCGATGTTGATGATGCCGATAGAAAAACACTTGTAAATGCGATTCATACTGTTAGACGGTCTCCTGAGCAATTAGAGAATTATCTGAATTGTGATCTGGATGGAGATGGTAACGTAAATATAGAAGATTTGATGTTCTTCTCAAAGGGTTATCTGGAAGAAATCGGAAAACATACTGATGCACATGTAGAAGAATATGTTTCACCAGACCTTTTAAAAGTTGAATTACCCAAGCAGGTAGAGCTAAAAGGTGAAAAAACCATTGAAGATATGCTGAATGGCGAAGGAGAAGTATCCATTGGACTGAAACCAGGTGAAGAACTTTCAGAAGACAATCCTATTGAGGTTTCATTTGATGTACAGAGTGAAGAACCTGTTGAGGCTGTCGTTTTTGGTATATCCGAGGAAACTCCTATTGAGAAAGCATTTATTGATGTTGCCTATGTTGATGATGATGGAATAGAAAAAACTATTAGTGTACCATTTGTTACTTATGAGTACAGTGAGAATACTGAAACAGAAAATGATCAAGATGAAGAACAGCAAGCTGATGATTTGGGTTCAGACGAGGAACAATATCCAACGGAAGCTTTGAATTCAGGTGAAGAACAATATGTAGCTGAAGTTTCAAGACGGTCTGTAGAATTCTTGCTTAATGAATCCGAAGTACGTGCTACACTTGATAAAAATGGTAATATTCAGGTTAATTTGGGCAAACAAGTAGCAGTTAAGAAAGTTTCTCTGAAAGTTACAGCACTGGCAGTATCAGAGGGTGAATCTAATAATCTTGTGACCATTGCTAAAACAGAATTTGTAAATGATATGGCAAGCCGTATTCCAGATCCTGAACTGAACATTCCAGTAATCAATAATGTAGCTATTGGTAGTGAAGAATTTACTGTGAGCTGGAATCCAGAAACTAACATAACGGGCTATGAAGTACAGGTAAAACAGGGTAGCAAAGTAGTTAAAACAATCTCAACAACTGCAACTACTGTTAAAGTAAAAGAAGACAAAGTAATTAAGAATTATGTAACTTATACAGTAAATGTAAGATCCATCAATGGTACATGGAAGAGTGATTATAGCGAATCTAAGGATGCTATGCCAGTACCAACCAAGCGCCCTGATAAGCCTGATAATGTAAAAGCTTCAGGTGTTTATAGAGGCATTAAGGTTGGCTGGAGCAACATGGATGATACACAGTCATATATTGTTTTCTATAAAAAGATAGGTGATGAAGTATATACTGAAATTCCTGATATTACAAGCAACAGTTATACAATTGAGGGATTAGAAGACGTTGTAGAATACGAAATTTATGTAAAAGGTAAGAATGAACTTGGTTTAAGTCCTGAATCAATTCATACTTCAGCAACAACAGCTAGTTTGAATCTTGCTGATATGCCAAAATACAAACTGATTAACCGTGATAAAAAAGGAGTTCCTGGAAAATCACATATTACTTCCGTTACAAGATATGGCGGTGAAATGATAGACAGTGAACTTGATGAAGGTTTGACAGGTACTGCATGGGGTGCTGTAGACGGCGAAAAAACTTCCTATTATTCAGTTAATACCTATAATGATGGTGGCTGGGGCGGTGTAGGCAATAATGGCCTAACATATACTTTTGATAAAGCCTATAAACTAGATACCATTGGTATTCTCACAACAAAAGATATAGAATATACACACTTCAGATGGTGGGATGAAAACGGAAAAGCATATACTATTGGCACAGCTTACGATTATATGAATTATTCTACTAGAAAACTCGATTCCCAGGGCAGACCTTATTATCTTATCAAGCTCCCATATGCAATAACCGCAACTAAAATTCAGATTTGCCTTGGACGTTATTTATCATCTCCTGTTACGATTTCAGAAACATATTTCTATCATTATGATACCCTTATGGACGAAGTATTTGATTTATATGTAGACGATTTGCATACAGTTCTGAGAGAAGACGTTACACAGGAAACAGTTGATGAAATGCGTGTAAGAATCAATACTCCTGATGAATTCGGCGAAATTAATCCTAATAAAGATGCTGTTCTCCGTGAACTTGAAACAGCAGAGAAAATTCTGAATGCGGAATCACTCAGCAGTGCAATAAAAATTCATAATGGTATCACTACCAATGATGTAGGACGTGGATTCTCTGGAATCAATGCTTGGCAACCTCTTGGTGTTTCTATTGGTAAAGGAGAAGAAGTCACAATTTATGTTGGATGTGACAAAAAGAAAACTGGTGATAGCACAAATTTACGTCTTATTACAACGCAGTATCATTCTGAATCCAGTGGTGTTACTTTAGATGGTGCTAATCTGAAAGTCGGAGCCAATACATTTAAATTGTCCAGTGGTTCAATGTATGGTTTTGAAAACGGCGGTGCTATGTATATTCAGTATCAGGGTGCAAGCAATGCAGCTGAAAGATACTCTGTACGTGTAACTGGTGGTTCAGAAGTCCCAATGCTTGACCTGTATCAAGTAACTGATGAAAATGAACGCTTGGAAAGAACAATTGCTTATATTAATAAATTAGATGCATATGTTCCAACGATAGAAGCACTTCATAATGAACTTCACAAAGGTTCACAAAATAAGAATTTAAATTACGAATTCGACAACCAGAATTGTATTTTAGGCGCTTCTGATATTCTGCTTGATACCATGATGTATTCTCTGCCAGCTCAGCAACTCCTTGCAGGTGCAGGAACAGGTACTGTGGAAGAGCGTGCTGCAAGACTTTTACAATCCATGGATGCAACAGAAGATATGATGTATTTATTCTATCAGCACAAAGGCTTGAATAAGAGTGCTGCAGCTGCAGTTGACCAGATTCCAAAAGGACATTTGAATATTCGTTATCAGCGTATGTTCTCTGGTGCATTTATGTATGCTTCAGGTAATCACATTGGAATTGAATGGGGTTCTGTAAGTGCTATGGCAAATGCTCCTGGTGTTACATTTGATGAAAATGGTCAATATATTAGTGGTAATTATTTTGGCTGGGGCATTGCACATGAAATTGGACATAATATTAATCAAGGTTCTTATGCAGTAGCAGAAATTACAAATAACTATTTTGCACAGCTTGCACAAGCACAAGATAAAAATGAAGGCATGAGATTTACTTATGACAACATTTACAGTAAAGTAACTTCTGGTACAAAAGGAAATTGTTCCAATATTGCAACACAGCTTGGTATGTATTGGCAGTTGCATATTGCTTATGACAAAGGTTTAAATTACAAAACATATGCTAATTATAACGACCAGTTAGCAAACTTGTTCTATGCAAGAGTTGACACTTACTCAAGAACACCAAGTAAAGCACCTGCTCCTGGTGGTGTGGCACTTGCACTCAACGGAGATACTGACCAGCAGTTAATGCGTCTGGCTTGTGCAGCAGCTCAAAAAGATGTTCTGGAATTCTTCAGACGTTGGGGCAAAGAACCTGATATTAATACTGTTGCTTATGCATCACAATTTGAAAAAGAAACACGTGCGATTATGTATGCAAATGATGATTCCCGTGTATATGCATTAAATGGCAAGGGCAGTAGCTTGAATACCAATGGAAGTACAGAAGCAATTGAAAGTATTTCTGTAAAGATTGGTTCAGAACCAAATAAAGTAAATATTAAAATTAATGCTAATGATACAGTTCCAGAAAATGATGTACTGCTTTATGAAGTGATTCGTTGCACAATATCTGGCGGAAAAGTAGAAGAAACTCCTGTTGGATATACAAAGGGTACTGAATTTACAGATACGATTTCTACTATGAATAACCGCACTGTATTCTATCGAGTAAGAATGGTTGACCAGTATCTTAACTATTCAAAAGTTTTCGAAACAGATACAGTCAAGATTGAACATGATGGCAGTATTGATAAAACAAACTGGAGTATCAGTACCACTGGTCTTCAAGCAGAAGCTGTTGTTGATGATGCTACAGATGAAATGCCATGCGAAAAGACAACACATGATCCAGCAGAACAAGCAATTGACAATAATACAAATACAGCTTATGAACCAAAAGTAACAAGTGACAATGCTGAAATTGTGCTTAATTTCAATCAGACACTAACTGTTTCAGGATTCAAATATACTCCAGTTGATGCAGAAAGTTCTATTAAAGGCTACAAGATTTTTGTAAAAGATGCACAAACAACAGAATGGGTTCTTACAGCAAATGGAACATTCAAAGGCAATGGAAGTCAAACTGTTTACTTTGCAAACAGTGATAAAGAATATGTCAGCACATATTCTGCAACTGCATTAAAGGTTGTATTACTCAATCAGAACAATCAAAATGTTTCTATTGCAGAGCTTGACGTTTTAGCACCAACAGGTGATAATGTTGATTTCCGTAGAGCTGATGAAGGTGGAGCAGTAGTGATTGGTATTCTGGGAGAAGATTATAAGTATGCTGAAACAACACCAGATGAAACAACAACAACAACATCTACAGATGATTCTACAGCAAATGAAACAACAACAACATCTACAGACGATTCCAAAGCAAATGAAACAACAAAATCTACAGACGATTCCAAAGCAAATGAAACAATAAAATCTACAGACGATTCCAAAGCGAATGAAACAACAACATCTACAGATGATTCCAAAGCAAATGAAACAACAACATCTACAGATGATTCCAAAGCAAATGAAACAACAACATCTATAGATGATTCCAAAGCAGAGGAAACAAAGACAGAAGAAACCAAACATCCTTATACCATTCCGAAAGGTTCTCTGGTATTTACAGGTTCCTACAAAGGCAATCCAGCTTATAATGTGGTTCTCTTATATGACGAAAAAGGCAACATCGTAGGCGGTACTGATAAAGAAGGTAATATTTTAGCTGATCAGATTATTCTTGCAGATGTTCCAGAAGAAGGCGATATTGCAAATGTTTCAAGCGGTACATGGGTTTACTGGATTGAACCTGAATATCTGGAAAACATGAAATTACCAGAAAAAGTACGTGTTGAATTGTATAGAGTAAATGATGCTCTGACAAATGAAGGACAGCGTTTAGTGAGTGACTCACTGTTTGAAAAATTAGAAGTTGAAAATCTAAGCGATTTCCCAACAATTACATTCAGTGGTGATGAAGTATCTTCTGAAAATAATGATGATGCTACGAATGATAATACTAAATTAAATACCGATGTTGATAGAGACAAAAATAACAACACCGCTACTACTACTAAATCAAATACTGATGTTGATAGAGACAAAAATAACAACACTACTACCACTACTACTAATTCAAATACTGATGTGGATAAAGATAGAAACAACAGTACTAATACTGAAGAGGAATCACAAGAAACTACTGAAGAGTAATGTGTGAGAGTGATACCAGAAATAAATAAAAAAGCAATGAGTTCTGTTTCAAACAGAACTCATTGCTTTTAGTAAAAATTAATGGATTATGTAAATTATATATAAAAAAAGATTCAAATATTGTGCAAAACGTAGAAAAGAAATTTTTTTCAAAAAAGGTATTGACATTTTACAAAAAATGAGTATAATATAAGTATAGACAACAAACAAAGATGTACATAAATAGTTAGTACAGTTTGAATGTGTCTTAAACTAAAATGATATTAGTTATTTAATTTAATATTTGGCAAACTTATTGAAAAATGAGGACGCAAAGCTACAGGGTCTAATCCGGAAACGGGACGACAGCCAGTTGCAGATAATCGAGTTTACATAATTAATTTTATCTTAAGTTATTTGTGTAAATGTTCTTAAGCGATTATTTTTTGAGAGCAACTGTGTCTTTTTGTAGAAGATGACAGTTGTTTTTATTTGCACCAGACAAATTTCAAAGAGTTGCCGAAATTCAGAAAGGATGAGTCACAATTAGAAAACAAGTAATCAAAAGAAAAGCTGTTTTCTTGCTGACAGTATGCATGGTATCCAATTTCTCAATTACAGTTAGTGCAAAGGATACCCTTTCTAATATCGGTGGAAATTCTGAAGAAACAATTCAAATACTTCTCCCAAATTATGGTAATGAGATGAATGATTTAACCTCGATATTAGAATCAACAGCAGAAACTATTCAAACCATTCATATATCACATTGACAGGTGATAAAAATAATTTGAAAAGGAGTAAAGTGTTATGAAAAAAAAGATTTTAGTAAGCATATTTGTTGCTTTGATGCTGGGTATCGTTCAGCCAATCGGTACAGTGGTAAGTGGTTATAATCAATCTGATATATTAACAGATGAGAATCCATCAGCTGAGCAGGATTCTGAGTCAGATAATCAAGATCCAATAGTCTATGATAGCGCTTATGATGCTGTTGATATTACCGAAGATGGTAATATTACATTAATATCTAACCATGCAAATGAAAATCAGGTTAATACTTTTTCATTAAGTCTAAATCTAAAAGTCAAAGATAATGCTGAGAATCAAGTTAGCATTAATAATGCTTCTTTTGAATTTGATGATGCTCTTTATGAACTAACTAAAGTTTTAGAATGTTATCCTGATTATTATGAAGATTCAGTCAGCCTGACCCTTTATGTGTCTGGTACAAAATCTCTTTTCAATGAGAATGGTTCCTTATATTTGGGTCATGTCTTTGTAAATGATATTCCAATTGAAAATATTGAAATTAGTATAGAATATAAAGATAAAGAATCTCTGCAATATGTTTATCATAATCAAGTTGCTTGCTTCGCTATAGCTGAACCAGAGACTGTTCCAGAAGCAACAACTACAACAACAGAAGAAACAACTACAACAACAGAAGAAACAACTACAACAACAGAAGAAACAACTACAACAACGGAAGAAACAACAACTACAAGCACAACAGAAACATCTTCTACTACAACATCCACAACTACAAGCACAACAGAAACATCCTCTACTACAACATCAACGACTACAAGCACAACAGAAACATCCTCTACTACAACATCAATGACTACAAGCACAACAGAAACATCCTCTACTACAACATCTGCAACAACAATTGCTACAGAGGAAACTACTACAGAAGAAAAGATTCAACAACATCTCCTTATAGATGAGCCAGAAACATCTACTACAACATCCACAACTACAAGCACAACATCTGCTACAACATCTACAACCACAAGCACAACATCTGCTACAACATCCACAACCACAAGCACAACAGAAACATCTGCTACAACATCAACAACTACAAGCACAACAGAAACATCTGTTACAACATCCACAACTACAAGCACAACAGAAACATCTGCTACAACATCAACAACTACAAGCACAACAGAAACATCCGTCACAACATCTACAACCACAAGCACAACGGAAACATCTACTACAACATCTACGACTGAGCCTGAAACAACGAAAGCAACCACAAGCACAACTACAACAACTACTACTGAAACAACGAAAGCAACCACAAGCACAACTACAACTGAAACAACAAAAGCTACTACAACCACAAAAGCTACTACAACAACTGAGCCTGAAACAACAAAAGCAACTACAAGCACAACAACAACTACTACTGAAACAACAAAAGCTACTACAACGACAGAAGAAGCAACAGAGGTAACCACAGAAGAAATGACAGAAGAAGCAACAGAGGCAACCACAGAAGAAATGACAGAAGAAGCAACAGAGGTAACCACAGAAGAAATGATAGAAGAGGCAACTACAGAAGAAGTGACAGAGGCAACCACAGAAGAAACAACAGAAGTTGCTACAAAAGCAACAACAACTGAAGCTACTACAGTAGTCACAACGGAAGAACCAACAACAACTACTACCGTACAACATATTGCTTCTGATGAAGACCTTTGCACATGGGCAATTGTTGATTACGAAAGCAAAACAGGTATTACCCCTGCAAATGCTGAAATTACTGCAAAAACAGAAGGTCAGTATGAAATTACATTAACGAATGATACAGGTAGTGTTCTTGAAGTTTATGTAATTGACCCAAGAACTGGTACTGGTACAAATTCTAATAATGAAGAAGTAAATCTGCCACAAACAGGCAATAACTCCCTGACAAATATGTTAATCGCTATTGGTGCAATGATGACTACAGCATTTGGTTTCTTGGCTGTGAAATCTTCCAATGTGATTCGTCGTAAAAAAAATGAGAAGTAAGTTATTTGTAACTGATACTGAACATAAGCGAACAAAAAAGCAATGGGCTCTGTTTATAACAGGGCTTATTGCCATGATAATTGGTATCAGTATTTTAGGATTTTATGGTATCAGAAAAATTTGTCGGGAAGTTCGGAAACAAAAGCTTCTTAAAGAAAATGTTGTTGTTGAAATTGCTGACCTGAAAATTAAAGCACCTGTTCTGGAAGGAACAGACAACGAAATTCTTGCAAAAGCTACGGGGCATTTTATTGGAACTGGCGAAGTAGGGTCAGGAAATTACTGCATTGCAGGACATAGCAGTGTGATTTACAAAGAATATTTTAATAATTTAAAAAATATAGAACTTGGAATGGATATTACGCTTTATGATAAAGAAAAGAATGATTATCATTATACTGTCACAGAGAATTTCATAGTTGAACCCAATGAAGTATGGATACTGAATGATTTTGGTGATGATAGAGTTACAATTGTTACTTGTACAGATGATGGTACACAGCGTCAGATAGTTGTCGGAATAAAACAAGATGAAAATGAATAGCTATATTATATAATTGCTCTCAGATTTATTTCTGAGAGCAATTTTTAAATAATTAGTTGACATCATAAAAAATATCATGCAAGCTGGATAAAATAAGTTTTTATAGTATCTTAATTCAGAATATTAATTTAGCTATATATTCTGTATCAGAACAGGAAAGTATCAATCGAAAGTGATTTGCTTCAGCTGCCTTATCTGCAATAGAAAGCCCTAAACCGCTGCCAAGTTTTCCGCTTCTTGCCGTATCGCCTTTTTTGAATGGGCGTTTTAATTCTGCAACATCAATCTTTTCACTGACAGTATTAGAAATGCTACAGGATTTAGGATTGATTTTAATTTGTATTGTGCCGTTTTCAACAGTATATTTTACAGCATTAGAAATAAGATTTTCTATTACAGTTTTTAGTAAATCTAAATCAGCAGTAATTTCTGCCTGACCACTAATTTTCAAAAGAATATTTTTTTTATCTAGTAAAAGTCCATATTTTTCTGAAATTTGTTCAACAAGGGACAGAACATGAATTTTTTCTTTTTTCAAACTGTTCAATTCATGCATATTATTCAGCTCCAGTGTACGGCTGATGATAGAATCTGTATAGGCAATATTGTCCAGAATAGATTGCAGATATTTATTTTTTTCTGTTGTAGAAAGTTTATTCTCTATTAAGTTTTCTGTATATCCGCTGATTGCCATGAGTGGCGTTTTAAGGTCATGAGCCAGATGATTGGTCAGTGCCTTTTGATAATCCGCAAATGCATACTCTGCCTGATTTTTGACGTTTCGTCTCCAGCTATCCAGAAATGCAATAAATAATACAATAATTAAGAATATTGCAACAATTCTGAAGTAAAGTGGCTTTGTGACAGAATTCCATGCATCTACTTTGAATATCACAACAAGAAAATTTCTTTCTCCATCAAGCCATATGTTTGATGTAGAGTGATGAATATCTACTGTAGAACTGATTCCATAAGTACCAAATCCAATTGATAAATTTTGTGACGGGATTACACTTTGTTGTATTGTTTTATCATGAATTAGTTCGTCAAAATGATATTTATCCGTTCCGAAAAAACCATCTAATACTGCAATAGGATAATTACTTGATGAATCAGATTGGTTAAATTCAATCAGTATATAATTTTCTTTATCAGGCATAGTGATATTATACTGCTTTGTTTCAATCACTTCGTCTTCTTTCTTGCCTTTGGGGTCAAACCGAATCAGATTAAGTTCTGCTTCATGAGGAATAAAACTGTTTTTTTCACTATTTACATAAGCGCTTAACAAATTAAAATGAACATAGGTATCTGGAGTTTCTTTGTTCTTCATTGCGTAATAATCTTCTTCAAGCTGTGTCAGTTCAGGAATGGATAATACTTCTGTGTTGCATAGCATACTTTCTTTTTCTTCTTCCTCATTGAGACGGATAATCGCTTGTAATCCTTTTCGGCTTGAATACAGGATATTTCCTTTTTCATCTGTAATTGCAACGAGTGCAGTACAGTTTTCAGTATAATCAGAAGCAATCTGAAAATCAGCAGACAGCGTAATATTATAGTTTGCAGAAAACCGTAGACTTGAGATAAGCGATTCTTTACTTCGGCTCTGCATATTGTCTGTTGCTGAAACAGAAGTCTGCAAACTGTTTATTTTTTGATATAATTCACTTCTTGCCTGAGAAAAAATATATTTTTTCCCTGCTGAGAAAAGCACACCTGCAAAAACTGCTGTCAAGAGTAGTCCAATTACCGCATTTCGAGCAAATAGTTTTATGAATGTTGTTCTTTTTTTAGGCTTTCTGTTTTTCTTTATCATCAAATCACCTCATTATTATTGTTCTGTGAGCTTGTAACCTCTGCCGACAAGTGTTTTGATTTGTCCGCCTGCACTGCCAAGAGCTTTCCGTAGTTTTTTAATATGATTGTCTACAACACGGTCACTTCCGAAATAATCATTTCCCCATATTCTGGAAAGAAGCGTTTCTCTGTCAACTGTCCATCCTTTATG
Organism: Ruminococcus sp.; assembly: GCA_014799805.1. Classification (GTDB taxonomy): domain Bacteria; phylum Bacillota; class Clostridia; order Oscillospirales; family Ruminococcaceae; genus UBA3855. The sequence continues at coordinate 11,469 of JAAVHJ010000002.1, forward strand.
CAACATGAGATAATTCAATATTGCAAACTGTTTTGGAGGCAGTTCAATTTCCTGTTCATTTACATAGCAAGTAAGCATACGAGTATCTAATTTGATTGTTCCACATATCAGCATAGTGTTAGTCAATGTGCCGTGGGAACGTCTAATTAAGACATCACACTTCGCATATAATGCGGACAGTAGAAATGGTTTAATAATATAATCATCACAGCCAATGGCATAGCCATAAAGGATATCTTCCTCCCGTCCACGGGCAGTAATAAAAATAACAGGAATGTCACTATTTTTTCTGATTTCACGGCATATGGTAAAACCATCTATATCAGGCAACATGATATCCAGTAAGATTAGTTCATAACTTGATAGATTATATTTTGCTGTACACAATGCTTCTTTCCCATTTTGTATTGTATAAATTTCTGTTCCCTTGTTGGTGAAGTACTTTTTGATTACTTCACAAATTTCAAAATCATCTTCTATCAGCAAAATTTTTTTCATTATGAAGAAGCTCCTTTATATGATAATTAATTATTACATACAGATATGTCTTTTATATATCCTTTCTTAGTTTTTGGTATGCATAATTTAAAAAAATTCCATAAATATAAAACTCACAGAATTTTAATATGTATTGTGTTGAGTTGGAAAGATTTAAAGAAATCAGCAAATAATTTTATTATTAAAATAAAAGCATTGTCTTTTTTGATAGGACAATGCTTTTTAATATTATTTAAAATGCAGATGCTTCTGAAACTGGTGTAAAAATTTTCTCTGCTTGTTCGTCTGTGAGTGTAATATGAAATACTTCTTGATAATAATTTTTTGTTTCTTGTGTAATATCAATATCTGTGAAAATATCTGGATAAGCTGTTTTTGCAAGCCACATCAAAGTAATTGGCGTATCTACTCCAGGTGTATAACTTCTGTACATACCCAAAGGCATTTTATAAATTCTCTGATTTTCACTTGCTTGAATTGCACTCCAGTCATAAGTTCCGATAGTATTCTGATAAATATCATCAGGTTGTGCAGAAGTAAAATTCGTAATAAAAATTAAACTTGGATTCCATTCATAAATTTGTTCCATGCTGACAGTGATAGAATTATCTGTTGTTAATTCTTCTGCAACGTTTTTTGCACCAATTGCATCTGCCCAAAACTGTCCAAAAAACTGTTTGCCTGAAGTTGCAATACTAGAATCATTATATTGGAATAAGAAAAATACATTTTCCCGTTCATCATCGGGAATATTTTCTACTTTTTCCTGAATCATGTGATACACATTATCAGAATAATTTCTACAAACTTCTGCTTTGTCATTTTCAGGAAACATTTCGCTTAATAAATCAATCCAATTATTTAATGTTTCAATCGTGTTATAATCCCATTTATTAACTGAAATCGCTACAGCTGGAATGCCTGCTTCTTCTAATTGTTCTCCAACTTGTGGTTCGCTAGCACTGTAAAAAAATACATCAGGATTTAAAGCAATGACTTCTTCAATATTAATTGTTGAACCGTCAATAAAATCTGTTTCAGCATTTAGAATTTCTGGATAAAGTTCGCCTAATAAACCATTTTCAGCAGCTTTCATGCTTCCTTCTGCCATACCAACAATTTTTTCTGCATTGTCAAAAAATATTGTCAGAAAAGAAG
>JAAVHJ010000003.1 GCA_014799805.1 Ruminococcus sp.
CCACGTTCTCCAGTGTCGCCTTTTTCGCCTTGAATACCTTGTAACCCCTGTTCACCTCTATCACCTTTCAGAGAATTAAAAAAGTCTGATTCCGTGCCTATATTTCCTAAATCAAGCCATATTTCATAAGCTGATTTTCCGTCTTGTCCATTCAATCCATCTTTGCCATTTTCGCCTTGAATGCCTTGTAATCCTTGTTCGCCAGTATCACCCTTTTGTCCTTGCAGACCCTGTTCGCCTTTATCGCCTTTTAACGATTCTAAAAAATCGGATTCTGTGCCTGAATTGCCTTGTTTCAACCAGATTTCATAGGCAGATAAGCCGTCAGCTCCAGTATCTCCCTTGTCACCTTTTTCACCTTGAATTACGGTTGTTTCAGGAATTTCAGGAATTCCCTCACCGACAGCACTTTCACGAACATAAATATCAGATAAATCATATTTGATAACTAGTTCATCACCCTTAATACCTCTAATTTCAAGTTTTAGCACACCAGAAACAGCCGTGAAATATTCGTCTACAACCCAAGTTAGAAAAATAGAATCATTTTCAATTTGCTTTTTTAGTGCCTGTTCGGCGAGATTTCCAGCAGAATTGACGGCACGCAGAATAAAACTGCATTCTGATAAATCTATCGTATGATAATTTTTAGTGATTTCAAATTTCAGAAAATCAACGTTTTTTTCACCATTCGCTAGCAGATGCCTAATATTTGATAAGTCAATAAATTTTTCATTTGCTTTAAAAATCATTCTCCGCCTCCATTCAATGCTGCCCAAAGTTCACCTATTTGGTCTTGAATCGTATTCCACTGGTCACCAAGTTTTGTATCAGTTGCTGTCTCATTACTAGACATTTCATTTCTTAAACTAGTTTCAAGCCTGTTTATTTGCGTTTTCATACGTTCTCCCATGCGGACAGCTTGCGAACGCTTTCTTGCTTGTGAGAGTGTTCTGGAATCTTCACCAATGCATTTGATTTGTTGCCCACCTCGAAATTTCCATGTCAAATTAGTGATTGTTGTTTCATGTTCTATTCCTTGTGCATCTCTGATTTTGATATACTGCCCAAGATGTAAATAATGACTTCCATGATATGTGCCTGAAAATGGGCGAATTTGAATATGCTTTTGATAATACTTTAAAGCTGCAACAATTGGAAACATATCGCCAGTTTGCGATTCTCGGCTTGCAGTATAAATATATTCAATAAATGGATTATTTTCAATAATTATTTCAACATTAATGACACCTGTTTCTTCGATTTTTCCGCCCATGTCGCAATTTCTCCAAGTTTTATCTTCTGTGATTAGTTTTGCAGAATATAAATAAATTCTGAATCCTGCTATTTCAAGAGTGTTCTGTTCAAATTCTGAAAAATCCAGTACTTCTGGTTCATGATTCCATGCATTCTCAAATAAACAAAATTGAATTTCTCCATCGTTATTAGTACAGACAAATCCGCCCATATATTCCGCAAGCCATGCAACATAATCTCTGACATTATCTGATTGTTCATCAGATAATAGCAAAACAAGTCGAATTATATTATGTTGCAGGTCTATGTCACCAACATGTTCAGGAATATCATAACTATTAAAATCTGCCGAGCTATTTGGAATATCTGAGCGATATAAAAGACTAGTATTTAATGGGAGCTTTAAAAAATCTCTTACTATCATTGTAAGAGCATCTCCTGCATTGCGAAAACCATTATTTAACATGTTGTAAATAGCATTTCCCATATTACTACCATTATCTTCAAAGGCAGAGCCATCTAACCAACAAATATTATCAGATGCTGAAATTGTAAAAATATTATTGCTTTTTGTTACTGATATGACATTAAAAATGCCCCTTCTACCACCATCTTCTGGTGCAATATTGCCAAACCAAGAATACAGAATAATTTCAGAACCGTAAACATCATAGCGACCAATAGTGTTATCTTTGATGCGAATTTTCACAGAAAGTTGTGCTGGTGATACGCACCCGAATGCAAAGACATTTCCACTGACACATTGGGAGGTCACAGACAATGAATTTTGAATGATGTCACATTCAGGTATTACAAAAAAACGCCCATCAGGCAGAGTGATTTCTAGTTTTGCATGTTCTTCAATAACCATGTTAAACCTCCTCAATCGTGAATGCAATCGCATAGAGTGCTAATTTTTCAATTGTTTCATTCATGATTTTTGTAACGGATACATCAGAAGTCACCGTGAAATAACCTGATTTTTCGCCGTCTGGATTCTGAAATTCACAATAAAATTCTGGATTTTTTATCAAATTCATGAAATTTGTGTACTCATTCCCATAAAGTTCAGCTGTTATAGCAATTCGTTTTTTCTGCATTCTCACTGGATAAGTAATTGTGTTTCCTGATTCACTGGTAAATTGATTTTTTAGTGAAAAACTAGACAAATCATAGCCCGAAATTCTGGAAACAGCAAGCAAATTTTCTTCTGAAACTCCAATTTTTAAGTATGCCATTATACAGTGACACCTCCTGAAATCACATTTGCTTCATCAATTGCAGAAATGACAAAATCTTTAATTTCTGTATCACCGATATAAATAACAAAACTTGGATTAATCTGTGGACTTTTGGGCAATTCAAACTGATTGTTTTCATGTTTTTCAGGTACTCCTTGAATCCGATGATAAACTTCTGAATACTGTGGAACAGCACTGTTTCCAAAATTCGCAAGAATCTGTTCAAATCTTGCAATGAAATTATCGGCATTTAGAGTAATTATAAGTTCATCAAGTTGAGATTGAATTTCTGCTGTGATACGTTCGTCATCAAGTTCTGGAATATTATTGATAGGAGAAAAATTTCTTAAAATTTCAATTTGTTGTGTGAATAGTTGTGTTTCCTGATTTTTTTCTGAAAATTCAGTTTCAAAATTATTAAAGCTAACTGGTTTAGGGTCTGAAATAGTAACTTTTGAAAAGTTTAAATCAATTTCTGACTGTTTAGGCAGTTCAGGTACTTCTATTTTAGGATTGCTAAATTCAATTGGCTCTGGTTCTGAAATATTGATTTTTGGAGATTGTAAATCAATTTCTGATTGTTCAGGCAGTTTTAGTTCTGGAATTCCAAATGCAATGGGTTCAGAATCTGAAATGTTAAATTCAGGCGGATTGATTTCAATTTCTTGTTTTTCCGTAAGTTCTGGCACTTCTATTTGGTTTGCAAGATTTTTCAAACTGCCATTAATTTCGCCTACAGTTTCTTCTGTGGTATCTTCCACACCTACTCCAACACCAAGCATAAGATATTTTCCGATTTCGTCACGCATCAGCCTTGACGGCGAATGAATTCCGAAAAAATCCTTGAATCCGTTCCAGAGGTCATCACAAACCTGTGTCACGGTGTCCCAAATTGCATCCAATCCTTTCACAAGTCCGTCAGCGATTCCATGCAGGAGGTCTTTTCCAAGCTGAATCCAGTCAGTTTCTGTGAGTGTGTCCCAGATTGCTGAAACAATCTGTGGAATAGCTTCAATAATATCTGGAATTGATTTTACAAGTCCTGCAATTAGCTCCGTAATCAGTTTTATTCCTGCGTCCAGCAGTTTTGGCAGATTGTCGATAATGCCATCAAAAAGCTGTGTTACAATTTTTATTGCGGCATCAATCAGCATTGGCAGATTTTCAATCAGACAATTGACAAGCGTCATCAGAATTTCAATCGCCGCCTCGATTAACATCGGTAAATTTTCAATAATGCCGTTCAAAAGTGCAATCAGCATTTCAATTGCCGCCGAAATAATCAGAGGCAAATTTTCCATAATTGCTGAAATTAAGGCATTTAGAATCTCCAATGCCGCACTGATTATCACAGTAATATTTTCGATAATTCCAGTCATCAGTGCCATTAAAATTTCAATTGCCGCCCCCAGAATCAGTGGCAAATTTGATGTAATTGCTGAAATCAGAACATTTAATATCTGTACAGCACATGTAATCAAATCTGGCAAAACGCCAATTATTCCAGTAATCAATGCTGTGAGAATCTGCGGTGCAAACTGTAAAATTGCAATAATTGCCTGTGTTAAACCGTTAACAAGTGCTGTAATAATAGTAATGGCAAGCGGTAAAAGTTGAGGGATTGCATTTACAATTCCAGTCACAAGATTTTGCAGAATCACAAGTCCCTGATTGATGAGTTCTGGCAATGCCTGCATAATCCCTTGCATCATAGACTGTAAAATTTCAGAGCCAGTTGCAAGAAGTTCTGGCAATGTTTCTGAAATACCCTGCATAAGACTAGTGATAATTGGAATGGCAGTTTCCAGCATTTTCTTGCGTGAATTTAAAAATCCATTGACTAAGAAATTTATAATTTCGACAGCTTTTTCCTGAATCATTGGAAGATTTTCCTGTATGCCATTTACCAAATAATCAATCACTTGTCTGCCATTTTCAACCCAGCCACCAATCACCCCACTAAATGCAGAAAATGCTTGTTTTCCTGCATTTACAATGCCGTCAAAAATAACTGAAATATCACCATCTGCGGAATTAATAGCATTAACTAGAGTTCCGATTGCTCCTGCAATTTCTGATGAAAATGCTGCTTTTGCATCAATTGTAAAACTGCCGACAGAACGTTTCAGACCTTCGATTGCACTTTCGATATTGTCAAATTTTACCTCTTTGATTGTATTCATAGCATCGCCAGTCGCATATGCTCCGCCTTGAATATCGCCCATTGCTGCAATTGCATCAACGCCTAAATCTTCCCACATTGTGCCAAATAATGCTACACCTGCTGCATCACGAGCAACAGGATCTTCCATTGAGGTTAGAGCAGAAACCGTTTCTTGAAACGCCTGTTTTGCAGTATCTCCACCTTGTGTGAACTTATATGCCATTTCTTCGGCGTTCATGCCAATCGCTTCAAATCCCTCTGCTGTAGTCGTTGAACCGTCAATTGCACGAATAGAAAATTCTTTAACTGCATCACCGACTTTGTCTAAATTCCATGCACCGTTTTCAGCACCTTGTTGAAAAATTGCGAACATATCATCTGCATCAAGTCCGACTTTTGCAAACTGCACAGAATATTCCGAAATGCTGTCAATTAATTCACCTGAATAATCTAATCCATTTTGAGCTCCAGTAGCAATCAGTTCCATGGCATATTCGCCTGAAATGCCGAAATTGTCCACCATAGCTTTTGCTGCTCTGGTGGATTCTGCAACATCATATTCAAATACATCATTCAGTGCAAAAGCGGATTCTGTGATTGTCTGGAGTTCTTCTGCTGGTAAGTCTCCAAGCTGTTTTTTGACATCAGCAACAGCGTCTGCAACATCTTCATAACTTGCACCGTAATTGTTTGCAAATACGCCCTTTGCCACATCTTTCAGAGACTCCAGTTCTTCACCAACTGCACCTGTTGACATGGAGAGTTTGTTCATTGCCTGATTATATTCGTCCCCTGATTTCATCATATCAGAAAACATGCCTGCTGTTTTTCCAGCAATGCTAAAAATTGCTTGTCCTGCAGCAGTAGCAGCAGCACTGACAATAGCTGAAAATGACTGCATTCCGCTTTCTGTCGTATCATTGACAGCATTCATACCACGCCGAACATTTTCATTCATGTCATTCATACCGTCATTAACGCCTGACTGGTCAATTCTGGCATCAATTTCAAGACTGTCATCATAAGCCATACAACTCACCACCATTCATAAATTTTATAATTAATTAAAATGAAAAAATTTCACCTGTTTGTTCTGCTGATACTGGTGCATGTGGAAATGCAACTGCTTTTTTAATTGCTACAATTTGTTTTCTGCGTTCTTTGTCCTTAATATCTGAAATTTTGATTTGACGATAGGTAATGCGTTTTTTGATGGGTGTATCTTCTGGCAAAGCTTCAAATAAAGCTGAAAATTCCCACCAATGCATGTATTCTGTCCTGATTAGGTCAATGCCGTAAACCTGTCGGAACGCTCCCAGAACATATGCGGAATCGTAAAGCCATGAAAGTGTTGGCGTGCTTAAATTTTTATCTGATTTTCCAGAAATTTTTTTCGTTTTTGAACAAGATGCAAATTCCGTTAGAGCATGATAAGCACTTGCAATATTTTCTGGAATTTCTTCTATAAACCATTGCAAAGCGGTCAACATTTTTTGTTTCTTGTCAAAATTTTCATCTGCCATCATGTCAAAAAATGCTATCCAATCTCGAAAATCAGTTGCAATTTTATAAAATTTCCCTGCTATTTCAACGTTAGCAGGGAGTTTTTCAAATAAGATATTTATCATTTTTTCAATCTTTCTGGTGCATATTTCGCTTTTATCTGATTCATACGATTAGAAGAAACTGCACGCTGTTTTGCAATAAAATCAAGCAATGATGTATAAATTTCATCATATTTTCTTATATTATCTTTTATGTTTGCAAAAATTTTTTCAGATGCATTTTCACCCAAAAGCATATCATAAAAATTGCGAAATGCCTTACAATAAACATGAATTTTTTCGGCAAGATTACTAAAATTAGCATCTTTTGCATTGTCGAGAGCTTCTATAGCTGAAAGATAGCGTTCTGCTGTTTCTGCATCTTCCATGTCTAATTCAAATTCATTTTTATTGATTTTCCAAATATAAATATTTTCCATATTACATAGTCTCCAAATCGTCTGAAATAGCTGTTGTGTGAGAATCCACGGCTGTTAATACAATCACAAATGTTTTAGATTGGTCGCCTGCTTCTACAAGTACTTCAAATCTGGTGTCATTTACAATTTTATTATTGGCATTAATATATGTTCCTGTACCAGTGCCAATTCTTGTTGTAGTACTACCAATTTCTTTAAATAATGTAATTTTTGCACCAGCAAAATCTGCTGTAATTGTAATTGTAACATTTGTGTCGTGTAATACATTTCCTGTTAAATGTGTAGAGCCATTATCTGTGATGGGTTCTCTTACACCATCTCCTGTAATTGTAACAGTTGCTTTTGCAGAATCTTCAATATTTGTTGTGACCTGAATTGTTTGCCAATCATCATAAGATGTCGCAATACAAGGGATTCTTAACCCTTTTGCCTTGAAATTACCTGAATATGTCAAGCAATCTGTGGTATCGCCATTGGTGTCTGGAATCACGGCATAATCACGCATTTGTGCATTGCCATTAGCAGATTCCATAGGTGTCGCTGACAAATCCACTGTGACAATCTGACGCTTCATCATGTCGCCAATATATTCATTTTCTGTAATTTTCACAATATCAGCAAGCACAGCATTCCCTGTGTATTTGTCAAATGCATAAGAAATTGATGGTGCATATCCTACAATGTCTGTACGTTCAAAATCTTCATCTACATACTGACGGGAATATTCTTTTGGATTCTGCGAATAAGTCAAATCTGTGAATCCCTCCATGCGTTGATATGTACCATTGGGCAAACGCCAAAATGCGAGTTTTTGTGGTCTCGTGACCAAATTTCCAAAGCTTAAATTTTTACCCATTTGTATACCTCCTGTCTTGATAATAGACAAATTTTAGTTGAATTTGATAGCGTGCAGTGCTGTCATCAGAATCAAATACATAGCCTCCAGACTGCACTTCAATATATTGTGGAACTCGATAGTTATCAAGTTTTGGAAGATTCCCTATATTAGACTGTGTTTCAATCCAGTTTGCAAAATCTTCATAAAAGCCCGAATTTTCAATATTTTGCAACGTGTCTGCTCCATATTTTTCACGGCTTGCGAATATAAAATTAAACTGCCGAAGCGTAGAACCGTCTGTATATTTCCGCAGAATGGGAGCTGTCATTTCACCATCAACTGTATATTCAATTTCAGTCGCTCCCAAACGGTCAACATTCAGCAATACGCCGTTTTTTAAGAGTGGACAGCTGGCAATAAAATCTCTTAAACTTTCAATGATTGTCAATTTATCATCTCCCATTTAGTATTTTTTGTGCGTTTTTCAGAATTTGCTTTCTCTGAGACAGCCACATTCTTTGAACCCATTTCCGCCCTTGCTGATTGCTTGCCTTGCCATTGAAATATTGAAATTTTGCATATGGTGCAGTGTATTTGATAATACCTGTTCCAATTTGCGTCCCAGTAATTCCAGAACGTTTCAAAGACCCTGTTTTGAACGGAACAAGAGGGTCAGAATTTCTTAAAATTTCGCTGTCAATATAGGCTTGTGCATGACGAATTTTTTCAGGGTCTACGCCATTTAATTTAAGTTTATAATTCCAGCTCATTATTTTGCTGTCACCTCAATATGATGCACATGTTTTGAACCATAGCGGAAATCTTTCACGTCCATAATTGTGAAGCCCTCTGGATTTTCAGCATCACCAATTGTAATGCTATCATCTTTGCATGGAATAAAATTTTTTATAGATTTTTCAGGGATAATACATAGAATCAAATTGCTTTCACTCATGCCCTTATTTTCTTCTGATTGTGCCGAGCAGTTCTCCCAGTAAACGTCCTGAAATACATGTTTTTCCCACGCAGGCAGACGTTTTTCAGCATGAATTATCTTGTGAAAAACAGTGATAATTTTCATATTTGTGAACATAATTATACACCTCTGAACATTAAGCCTGTATTGCCTAAATAATGCAATGCTGTGCTTTTTAGAGATTTCTGAAAATCTTCATCTGTCAGGGACAGCTCCTGCACATAGTCATACAGATTTGCAAAAGATACTGAATAAGCACCAATGCTTTCAGATGTTTTCGGTAGATTCTCAGAATTTGGAATGCCATTTACAAAGGCTAGATTCCGCTTGAAAAATTTTTCCGCTAATGCACAGGTACATTTTTGAATTTTAATTTTATGCAGATTAAATAAATCTTTGTCCTGTAATCTATCAAAAGTCACAGTGTCAATCCATTCAGAAGCACGTTCTGCAAATACACAGAACATTGCCTCATTAGGAATTAGATTTCCTTTAAAAAAATCCTGATAATAGGGAAAATTAGCGTATGCCATTAAGATTCTACCCTTTTTACATAAATTGTCTGTGGTTTAGAAATGCCAATGCCATATACTTTTCTGCCCTGTACGGCTGATGAACCAATAAATTCATTGGTAAGATTATTAATGCCAACAGGCACAGACCATTCTTGCACTCTATGGCACCAGTTAGGGTGTCCACAAATAAATTCTGTTGTTGTTTTCTTGCCTGCTACAAGGCTTGTATCTTCAAACATAGTGTTATTAGATTCAAATACGTTATAGCCTGCAATTCTGCCCACAACGCCATTCTGCACTAATTCCTGTGACAAATCACCCTGTTTAATAAATTTATCATCTGTCAGCAAAACTTCCATAAATTCTGGAGAGGCAATTAAAAATCGTTTACCATCATTTGGCACACCTAAACGGCTTTGTGTACGTTTTGCAGCAAGCACTGCTTTATATGCAGTATTTTCTGTTACAGCCGTTTTTGATGTTGCAACTGTGATTCCTGCTGTTTCTTCCAGTTTTCTGATTGACTTTGTATCCATAGAAAGCCCGAGAGAATATCCTGCACTATCCAGACGTTCGGCAGTGATTCCATCTGGAACGGACACAGCATCAAATCCATCAATCATTTCATTGACAGCCTCATCAATGTCAATATTCAAGTCAAAATAAGCTGTTGACCCTTGTGAAATAGATGCACCTGTCTGCTTGTTATACGTCTTAACTTCAACTTCTGTGTCTCTTACAGGAATTTTTACTTTTCCTGCTTTTGGGTCGCCCTCATAGCGATTATTAAAAATTAAATTATCCTTTGTAACGAGCGTATTTCTAAGCTTTTCATCAACAAGTGATGAATAACGCTCTTGTGTAGTATGTGGCATAGTATTTGTCCTCCTTATGATTTAAGATTTGGGTTCATGCTGTAAAAAGCTTGTTCCACGCCAGAAAGTTTTGCAGTAGTTGCATGACCTGTTGGAGCAATGAAATCACCTGTATCAGCAGGCTTGAATGCATCAGGATATTTTTCTCTAAACTGATTCACAACATCATCACCGCCGATCAGCTTGTCACCGTCAAATTTCAGTTCCTTTTCAAGAATCATGTCTGTGACGTACTTTTCATAAATATCATCTTTTAAGCCCAGATTCTTAACAAAACTGCTAACTCTGGTCTTGTGTTCAAATGCCTTGCGGTCATGCTCTGACTGCTCCCATTTCTGCTTGTAATCCTCCACGCTTGCCTTAATGCCGTCAATATCCATGTCTTTATATGACTGAATTGTTTTGTTCGCATTTTGAAGCTGTTCCGCAAGTGCATTGTATTCCTGCTCTGAATAGGTCTTTGCAGTTGATTCCTGTTGCTGTTCTGCTGACTTTGTTTCTGGTGTTTTGATTTCTTCTGCCATTGAAATTTACCTCCGTTTTCTTAATTTTGGGTATAAAAATAAGACCCTTATGGTCTTTTTTAGTAATATTTTATCATAATAAAAACGCCCTTATAAGAGCGTTTTAATATTTCCATCCACGTTCTAACATTTTTTTTGCTCGTGTTGCCTTTTCTCTTGCAATATCAATCTTGCTAATCTCTGCATCAAGAGGAATAGACTTATATTCTTCCTCTGAATAGGGTTCTGCTTTTGCAAGTGCATTCTGACACCATTGCAAATCTTCCTCTGTTAATTTTTTCTTACTCGTAATATACGGCTCCATATGTTACCACCTCATCTAATATATCCTTTGAAAATTGAACTAATACCTTTTTTAATTCTTTTTTTTCATTTTCTGTTAGTGTGGAAGCAAATTCTTTTGTTAATTCTCTAAAGTTTTTCCCTTTGAAAATTTTTTCATCTAATTTATTCTCAATGTAATCTAAGCATTTTTCAGTATCAAATGCCACTGTTTTTAGCAAACAATATACTTTTGAATTATGTCCAATAGCAGTCATCATCTGCATAGTATCAACATTTACAAACCGCATAATGTCTCCAACACTAAATGTAGCTCCACTTGAATGATTATGTAATACAACATGAAATTCATCACATTCAGGTGGAAGTACTGAATCTATTTTTCCTATTTCGATGTCTCCAATTTGTTCCATATTCATTACATCGAGCAGAATACAGCACTCTGTACCAAGAGGATATTTTCTGGCTTCTGTAAGAAGACTTCGATGTGCTTCTTGTAATGCAACCGCATCTTCATACGAAAATCCGTCTGGCTGAACAAATTCAACATTTCTTATTGTTTCATCAGATATTGGTATTCTGAAACTTTTCTTTTTGTTCATTATAGCATTATTATCTGAAAAAGTCAATGATTTTTGTACTTTTTTATTTGCTAAAACTGCTTTTGGTGCTTGACTGCGACCAAATCCGTCAACTTGTGTCCTAAATGTATCATTCCGCCGTCCTGTCTGCTTGCAAAATTCTTTGAGTTGCTTTTCAGCTGATTTTAATTTTACAGCATTTTCAGAATAATCTGTTTGTAATTCTGCTTTTGTAACATCATCAGGAGCATTTTCTAAAGCTGTTTGTGATGCAATGACTTGACGTTTCAAAGCTCTAACTTTACGTTCTTTTGCCCTCTGCATTTGAGAAATTTCATATTCAGAGTACATTTCGCCATTATATTCAATATTCTTTTCATCTAATTTTTCTAAATCAGACTTGCTATAAACAGGCTTAGAATAGTCCTCAAAGAACGGAAACCAGTCATGACGGCAATTCCAGCCAAAAATGCCATCACCTGTACCATAGCCAACTTGTCGAAGCGATAAGACTTTCTTGCCGTTGATTGTTCGCCCAGCATTCTTACCAGACAATGAAACAAGTTGTCCCTGCCATTTAGCGTGGTCTGGTCTTGCTCCAGAATGGGCTGTAATTTCCATTAAATCACAGCCAGATTTTTCGGCATTCATCTTACCAATTTCACGGCAAGTCTGACCGATTCCAGTCAAAACAGAACGCCTTATCGCAACGTCAGCACGTTCTTGATGTCCTGACGGATAAAGCACCATTGCACCAGTTTCAGCAACTTTTTTCACTGCTTGTTTGATTGCCTCTTGATAAGAAAACGCTCCAGAACTAACTTGCATATACGCTTGATTACAGGCGTTTATATATGCTGTTTGTGATGTAATAGCAGTTGTCAAAGTCAAATTTTTCATGTTGCCAAGCGTTTTTCTGTAGCCTGCTTCAAGCGTTTGTCTCATAGCAGGCGATTGTCGTATGTCTACTGGTGTTAAATCATTTTCACGATAAATTTCGTTATCAATTTGAACAGATTCTATACCTGCATCTTCAAATAATGCTTTGACATGCTGTGTTGTAGCATCTGTTTGTTGAGCAATTAACGCCAGAATGTCATCATACAGCAAACCCATTTCTTGGAGCTGTTCTATCTGGTGCTGTGCCGTTGCTGTGACCAATCCAGTTTTCATGATACGTCTAATAATATCAGAAATAATAGAATCTTCTAACTGTTCATAGAGTTTCAAAATAGCATCTGCACAACTCTCATAATATTCAGGAGACAGCATTTAAATCCCTCCAAACAGTGCATCAGCTTGTGGGATATATTTGCTAGCCTGCTTTTCATCACAATGAAAATACCATGCAATAAATTTTTCTTTGGTAAGAAGTCCAGCACTCACCATTTGCAAACGGCGATTAAATTCTTTGTCTGTATCTTCCAGAACACTATCTCCCCATGTGCAAATTAAATTAGATTTAGATTGTGAAAGCTTGAAATGCTTTGCATAGTAATCATAGCCATATAGCAAATTTTTTAACGTAAATTCAAGATTTTTCTGTATTGCTGAAACCTGTGTATAAGAACGCTGTTTTGAAGATTTAATTTCTTCGGCAGTTTTTTCTATCGTCTGTGGGTCAGAAATCGTGCCATAAGCTAGACCACAGTTAAATTCAATTCTTTGAAAAATTCTGTTTAAGCCATTAAACAACGAAACATCACGAATTTCAGGAGAAAACGTTTCAATAAATGGCTTTTCAGTCGCCTGAATATCATAAGTTCTGAACATTCGCTCACGACCTTTTGGCAATATTGGCTTGCCGTTCTGATTATAACGGAAAATATCTTCTGTTGCATCAATTGCTCTTTCACCACTTTCAAATTCCCAGATAATCCGCTCCCATTGTGCATCTGCCTGACGAATCAGTTCCTCCGCATTCTCATATACGGAAATGCCGAGTGGACTTTCAGGGTCAACTGTATTTGCAAAGGGCATTTTAAAATAAGAAAATAGTGGCTGTTCTACATTTTCAAGCACTGTAATTTCTTTCATTTTGCTCCATTGTGGTATTTCTGAAAATGCACATAACGAGCCTAAAGCATTTTTATCACTGCTTCTATAACACCTGTTTTCAACGGTATAAAGACGTTTTTCAGGGTCAAAACGGTGATATTCCAGTCTTGTATAACAATATTTTCCAATGACAAGCTGTTCTGGAAATACAGCTGATGTCATGGTATCTTCTGAAAAATCGACTGCAAAAAAACTTTCTGGAAGTACAGTATCAGTATAAATCTGATTATTTGCTAAATATGGCTTTATCATAATTCCTCCCATTGCACAGGCTTGCTCTACCATAACAGATAGTTTTGGAATCAGCTTTTTAAATTGTTCAGTTATATAGCTATCACCATCAGCAGTAATTTCAGTTTCCGCAAGTACAAGACGTGAAAATTCCCTTGCAATTGCAGAGGCAAGACATAGGCTAATAATTCGGTTATTGTTCCAAGAGGCTGTATTTTTGTACAAATTGCTCCACTCCTGTATAGATATTTCCATCTGGGAGTTTTTAATTACCTGCACACCGAAAGCTGTCGAAACCATGTCAGCACTTATCATGTTTTACACCTCATTTCTAAAAAATTTGAAGTCCGATACATGACAGTATTTACAAAATATCGCATGTCGTCCATTGCATGGTCATTTTCCTTGATAACCGTGTCTTTTTCATGCGATTTCTTATCATCCCAACGATACAAAGCAAATTCCCTGATAATGTCTTTACAGCACTGACAAATAAAAATTTTGTCATGTTCAAGTAATGTCATTGTTTTTCTGATACCATCAATTACATTGTTATTTGCTTTGCGAACCTTAAATTTTCTATGTTGCCTTATCGTTGCAATAAAACTTGAAGCAGATGGGTCAATAATTACATGCTTAATTGCATAGCCATCTGCAAGTTTTTCAAGTTCTGCATAATATTCTTCATCAGTCTTTTGAATACCTTTAACACGTCCGTCATAGTAATACTCCTTGATTCTAACTGCTTTCTCTTTTTCTAATGCCCAAAGCCCCATAGAACAGGGATTTAGTGTACCATAGTCAATAGAAATATAATAATCAGCAAAATTAGAATTGTCATAATTTTTAATAACATGACGGCTTTTATCAAATACTGTGCCATAAACTAGACCCTCTGCAAGCACCCATAAGCCCTTGATATATCTATCATAAAACACGCCTGAATACATGCGTTCATAGCGTTGTTTTACACTATCTGCAAGAGAGTAATTATCATTCATTGTAAAATGCAAATGTAATCTGTTTTTCTGCTTGGCTTTTTCAGAATTTTCAGCAACCCATTCTTTATAAAACCAATGCTCGGAGCTGTCAGGATTGCAATTAAACCATAACTTTGAACCAGTCACAGAACATCTTGCAAGTGCCTGTTCTACGAACGAGCGAGGCATTAAAGCGACTTCATCTAGCAGAACGCCAGCAAGCGTGATACCTTGAATTAGTTGATAACTTGATTCATCTTTGCCACCGAAAAAATAATAGCGGTTCATATGACCGCACATTTTGATGTCAAGATAATTCCGACTTAAATTTAGTTTAAGCTTTACAATTCCCTCCAGCCATTTTTGCATAGGCGTAATCACGTTGCGTTTCAAAGAATCAATCGTTTTGCCACAGAATGCAAAGTTTTCATGATTAAAATTTTTCATACTCCAAAGAACAAATCCAATTGTCATGGACATGGTCTTGCCTGAACGTACAGAGCCATCACAAACAATTGCATCACAATTTTTTGAATCTTCTTGCATCCACCAAAGCATAGATTGGAGCTGTTTAGGAGAGAGTTCTGTATACATCATTTTTTTAGTCCCTCCTCGATAATTGCAAAGAAATTAGTTAATTGCTTATCGTCTGAATTTGCTGTGTCGCCAGATAAAACTGCATTCAAAATTTTTGAAATTTCTGTTTCAGCAGAAATAAGTTCCTGATTATGTTTCAGAAATTGATACAATTCAAGATGACGTTTTTTAAATTCTTCTGCTAATTTCTTGCGTTTCTTTGGTTCAGATGTGTTTAAATACTGTTTCAGAAATGTTTTAAAATCTGAAAAATCTGAATTTTTCAGAATATTTTTTGAATTTTCAAATTTTGAAATACCATTTGCAAGCGATTGTATACTTTGTTTTTTAATGCTCAATTCGTCATCTCCTTTCAGATATAAAAATAAGGCGTTAAAACGCCCTATTTTCGCCTTGTATTTTCGAGGGTATCATTTGCCTAGTTACTTTTCAAAAACGATTGTAAACACTTTTAAACAGCTCTAAAACAGTCTCATTTTGGGCAAGCTTCGCCATTCGGATTTTTTTAATTTAAAAATCCGTTTTTCTAGTATACAAGCATGCCCATCGGCAGGGGACGAATCAACCCTGATTCAGAAGCATGATGATTTAAATGCAGATGATAGGAAGTGTAATTTTATGTTTTCGTCCTGCAATTGTAATGAAAATATCTGCTTTTCGCTGACGTAAATGATAATCAATTGCATTGCCAGAATAATTTCTCAAAACGCCTGCCATTACCATTTTAGCACCACTTGGCGTAACATAAATTTTTGACGGTGTGATAGGCTTTCCATTATTTTCAAGCCATTCAATATATTTTTGTTCACTATCTGTCAAAGGCTGTTGATAGCCTAAAAACTTCATAAAACCGTCAGTTTTCTTGATTTGATAATAATTTTCTTCATTTGGTTCAAATCTGATAAATAAATACTGTGTGAAAATGATTTTTTCTCGCAAATCCCAGTTTCCATTCTTGCGAATATATTCCTGCATGGTTGGAAGAACAACATCAAATCCTTGTCTTTTCAATGCGTAAAATGCAGAAATTTCAGTCCCTGAGCGAACCTGTAACACATACATTTTCATGTTCATTGCTGTTTCTCCTTAACAAATTTTTTAACATGTCGATATAATTCTGGTTCTTCCTCTGCCATTGCTTCAAAAATGAAGCTTTGAAATTGGTCAGCACCATTTTCAAGAATGCTTTGGCTATTAATATCAATTTTCTTTTTGTAAGCAACTGCACGAGTTAAAGCAACTGCGTTCTTCATCAGCGTTTCAAAGTCAATTTCTTGTACCTGTTCCTCAGATAAGTGATTAATTGCCTGAAATACCTGATTGCTTAGTAAACGCAAGATTCCGTCAGTTACATCAAGATTCTTGTATTTTTCGGTTTCTTCCATAACTGCCCTGAAATTTTCCTGTGCAAGTCTAAGAGATTCCAACGTTGCATTTAGATTAGAAGCATATCTCTGGACAGAACTAACTGAAATTTCAATGCCATTTCTGCGAATATATTCAACAATTTCATGATAAGTGAAATTAGTCTTAATCATTTCATCAACGGCTTCATGCAGGTCAGAGGGCAAACTATCAATAATAGAATGTTTTCGATTTTTCTTTCTCATATTTCAACGCATTCATCCTGAATCACTCCAGCTAAAAGTTGTATGCCTTTTGCAGTTAATTTGCTTTCCAATTCATCAAAATCAGTGTCAGCAAGGCTAGATGGCTGTTTTGTTTCTGAATTTCTTAAATGCAAATAACCTGCCTCATACAAATAATTAATACTATTTTCAATTTCGTTTTTTTCAATATGTAAGGCATATTTAATATCTTTTAAGCGATTAAATTTTGTCTTTAAAATATTTACAGTCCTTAGTACAGAGCCATTATTTTCTACAAAATTTCCTGCAGAAATTCTTCTGTTCAGAGTTTCTTTATCCATTACCAATTTCTCCCTTTACTTCAAGTAAAATATCCATAATTCTATCTAATTTTCGTCTGTTTTCGTTCTGTTCACGAAAAAAATCTTCTTTTGTAATGTAATCTTCTTTGATTTTCTCAATATCATGCTTGCATCTGTCCAGTTCATCAATGGTACGTTTCAGGAAAAATGCAACCACACCAATTCCGATTGATAGCATAACTTCTACAATATAACTGATTTCCATATTTTCACCGCCAATAAAAAAAGTGGTATAGTCAATTTTTCATCAACTATACCATAACATAAATAAAATAAATATGCAATTAAAATTTTTAGTAAAATCTTTATTAAAAGTTTTAGTAAAAGTTTTATAAAACAATTTTGCGTACTGTCATTTCTGAAACACAGTATTTTTTTGCAAGTTCACGATAATTACAGCCGTTAAATTGACTGCGTATTTCATTGTTGCGAAGTTCACGCAGAATTGTTTCAGCCTTACAGATATACACATGTGTTCCGCCATATTGCTCGACAAGTTTCCTGTAAGATTCCAGTCCAATTACTTCCGCAATATCTCTTTGTTCACCAGAAAGCTGGTCAAGATTTGTAATTTTTTCAATTGTATTCATGACAGTTCCTCCTAACTAAAAAATATGGCATAGCCGAATCTATTAATCCCACTATACCATATTTCTTTTATTTTTGCAACTACTATTTTTTTAAATTTTGCCTGTCATATTTTTGCTTTGCACTTCTTTGATACCGTTTCAGAGCCTCAATTAAAATAATTCCATTCTTGGCATCTATTGATTTTAATGGTTCTGATTTTGAGACAGTTACGCCAAGCTCTTTTTTAACAACACCTGCAAGACGTTCACCAACTGTTTTAGCAGATGGTTGCAGATCATAGCTCTGAATCTGATACATCAATCGCCATGCGAATGACTGTTGTGCAGGGGACATCATGTTTGGAACAGCCTTTTGATTTTTTACTTTTGCTCCATGTGTTTTGTTCCAGATTGCAGTTTCTACATGTCTGATTTCCTTGTCTGTAAGTTCTTTTACAGATGTTTTTCCTGTTGTATTGTACACAATCAGGTGAAACAAATCATCTTTATTTCCGTGTTCAACAAGCCCATTCTGCACAGCAATCGCATAAAGTCGCTGTTTTGCATTTTTCATTATGTGATGGAAAATCTCTTTGCTGTGCTAGTTTTAAGAAACTTGCTGTATAGTTCTTCATCCATTGCTTTCAGAGCCTTGCTGTCAAAACGTTCTGTTTTGGTTTCAGCATAATGCACTGTGAAAACTCCAACTTCAAGCTCTGTGGTTTTGTTCTTGTCCATAAACGATTTGATTTCGTCCTTAATATCCTTGAGTGCTTCCTCTGTCTGCTTCTTTTGCTGTTCAAGCTCCTTAATCATCTCGATTTTCTCAGCAAAGTATTTTTCTTTTTTCTTTGTCAGCTTCATGAAAATTTACCTCCGTTTCTTAGTTTAGTCTGCCTCATCAGTGCCAGTAGACTATTTCTGGCAGACAGCGGAAAAATCCGCTGTTTCGGCTGATTTACTTAATATTCATATATTTTGAAACCGCTACCAGACCTTCATAAGAACATTCGCCATTTTGACATGCTGTATTGTATAATTCAACTGTCCCACGAATTCCTTGAATCGTTTGCGACATTTTCCAAAGATAATCAATTTTCTGTTTGTCATCTGCAACAGCAGGGAAAAGTTTCTGAATATCTGCACGCTGAATATCAGTTCTTTGATAAACTCTTGTAATTTTTCGTCTGTTGATGATTTGAGAGTAATCGTTTCTGCTACTTCCCATCATAAATAAAATTTGTGGATTACCTACCAGTGCGATTCCAAACGTCTGCCCCATGTCACTGAAATAATCTGAAAAACTTCGTAATGCTTCTATTTGCTCGTATGTAAGAAATTGTGCTTCATCCACTATCAGAAGCATCCCATCAGAGAGTTTGTCCAAAATTGCATCCCATAACTCATCTTTGGGTTTTGATTTTCCAGCATTCAAACGTCTTGCAAGTGTTTTTAGCAGACTTTTTACAGTAGAAAAGCAAGTATTCATTGTGATGGAAATTGTATTATTTGGGTGGTCTTTCAGATATTTCTGAATGGCTTTTGTTTTGCCGATTCCTGCATCACCAGCTGCAACTGCAAGTCCACCTTTGATTTGACAAATAGTTAGCACTTCATAAATTTCGCTGGAAATTGAAGTTGCTACATAATCTGTAGAAATAGTATTGATTTTAAGTTTCTCTCGCTGTTCTTCCAGTTCAAAATAGTCTGTAATCTTTTGCATTTGTTCTTCTACATTGCCAGTATAAGACCCACTTCTTAATTTAGAAATCACTGTATCAGACATGCCAAGAAGTATACTTACCTTTTTTTGGCTTTTCTTATCTTGAATAAGTTCTTCAAGCTTGTTGAGAGTAATTTTTTGTTCTTCTGTATACTCATAACTCATAGTTAAAATTCTCCTTTTTGTTTTTTTGCGTTCTGTGCGATAACACGCAAATTAACTGAAATTGGCGGATATTCTTCACCACCAACCACTTTGGGAAGTGATTCTTCTGGTGACATAATATGAACCACATGTTCAGGCATTTGAATATGAAATTTACTTTTACCTTGCTTAGAAAGATACGCCAGTCCGCTTTTATGTGTAATCACTTTTTCACCTTGCAATTCTTCTACACGTTCTCTGACTTGCTTGATGACACTTGTTTTCTTACGCCCAATTTCTGCAATTTCTTCACTGCTTGCATTGAAATATTCTGTAATTAGCCAATCTGCACACTGCCAACTAAATAAATATCTATCTTCTGTGTCATACAGTCTAACGACTGATGGATTGTTTCGGTCGTATCTTACACAAACTTTTTCACCGATATGTTGCCAAGTTAAATGCTCATCATAATACCAAATTTTCTTGCCATGATAAGTAATAAATACGCCATCACGTTTTACTTTCTGGAATCCGTTATTTCTAAGCATTAACAAATCTAGTACATCTTCACTTGCTTTTCGGATTGCAGTTTCTGCAATAGATGTATTCCAGACTTCAATTGCTGTCATGCCCTTATATTTTGGCTCTCCTCCGCCATATTCAGCAACATTGAAAATATTATCTGCATAATCAGCAAATGATTTACGAAGTTCCTCTTCTGTTTCAATATCGAAATTTTTAATTTTTTGTTTCAAATTTTCAGGACGTTCTGCAATTGTTCCCCCACAATAGCCATTTTGCATCATGCAATATTGTTCTTTAATAATTCTGTGAATACGTTCTACTACTTTTGCCTGTGCATTTGTTGGCAATGCAAAAATAATTTCTATGCCAAGTTTAGCTATAATTGTAACTGGAAGATTGCCTTGCTTGTCTTTGGCAACTTTTCTATTTCGTTTATCTCCTGCAATATCAAGTGTTGTAAATTCTCGCCCATTATCAAAATATAACTGTTTGGGGATTCCAAAGCGAAGCATTGCAAATCTCAATGCATCAAGTGTTGAATTGGAATCTGGACTGTCCGTAATATTCCACCCAACTAAAACGCCTGATTTTACATCAAGAACAGTTGTTAAATACATTCGTTTTGTAGTTCTGGAATCACTCTCTTGCTTGATAATCACATCAAACGTGTAATTGTCCATAACCCAGATGTCATTTGCATCAATATTACTTTTATCACGGTTCGCATAAGGTGTACAGTGGTCATGGAATGCTTTTTCACCTTTGCGTGCATATTCTGTAACTGCAAATGGTAATGTTTTAATTTTTCGTCTGAAACAGGATTCAGATGGAATTTCTTCTAGCAATTCTGGATATTCTTCTGCAATGAATGCATTCATCATACGATAGCAATGGCTGATTTTTGGTTGCCTTTGGTCAAGATAGAGTTGCAGAAATCCTTGCCAGATAATACTAGTATCATCAAGCTTGCTTTGTCCTCGATTCCAACCGCCTCGCTTGTCAATCAAGTCACCATAGCATTCGCTTTTGTAGGCTGAATATTTTCTATACAAAATATCTGTACTAATTTCAATATCTGGGTGCATGTATTTCACATGCCCCACAAACATTTCATCAAATTTTGTTTTGTCTTTACGTCTGGAACGTTCTGCTTGCCATTTGTTCAGCAAGTCAATCCAAAACTTAATTGTTTGGCGTTCTGTTTCTGAAAATTCTTGAAACGCCTTTTTAACGCCTTTGCAATGGTATTTCAAAGCCGTTGCAGAATCATTTCCATATTCTATTTTTTCTGGCAAGATTCCTGTTTCTATTTGCTTTTGCTTGTAATACTTCGCTTGTAAATCTTCTGGCAATGTTGTTATAGGAATTAAATATTTCATTCTACCTTTGCAATTTAATTCCTGCTTTGTCTGAAATTTTCTGTCCTTGCAAAGTTTTTTAACATATTGCTCAGAACAGTTTTTTAATTCTGCCACTTGTTTTACTGTTAGATAGTCCATTTTTTCTCCTTTCTGCCAGAGTGGAATACTCTGGCAAAAATTTTTCTTGACAAATCACTTGTTTTGTGATACACTTAAAAATGAACATTAAAGAAAGTGGATTTCTTTCTCTAACGTTGCATTCTCCAGTTTCAAGGTGCTAATCACTGCTTCAAAATGATAGCCTTGTAACTGGAGTTTTTCTAAGTGCTTAATTAAACGCTTGTTAATATTCATAAATTTGCGTTTACTGCCTAATACAGCATGTTGCAATTCACTAGCAAGCCCTACGCTGTCTATGAAATCTGCTGTTTCCTGTTCCAATTCAAGCAATGTGATAGTGATTTTATACTGCGTTTCGATATTGTCTTGCAGTGCATCACTGAGAATCATTCCACAAAGTGAATTTGCAGTTGCCGTTACGCTGTTTAAATAAGCCTGCGTTCTGTACAAGTAGTTCATGTCTTTCACCTCTTTTCTATTTTCAAGATACTGGTCTGCCATCATCAGCGTTGGACGACCACTTCCAACGGACAGCGGATTGAATCCGCTGTTTCGGCTTTACTTAATACCATTAGAACCATTTACCAGTGTATTTTTTCGTGTATTCCATATTTCAGCCACTATTTCTTTTGCTGTATAATCAATGCTTTTCTCTACTGATTTCGTTCTGATTTTACAGTTACTACATTCTACATAGATAGCTGTATCACTGTTAGATTCAAAAATAGATGGTGCTAATAATTTAAATTCAGCAATCCCTCCACAAAATGGGCAAGGTTTTAGATTGTACTTATGCATATTTTTTTCACCTCCTTAAACAGTTTTACTTTTTCTTCTTTCTTCCAGTAACAGATAGTCGATACTTAGACTAAGAAAAACTGCAATATTTGCAATCATTGGTGTTGATGGATTTACATCACCATTTTCTACTTGTGAAATATATGACTGTGATGTTTTCATTTTTCTTGCAAGTTCAACTTGTGTTATTTTCAATTCTTTACGTCTTTGTTTTATTTTTTGCCCAAGTGTCATAAAATCAGTCCTTTCTATTTACTTTTTAGATTTCTTATGTTATTATTATGCTAAGGTTTATTATGCCTTAAAATATAAGTGTCACTTATATTATAACTAAGAATTCTGAATTTGTCAAGTGCTTTCATATAAAATAATTCAGAATTCTGAATTATTGTAAGTTTTTCACAATTGAAAGGAGTATAATTTATGTTTTATGAACAATTAAAAAATGCTTGCAAAGCTAGAAACACATCAGTAACAGCAGTTTTAAAAAAAATGCATATAGGAACAGCCAACGGTACTTATTGGAAAAATGGGTCTTCTCCATCCTCTGATATAGTAATTCAGTTAGCTGAATTTTTAAATGTATCTACAGATTATCTTCTTACTGGAAAAGAAGATGGATTGAGAGGTGATGAAAGAGAGTTACTTGATGATTACAATTCACTAAATGCTGAAGAAAAAAAAGAAGCAGTCAGAAAAGTGGCAGAACTAAAGAAAAATGGAATATCTGAAAATAAACCAACACTATCTTGCAATGGCATCAGCAGAACTAATGGTTATGAGCAGGAACTAATCTTAAATTTTAGAAAATTGTCTTTTGAGGAACAGATGAGACTTATTGGAAGAATTGAAGCAATGGCAGAAATGTCCGAAGTAAAAGAAAACATCGGCTGAAAATATCAATGACTGTAAACAAAAATTTTAATGACAATCACAAAAAATAGTATTTACTATTTGTATAAAAATAATATGGCAACTGGTTGCTATTAAATTGTTTTTTAGTTGCCATATTGCCATATCATTTTTTATCTATCAAGAAGCAATTTTTTCTAAAAATTTCAAATTATTAAAATATCTTGAAACTTTTTGAAACGCTATTCTACGTGCTTTCAACGCTTTTTTGAAATCTTGCAACGCTCTGCAACATGAAACGTTGCAGAAATTGAAAAAATCCCGAAATCAGTTTTTTTGACTGAAATCGGGATTTTATTTTTTTCATGTTAAATTTTTGAATTTAATTTTTATCACTTATTTTCGCTTATTATTCGGCTATTTACCGTGCTTTTTCAGGGCTTGTTCGCTTTTTTTCGGTTTTGTTCGGTTTTTTTCATTTTTGTATTATGCGTGAAAAATTACAAAAGGCAACACCGCACAGTTGCCAAAAGCAAGAAAATGTGGTATAATAGGAATATGGACAGACAAATGAAACTGGCAGAAATAAATGATGAATTTGGTGCAGCCAGAATCAACAAAAGAGAATTTCTGGAAAAGATGGATAGAATTATACCGTGGGCAAAATTTGTGTCACTCATACAGCCGTGCTATTATAAAGGAGAGCGCGGCAATAAGCCATACCCACTGGAATTGATGCTTAGAATATTCATTCTGCAAAATCTTTATGATCTTGCAGATATGAAAGTTATGAATGAAGTTCTTGACAGCCGTGCATTTACAGCATTCTGTTGTATCAATTCTCCGAATGAAGTTCCGGACGGAGATACAATCGGAAGATTCCGCAATCTTCTGGAAAAAAACGAAATACAGGAGAAAATATTTGCAGCAGTAGTCGAAATTCTTGAAGAACGTAAACTGATTCTCAAAAAGGGAACTATAGTAGATTCTACCTTGATAGAAGCTCCCAACTCAACAAAAAATCGTGAAAAGAAGCGTGATCCGGAGGCACATTCTACAAAGAAAGGAAACAACTGGCACTTTGGATATAAAGCACACATAGGAGTGGATAAAAAGACAGGGCTCGTACATCATCTGAAAACTACCGCCGCAAACGAACACGATGTAACAGTGGCAGCACAGCTGCTGTCTGGCAAGGAAAAAACTGTCTATGGAGACAGCGGATATCTGGGGATAGAAAAACGTCCAGAAGCAATTCTCAAAAACAAAAAAGGCAAAAAAATAAAGTACAAAATCAATCAGAGACCATCCATGATTCAGAAATTACCAGAAAATGAACAGTCAAAAGCAAAGAAAAAAGAGCATAAAAAATCATCTATACGCTGTAAAGTAGAGCATGTATTTGCGGTAGTGAAAAATATCTTTCATTATCGCAGAACTCGATACCGAGGTTTGAAAAAACAAACCGCTAAACAGAATATCGTGTTCGCATTGGCGAATCTGTATCTGGCTGACAGATTTTCTCCGTCGGTCTGACTCAGTGCGCCATGTGAACATAAAATTGAACATTACTATATGCACTCAGCTTTCTGCTGAATGCTTTTTCATATTTCGTTTGCTTGGTAGCTATATATACGGTGTTGCCCATACATAAATCCACGAAATACGAGTTCCTCTGTAAAACCAACAGCAATTATACAATACACAAATTCATAGATAAAGTGCCATAAGAACTTGTATCTTTTTCCGCTGTCAACATATTCTCCGTATCCTGATAAATGCGGAACCAATGTAAAAACCAATGACATTGCCAGACCCAAAGCTAATCCTATCAGTATCTGTCTGAATATATGTTCTTTGCAAAACCCATAATCCGACAAAGGTTTCTTATTTCGTAACATAATTATGAACGGAACAACTGCGGGAATCCAATAAGCAACTATCATCATTATCATTCTGAACGCTAACGGCAAGGACATAAGTATATATTGATTAAAAATTACAACTCCAAAAATGCCCAACATTGCGCCCAAAAAACCGATTATTAAGCTAAATATCTCTTTTTTCTTATCCATAAATACTCCTTCAATAAATTCTAATTTATCTTACTAAAATTATACATCAAGAGGAATTATATGTCAATAAAAATTTTGAACTTATCATCAAAAATACTATGTTCTATATTAGTATCGCTCTTAGTGGAGGAGATTTAAGAATTATACTCTTTAAATTCATTTATTAGCCTTATTTACTATTAGATAATAGGGCTGACAGGATAAATTATATTCAGGAAAACTTCCAGTATAGCCAGAGAACTCCCATGTGGAATAAATTACCTTATATACTTGTCAGTTTTTTCTTCTTTTGTCAAGATTTATGTGAACACGCTCTATTATTACAGTTGTAAAAAGTGTGATTTCCAATGACAAACAGAAGCAGTCAATTGATGTTTTAATTTCCATTTTATATACTAAACTCGAAAAAGAAAATTCGAAGTTACTACATATATGAAATTGGCTACAATACATCGTATTTCAATTTTACTGAGGACAACTTTGATTTTTTACAACTGTAATACTATTACTCGAACTAAAAGCATCAGGATACCTTTCTAACATAGATTCCCAGTATTTTTTAGCGTTGCGTTCCCATCCTTGTTTATTGGCTTTATCATTACCAACCCCAATATAATGCATATTAACAATTAAATCCTGATTATAATACGGACTTGCTGTAGGACTGTTCTCCCTAAGATATAAATCATATTCCTTTTATAAATCTTCTTCTGCAATTCCGTCCCATGAAAAAATACTCATAATATATCCCAAATTCCTCTCATGTTACTTAATAATTCACTTATGGATTCTGCTATAACAATTGATTTTTTATCGAAATTATGGACAGCTGTTATTTGACCATTTTTATTATTAAAATTTACTAAATAACTATCGTCACAATTAATACAGCAAAAGCCACCAATCATGTAAAATTCGCCTTCATTAAGATAATGATAATCATTCATATTGAAATAATTGTATATATTTTGAACCAAATCAGTGTTGGGTAAAACTTCGTTTAACACAATATGATCAACTTTTGTGGTTTTTCCTTCTAATGGCATAAACCAATATGTTGATAAAAATTCTTTAAGCTGTGGATTAATTCTAAACCCCAATTTTAATTCAATTGACGAAAAATCAATTGGTGTGGTTTGTAATTTAGGCGTCCACTCGCCTTCGTGTTCATTGCTAATACTTCCTTCAATTATCAGTCCGCTATTTAAATACTTTTCGCTAATAGGGATTCTTGGTGCAGTACCCCACACACGATTCCATGAATGATTATTATTTTCAAAAAAAGTTTCAAGTGCTTTTTTTACACTCATTGTAATAACCTCCAAAATATATTTATACTTACAGTCTTGTTAAGATGCTATAGGTGCGAATATCTAAGCAATTTCATTTTGGCTGTTGTTTCGTCCTTCATAATAATGAAAATACGAGTAATAAATATATCCACTAAACAGAGCAATACATAAAAGTAAAAATAATATACGAACCACTGTCACTCTGTAAATCCTATTCATCATACTACAGCTCCGATGTATCACCAATTTCATAAATTTTAATTTCACAATTGCCTAGGAAAAAATGCATAAATCTATCTATTGTCATGTCATGAAAATAACTGTCAATCACTCTTGCGACACCGCCATGACAAACTAAAATTGTATTTTTCGGACAAGTTTTTAATTCTTCCAAAAGGCTGTATGTTCGATAGACTAGCTGAAAAACAGATTCACCACCATCTGGCATTTTACAACCAAATTCTTGTTTTGCTTCTTTAAAACCGTCAGTTAATCTGCTTTTTCCCTCAAAACTGCCATAATTCCATTCACGAAGTCTATTATCAGTTTCAACAGGAAGTGACAATCTATTAGAAACTGCTTGTGCAGTTTGTCTTGCTCTTAACATGGGAGAAGCAATAATCCGTTCAATATCGCCGAATGCATAAGCTTTTTTTGCCATTTCTTCGGCTTGTTGCAAGCCCTCCGGTGTTAAAGAAATATCACTTGCACCACAAACACATTCACTTGCATTAAATTCTGTTAAGCCGTGTCGGGTGACATATAATTTTTTCATGTAAAAAACCTCCTTATGTAAGAGCCGAAATATTCGACTCAAAATAAATTTATAATAAAATAAATCAAACCATAAATGACAGATGCTGTACAGCCGTACAAAATGACAGGTCCTGCAATGGTAAAAATTTTTGCTCCAATACCTAATACCAGTCCTTCTGTTTTGGCTTCAATTGCAGAAGAAGAAATCGCATTTGCAAAGCCTGTAATTGGAACAAGTGTGCCAGCTCCGCCATGTCTTGCTAAACGTTCATATAAGCCAAAGCCTGTTAATACTGCACTACATGCAACAAGTGTAATGGAAGTCCATGCGGAAGCAATGTCTTGTGTGAACCCTAATGCTAAGAATCCATTTAATAATAATTGTCCAATCGTACAAATACAACCGCCTATTACAAATGCTTTTGCAACATTGACTTTTATATTTGATTTTGGAAGTACCTGCCTTTGCATGTCTTGATATAATTCGGGTGTGATACGCATAAAAATTCTCCTTGATATGATATAAATAATTTGTTTTATGCTAGTTTACCCGATTTTGAAAAAAAAATTCTTGCTATTTTTTTAAAATTATGCTATGATAATATTATAGCATAATTTTTTTTTAAATGCAAGTTTATTTGAGGAGAAATTTTATTATGAAAATTTTAGTCGTAGAAGATGAAATTGCTTTAGCAGAGGCTCTTAGCGAAATTTTAAAGCGTAATAAATATATTGTTGATGCTGTTCATGATGGCGAAGATGGTCTGGAATATGCGCTAACAGATATTTATGATTGTATTCTGCTTGATATTATGTTGCCAAAAATGAACGGCTTAGATGTGTTAAGAATTTTAAGAAAAAAGAAAATTTCAACCCCAGTGTTATTATTAACAGCAAAATCTGATATTGAAGATAAAATTAATGGCTTAGATAGTGGTGCAGATGATTTTTTAACAAAGCCATTTGTCACGGGAGAATTGCTTGCCAGAGTAAGAGCTTTGACAAGACGAAAAGGCGAAGTCATCACAGATGAATTCACATTCGGAGATGTTGCCTTAAATAAAAGTACATTTAGTTTAAGCCGTGAAGGACAGTTTGTAAAATTAAGTCTGAAAGAATATCAAATTATGGAAATGTTAATTGCAAATCCAAAGCAATTAATTTCTAAAGAAAGATTTATTGAAAAAATTTGGGGCTATGAAAGTGATGTAGAATATAATAACATAGAAGTGTATATTTCTTTTTTGAGAAAAAAATTAAAAGTAATTGGTTCTAATGTAACGATTAAAACAGCAAGAGGCATCGGCTATTGTCTGGAGAATGGAGAATAAATTTTGAAGAAATTGCAAAAACAAAAATTGCCCCATTGGTTGCAAAATTTGTTGAAACCTGATGTAATTAAAACAATGCAAATAAAATTTGTCGCAACTGCTATGGGAATATTAATTTTAGTATTTATTATTATGTTGGGTTCAATTAATATGATTATGAAAACTGTCAGTCAATCACAGTCTATGCAATTGTTACAGGAAATTGCCGAAAGTGATAGATATGATATGCTTAACAACGAACCAGAGCCAAAATTAGATAAGCCATCAGAAGAAATTCCAAAAATGGAAAATTTGAAAGATAATATTATAGCATTAGGACAAATGCCATGGTATGAAAATAATCCACATGATAATTTTGAACCTCCAGAAAATAAAAAACCAGATAATCATGTTCCTGATGAGCAAAAGCCACCTTATCAAGATAACTGGCATGAAAAAGAAAGGGAAAGAGAAGGAGAAGAAGAAAGAGAATCAGAACCCAGATTTTCAGAATTCCAAGAATCTGAAATATTCACAGAAAGTAATTTTTCTTCTGAAAATGAAATGATACCCACTGAAATAATGACACAATTTGAAATACCAGCTATTGCAGAACCCTATGAACCAGAATTTTCTGATATATCTGATATACTTGATATACAAGAAGAATCTGTTGTTGCAGAAAATGAAGAATTGACACAGGTACAGGAACAGCAAATCATAGAAACAAATTCAGAAACAGAATCACAAGAAATCATAACAAGTAAATCCGTATCAGAAACGGAAAATTTAACAACAACAACAACAACAACAACAGAGATAATTCCAAAACCTCAACCTCCAAAAAATAATTTTGAAAATTATGGTTTCAGATTAGCCCCTGGTACTAATAAATGGAATGTGAATATTATACTTGATCATTTTGCATTAATGGCAGACAAGGACGGAAATTTTTTAGGGCTACGCAATACTGAAAATTATACTGACGAACAAGCAGAAGAAATATTAACAGCAATTTTAAATACTGGAAAACAACAGGGTATGTATAACTGGTTGCAATATTATAAAACACAAAAGTCTTATGGAATATTAATTGTTGTTGCTGAAAAAAGCTCAGACCAAGCATTATTAAATAATTTATTCTGTACAACAATAATATTAG
Organism: Ruminococcus sp.; assembly: GCA_014799805.1. Classification (GTDB taxonomy): domain Bacteria; phylum Bacillota; class Clostridia; order Oscillospirales; family Ruminococcaceae; genus UBA3855. The sequence goes on from JAAVHJ010000003.1 coordinate 29,745, forward strand.
GAATTTTAATGTTATTATTATTATTTATATTTTTAATCGTTTTTTCTGGTTGGATTACAAAACCTGTACAATCAGCTTTAGAACGACAAAAACAGTTTGTTTCTGACGCAGGTCATGAATTAAAAACACCATTGACGATTTTAACAGCTAATGCTGATATTTTAAAAGATGAAATCGGTGAAAATAAATGGCTTGGCTATATGCAGGAACAAACAGACCGCATGAATCAGTTAGTAGGCGATTTATTACGTCTTGCCCGAATGGATAATGCCACACAAGAATATATTTTTGAAGAATTTAATTTAAGTACAGCCATTGAAGCAACCGCATTGCCTTTTGAATGTCAGGCATTTGAATTGCAGAAAAATTTAGAAATGGATATTCAGCCAAATATTTCTTATTATGGCAGTCAGCAACATATACGACAATTAACAGCAATTTTTATTGATAATGCGATTAAATATTCTAATGAACATGGAATTATTAAAATTACACTGTTACAAAGAGGTAATGACAGAATTTTAGAATTTTATAATACAGGTTGTGAAATTTCATCAGAAGAAACAAAAAAAATTTTTGAAAGATTCTATCGTGGCGATAAAGCAAGAAATAATAAGGGCAAAATTGGTTATGGATTAGGACTTGCTATTGCAAAAAGTATTATGGAAATTCATAAAATTAAAATTCAAGTCACTTGTGAACAAGATGCTTGGATTCGGTTTTTATTGGTATTATGATTATGAAAATTTAATGATTTTGTACGAAATAGTATATTAAATTTAGTCATGTTTTAGAAAGTTTGTTAAGAATAAAAAAATACTCTTGACAAGTTTCAGTATTTGTGGTATCATAATACCAGTGCATAGAAAAATGAAAATAAAAAAGAATATTAAAATTTTAAAAAATTTGCATCAAAAGTAAATATCAAAAAAAAACTGCAATTGCTGAATTTCATGAAAATTAAGGATGATTTAACCTTAATTTTGTATATTTTCGACAAAAATAGCAGTTTTTATTTGTTATCTATTGACAAATTTAAAAAAATCCTGTATAATGAGAATATTCTAATTACAAGTAACTATCAGATTTTTTGAGGGGAAATGAAATAGTTATGAACAAATTTTCAAAACACAAAAACGATTTGATGTGATTTTCTTGCACTGGAAAGTTGACATCTTTGAGAAGGGGGAGATGAACCTGATGAAAACAACAAATCTGGCATATGAAAAAACTGTTGATGAAAGGGTGCCGGAAAAAATGAGAATCATTCAAGTACATACAAATGAAAATTTGCTGAAAGAACGTGCTATGTTGGAATATCCAGTTGTTTTTGAGGACAAGCCAGTTTATAGCAAATTCAAAAGATTTGGTGATGTGATTGGCTCAATAGGAGCATTGACAGTACTTTCACCAGTATTTTTAGCAGCAATGGTAGCAATTATAATAGATGATTTTGGAAATCCTTTCTATTCCCAAACGAGAATTGGAAAAAACGGAAAACATTTTAAAATTTATAAATTCCGCAGTATGTACAAAAACGCTGACCAACGGCGTGAAGAATTATTGAAAAAAAACGAGAGCAAAGGGGCAACGTTCAAGATAAAAAATGACCCTAGAATTACAAAAGTTGGTGCATTTTTAAGAAAGACTTCTATTGATGAATTACCACAGTTAGTAAATATTCTTAAAGGTGATATGTCATTTGTGGGTCCAAGACCATTTATTCCGTCTGAACAGGAAAATTTACCACCTGACCGTTTGTTAGTAGAACCAGGCTTGTCCTGCTATTGGCAGATTAGTGGTAAGAATGACCTTCCACTAGCAGAGCAAATTGCACTTGATAGAAAATATATTCAGGAGCGTTCTGTTAAGACAGATATTAAAATTATTTTTAAAACAATTTTACATGTACTAAGTGGTAAAAACTATTGAAAAATTTTGTGAATTACAGTTTACTCCATCCATAAAATTATAGATGGATTACTGTGTTATAAGATTTTGTTTTTCAGATTAGAATTTCTAAATAAGGATGGGTATTATGACAAAAAAAGAAGAACGAGATGAGAGATATCTTAATATTATGCTGAAAAATGGAGAAGAAGAAGAAAAAGAAAATGAAATTATTATTTCATTCTCTGCATTCTTTGTACAATTAAAAAGATTTTTAATCTTTTGGATTGTTCTTGCAATTATTATTGGTTTGTTAGTTCCAGTCTGGAAATTATTAACAATTTCTGACCAGTATAAAAATTTAACTGCTCTTGTTAGCTTTAATTATGATGGCGTTGAAGAAGGAAAAACTCCAGATGGCAGTAGTTTTGATGTTACAACTTTAAAAAATCCTGCTGTGATTGAAACAACATTGACAGAATTAAATGAGCCGTTAACATTGTTAGAAAGTGTTCGTCAGGGTATTTCTATTGAAGGTGTTATTCCATCAAATGCAATTGATAAAATCACAATGTACAGAAGTATTTACGAACAAGATAATTTAAATGCTGGTGAAAAAATGTTGGATGTGAAATATTTTCCAACCCAATACAAAGTGACATTTAACTATTCTAGTACAGGTTTGAGTGGCGAAAAAGCAGTAGAATTGTTTAATACTTTGTTAGAAAATTATCACACGTATTTTTTTGAGACTTATGGCTTTAATCAAGCATTGGGGAGTGCTGTTACTGCATTAGATTATACGACATATGATTATGCACAAGCAGTTGATGTGTTTTCTTCCACACTCACTATGCTAGAAGATTATATTTCTAATCTTTCTGAAGACGATACTACCCGATTCCGTTCTACTATTACAGGCTATTCGTTTTCTGACTTGTCAGAATCTATTGATACAATTCAGAATGTAGATTTGGATTTGATTTCTTCTTATGTGACAGTAAATAATGTCACAAAAGATAAAGATACCCAAATAGATTATTATAATTACAGAATTGAAACATTAACCCGTCAAAAAGTAATTGCACAAGAGACATTAGATGAACTCAATGCTTCTATTGAACAGTATGAAAAAAATACAATTATTATTTATAGCGAAAATCAAGATACTTCAGAATATACACAGGCATCAGCGACTTATGATGATATGTTCCAACGCAAGATAGAAGCACAAAAGTCAGTTTCTAGTTGTACACAGCAGATTGATGAACTCCAAAAAAGAGTAAATACTTTAAAAGGCAGAAATTCTGCATCCAAAGATAAAATAGAAAAAGTAGAAGCAGACCTTGTAGCTTTGAATGAAAAAGTAACAGATTTGCTGAATAAAACAAATCTTACTGCAAATGAATATTATGAAACAGTATATCTTGCAAATGCATATAGTGTTCTTGTACCAGCAAGTTCCTCTGCACTGCGTACTACAAAGAGTGTTATGAACTCCGCAACAGAGCCTTTGCTAATTGGAGAAGCATTACTATTTGTATGTTATATTGGTGTTGCATTTGTATTATCTTTGATTCTTGAAAACAAAAAAAGAAAATTAGCACAAGATGCTGAAAATAATGCAGATGAAAAATCCATAGAGGAAACTATTACAGAAGAAAAAAAGAAAGTTCGTATTTCTACTGTAAATGATGAAGATTAAAAATGGTGCGGAGTAAAAAAAACTCCGCACTTTTTGTTTTATCGAAATAAATTTAATAAAGCTTCTGCTAATTCATTTATACAGTTATCTTGATAAATTTTATTCATATCCTGTGATAGGATAGTGGAATTTAAGCTATTATAATCAGAATAAATTCTTGTGATAAACACTGCTGAACTTTATGTAGATAATTTTCAAAAGTAATCATTTCCTATGGCAGACTATTATTATCAGAAATATATATTGAATTTACAAGAATTTTTCCGTCAAGATTGTGATATAACTAAAAATTAATTTCTTTATTTTATGAATTTCCAAAACTTAAGAATCTAAAATTTACTGTTCAAAACTATTTTATTCTGGTAAGATTTCCAGAGAAATATTTTTAGATTTTTTTTAGAGAATCAAAATAAATATGCTTTGCAATCATACAGAGCCATGTTTGACATGTCTTCATAGAGCATTTTTCTTTGTAAAATATCCATTACAAGCTGTTCATTTCGACAGATTTATAATATAATATAAATCTTCTGCATAAGCTTGATAAATTTTTTCAAATTCTTCATGCATAAAATTCTTCCATTCATAAAATTGAACAATTAAAAATCAATTTTATTACAAATTTTTCAGAACTTTTAAAAAAACTGGTACAAAAATGCACCAGTTTTTTCTATTAATGTATTCTCACTTCGCTACCATTGGCTTTTTTTGTGACATAAATTTTAGAATCAATACGATTAATTAAAGATTCTACATGTGAAATGACACCAATTAAACGCTTGCCGTCTGCTAATTTGCCTAATAATGCAATTGCCTGATTCAAAGCTGTTTCGTCCAGAGTGCCAAAGCCTTCATCAATAAACATCGCATCAATTTGAATGCCTCCGCTACTTTCTTGAATTGCATCAGACAACCCCAAAGCAAGTGACAAAGCAAGCATAAAGGATTCACCACCAGAAAGCGTTGTGACATCACGCCATTGTCCTGTTGCACGGTCAAGAATTTCTAAATCAAGTCCAGATTTACTTGAAAGATTTCTTGCAGTTTCACGATGACGCAAGTCAAATTTATTATTTGTCAGAAAAGCAAGCCGTTGTTTCGCACGTAAAATAACTTGCTGGAAATACTGCTGTTGCACAAAAGCTTCCAGTGCTAATTTTTCTTCTCCTATCAGATGACCAGAAACAGCATGATAAAATTTATCCAAAGAACTATATTCTTCTTCCATTTTTCGATATGCTTCAATTTTTGAAGGTAATCTGTTCATAATTTCTTGATTATGAGATAAAGCATCTTTTAAGCTTTTGCAAGTTTCTATTAAATAATGGTAAGCTGTTTCTTTTTCCGTTTGTTTTTCTCTTAAGCTAGTGATTTGTACTTCTGATTTTCCGTCAATTTCCTGTTCTAAATTTTTGATTGTTGTTTGTAACTGTGTTATTTTAATTTCATAATTTTGGATTTCCTGCTCTAATTTTTTAATAGCAGATTCATCTGATTTTGCTTTTTCATAATCTTCTATACTTGTAAAACTCTGTTTTTGTAAAGCAGTTTTAAATTTTTGCCGATAATTCTGTAATTCCTGTATTAAATTTGCGATATTCTTTTCCGATTCTTGTAATTTTCCAGCAAGATTTTCTAATTTATTTTTAGCTTCTGTAAATGCTTTCTGTGCAAAATCCTGTGTATTTTTTAATTCTTGAATTGTCTGATGGCAAGAATTTAATTTTCGTTTTATTTCCTGTAGATTTGTTTTCAATAATAATGGATTTTCTTTTTGCATTGTTTCTAATTTTGCTAACAATTTCTCACATTTTCCAGAAATTTCATAAAAATTTTCTTCTGTTTTTTTCAGTAATTTTTTAGCATTCTCAAGCTGTTTTTTGGTAGGCATAGATTCTGTTTTTACAGCGGGTTTTGGGTGTTCCAAAGAACCACAAACTGGACAAGGTTTTCCAGATTGGAGCTGTTCAGCTAATAATCCAGCTTGTCCAAGATAAAACTGTCTATCTAATGCGTCATAGTTTTTTCTTTCGTCTTCTAGCTGTTGGGCAAGTTTTTTTAATTTTTTTGTATCTTCTTGATAATCAGACTGTATTTTTTGGAATTCTTTAAATTTTGGGAGTGTCTGTTCTAATATATCTCTTTCTTGTTTTAATTTATCTAATTTCTCTGCATCTTCATTTGCGTTTTGTAAGGCTTGTTCTGCTTGTTGGCAGATAATTTCTTGTGAATGATACACATTTTTGATAGATTCATGATAATTTCTAGCCTTTTCTAGTTTATTTCTTGTATCTATACCATTTTTTTCAATTGGAATAATACCTGCTACTCGTTTTGCAGTTTCCAGCCGAATTTTTTTATCTCCTATTCTCTGTTCTTGATGTTGCAAATTTTGTAATTCTTTTTGTGTTTTAGCAAGTTCCTGTAATTTTTTATTTATAATTTCAGCATTATTTATTTGTCCTGATAATCCGTCTCTTTCCTGCTGACAAGTTATTTTTTGAGTTTCTAGTTCTAAAATAGTTTTTTTATCAGAAATATTTTGATTTTGTAAAGCATTGCAATATTTTTTTATCGTTTCTATTGAAATATCACCAGTTATTAATATATCTGGCTGAAATTCAGAATGAAATCGCATTTTATGTAACTCTTCTAAAAGTGCTTGTTTTTGCGTATTAAATTCCATTTCGCAGGCAATGCAACGTGTTTTTAATTTTTTCTCAAATTCCTGATAAATTTCAGTATGAAATAATTTTCTAAATAATTCTGCACGTGTTTTAGAGTCTGCGTCTACAATCTCTCTGAATTTTCCCTGTGCAATCATAATAGTTTGAGAAAATTCTCCCTGTTTCATACCTATTGTTTTAATCACTTCGTTAGTTACATTAATAGTACCTTCCGCAATCATTTTACCATATTCGTCATAAATAACTGCCTTTTCTTTTTTCGGTTTTAAATAACGTTCCACTGTATAAATTTTATTTTGATGTGAAAATACCAATTTCACAAATGTTTCTTCTTTCAGGGTACAAAAATCTGAATGCACTGTTTTCGCATTTCGATATTTAGAATTTGTTTTTCCATAGAGTGCAAAAGAAATTGCATCAAAAATTGTCGTTTTGCCAGAGCCATTACTACCAAAAATTAAAAATACACCATCTTTTTCAAATTTTTGAAAATCAATCACAGTTTCTTTGGCAAATGTTCCAAATGCTTTCAGTGTTAATTTTAAAGGCTTCATAAATTTAAAATCCCTCCTGTTTTAATTCCTCAAAAATTTCACATGCAACTTTTTGTTGATATTCTGTCAAATTTTTATAAAACATGCAAAGCATTTCCAAAGGAGATTTTTGTTGTAATTCTTCTGATTCAGATACAGTATTCGCTATCTGTATTTTTGTATTTTCAATCTGAAATTTTATCATATTCGGGAAATTATATTTTAAACTTGCCCTTGCATCAGAGTCAAAATTTTCATCTGTAAGAATCACAGAAATATAATCTTCTGTTTTGGGCATAGCATATAATTCTTGAAAACTGCCTTTTACAGTTCTGACATCATGGGGCAATTGCACTGGGATTAAATTAATTTTAATATTATTTTTATCCTGAATTTCTATTACAGTAAAGCTTTTGTTCTGATATTCTTCGGCAAGAGAATATTTTAAAGGCGAACCTGCATAACGAATAGTTTCCCTACTGCATTGTTGCGGCTTATGTAAATGCCCTAATGCGACATAATCAAACATATCAAAAACTGACGCATTAATATTATCTAAACCACCAACAGAAAATTCTTCATCGCTTTTTGTGCCTCCAGTAATAAATTGATGTGCCACTAGAATATTAATTTTATCCTGTGAGATTTCCGAATGTTTTAAAACGATTTCCACAGCATCTTGATAAGATTCTATTTTTTCGTTTTTATAAAATTCTTTTACTTTGGACGGCGTAATAAATGGCAATAAATAAATTTGAATTTCATCATCAGGAGCAGTTACAACTTGTAATTTTCCTGTAAACGGAAAAGAAACCGTAATTTGATTTTTTTCAAGAAGTTTTCCAAAATAAGAAATTCTTCCCGAAGCGTCATGATTCCCACTAATTAGATACACTGGTTTTGCTAATTCATGAAGCTTTGTCAAAAATTCATCAAATACAGTCATTGCTTCTGTACTAGGATTAGACTTGTCATAAATATCACCTGCAATTAGAATTTCATCACAAGTTTTTGCAATTTCAAGTGCTTGTTGCAAAACCTGTTTCTGGTCTTCCAACAGGGGATAATCCCCTAATTTCTTACCAATATGCAAATCAGCAAGATGTAAAAATTTTTTCATGTGAATTTATATCCTCTTTTCTAAGATTTATTTTAGATTTATTATAACACAGATAATTAAATTTGTATAGATTTATTTTTGCAATTATTTTTACTTGCAAAACACTTGCTTATTTTATCAAAGATTTTAATTTCTCAATTAGTTCTAAATCTTCTTTTGATAATCTAATATTTGTGACAGTTTTTTTGTCATCTGAAGAAGTCACACTGATTTCAATCAGACTATCTTCGCCGATTTGCTGACCAGCATAATTAAAAAACTGGATAAATTTCGGATGTCTCTGTTGGAATTTCTCTAACAAAGGTTTAATTTGCATAATTGCCATTGGATTCATAAAAATACCTCATTTCTAAATTTTTATTTTAAAAAATATAATTTTATTATAACATAAATACTAAAAAAATCAAGAAATATCACAAAAATTAACAAAATATTTACAAAACTATCTGGTATGTGATGAAAATTTTTCAATCATTTTATTATTTTTCATGCAGTCTTGATTTGTGATTCAAAATATGCTATAATAAAAATAGATTTATCATACTAGAAAGTGAGTGATTTTAATGCTTAAAAATTTTAAAAAAACTGAAAAGCAGTCAGATTTTATTTTAGTGACATCTATTTCAAATTTAACACCAGAACAAAAAAATAATATTTCAAATTGGTTGTATGAAATTTATTATGATTATTATATAAATAATCATCAAATTCCAGCAGAAGAAAGGCAACATCATGAAATTATCAAAAAATTACTTGATAAAATAAAGCAGGCTAATATTTCTATTCCTGAAAAGCAAATACAGCTTTATTATGCAAGCAAGCAAACAAAATACTTGAAACGTCTTGCCAAAGAATTTCCAGAAATTATAAAATAATAATATCCCTGCTTTTTTTAAAAGCAGGGATAATTTTTTAATTAATCATTTGCCTTGCCAACAGAACCAAACAGTTCCATTTTTTCTTTTACAGTGGCTTTAATATTTTCAAAACCAGGTGCAAGTAGTTTACGAGGGTCAAAGCCCTTGCCTTGTAAATCTTTTTCATCTTCTATATATTTTCTGGTTGCTTCTTGGAATGCAAGCTGACACTCTGTATTTACATTGATTTTTGCAACGCCAAGAGAAATTGCTTTTTTAATCTGGTCAGCAGGAATGCCTGTGCCACCATGCAGAACTAATGGCATATCGCCAACTTTTTCTTTAATTGCAGCCAGTGTTTTAAAGCTTAACCCTTCCCAATTTTCAGGATATTTGCCATGAATATTACCAATACCTGCTGCTAACATCGTAACACCTAAATCAGCAACTTGCTTGCATTCGTCAGGATCTGCACATTCGCCTTTGCCAACAACGCCGTCTTCTTCACCGCCGATTGCACCGACTTCTGCTTCAAGAGAAATACCCAACACATCACAAGTATTTACTAATTTTGTTGTCTTGTCAACATTTTCTTCAAATGGCAAGTGTGAACCATCAAACATAACAGAAGAAAATCCTGCATTAATACAAGCCTTTGCACCCTCAAAAGAACCATGGTCAAGATGTAAAGCAACTGGAACAGTAATATTTAATTCTTCCAGCATACCCTTTACCATGCCTACAATTGTCTTGTAACCGCACATGTACTTGCCAGCACCTTCAGATACACCTAAAATAACAGGTGATTGCAATTCCTGTGCTGTAAGCAGAATTGCCTTTGTCCATTCAAGATTGTTGATGTTGAACTGACCAACTGCATATTTGCCGTCTCTTGCCTTGTTCAGCATGTCCTTAGCGGAAACTAATGCCATAATAACATCCTCCTAATAGATAAAAATTAAATTTTTTCAAACGGATTTTACCGTTACTTTTATTATACAGCATTTTTTTCTAAAATGCAAGTGTTTCTGAAAAATTTTACAAGGATATTAATAAATTTTTTATTTCAGTATATTTTCCTAATTTTCACGCCAAAAAAAACTGATTTTTTACTATTATGCAGAAATTGTAAAAAACTACTTGACAAATTTGTAAATATGCTTTACAATAAAATTATGATACATGATAGGAGGATTTTATAACATGTGGACAAATAGTATGCTGAAACAAAACGCTTGGAATTCACTAAAAACTTACTACTGGACAGCATTTGGTGTTACATTGCTAACAGGACTTCTTGGAGGCAACAGCAATTCTAGTATAGGATTTCCGTCTAGTGCAAGTAGTTCTGGCTCAGATTATGACTACTACAATACTAGCTTGAATTCAGCAGAAATTAAGACTTTTGCAATTGGCTTACTGGTTGCGGTTGTATTTATTGTAGCCTTTGCACTGGCAATTTATGCATTTCTAGGCGGTATTGTCAGATGCGGTGAATGTAAATTTTTCTGCAAAGCAAGAACAGGTGATGTCAATTTCGGTTATTTATTTGATAATTTTCAAGGCGGACGTTATAAAAAAACTGCAAAAGTAATGTTCAATACACGGTTACAAATATTTCTTTGGAGTTTGTTATTTTATATCCCAGGAATTATTAAAACTTACGAATATTTTCTTGTTCCCTATCTCATAAGTGAAAATGTCGATTTATCACCAAAACGTGCACAGGAAATTTCTAAGCAAACCATGAATGGTGAAAAATGGAAATTATTTGTATTAGACTTTTCATTTATTGGCTGGTACTTATTAGGTGCAATTGCATGTGGTCTTGGTGTTCTGTTTGTAGTACCTTATTATGAAGCAACGATGGCAGAATTTTATACTTGCATGAGAGCAAAAATGATTTCTTATAGCATTACCAGTGAAGAAGAATTATCAGGTTATTATAACAACTTTGGTAATCCTTTTGACAATAGCAATTACAATAATAACAACTACAACAATAATAGCTATAACAATTATAATAATTACAACAATACGAACTATCAAAATTATAATCAACCACAAAATCCTTATGACAGTCAGCCTTATAATAACAATCCTTATCAAACTAATAATTATTCTATGCCTGATATTAATGCAAATCTAAACCAAAATAACCCTTATCAAAACCAAAACAATCCTTATCAAACTCAAAATAACCCTTATCAAAACCAAAATAATCCTTATCAAAACCAAAACAATCCTTATCAAAGCCAAAACAATCCTTATCAAAGCCAAAACAATCCTTATCAAAGCCAAAATAATTCTGTTAATCTTGATAAAAATAATAATAATCAATCATAAACTAATAAAAAGCCCATCAGTAAACCTGACGGGCTTTTTTATCATTCTTGTGGTTGTTCTGGAGTAATTTCTATCATAGCTTCTTGTTCAGCAATTTCAGGTTCTGTAACAAGTTCAGTAGAAATTTCTGATTGTTCTGTTACAGTTTCAATTTCGCTGTTCATTACAGTTTCAGGCAATGTTGTTATCTGAAATGTTTCTGTTGGCGTTTGAGAAACAGCTCCCTGCTGTGTGAAACTATCAAATAGAATCACTAATCCATAACAAGGCAATGAAAATTCTGTCGGAATTCCTGTATCTGTAAATGTCAGTGTATAATTCCCCTCTTCAATTGCACCATCACAAATTAATTTTCCTTCATCTGATTTGCCGTTTAAATCTGGAGTTAATGCCATATCATCTATAATATCCATTAAATCCTGCAATTCTGTTTTAATTGCCTGTGCAGACTGCGGAACAGAAAATTCAAGCCCTTTGTAAGAAGCTTTTACTTCGTCATCGACAAAATCCAATTGTACACCTGAAAGCGTCTGTGGTTCATTAAATACCACACACCAGGCATCAGTGCCATAACGTGTCAATACAGCTTTACTTTCTGTATCTGCGTTTGTAATTGTCACTTCTGCCGTGAATGCCCCTGTCATTAAATTAGAAACTTTTCCAGTTGTCGTCGGTACGACTGTACAACCAGTGCTAAATAGTAATGCCTGTAAACTAATCACTGCAAAAATACGCTTGACACAATACATACAATTCATGCAATCACCTCATTATGAAATCAAATCAATTGATAAAGCAAAATAATTCCTGTATCCTGTATTTTTGCAGATAATTATATTATAAAATATCCTTGAGAGAATTTATTAAATCTTGTGGCAACATATAACCATAGGGCAATCTTTGTGCTGTTCTGTCACCTGCAACAGCATGTAGCATGACAGCAGTACATGCAGATTGATATAAATCTAAACCCTGTGCTACAAAAGACGCTGTCATACCTGCCAGAACATCACCACTCCCAGCCTTTGCCATGCCAGCATTGCCACGATTACAGACTGCGATTTGTTTGCCATCTGTAATAATAGTCCCAGCACCTTTTAAAATAACAACAGCTCCAGTGAGTTCAGCTAATTTTTTTGCGGAATTAAGCCTATCTTTCTGCACTTCTTCTGTACTGATATTTAATAATCTGCCAGCTTCTCCTGCATGTGGTGTTAAGATAGTTCGTCCCCTCGGTACATATTCTATGCAAGAGGCAATAGAATTAAGACCATCTGCATCTAAAATTACTGGACAGGAGCTTTGAGATAATAAAAATTTTGTCAAATTTTGTGTTTCTTGTGTGACACCCATGCCACAACCAATTAATAATGCTTGCTTATTTTTTAAACTATTTTTCAAAATTTCTTGATTATTTAAATTATTCAAAAAAAATCCGTTTCTATCTAATTCTAACGGCAAGCACATAATTTCAGGCATACGCACAGCAATTGCAGATAAAGCCTGTTCCGCAGAAGCACAAGTAACTAATCCTGTACCAGTCCGCATACAAGCCGTTACAGCTAAGACACATGCACCACGCATTCTACAACTTCCAGCAACAGCTAATACATGCCCGAATTGATTTTTATAAGCATCCGCTTTGCGTTCAGGCAAATGATTTTTTACTTGTTCTAAATCAAGTCTTGTAATCGGCTGAATTTTTGAAAAAATCTGTTCAGAAATGCCAATATCTGCAATTTTAATTTTTCCGCAATAACTTCTTAATGGATATTGAATCATGCCAAATTTTTCAGCTCCAAAAGTAATCGTCAAATCAGCTTTAAATATTCCTGCACTCACTTGACCAGTTAAACCATTGCCTCCACTGGGAATATCACAGGCAACATGAATTTGATGATTTTGAGAAATCAATAATTTTTGTAATGTTTCTGGCAATTCACCACGAAAACCAGTGCCAAATAAACCATCTATTATAATTTCAGCCTGTTCATAAAAATAATCCGGTTCTGATTTAACCGGAATCTTATTTTTCATCACTCTATCATAAGCATTTTTAGAAATTTCTGTTTTTGGTTCGCCCATTGGTGCAAGAAATTCTACTTGCTTCTGTTTTAATTTTAAATAATAGCCTGCAACATAGCAATCACCGCCATTGTTGCCAGTTCCGACAAGAAATAAAAATTTCTGACAATCTGGATATTCCAGTAATAATTCCATTGCTAAAGCATGTCCTGCTTGTTCCATCATTTCCTGATAACAAATACCAGACATATCTGTCAATTCTTCAAGTATCTTCATTTGTTCAGGTGTTACTAAATAATTGATATGATTCAAAAAAAATCCTCCTATTTATTTTTCTGCATTTTTAATTCTCTGGATAAAAAAGGCTCTATCACAGAACGCAATTCTGAACTTGGTGTAAAATACAAACAGCATTTTCCGTAATCAGGATGTTCAAATTCCGCATAATATTCTTCATCATCTTGTGAATTGCTGACAGAAATTCCAATTGCTGAAAATGTTACTAATGCATTATCTTCGTCTTCTTCTGGACAAGTCCCTGCTTTGCCGTAAACTGTAAAATTTTTAACTTCAATGCTAAGCATTTCTTTACGTTTAGACTTGCCTAAGATTTTATCTATATCTAAAATACCGTTTGTACAAGAATATTCATATTCAACACGAAGCATTTTCAGAAAATAAAATAACCCCCAGATTGCACCAAAAGGCAAAATAATTGCAATAGCAATGCCCATAAATACAATCAAAAAAATTGAAATCGCTATTATTGTAATTGCGATAACAATAATACAAGCCCGTTTCATGTCGTCTTTGGTTGAATTTTCTTTTTTGACAAGCTGTTCTGCAAAGTAATCCATGATAGCACCTCTAGTAATTTATTAAAAAATATATACTATTATTTTAACATACTTTGCAGAAAATAGCAAGTCTTTTCATAGAATTTTCAGATAATTTGCAGAATTTCATCAACTGCTTTGCGTTCTGGTGCAACTGGCGTTTCATCAGCATAACCAATTGCAATCAAAGCAGAAATACTTTCTTGTTCAGGCAAATTTAAAATTTCAACAATTTTTTTCTCATCAAAAATACCCATAATCAGTGTACCGAATCCATATTCATGTGCTGTTAAACAAAACGTCTGGCAAGCAATTCCTGCATCAAATGATTGCCAATGTGTATTTTTATCTGTTGTAAAACTACCATCTTTTTCATAGCCAGAAATGCCATTGACTGTTGTCAAAATAATTAATGCTGGTGCATTTTGAATATTTAATTTATTTTTAGAAAAATCACAAGTTCCTTGTTCGGCAATCTGATTTTTCAGCTCTGGATTTAAAATTGCATAATATCTTACTGTTTGAGAATTTTTCCAAGACGGTGCAAATTTAGCTGTTTCGATAATTTTTTGCAAATCTTCCTGTGTAACAGGCTGATTTGTATACTTTCTAATACTCCTGCGTTCTGTGATTGCTTTTATTAATTCCATAATAAAAACCTCCTAATTTAAAATATTTAAAATAATTTCCTGCATAGCATTTGCATTTGCAGAAATATTTTTCGCTAATTGTATTTGATTTCTTGCCCTGATTAAATTATGTTCTGGATAAGAAATTTTGAAATATCTATTTCCCTGTAAATAATCCAGCAAATATCTTGTTGCTAATTCTACAGTGACTGTAAAAACAGCTTGTACTAATACAGATTTTTCTTTTTGTGTCAAATTTTTTGCTTCTTGTAAATAGCCTGTTGCAAAAGCCTGAAATTTTTCTAAATCAATGCCAATTGCGCTGAAATTTAAATCATCTGAAACTGTTTTTGAAGCAAATGACCGTACAGCATCACCGAAATCATAGACTAACATGCCTCTTGCGATAGTATCCCAATCGATAATGATTGCTTGATTTTTATAAAATATCAAATTACTGCATTTCATATCATTATGAACAATTCTAAACGGCAATTTTTTAGTTTGATAAAGCTTAAAAATTTCACAAGCTTTTTCTTGCATAGATGCTAAAATTTTTAATTCTGGTAAATTTTGATTTTTATAATGATTTAATTTTTGCATATAATTTGGCGTATTATGAAAATCAGGAATTGTCTGTTTTAATTTTTTGCTGTCCAAGCCTGATAATCTTGTGTGAAATTCTCCAAATGCTTTCCCTGCTTGCTGAATTTGCATGAAACTATTACAGATTCGCATATTTTCGCCTTGTATAAAATTCATCACACGAAAATTTTTATAATAATAATTTTGCTGTTCTGTCTGATAAAATTCTAATAGCTGCATATCTGGATAATGATTTTTTAAATAATTTGCAACGAGTGAAATATTTTGCATAATAATTTCTGGGTTTTGAAATACTGTAGGATTGACTTTCTGAAAAATATAATATTTTTCTGTCAAATCAGGATATGAATAGATAACCTGATAAGTCTTATGAATCCCACCGTTTTGCAATAATTTAATATTTAATAAATTACCTGATAAATTAAATTTTTTGCCTATGATGTTAAAAAAATTATGCAAATCTTTCAAAGCAGTTTCACCTTTCTGTAAATAATATGCATTTTTGGATTTGTGATAATTGTTCCGTCATGATGATAATGCCCACAATACCAATGTTGATAATTTAATTTGCAGGCAACTTCTTCCAGAAAATCTGTCAATAAATTATCTGGATAAACAGAATTTTCCCCAAATAATGCATGTTGGATACTTGTTGGCAAACAATGCGTAATGACATAATCTACTTGCAGGCGATGTCCTAATAAATTTGCCCTTGCTTCCTGCATTTCTTTTTTATTAGGAAGTTCCTGTTGCCACCAACTAATGCCTTTTATTCTGAATGGTTTATCATGACTTTCTGCACCACCCATTGTAAAAAAACTTTTACCATCAATTTCAAATATTTGTCCACGCATCAATTGTATGACGCTTTGGGAAATTCTGCGGATTTTTCCGCCTTTCCAGTATTCAACAGGGTATAATAATTCTAGTAAATCAAAATTTTCATGATTTCCGTCCACAAACAAAGTTGTAAAATTTCTTTCTTCAAGCCATTGCAACAAACGAATTTCTACAAGGGAGCTGTCCCATACTAAGCCGAAATCTCCTGTAATAATTAAATAATCTTCTTTTGTCATGGTGTCAAATACTTCCTGATAGGCAACTGACAATCTTTCTAAATCCTGTTTGTCCCGCAAGCCATGAATATCCCCTGTTATCAGAAACATAATTTTAATCCTCTCATGTTAGCCCTTAAATACTACTATTTTATTTTAGCATTTTCTGTCATTTCTGTCAAGAGTAATTTAAAAAAGCATTGTTCCATTTGCAAGAACAATGCTTTTTATGATTTGATTTTCATTCATCTTCTTTACGGCGAATTCCTGATTTTTTCATAGCCAAACCCTGTTGCTAATAATGCATTAATAGAAATTAATAAATTTTTCAGAGAATTATTTCCAGTCTGTGGCAAATTAATTTCTTCATTCTTAGAATTTGTACCAATTCCTGTCACAGGATTAATGATATAAATATCAAGAACAGTCTCTTTTTCGTCTGTTAATGTAATTTCATACTGTCCGTTTTCTAATGCAGAACTGCTAGCTTTAACAATATTCTTTATATTATTTTTGGATTTATAATTATTCATTGTCCAATTATAAAGTTCTTCGTTAGAAGCGATATTTGTAACTGTTGTTTCCGTTGGAGCTATTTCTGTCGTGATAGTAATGATTACGGTTTCTGGCGGTTCTGATGTTGTTTCTTCTGGTGCTTTTTCCTCGTCAATTATCTCAAATTTTCTATCATATTTTTCTGCATATGCTTGTGTGCTGTGGAATCTGCGTAGCCATAGATTATAGCTGTATCTGAAATCGTATTACTGCTATTATAAATTTCACATTCTGGATTTTTAATTATATTTAATTATAATAGATGTTAAAGCAGAACCGTTTTCAAAAGCACCCTCACCAATTGTTGTTACATCATTTTCAATAGCAGCTTTTTCAATTTGATAATATCCAACAGTAGAAATCCATGAAGCCTGATTACCATAAAAATCCGCCATTTTACCTGTCCCACTGATTATTAATGCTCCTGTACTTAAATCATACCACCATAGTACTTTATCACCACACATACCAGTATTAACAACATCATCTTCTGCATTTGCAAGAACAGGTTTTATTTCCGGTTACACCTGTCCAATTGTTTGAAAGTTCCCTGCACACAAGCACAGTGCTGTGATACCTGCAAGCAGGGTTTTTAACTTTTTATTCTTAAAATAAACCCTCTCTATTTTTTGCCCTCTCATAAAAGTAATTACTTTAAGAATATTATACCATAAAAAAATTAAAAATGCAAGTAGTTTTGCACAAAATTTAGGATATTTAAGCAAAATTTGTATATATTATACATAAAAAAAAAAAAAAACGCTTGTATTTTTTTGTATATATTGCATAAAAAAGCACTGTCCAAAAGTAAGACAATGCTTTTATCCTGATTATTGAATTTGATAAATTCGATTACCGCCGTCACGTTTTGCCGTATGTAATGCAGAATCTAATTTCATAAGCAAAGTATTTACATCAAGATTATCACTTGGTAAATAATGATAAATACTTGCAGAAACAGTTGCCTGTAATACAATATTACCTGTCATCATCGTTGGCTGACCGATACCTTGACGAATCTGTTCGGCTAATTGCTGTGCCTGTGCGTCAGATACATGTTCATAGAAAATCATACAGAATTCATTGCCAGTAATATTAAACATTTCTGCATAATCGGAATATTCTTCTTTGAGACGTTCTGCAATGGTTGAAAGATATTCATCACCTAATTCATAGCCGTAAGTATCATTAAATGCTCTGAAATTATCAATATCAAATACTGCAATATTAAACTGTGTGTTATTAATTAACTGTGATAAGCTTTCATCAAGTGCATAGCGATTTTTCATACCAGTTAAAATATTTGTCATAGCAGAATCAAGCAATTTCTTTCTGGATTTTGTCAATCTTGCACTTGCTTCATTTAATTCTCTGGTTTGTTGCTGTACTTCGATTAAAGTTTTAATCTGCCTGTTACCAAGAATCCACAAAGCAATAAATAAAATAATTGACACAACAATTAAACTTGCCTGTGCAATTATATGATTCAAAGTTGTCTGCTGTTCTGCTTTTTTACAGTCTGCTGTACTGATTTCTACAACAGCTTCCAGCATTTCATTTGCAGTGACTTGCAACGGCTCAAGTTCCTGTGTATAAATACTAACAACAGATTCATTTTCCATATCTGCAAGATTATCTTGTACTTCATCAATTTTTCTTTTATAAGCATCTAATGCATAGGTTGCGTGGATAAATCTTCTTCTGAGTAAATCCGAATCTGCAATATCTTTTAAATAAACATCTTTTAAATTTTCAATTTCAATAAATTCATTTTCAATAGAATTTAAAATATTAATGCCATTATGTTCTTTTTCGCCAGCAACATATAATAATACATCTTGATTTATCTGTGCAAATTCATTCTGAATGGCATCAATCGTATTCACAGATGAAATATTTTTATCATATTGACTTCTACTGCCAAGATAGACAAGATTTTCAACAACCATGTTAAATGCAATCACTATCAGATAAACCAAAGCCATTGCAACATAAGCTCTTTTGGTTTTTCTTAAAACAGGGTCTTTTCGCTGTTTCCTATCAATTGCACTTCTAATGTTTCTAGCCATTTTTTCAACCTCCTTTAATCATCTGATGAATTAATTAAGAACTGCACGTCTGCTTGGTCGATATTTTCAGCTGTAACTAATATTGCCCCTGTATCTACAAGAGATGCTATTTCTTCACCATTTATCAAATTTTTTGCACATCTGATACCAAGATAGCCCATATTATATGGATTTTGTACAATCACAGCATCTAAAATCCCACTTGTGATATAATTATAAGCACCGTCAAAATAATCAAATCCAACAAGTTGTACTTCATCTTGCTGAATCGTTCCAGCGTCTATTAATTCAGAAATTGCTTCGCATGCACCTCTTGTGCCAGGTTGATTGGTTGTATAAATTAAATTCACATGTTCTTCTGTAATTAATTTTTTAGCCATGTCTTTAGAAATTTCCATATCGCCTTCACCGTCATAAGGCGTTATAATTTTAATATCACTTGTAGTTTCATCATTTTCTGTTTCAGCTTCAGATTTTTTTTCTTCATTCTGCGAATTATTATGCTTAGAACCAGCTCCGGCAGGCATAGCATTAGAACTATCTTCTGACGGGTTCAGTTCGTTGATAAATCCTGTTTTTCTTAAATCTGCTGTAGAAGTGTCACCATGATAAATAATCCCGACTTTTCCATCATTGCTTAGTAAATCTTTTGTATATCTTGCAACAATTGCTGCTGCTGAAACATTCTGTGTGCCAATATAAGCGACTCTGCCCTCATAGCTAACATCAGAATCAATTGTCAAAATAGGAATTCCTGCATTGGTTGCATTATAAAGTACTTCATTCTCAGCATCTGCATCTATTGGTGCTAATACAATTGCATCTACACGTTCAGAAATTGCCTGATTAATCATAGAAATCTGGTCATCTACATTTTCCACATCTGGTGCAAGACGCATGATTGTAATATTCATTTCTTCTTCAACATCATCACATGCTTTCCAAACAGATTCCCAATATTGATCCCTTTTATTTTTGCAAATAACGGCAATATTCATATTAGATTCTTTTTCTTGATAGGAACAACCAACAGTTGCTAGCATAGACAACAAAGACATGAAAATCACTGTGCCTTTTATCAATTTTTTCATGAAAAACAGCCCTCCTATATCATAAATTATGATTAAAAAAATATATTTTTACATATTTTTTATATTAAATAACTAATTGCACTAGATATTGCGAAATTATACATGAATTAAGATTTATTTCAAAAAAAGTCAAATTCATTTTTCATTATAGCATATTTCTTTTCAAAATACAATTGCTAAATATGACGAATTTATTAGCTTTTTTCTGTCTATTTTTGCCTTTGTTTTTGTTAATAAAAATTATTTGGTGCGAAGTGCAATATTTTTATCATAAATTTTTGTAAGAAATATAAAAAATCAGAAAATCATTCTGTAATCTATTGACAATTCGCCGAATTCATGATATAATTTTAGTAAATGTGTATTATCTATCATAAATTAGCAAATGATAAAACCCCAAAATTAAGGGAAAAATTATTTTTAGTTATTTTTTATTTTTTTAAGAAAGGAGAAGCTACTCAAGAAAAAATAAACTTTGCAATTAAATTGCAGTGAAATTTTCTTGATATGGGCATATATTTGCCTGTATAGTAAGTAGCAAAATTTTACTTTATGGTCAATGTAGCAGGATTTGAGAACACAGTAGCTGTTAGTCAAAAGCTAAAAGGTATGCTTCAGCAATTCGGCAATGAAATTCTAAACAATCCCGACCAGTTTATTTCATTGATGAATGACTATATTCCAGAATATGAAAAAGAACGCCGTTTATTAAAAAACGTTACCAAAAGTGGCATATTAACTGCTATGCAAAGAGGTGACAATCAGAAAATTTCTATTATGAAATCAAAAGAATATATGATGAATGAAATGTTCTTGTCAGAAGGTGCAGTAGAATTTGTAATGGTATGTTTTACTTACTTGTTGGACTGGTCTTATGAAACAACAATGCCAGAACAAGGGGCAATGCCTGCACCAGCACAAACATTTTCAGCACAGCCACAATTTGCGAATCCCTTTGCTCCACCACCACCTGTTAATACATATGGTACACCACAACAAGCAATGCGACAGCCTATGATGGCACAGCCTGCAATGGTGCAACCTATGCCACAACCAGCACTTACGCCACAGCAACCTCAAGTTACACCTGTGCCACAAAGACAGCCTGTACAACCTGTTGTGGAAGAAATCCCACAGGAAACCGACCCCGACAAAATTTTCAAGCCATCTGATGCGGGACGTTACAGATTAAAAGGCAATGTAAAAATTCCAAGTGGTTATACTACATTGGATAGTTTTTGTTTTGATGGATTTGGCTTTATGAAAAATGCAGAACTTCCCTCAACGTTAATTACAATTGGTGATTATGCATTTTCTGAATGCAAGAGATTAAAAACAATTACAATTCCTGCAAGTGTGAGAATTCTTGGAGCAGGCGTATTTAATCTATGCGGAAAATTGACAAAAGTTAATATTCCAGCAGGTGTCACGGAAATTCCAGATAATATATTCCAGTTTTGTCATAATTTAGAAATCGTAGATTTGCCAAATACAATTATTAGTATTGGCAGTTGTGCGTTTCAAGGCTGTGACAGTCTGAAAAAATTATTTATTCCAGACAGTGTGAAACAAATTGCAGATGATGCATTTTCACAGTGCAGAGCTTTGACAATTAAATGCTATGACAAATCTTATGTACAAAGATACTGCAAGGAAGTTGGCATTAAAGCTGAAACAATCAGCAAGGGCGGTTTGTATTGATGCCAAACCTGCTGTCAATATTTCACAAATTACAATTTAGAATTAGAAAGGGATGAATTCAAATGGTTGAACTACAAATCGGGCAGTATGTCGAAATGGAATATGGCGGAGCTGCTAAAGTAAAAAAAGTTCTTGGACAGGGCGGTCAAGGTATTGTTTATCTGGTTGAATTTAATAACATGGATTATGCATTAAAATGGTATGATGTTGATAAAATGCGTAATCCGAAAGCATTCCGTCAGAATATTGCAAATAATATTAACGATGGCGCACCAAGTAATAAATTCTTATGGCCGAAATATCTTACAAAGCCTATGGAAACTGGAGGCTTTGGCTATTTAATGGATTTAAGACCACATGGTTATGATTCTTTTGTAGATATTTTAAATACTTATAAACTGGACGTAGACCCATTGACAGGCAAGGCAATTAAAACAGCTGTGCAATTTAAGAGTTTATATGCAATGGTAACAGCAGTGATTAATATTGTGAATGCGTTCAGACAACTTCATAGAGCTGGCAAAAGCTATCAGGATTTGAATGACGGCGGATTTTTTATTAATATTAAAACTGGTGATATTCTAGTCTGCGACTGTGATAATATTGCACCTGATGGCAGCAATTTTGGTATCGGTGGCAAACCAGGCTACATGGCTCCTGAAGTTGTTCGGGGTTTGAAAAAGCCCGATGTACAGACGGATAAATACTCACTTGCCGTTGTATTATTTAAATTATTATTCAGAGGCGACCCAATGGAGGGTGAAAAAGTTGTCAAAGATATTTGCTTGACAGAAACTTCTGAACTAAAACATTATGGGCAGAATGCAATATTTGTTTATGACCCGAATGATACTTCTAATCGTCCAGTAAGGGGCATTCATGATAACGTAATTAAATTCTGGAAAATTTATCCAACTTATGTACGTGATGCATTTATTCATTCGTTTACAGTGGGGATTTCAGAGCCTAATAAACGCATTATTGAAAACGAATGGCAGAAATTATTTATTCGTTTGCGTTCTGAAATTGTAGCCTGCACTTGCGGAAGAACGAATTTTACAACAATGTTCAGAAAAGCGGAAGATAATCCGAATTTCTTCGTGTGTCCAAGATGTGGAAATTATATTGCTAGTCTTGCATTTAATAATAAAGATTACAGAGTGCCGTTATATTTAGGCTATAAATTCTACGCATGTGAAACAGAAAAAAATTCTGATGATTTTGAAACCGTAACGGGTGAAGTAGTAGAAAATAAACTCCGTGCTGGCATGTTGGGCGTAAAGAACAGTTCTGGCAAGACATGGAGAGTCAAAATGCCTGATGGTAATTTTTATTCTACGCCGTCTGGAAAAGGTTTCCCATTATGGGAAAATTTAGAAATTAATTTTGGTGATGGCATTATTGCTAAAATTGGTGATTAATAATTTAACACAGACCTTGTGGGGGCAGTCAAGCAGGGTATTTTATAAAAATAATTATATTATTAAGAAAGGGGAAAGCTACTCTGAAAGAAAAAAGTAGCAGTAATATATTAATGCGTGAAGAAATGGAAAATAGTTTAGATTTTGACGATGGGTTCGGCAGCGGTCTGGATGATTTCGATGATTTTATGGATTTCGATGATGATGACCCATTAAATGCAACGGGTGTTTCAAGAAAAAGTCTGGTTATCTTTTTCTTGATTGATACATCAGGAAGTATGAAAGGCACAAAAATGGGGGAATTAAATGCCGTTATGGAAGAATTAATTCCAGAAATCCGCCGTGTCGGTGAAGCGGATACAGACGTAAAAATTGCTGTGCTGACATTTTCAACTAATGTTATGTGGATGTATTCCGAGCCTATTTCTATTGAAGATTTTGAATGGACAAGATTGCGTGCAGATGGTGTTACCAGTATGGGAGCAGCATTCAAAGAATTAAATATCAGAATGTCACGTAATAGCTTTTTAAATTCTCCGTCTTTATCTTTTGCACCTGTTATTTTCTTAATGACAGATGGTTATCCGTCAGATAATTACAAAGAAGGTCTTGCAGAATTACAGCAGAATTCTTGGTATAAATACGGCTTAAAAACTGCTCTTGGTATTGGGAAAGAAGCAGATGATGATATGCTTGCGGAATTCACAGGTACAAAAGATACTGTTGTACATGCGTATTCTGGCGGACAATTGGCACATTTAATTAAAGTCATTGCTGTTACTTCTTCTCAAATTGGTAGTAAGAGCATGACACTTTCTGATGATTCCGGTCATGAATTGGGCATGGAAGATGTATTTGAAACAAAACAGAAAATGCTTGGTCAGCAGATTCAGGAAATTATTAAATCTGAGGGCTACGGCGACAATGTTCCATTCGATGCTGGCTGGTAAGACAGATAATAAAAAAACAGAAGGGAGGCATACACTATGTATGAAGGATTTTGTCATTCTGTTATTGGTGCAAGCCATGTAGCAAAAGGGACAGTTTGTCAGGATTTTTCAAATTTCCAGTCCAACGAATCTTATTCGATTGCCGTTGTTGCAGATGGGCATGGAAGTAAGAAACATTTCAGGAGTGATGTAGGGTCACGCCTTGCTGTGCGTGCTACACTGCGTACTGTGCGTAATTTTTACAGAGACCCTGAAGAATTTGAAGAAAATTTTCTGGAAAATCCAAAAGATATTATTACAAAAATTGAAAAACAGATTATTTCACGCTGGAATCGTGAAATTTCTAAGCATTACCGCAAAAATCCTGTTACAGATGAAGAAAAAGCCCCATTCACAGAAGAACAATATGAATCTATCAAAATGGAATCTATATATGGAACAACACTGATTGCAGTTGTAATGGGCAAAGATTATGTTTTTGGTATGCAAATTGGCGATGGAAGTCTTGTTTTGATTGATGAAGACGGTGAGGCAGAAATGCCCATTGCTGATGATGAATCTGCACCAGCAAATTTGACAGCTTCTATGTGTAATTCAAATGCAATTGACATGTTTCATAGTTTTTATCTGATAGATAATCCTATGGCAGTATTTGTATCTACAGATGGATTATTTACTTCGTTCAGAAGTGAAGATGATTTTCTGGATTATCACACAATTATTGCAAGTCATTTAGAACAAATGCCTGATTTTGACAGGGTAATTATTAGAAATTTAACCAAAAGAACAAATTTCGGCACACAGGACGATATTTCATTGTCTTGCTTGTTTAATAAAACACTTGTCGCTGAAGGAGCAGAAGCACTGAAACATCAGGTTGAAAAAAATAAAGCCCGTGCAGAAATGCGAAAAGCTGAACATCAGGCAAAACTTGCCAAACAAAGATTAAAAAATCAGCTCCGCAGAAATCCCAATATTGCTGTAGAAGAATAATATCATATTTGCTGATAGTAGTTCCATCAAGTCAGGCTTTCTGAAAAAAAGCCTGACTATCATGTCAGCATTAAGAAAGGCAGGTAATTTCATGGAATCAAAAGATTTTTATAATCAAGCGATAAAACTAATGAATGATATTAAAAACATTGAACCGCAACTTGTTTCTGGAAGTGATTCTGAACTTTGTGTATTAACAACAGATAAACAGACTGTTTATGCTGGTATTACAAGTGTGAAAATCAGTGACGGAAAAATTATGCGTGCATGTCCAGAATTCAACGCTATCATGACAATGATTGCAGCTGGTGAAATTACAGTAGAAAAGCTGATCACAATTTCTTTTAACAGTAAAGAAGTCAGCCAACCTTGTCCAGAATGTGTGAAACTGCTTTGTGATACAAATCCTGATAACAGAGATACAGAAATTTATGTATCTCCAAATCAAGTTTCAAAAGCATCAGAATTATTTACTTCTGATATAAATACAACAGATACAGATGTAAATATAACTACACATGAAAATAAATCAGCTCCGCTAACAGGATTTGCAACTGTTTCTGAACCAGTTTCACCTCCGCCTACAATAAATAAATCTTCTAAAAATCCACTTCCTTCTGCGAATGATTTCCTTGGTTTTGCCACAGAAGGCGATGATTTCGGTTTTGAAGCGGCAGAAGTTCCACAAGAACCTGAAGAACAAAACGAATTTGAAGAAAAACCTACTGCAAATCAGGATAATCCGTTTTATGCTCCGCCTACCATGCAAACACCTGCACCTAATATTATGCAACAACAATCTGTTTATCAACAACAGCCTTATCAGCAACCACAATATCAGCAATCACCTTATCAACAACAAACAGGTATGCCGAATTCTTATTATTATCCACAATATCAGCAACCACCACAGCCTAATTCTTATTATTATAATCAACCACAAGGGCAACAAAGCATCTACATGCAACCGCAAGGACAACAAAGCCTTTACCTGCAACCTCAGCAAAGCGTATATTTAAATCAATCATCAACAAACAGTCAAGCTGTTTCTAATTATTATGGACAGCCACAACAGCAATCAAGCTATTATTCCACACCACCTGTTGCAAAAAATCCCGAAAGCTCAACGTTCAAGAATCGGCTTGCAAATTTTATGGACGATGAAACGGGAATCCCATCAAGTCCCCAAGAAACCGCAACACTTTCTAAAGCTGAAATGCTGAAACAGGCAAAAGAAAGGAAAAAGCTTGCAAAAATGGAAGCAAAAAAACGTGGTAAAAATTAATTTATTTTAATAATACAGGCTATGGCATTATGTCATAGCTTTTTTATTATGTTATAAAAAACAGCCCCTATTTGCAATAGGGACTGTATTTGCAACTATTATTTGAAAATTACTGAATTGGGAAATCAGATTCTGAT
Organism: Ruminococcus sp.; assembly: GCA_014799805.1. GTDB lineage: Bacteria > Bacillota > Clostridia > Oscillospirales > Ruminococcaceae > UBA3855. The sequence continues at coordinate 56,236 of JAAVHJ010000003.1, forward strand.
AATAACTTAACAACCAGTTTCATAACATTCAAAGAGTCTGCAGGCTCTACTTTCTTATTCTGGTCAACGTCAGCATTTAAGAATCCCTGTGATTCCAAAGTTCTTTGACTAAGAATTGTCTTATTCATTGTAATAATATCTAAAATATCAACCTGACCATCTACATTCGCATCGCCCCAAACAACATTTCTTGTTGTTGTTTCCTCAGGTGTTGTTTCCTCAGGCTTTGTTTCTTCAGGCTTTGTTTCTTCGGGCTTTGTTTCTTCGGGCTTTGTTTCTTCGGGCTTTGTCTCCTCAGGTTTTGGTTCAATAGGGTCTGTTGTTGCATCAAATGAAATTGCAGGTGTTGCTGTCTGTGTCATACCACTTGCCATATGATAACCTAATGCTGCATAAGTGCCATCAGATGGTGTTTCTGCAAAACCAGCAGGTTTTGGAGAACCGTCTGCATTTCTCCATGCAGTATGGAAATCTGTTCCCATTTCAGGAACACTTAACGTCATGAAATCAGAATCCGCAGGTGTAATGACATCACCTAGTTTTGCACCATTGGTCATTGTTTCACTCTTAGCAAAATAATACTTGCTGTTATAATATACAGAATTTGTCATTTCACCAACAAATTTATCGTTAGAAATCTTTATACCTTTTGCATTTGTCTTAGAAACTTTATCTGTATTAATATAAGTCATTAAATTATCAAATTTGGTCACAGTATCTGTACAACGATAAACCATATAATTCGCTTTGCCATTACCGCCAATGCCATTATTATAGGCTGTACAATTTTTCAGACTACCAAGTTTCGGATTATTATTATCCGTAAAGCCACAGTTTAAATTTTCAAATGCAAGGCAGTTTTCTACAACATGTGCTGAACCAACACCGCCCCCGCCAAGTTTAAAGCCATTGCCATCACAATCGCCATAGCCTCTGCCATCTTCTGTGAAACCGTTTCTAAATGCAATGCAATTCTTGAGTGTAACGATACCAATCGGACCAGTTTCTGATTTTGCATATAAATCCCAGCCGTCATCAGAGTTATTATAAGAGATACAGCCGTCAAAAACATTACCTTCACCGCAAGTTAATTTTGCTGCGAAACCGTCCGCATTTTCCATAGTTTCATCATCACAGTTATTTTTTGCTGTGCAGTTTTTAATAATATTATTAGATGGCCAATCTGCAATTGTTGCGGCATCTGTTCTATAACGTGAAATTTGCAGACCTGTATCCTGATTTGCACTAAATACCATCATTTCAATGATATTATTATTACCAGATAAAAGCATGCCATTATCACCAGCTTTGGTAATTTCAAAGCCATAGAAATGCCAGTAAGAACCATCTAATATAATTCCTCTGTTGGCATTATCTGTTTTCATAGCAGAAAAATCAAATACAACTTTTGCATTATTATACGCACAAACTGTTTTATATTTACCTACTTCACCAGAATTATTCTGGTCAATTAAAATCGTTTCACTGAAATTATAAGTACCCTCTAACAAATATACAATACCACCAGCAGGGACATTTTGAATTGCATTTACTACGCTTGTTGGTTCTGCTACAGTTTTACCAGAGCCTGTGCCATCAGGTGATGCATAAATTACTTGTGTATAGCTTACATCTCCAGGGGTTACAGTTGGTTGTGTAGGTGTTGTTGGTTCAGTTTTATCTGTTGGCTTTGTTTCTTCTGTTGGTTTGGTAGCTTGTGTCGGTTCTGTTGCATTCGGGTCTGTAGAATCTGTAAATCCACTGCCAATTGCAACAATTCTATCTTTGTAAGCAACTAATGCATCTTTTAACGCTTGATTCACTGCATAGCTTTCATCATCTACAGAATTATCAAATTGCCATTGCAAGTCACCGCCTTGCACACGTCCAGCATTTGCTGTTACAATTGCAGGAACATCTTCTGTTTTATCTGGTGTATAGCTATACATAGTATCTGCTGTATCAAAATTATTATAACTACTACCGCCCTGTTTAGCCGTAACAGAAGATGGCACTTTTTCATCTCTGGAACTTGCCTCATAGGCATCAAATTCTGTGTTATTGCTTTGATAAGTCACATAATCTTTCTGTCCAGTCATGAAATTACCAAATGACTTGATAATACCACCATTTTCACCAGAGAATGTCCCTGTTCCATAAGCAATATCAGATCCCTGCATAGAGCTAAGCATAGGATATTTACAATTTCTGAAATAATTATTTTCTACAAATGCAGATGCACCTAAAGTGACACCAACACCATATTTTGCATTGCCGTCATAATAGTTATTATAAATATGCACAGTGCAAGTTCTGATTCTTGGGTGACGTGAATCAGAATGGTCATACCAGTTATGATGATATGTAACATAATTTTCTGTCGTTTCTGATTTCATGCCTTGTAAATTACATTTGCCGTTGTCATAGAAATGATTATAAGAATGTGTTACATAAGTAGATTTTTTCGTATCTAATGCACCATCACCTTTTACTTGGTCAGCATCAGAGCCAGCATCACCATAGTAGAAATCGCAGTGATGTACCCATACATGGTCATTATCTTGTTGCAATCCGCAATTATCGCCTTCACTGCTGTTACAGTTCATAAAAGCAACATTTCTAACTTCGACATTAGAGCTGCCTTTCATGACAATTCCGAATCCATTTATTGTTGTATCTTTGCCGATACCTTCAAGTGTTAAACCACAAGTAGCACCATCAACATATAAATCGCCTTTTGTCAAAACTTCAGGGTCAGTAATATTACCAATAAATCTGATTACAACAGGTCCTACTTTCTCATTACTTTTTAGCCCTAAAATAATATTTTGCACACCAACTAATTCTGTGTCCTTGCCTTTTTTATCAGGCAATGTTACTGTTACAGTATCTTTTGTTGCTTCTGTTACATAAATAACAGTTGCATTTTCTTTTAATGTTCCGTCATCGTTATAAGCACCAGAAGATGTGCCATTAACAAAACCAAATCCAGAACGGTCATTTGCTGTGGAAGTGATTTTTGTTTCACCTGCTTTAGATGCATCTTCTTTACCATCAATAATTGGCACAACTTTAATCGTATGAGAACCTGCTTTTAATCCAACTGCATCTACACGGAAACAATCTGGATATTGGCGAATTAACATAGAATCAATCTGTGTGCCATCTACATAGGCATTATAGCCTGTTGCATTGGTAACAGCTGTCCATTCTGCATAGGCACCCTCTGTATAACCATCTTGTGCAGTAAATTTCACACTGTTTTCACTTGCTGTTGCAATAATGCTATTAGCTGGAAGCGTTGTAACTGCTTGTGCCATTGTCGCACTAACTGTACCAGCCATTGTTGCCATAGCTAAAATTACTGCCAGACAAGTTTTCATTGCTCGCATCTTCATTTAAAAAATTTCCCCTTTCAAAATCAATTCAGTTATTAGAAATATAACTGTATTTTACTGTAAATTATAACAGAAATTTTACTAAAATACAATTGACGTTTTTAACAAATTATAGTTATTTTTTTATATAATTTGCATAAGAGTGAATATAGTTATATATTTAATTAATTAAATTTGCATAACTTCTTGACAAGCATTAAATTTCATGCTATAATAAATTTGTAACAGGGCTTATCCTGTTATAAATTTACTTAAATAAGGAGTTTTGATTTTTATGAAGACTTATGTATGTCCTGTATGTGGTTACGTTCATGAGGGCGAAGAACCACCAGAAAAATGTCCGCAATGTGGTGTAGCTGGCGAAAAATTCATCGCAAAAGAATCTGACGAAAAGCTTGTATTTGCTTGCGAACATGAAGTCGGCATTGCAAAATCTGTCACTGACCAAGAAATTTTAGATGGTCTGCATGCAAATTTCAATGGAGAATGTACCGAAGTTGGCATGTATCTTGCAATGGCAAGAGTCGCATTCCGTGAAGGTTATCCTGAAATTGGTCTGTACTGGGAAAAAGCTGCTTATGAAGAAGCAGAACATGCTGCAAAATTTGCAGAATTGCTTGGTGAAGTTGTTTCTTCTTCTACAAAGGAAAATCTTGAAAAGCGTGTTGCAGCTGAACATGGTGCAACTGATGGCAAATTGCAACTTGCAAAACGTGCAAAAGAATTAAATTTAGATGCAATTCATGACACTGTACATGAAATGGCAAAAGATGAAGCACGTCATGGCAAAGCGTTTGAAGGCTTATTAAAACGCTATTTTGGTTAATCTCAAAACATCAAAATAAAAAAGAGTAGATGTGATATCTGCTCTTTTTTGTATATTTTATATAAAAATAATTTTATTTTTTTATGCATATATACAAAATTTAGAAGATTTTTAAAAAAAGTGTTGATATTTTCCCGAAATTTGTGTCTTATTAGTAAAGGAACTATTTCTGTCACAAAGAGGAGGAAAATTTTATGGCAAAAGAATATTTAAAAACCAGACAATATATGCATGTCAGAATTAAAACTTTTCGGAAACAAGCACGTCTTACACAAGAAGAAATGTCAAAACTGCTTGGCATTAGCAGAAGAACTTATGCAAATTATGAACGTGGTATTCATGCGATGCCTGCCGAAATATTAGTAGATATTGCAGATATCTTTCATACTAGTTTGGATTATCTCACAGGACATGAAAATTTGTTAAACAATAGGGGGGATAATTATATTAAATTATGATTTGATTAAAAAATATAAAAAGCCTAATGCTTATAATTTATTATTTCTGGAACAGGAACTAAATCATATGCATGAAAATAGCTTTACATTAAAAAAAATAGATAATAAAAATAGATTTTATTTTAAAAAACAGCTCCCAAAAAGAAATATAAATTATTTTGTCTTAATTCCTGAATTTGCATATGAAAGTAAACTTTGGTTTGACAGGTCTAAAAAATTAATTATAGAAACAGAACATATAGAAAAATATTTACTTGAAAATCATGTAACATATGAAAGATTTTATTGCGAAAAATTCAGTGGTTATATTTATAGATTAATAGATATTGATGATAATATATTATATCATTTAAAAAACTGTCGTTACCAAATGACAGAAAAATTTGCCAAACAAGAAATTCCAAGATATTCTTGCTGGTCTATTTTTTGTGTTTTTGTGATAATTATCGCACAAAAGCAAAATGAGATTGCTAGCTTTGTTTATTTTATTATTATCGGGTTAGTATTTATCTTTTTAACTTGGTCTAATATAAAAAATTTTAGAAAAATGAAACTTGATTATCGCAAAACTATCTCTGAAAAAGGTGAATTTTATGCTATATATAAAAAATAAAACAAAAAAATCAATAAAAATTATCTCAAAAATTTTGTTATTTATTTTTATCATAATTATTTGTTCCATTTTCACGCCAATAAAAATTGCATTGAATCCAGTTAATTTTAGTTCTAATAAACCATATTTCATCGTGAAGCAAATTTCATCAGGTTCTACAGATGGTGGACTTTGGCTTTGTATTGGAGACGAAAACGGTTTTTACACTGATAAATGTTATACAGTGGAGCTGTATGGAAAAACGCCACAAGAGATTATTACAAAAGATATTAACGAAACAATGTTTGTAATATATCATACAGCAGGCGATAACATGGATATTAATGCAATTAACAGGATAAATTCCTGTAAATGGGATTTTCTAGGTGATATTCATAGAAATTCTGAATCATTAAGAATACCATTTCAGAAATATATCACAATCTACGATTTAAAATTTTTTGATTTTCTGGCAGATTACTAAAATAAAAAAGAAGTATGAGATTTTATTTTTTAATTTAAGGAGATGAATATTTCATGGAATATGTTAAATTATTAGGAAATATTAAAAACAAGAAAGATTTTTTGCAATTTATGGAACTTTTTGGAAAAAATATAGAAAATATATCTATTCAGGAATATTTAGAATCTGTGAGTTCTTGGGTAGAGGATATGGAAGGCTATTATAAAAACACTAATCAAGAAATACCTAATAATATAAATTGGGATTTTATCGCAACGCTTTTCTATGTAGGGAGTATTTACGAATAATTTTTATTATCTTGCAAAAAATCTGTCAGAATTTCTAAAAATAGCTAGTTTGCATTGCATTTTGTAGTATATTGTGCTATGATAATAACAGGAGATGAAAATTATGGCACAAATTGTATTACATCAGGCAATTAGCATGTTTTTATTAATTCTTGTTGGTGCAGGGTGTTTTAAATTAAAATTATTATCCAAAGAAACTGTCAATCAGATTTCTGCACTGGTACTTAAAATTATTAATCCCGTTGTTATTTTCATGGCTTATCAAAGAGAATTTCAGCCAGAATTAGTAAAAAATTTAGGCTGGACGTTTTTCTTATCTGTTGTTGCTTATGTGATAGCAATTGCAATTTCTTATAGTTGTATCCGGCAAAAAGATGACAGAGAAACTGCAATAGAACGATTTTCTTGTATTTATTCTAACTGCGGATTTATGGGCATTCCGTTAGTAAAATCTATGTTTGATTATGAAGGCGTTTTTTATTTAACAGCGTTTCTGACAGTATTTAATGCACTTGTCTGGTCACATGGTGTGATGCAAATGTCGGGTGAAAAATCTTTGAAATCATTAGGCAAAGTGTTGCGTTCTCCTGCCATTATTGCAATTGTATTAGGTATGGTATTTTTCTTTGTACAGATAACAATACCAGAAATTTTGACAGAAACGTTGGAATCAATCGGAAATTTAAACACGCCACTTGCCATGCTAGTTGCAGGTGCAACAATTATTCAGACAGATTTATTACATGTATTTCAAAAAACAAGAGTATTTTATATTTGTTTTATTAAGCTTTTATTGATTCCAGCGCTAATCATAGGCATATTTATGTTATTTTCATTTGATAAAGTCATTGAAATGACAGTGCTTGCAGCCATGTCTGCACCTAGTGCGGCGATTTGTACTATGCAATGTTTGAATTATCACAGAAATGCGACATATGCGTCAGAATTATTTGGCGTGACAACGTTGTTTTCAGTCTTAACAATGCCTTTGATGATGATTATATACGAATTATCGGTCAAAATGTGACAAACATCTACTATGAAATCTGTAAAAAAAACGCATATAATTTTATGCAAATTGTAGATTTTTTAAATCTTAAACAAAGTTTAAGAAAAAAAGCCTTGTACTTTTCAGGCTGATTTGATATAATACTAATATGCAAGTATTATTTAAACAAGGAGGATTAGAGCATGAAACATAGAAAAATTTTATCTGCTATGATAGCAATTACCATGCTTAGCAGTATGCAGGCAATAATAGCAAATGCAGAAGAAATTGAAACCAATGCGAATGAAACTGAAGTTGTTGATTCGACAGAAGCGCCTGCTACTGTGATTACAACAGAACAAGTGCTTGCTACAACAGCTGCTGTTGTTACAACAGAAGCTACTACAGAGGCAGAATTAACAGACGCTCCTACAAATGCACCAGATGAGTCTATTGTAGAAACAACTACAGTATCAAATAATTCTGGTGATTCTGATTTAGACATCACAACAGCGCCAGTCAGTTCTACAGTGGCAACAACTGCAACAATTGTAACAACTGCAACAACTTCTAATGAGGTGATTTCTGCTGATTTAAAAGCTCCAGAGATTGGTAATTTTAAAGTAACTTCCCCTGATGGAGAAGAATTTGGTAATGGTGACGTAGCAGTCATTTCATGGGATGCTGTAGATGGTGCAGATGGTTATCAGGTTTACAGAACAGAAATTAACAAAGGACAAGAAGATATACCAACTTCTTACACGTTTGATGTAAAAGGTACTTCTTATCAAACAGGTGATTCTACCAGACAGTATAAAGAAACTATTAAAGTCAGAGCATTTAAACTTGTAGACGGAGAAAGAGTTTATAGCCCATGGAGTGCTGAACGAACAGTTTACATGAATGGTATGCAAGATGCTGATATTACAACAACGACTGTAACAACAACAACAACAATCAAGACAACTACGGCAACAGCAAAATCTACTACTACTACAGTAAAAAATACAACCAGTAATTCTAAAAATAATGATGTAGAAGCATCACCCAAAACAGGCGATAATATTATTAAAATAGCCTTAATTGGTATCATTGCGGCAGCATTAGTAGCAGTTGCAATTATTACTGCTAAGAAAAAGAAAGATTGAAAATAAAATGGTTTCTGCCCATTCTATAGCGGAATGGGCAAATTATTTACCAAATTGGATTTTCTGTCTAAAATTAATTCAGGATTGTGAGTAAAATCATATAAATTCAGTCTTGCTTTTTTTTTTAATTTATGTTATAATACTAGAGATAGTAAAATGATACAGGAAGGAGCAATTCTATGCTGAGTGGAATCAGTAAGTTAGATTTAAAAAGAATTAATAGAATGCAAGTTCTTCGTGCGATATGGGAAACAGGACCTATTTCCAGAGTGGATTTGTCACATCAGTTGCAAATTACTCGTGCATCTATTACACAACTTACAAATACAATGATTGCAGAAGGATTATTATTAGAAATTGGTGAAGCACCTTATCAAATACGACCAGATAATAAACTTCCAAAAGGACGAAAAAAAATTTTGCTTGATATTAATGCAAATTATAAATTTGTTCTTGGTGCTATTATTAGCGAACAGGAAATTACTGTTGGTTTGTGTACTATGCATATGGAAATTTTAGATAAATCTAGTATGCCATGTAATGACCACACAAGCCGTAAAGAAATTATACAGTTTATTATTTCTGCAACAGAACGTATGATGAGTAATAGCTGTTTGACAAAAGAAAATGTGCTTGGTATCGGTGTTGGTGTAATGCCAATTATGATTGGTCGAATGCGTGTATTTTATAAAAACGGCATTCTGGATTTTTCAGAGTTAACAAAATCATTGTCTGATTTTCCACAAATGCCACCCGTATTTTGTGGCAATGCTGTTTGGCTACAGGCTCTTGCCAATGTAGATTTACAGAGAAATGATATGTTTAATTTTAATCAGGTTTATGTGCATATGGGAAGTCATATTCATATTGCAGTACTTCGACCTGAAAAATCAGAACAGGATTATTTGACTTATAGTTATTTAACAGAACGTTGTATTATTCGTCCGAATGGCAGACAACAAGACAGTTATCCAGCAGGGTCAGTTCGGGCACAATTGTCTGTACAGGCTATGCAAGCACGTATTGCAGAAGTCTATAGCAAAGAACGAACACCTTTTTTATATTCCGCAACAGATGGCTATATTCAACATGTGACACTAGAACAAATGTATCAGGCAAGTTCTGCGGGTGATGTTCGCTGTGAAGAAGTTGTCCGTGAAATCATGCAGGACTGGAGCGTATTATTGCATAATTTAGTTTGCTGTTTTCAGGCACAACATGTGATATTACATCATTTTGGATTGACAGAAAAAGGATTTGCAAATTTTAAACACTATGTAAAACAATTTGCTGGAGATGATGTTGCAGAAAAAATTGTTTGCAGTAGTATTGAAGATAAAACAGATTTTCTTGCTGGCTGTTCTTTGGCACTGATGAAAAATTTTTATATGACTGGTGGTATTCCTGAAAAGACATCAGCAAATTTATTAAAAATAAAAAAATAAGGCAATGACGCCTCATTCAGCTTGTTTTTGTGAAACAAGTTGAATGAGGCTTGCTTTTTTATGATATTACGGAGGTTTTTTTAATGGAAGAACATGTAACAAAATATGTATTTGTAACAGGAGGTGTTGTGTCAGGTCTGGGCAAAGGCATTACAGCCGCATCTCTAGGAAGATTGTTAAAAGCAAGAGGGTATAAAATTACTATTTTGAAATTAGACCCCTATATTAACGTAGACCCTGGAACAATGAGCCCTTATCAACATGGAGAAGTTTTTGTAACAGAAGACGGTGGAGAAACAGATTTAGATTTAGGGCATTATGAAAGATTTATTGATGAAAATTTGTCTGTGAATAATAATGCAACGACAGGAAAAATCTATTGGACTGTACTTAATAAAGAACGCCGTGGAGATTATTTAGGCGGTACAGTGCAGGTGATTCCGCATATTACAAATGAAATTAAAGAAAAAATTTATCGTGTTGGCAAAAATAGCAATGCAGATATTGTAATCACAGAAATTGGTGGTACTGTCGGCGATATTGAAAGTACGCCTTTTTTAGAAGCAATTCGTCAATTTGTCGGTGAAGTCGGCAGAGAAAATGCAATGTATATTCATGTTACATTGTTGCCTTTTATTGCTGGTTCTAATGAGTTAAAATCTAAACCAACACAGCATTCTGTAAAAGAATTATTATCAATTGGAATTCAGCCTAATATTATTGTGTGCCGTACGGAACAGGAAATTCCGCAGGAAGTTGCAGAAAAAATTGCTTTATTCTGCAATGTCAGAAAAGCAGATATTATTCAGAATATGACAGCTCCGTCTTTGTATGAAGTGCCTATGATGTTAGAAAAACAGGGTCTTGCCAAAGAAGTATGTTATCATTTGGGGTTAATTAACAGAGGTCCAGATTTAGCGGATTGGATTGCAATGACAGAACGACAGAATCAGGCAACTAAAAAAATAATAATCGGACTTGTTGGAAAATATGTTGCATTACAGGATGCTTATTTATCTGTTGCAGAGGCTCTCAGACATGGCGGAATTGTAAACGATACACAAGTTGAAATTTTATGGCTGGATTCTGAAAAAATTACATCTGAAACTGTAGAAGAAATGTTAAGCCCTTGTAATGGCATTATTATTCCAGGGGGATTTGGTGACAGAGGCATTGAAGGCATGATTGAAGCGATTCGTTATGCAAGAGAAAATTTAATTCCAGCATTTGGGATTTGTCTTGGTATGCAAATGATGGTAATCGAAACTGCCAGAAATCTTGCTGGACTGAAAGAAGCAAATTCTTCTGAATTTCAGCCAAATGGTTCACAGAATGTAATTGATATTATGGACGACCAGAAAGATATTACAGAAAAAGGTGGTACTATGCGTTTAGGCTTATATCCATGTAAATTAGTTGAAAATACACTTGCTTATGAAATTTATAATGAAGCATTAATTTATGAACGTCATCGTCATAGATGGGAATTTAACAATGCTTATCGTCAGGAATTACTTGCAACAGGTTTGCAGATTGCAGGATTATCTCCTGATAATAAACTTGTTGAAATTGTAGAACGTCCAGAACATCCTTGGTTTATTGGTGTACAGTTCCACCCTGAGTTTAAATCCCGTCCGAATCGCCCACAAAAATTATTTGCAGATTTTATTCGTGCATCTCTTAATCATAAATCATAAAATAATTAAAATCATTCCCCACTTGCTTTTTGTTCACAAGTGGGGATAATTTACCATTTTTGGCAGAAAAATTCAATTTCTTCACCAAGTGGACCTTTACAAAATGCAATTCTTGCTGGATATGCTGAATCACCGCCAATTAACACATTTTTTGGTGCAACGAATACTTCATATCCCGCTGATTTGACCAGCTCTGCATAAGTATCTGTATCATCTACCGCAAAAGCATAATGATTTATAATGCCTTTTTGAAATGTTTCTTCGCTATTTTTAAATATTTCAACAATACCAGCTCCAGTATTTAATAATAGACATGCATCACATTCTTTAATAATATCAAGTTTTAGTATTTCTGTATAAAAATGCTTTGCTTTTTGATATTCTGCATCATTTCTGCATTTCATGGAAATATGATGAATTCCTGTAATCATATTTAATAATTAACCTCCTGTTTTAAAAGAATTTAATTTATTATAGCATATTATTAAAAAAATGTCAATATAAAAAATATTTCATGATTTTTTGGGTTTTCTCTTGCAATTTTATAAATTTTATGCTATGATTAGAAAGGTAATTTTAATAGAAGGGATTTTTTGATTATGCGTTCAGAAAAAATTGGTTTTGATAATGAAAAATATTTAAAAATGCAATCTGCTCATATTCGTGAGAGAATTGCACATTTTGGAGACAAGCTTTATTTAGAATTTGGTGGCAAATTATTTGATGATTACCATGCGTCACGTGTGTTACCAGGGTTTAAACCTGATAGTAAATTGCAAATGCTATTGCAACTCAAAAACGAAGCAGAAATTATTATCGTCATTAATTCTGGAGATATTGAAAAAAATAAAGTTCGTGGTGATTTGGGGATTACTTATGATGCCGATGTCATTAGATTATTTCAGATTTTTACAAAAATTGGCTTATATGTTAGTAGTGTTGTTTTAACGCAATATGAAAATCAACCAGCAATTAATGCATTTCAAAATAGATTAGAATCACTTGGTTTAAAAGTTTATCATCATTATCATATTAAAGGCTATCCATCAGATTTAAAATATATTATTAGCAAAGATGGCTATGGTAAAAATGATTATATTCAGACTTCCAGAAAATTAGTTGTTGTGACAGCACCTGGTCCAGGGAGTGGCAAAATGGCAACCTGTTTATCTCAGCTTTATCATGAACATCAAAGAGGCATTAACGCTGGCTATGCAAAATTTGAGACATTCCCAATCTGGAATATTCCGTTAAGACATCCCGTTAATATCGCTTATGAAGCGGCAACTTCTGATTTGAATGATGTCAATATGATTGATTCGTTTCATTTAGAGGCTTACGGAAAAACAACTGTAAATTATAACAGAGATATTGAAATTTTCCCTGTGTTAAATGCTATGTTTGAAAATATTCTTGGAGAATCGCCGTATAAATCTCCCACAGATATGGGCGTGAATATGGCTGGTAATTGCATTATTGATAATGAAGTTGTTTGTGAAGCATCGAAACAAGAAATTATCAGAAGATATTATACAGCTTTATGTGGTCGCCGTAAAGGGATTTCTACAGATGATGAAATTTATAAATTAGAATTACTCATGCAACAGGCAAAAATTAAACCCGAAAATAGACATGTGATTGCACATGCTCTTGCAAAAGAAATTGAAACAGGTGAACCAGCCACAGCTATGGAATTACCCGACGGAACAATTTTAACTGGAAAAACTTCAGAATTATTAGGTGCATGTTCTGCATTATTATTAAACGCATTAAAACATTTTGCAGAACTAGATGATAGTATTTTGCTGATGTCACCACATGTGATTGAGCCAATTCAGAATTTAAAAATTCAGCATTTGGGCAATCAAAATCCCAGATTACATACAGATGAAACGTTATTAGCTTTGTCAATCTGTGCAACAACGGACGAAAATGCAAAAAAAGCCATGAATCAAATTTCTAAACTTTGGGGCTGTGAAGTGCATTCTACTGTGATTTTGTCAGCCGTTGATGAGAGAATTTTTAAACGCTTGGGAATTAATTTAACTTGTGAGCCGAAATTTTCCTAATTTCAGAAAGTTTATGATGTTATGAAATCTGAATGGAAAGAATGTACAATAGCAGATTTAGGCGAAGTTGTTGGTGGTGCAACACCATCAACGAAAAAATCTGAAAATTATGAAAACGGCACGATTTCTTGGATTACTCCAAAAGATTTATCAAAATTTCATGACAGGTATATTTATCACGGTGAGCGTAATATTACAAAAATAGGTTTAAAAAGTTGTTCTGCAAAAATGCTACCAAAAAATACAATTCTTTTTTCATCACGTGCGCCCATTGGTTATCTAGCGATTGCAGGAACAGAACTGTGTACCAATCAGGGATTTAAAAGTGTGATTCCAAATGCTAATACTGATTTTTTGTTTTTGTATTATTTATTGAAATTTCATAAACAAAATATTGAACATATGGGAAGTGGTACAACTTTTAAAGAAGTATCAGGAAATACTATGAAATCTATCAAAGTATCTGTGCCAGTAGATATTTCAGAACAGCACAAAATAGCTATTATTTTGTCTGCAATTGATGACAAAATAGAATTAAATAACAAGATAAATCAAAACTTAGAACAACAGGCACAGGCTATTTTTAAATCTTGGTTTATTAATTATAAACCAAATGGGATTTTATCAGATATTGCAAATATTACAATGGGGCAATCTCCAAAAGGAACAAGCTATAATAACGAAGGTATAGGAACAATATTTTTTCAAGGAAAAACTGATTTTGGAAATAGATTTCCAACTGTAAGAGTTTACACAACTGAACCTAAAAAAGTAGCTCAAAGTGGAGATATTCTCATAAGTGTACGTGCGCCAGTTGGTGATTTAAATATTACAAATCAAAAATGTTGTATTGGACGTGGTCTTGCAAGTATTCGCTCCAAAAATAATAATCAATCTTTTCTATTTTATACTTTATTGAATATAAAATCTCAATTAGATATATTCAATAGTCAAGGGACTGTTTTTGGTGCTATTAATCAAAAATCATTAAAAGATTTATCAATTATAATCCCCCCATATAAAATTGTTGAAAAATTTGAAAAAGTAGTATCACCAATAGATGAAATGATAAAAATTAATGAAGTTGAAAATCAAAAGCTTTCCGCATTGCGTGATTTGCTCTTGTCAAAATTAATCAATGGTGAAATAGATGTCTCAAAAATAAAAATATAAAAAAATTCAAAAAGCCCTGCTAACAAAGCAAGGCTTTTTTATCATATTATTTATTTATCATCAATATGTGTTAAAATCGTTTCGCCAATATTTTTATATAATATATCTTCGTCTAAATAAGAAGCTGATAATACACCATCATTTGTTTTTAGCAAAGTGCTAATATCTACATAATGTAAGCCGATTTCATCTGCAAGGGAAAATAATGCTGTGTTCCAAGTATCTGCTTGTTCAGATTGTTCTAAAGTTTCTTTTGGTAGTGCGGTTAAAATATAAATCGGCATATTAGAATTTTCTTGATGTATACTAGTTACTAAATTTTGTAATGCTGTTAAAGTTTCTTCTGCATTATCAGGTGTATCATACCAGAGATAAACAGCTTTTGCATTAGAAATATTTCTGCTGATACTTTCCATACGGCTTTCTGACATGCTTGTAACATCATCTGTAAATACAAGACTTGTTTTTGTATCATAATAAGCCGTCAAAGAAGATACATCACCAATAAATGCACATTCTGACATGCGGGTTTCATCTACACGGTCAGATGCGGGAACAGGATTTGTCACGGAAACTTTATTTTTACTAGCTGATTTTTCATTGCGACTGGAATTATTTTCCAGACTGCTTAAAATTTCCGTTTCCCAATAATCTTCCTGTGATGTTGCATTGAGCATATATAATGCAAATACTGCTAAAAATGATAGTATAATTAAAATTAATAATACACCTAGCTTAAATTGCAAAAACGGTTTTGCTTTTTTGCTTTCAATTTTCCCATGTTTCTTTTTTTTCTTTGCCATGATTGATATATACCTCCATGTTTTTTATTTGCTTTATTAATATTATAACCCAAAGTTAGCGATTTTGCAAGTATTTTTCTAAGTTTTTTATAAATTCTTAAAAAAATGTTGCAAATTTCCAGATTCTATAGTATAATAATAATTGAAAGTAAGAGCCTGATAAACTAGTTATTTTAGAATCAAGCTGATAGGAGGCTTTTTTATGTGTGGTTTTGTAGGATTTACGAACAAGATTGACAATGCAAATCAAGTTATTGAAAACATGATGGATACTATCCGACACAGAGGACCTGACGCAGGTGGTAAATATGTTGATTCTGATATTGCACTTGGACACCGAAGATTAAGCATTATTGACGTTTCAGAACAGGGAAATCAGCCGTTATATAGTCAGGACGGAAATCTTGTATTAGTTTTCAACGGCGAGATTTATAATTTCAGAGAACTTAGAACAGAGCTTGAACAACAAGGCTATCAATTTCAAACACAAACAGATTCAGAAGTATTAATTTATAGCTATCAAGCTTATGGAACGAAAATGCTTGAAAAATTGCGTGGCATGTTTGCATTTGTGATTTGGGACAAGAAAAATAAATCCCTATTTGGTGCAAGGGATTTTTTCGGGATTAAGCCGTTATATTATGCCAAAATGGGCGATATATTATTATTTGGTTCTGAAATTAAGGCTTTTTTAAAACACCCTGCTTTTAAAAAAGAATTAAATACTTCGGCATTAGAAGAATATTTAACATTCCAGTATTCAGCAATGGACGAAACTTTTTTCAAACATGTATATAAACTACAGCCAGCACATTATTTTATTTATCAAAATAATGAATTAAAAATTCAAAGATATTGGGATGTGCATTTTCAAGCAGATGAGAAACCCAGCTTAGAACAATGGGTAAAAGAAATTTCTAAAGTTTTTCATGAATCTGTACAAGCTCATAAAATTGCCGATGTAGAAGTAGGTTCTTTTTTGTCCAGTGGCGTTGATTCTAGTTATGTTGCGGCAATTGCTGATGTAGATAAAACATTTACTGTTGGTTTCGGCAAAGATGAAACATATAATGAAATCGGCTGGGCAAAAAATTTTTCTAAAGCAATTGGCAAGAAAAATTATTCAAAAGTGATTGAACCTCAAGAATATTGGGGAGAATTAAAGCATATTCAGTATCAGATGGATGAACCCTTAGCAGACCCTGCAGCAATTGCATTATATTTTGTCTGTGGTTTGGCTTCTAAGCAATTAAAAGTTGTATTATCTGGCGAGGGAGCAGATGAAATTTTTGGTGGCTATAATGTTTACAGTGAACCAAATTCAACTGCTTATGATAAATTGCCAAGAGGTCTGAAACGAAGTGTTGGAGCTGTTGCACAGAAATTACCTGCCAAACGTGGCGTAAATTTTTTTGTGAGAAAAGGCAAAGATTTAGAAGAAAGATTTATTGGCAATGCTTATATGTTTAGTCCAGAAGAACGCAGGAATTTATTAAAAATTAAAACAACTGCACCTGAACCAACTGAATTAACAGCACATTATTATAAAAGAGTTGCCAATCAAGATGAAGTAACAAAAATGCAATATTTAGATTTGCATATGTGGATGGCTGGGGATATTTTGCTAAAAGCTGACAAAATGAGTATGGCTCATTCTTTAGAATTGCGAGTGCCTTTTTTAGATAAAGAAGTCATGCGACTTGCAGAAAGAATTCCAACAAGATACCGTGTAACCAGAAAAGAAATTACAGATGAACATACGCCGTATATTACAAAATATGCAATGCGTTTAGCTGCGAAACAAGATACCCCGCAGGAAACAGCGAAAACAGCATCTAAGAAAAAATTAGGTTTTCCTGTTCCAATTCGTGTATGGCTCAAAGAAGAGAAATATTATCATATTGTAAAAAATAGATTTGAAAGCAATGCAAGCAAGCAATTTTTTCATACAGAGCAATTAATTCAGCTCCTGAATGACCATAAAGACGGTAAAGCAGATAATAGCCGTAAAATTTGGACAGTGTTTATGTTTTTAATCTGGTATGCTGTGTATTTTGAAAATGAAAGTTATGCATTTGCTTCATGAAAATAAAAACAGGAGGATATTATATTTTATGTTTTCTGATTATCCGCATTTAATTGACCTGAATGATTACCCTGTTTCATGGTGGAACGGTTTATTAAAACAGGCAGAAGAAATTATTAAAAATCCTGCACTTTATGCCAATAGCTGTAAAGGCAAAATTATGGGAACGTTATTTTATGAACCCTCTACAAGAACACAAATGTCATTCCAGACAGCAATGTTGCGTTTAGGCGGTACAATTATCGGCTTTGACAATCCACAGACTTCTTCTGTTGCCAAAGGTGAAAATTTAAAAGATACAACGAAAATTGTCAGTGGCTATTCCGATGTACTTGTGATTCGTCATCCTGTCATGGGTTCAGCAAAAGCAGCGGCATTAACTTCAGATTGTCCTGTGATTAATGCTGGAGATGGTGGACATTTGCACC
Source organism: Ruminococcus sp. (assembly GCA_014799805.1). Classification (GTDB taxonomy): domain Bacteria; phylum Bacillota; class Clostridia; order Oscillospirales; family Ruminococcaceae; genus UBA3855. The sequence continues at coordinate 74,118 of JAAVHJ010000003.1, forward strand.
CAACGCAAACTTTAACAGATTTAATGACACTCAAAATGGAAAAAGGTAAATTATCAGGGCTAACAATTGGTTTATGCGGGGACTTACTAAATGGAAGAACTGTGCACTCTCTTTGTAAAGCTATGAGTTGCTATGAAAATAATCATTTTATTATGATTTCTACCAAAGCTTTAAAAATGCCGTCTTATATTAAAGATAAAATCAGAGCAAATGGCGGAACTTATGAAGAAACAGAAAGTTTGGAAAAAGCAATTCCAAAATTGGATATGCTGTATATGACTAGAATCCAAAGAGAACGTTTTGCCAATGAAGAAGAATATCTTGCTCAAAAAGACACGTATATTCTGACAACAAAAAAAATGAATCTTGCCAGACCTGATATGATTGTCATGCATCCCCTGCCACGTGTTGACGAAATCGAAGTTGCAGTTGACGATGATACAAGAGCTTTGTATTTTAAACAGGCAAAATATGGCATGTATATTCGTATGTCGTTAATTTTAACTATGCTGCAAAGTAATGTAAAAACACAACTGCTAGCAGGGGATTTGCATACAGGGATTGCTTGCAAAAATAAAAATTGTATTACTTGTCAAGAAACTTATTTGCCGAAAAGTTTTATTGGCAAGGGGTCAACTTTGACTTGCGAATACTGTGACGAAAGATTGTTATTACAACATGAATAAAATAATTTATTTTAAAATTAATAAAAATTAATGAAAAGGAGAATATTTTTTATGGCACATCAATTAATGATTGTTCTTGATTTTGGAGGACAGTATAACCAGCTTATTGCTCGCAGAGTACGTGAATGTGGCGTTTATTGCGAAGTAAAAAGCTATAAAACCCCGATTGAAGAAATTAAAAAATTAAATCCAAAGGGCATTATTTTTACAGGAGGGCCTAACAGCGTTTTTGAAGAAACTTCACCACATATTACAAAAGAAATTTTTGAATTAAATATTCCAATTTTGGGAATTTGCTATGGCGCACAACTCATTGCTTATACACTAGGGGGCGTTGTATCGCCTTGTGACACTTCCGAATATGGCAAAACTGACACACATTATGATAATTCTAGCATTTTATTTGGTGGAATTCATTTGCCTGAAACAGCTCCTTCTTGGATGAGCCATACAAATTATGTTTCAAAACTTCCAGAGGGTTTTCGCCGAACAGCTTATACACAAGATTGTCCTTTTGCTGGATTTGAAAATGCTGAAAAGAAATTTTATGCTGTGCAATTTCACCCTGAAGTGAATCATACATTTGCAGGACAAGGCATGATTGACAGCTTTGTAAAAAATGTTTGTGGCTGTGTTGGTGACTGGACAATGGCAGGCTATGCGAAAACTGCAATTGAAGAAATTCGTGCTAAAGTCGGTGATGGTAAAGTATTATTAGCATTATCTGGTGGTGTAGACAGTTCTGTTGCAGCGGCTTTGCTTGCAAAAGCTGTTGGCAATCAATTAACTTGTATTTTCGTTGACCACGGTTTCATGCGTAAAAATGAGGGTGACGAAGTAGAACAGGCTTTTAAAAATTCTGGTATGAATTTTATCCGTGTGAATGCGAAACAGCAATTTATGAGTAAATTACAAGGCGTTTCTGACCCTGAAACAAAACGTAAAATTATCGGCGAAGAATTTATTCGTGTATTTGAACAAGAAGCAAAAAAAATTGGCAAAGTAGATTATTTAGTACAGGGGACAATTTATCCTGATGTAATTGAAAGTGGTTTAGGTGATGCCGATGTGATTAAATCACATCATAATGTTGGCGGTTTGCCTGATTATGTAGATTTCAAAGAAATTATAGAACCATTAAGAATGTTATTCAAAGATGAAGTTCGCAAATTAGGCACAGAATTAGGCTTATCACCTGTGCTTGTTTGGAGACAGCCGTTCCCAGGTCCAGGGCTTGCGATTAGAATTATTGGTGATATTACAGATGAAAAACTTGCCATTTTGCAAGACGCTGATTTTATTTTCCGTCAGGAAATTGCAGAAGCAGGGCTTGACAGGGATATTAATCAATATTTTGCAGTATTAACAAATATGCGTTCTGTTGGTGTCATGGGCGATTGCAGAACTTATGATTATACAATTGCACTAAGAGCTGTCACAACAAGTGATTTCATGACAGCGGATTTTGCTAAAATTCCATATGAGACACTTGCGGTTGTTGCAAATCGAATTGTCAATGAAGTAAAAAATGTGAATCGTGTTGTCTATGATGTGACAACAAAACCACCAGCAACAATTGAATGGGAATAATAAAGATTAATTACTAGTATTACAAGAAAATATATTAAAAAATTATGGATAAATTGTATTTATCAAAATGGTGGCAAAATTATTTACCAAAAGTGATATTAATATTGAAATGGATTAAAATTAAGATTTATAGAACAAGTGAAAATAATTTATTAAAAGTATAAAAAAGCTGACTGATTTTTTAACCAGTCAGCCTTTTTATAATGTAAATCATGCTAATTTTGTAAAATACCAAAGAAAATGATATTCATCAAAACAAATATTTTTTGCATTTTCATCAATAACATAAATGCCGTCAATAAGATATGTCCATTGATAGTCATTACCTATGTTAAAAATTCCCATATTAGGAATATGGTGACAGCGACACAGATTCATCATTTTTCCTCTCTGTTTATATAATTATCTAAAAAATAAAACTTATTTCACAGTGATAATATAAGAATAGTTGTATTCATTGCCAGCATCCAATTTAATTGCATGTGCTTTTTTTTCAATATCTAATTCTGAATCATCATAACTTGTCGGTACAGAAGTCCACGGCTCTAAGCATACAAATCTTGCATGGTCATCATGCATAGGTGACCAAACGGCAATGCATTCTGATTCTGGAAATTCAACTGTAACCTCATGAGAAGAATTTTTAGATTTCAAAGAAATTTTCTTTGATTTTGGATTTGCTAAAATAATTGCGTCATAGTCAAATAATTCTCTTGTTATGTGCAGAATCTTTTCGTTTTTGAGTAATACGACAGGCTGATTATTAATCATGCGTGTGACAGTTTCTTCTGTTTCATATTCGACAATATAATCTGTAAAATTTTCATTTGGTTCTAACGGGCAGTTAAATGCAGGGTGTCCGCCAATATAAAAATAAATTGGCTTATTATCTGTGTTAAGAACAGTATGTTCAATTTTTACACCATTGTCTAAAATAGTATATTTAATTTTAAATTGAAATTGATACGGATACTGTGCAAGCGTTTCTGCATTAGAATTTAATTGAAATGTAATAGAACATTCTGTTTTTTCAAGTAAATCAAATTCTAAATCTCTTGCAAAGCCATGATTGGCTTTCATTTGATATTCTTTGCCATTAGCCTGATAAGTTCTGTTTTTTGGCGAACAGATAAATGGAAATAATATTGGTGCATATCTTTTCCACGCATCACCACATTGCCAAAGATATTCCAGTTGATTCAACTGAATCGAATGTAATTCTGCTCCAAATGAATCAGCTGTTAATTTCAAATTATTTCTTTTTAGTTCGTATAACATAAATTTTCCTCCAGATTTAAAATATAACCTCTCTGCCGAAACAGAGAGGTATCATATTTAATAAATTTGATAATCGCAAACAGTTTCTTATCTCTTGGAGAACTGAGGTGCACGACGAGCAGCTTTGAGACCGTATTTTTTTCTTTCTTTCATTCTTGGGTCACGAGTCAGGAAACCTGCACTTTTGAGAGCTGGACGAAGTTCTGCGTCATACTGGAGCAAAGCACGGGAAATACCATGACGAATTGCACCAGCTTGACCAGTTACACCGCCGCCATTAACAGTGCAAACAACGTCAAATTTATCAAGAGTATCTGTTAAATGCAAAGGCTGACGAACGATTAATTTCAGTGTTTCAAGACCAAAATAATCATCAATATTTCTGCCATTGATAGTAATATTACCACTACCAGGAATTAATCTAACTCTGGAAACGGAATGTTTTCTTCTGCCTGTACCATAATGGTATGCAACTTTTGGTTCGTACATTTATAAGCTCCTCCTTTGATTAAAATTCATAAACTTCAGGCTTTTGTGCAGCATGCTTATGTTCTGCACCCTTAACAGTACGCAAACGTTTTAACTGATTTGCACCTTGTGTATTATGTGGCAACATACCTGTTACAGCAATTGTCATTGCTCTTTCAGGCTGTTCAGCCATTAATTTCTTATAAGAAATTTCTTTGATACCGCCAATCCAGCCAGTATGCCAATAGAATTTTTTCTGTTCAAGTTTCTTACCAGTTAAAATAGCCTTTTCGCAATTAATAATAATCACATGGTCGCCACAATCAACATGTGGTGTAAAAGTAGGCTTATGCTTGCCTCTTAACAAAATAGCTGCTTGTGCTGCTACACGACCTAAAGGCTTGTCTGTTGCATCTAAAATATACCATTTACGGCTGATTTCGCTAGCTTTCGGCATTGTCGTAGACATAAAATATTCCTCCAATTTTTTTAGAATAATACATATTTGCTTGCATGTACTGCAATCGGCACGGGGATACCAAATCAACAAATATGGGCATCTACAGTTGGTTACTCTGCGACACCATGTAATTTATATTATACTTTTTTTTAAAGAATTTGTCAAGGGCTTTTCCAAAAAAATTTTGTTTATTTTATATTTTAAATGTTTGCTTTTTTTGAATCTATTTTTTTGAAAAAAATATACAGAATTACTAAATTTAGAAAAATGCTTGACAAATTAAAAAAAATATGGTATCATATATGAGGATAAATTATTATCTGTTTTTAACATCTGGGTGTGGCGCAGTTGGTAGCGTGCTACCTTGGGGTGGTAGAGGCCGTGGGTTCAAGTCCCGTCACTCAGATAAAATTTAATGCAAAAAAAAGAACGATTTTTCGTTCTTTTTTTTTATTAGTTAATATCACTAATCATTTTTTTACAGTTTCTACATACATAAAAATAATCTGGTGCCGCTGTAAGATAATTTGTATGAATAATAACACCGCCTTCATCTTTTACTTTTTTCTTTGTAATTGGCAAAAAAGCATGTTTACTATAATATTCTTTCGGTAACCAGTATACAAAATAACCATTTGTGCCAATTAGATTACCTTTTATCATTTCCTGTTTACAATAGGGACAAAGCATTTCTATCACCTCTTGTTATTATCATAGCATACTGAATAAAATTTGTCAAGTTATGATTAAGCAACTTTTAAAAAAATCTTAAACAATTCTTAATTGTATGACACATGCTGATATGATATAATAATAGATGCGATACAAAAACATGAAATGACAAGACAGGATAACTTTCTGCAAGAATATATAGAGGGAATTTATTATGCGTTATGATTTTCTGGATAAAAAAGCATATCCTATAGGGATATTACCAAGCAATAATGATTTTGAATTTTACTGGATGAGTGATGATTTTTCATATCTAGAAAATATATTTTTTAGTTCTTCATTAAATACAGTAATTCTGACTTTAGCAGATATTTTTAGTAATCATACACCCAACTATAGAATATTATTAAATTTATTCAGATGTAAATATATTGATAGTTATCATATTGTAACTAATAAACTTAATAGAGAACTTAAAGACATTAATTATATAGAATTATTTTTAAATAAAAAAGATGATAACTCTCTAAAAATAAAAAAAATGATATTAATCATAAATAATAATAAAAATATTTCTTTTAATCCTGCATTAAAGTTATATCCATTTATTTCATTAAGTGAGAATATGATTGAATTTAATTTATAAATTTAGGGAGGATTAAAAAATGTTTCGTTTATTATCTATTATGATAGAATGTATTTCATCAGCTGTTTTTGTGATTCCAGCTGTGCTGCTTTGGCAATATAAAATAGCAAAACAAAAAAATTTTCATAAATTGCTTATGCTTTTGATTTTTTTATTTTATATCATAGCTATTTGTTCAGTCACAGGAATTCCAACAGTAGATACATTAAATACAATAGATTTTAGTATTAATATTATCCCATTCAAAGAAATCATAAATAGTCCTGTTGAATATATTAAAAATTCAATATTAAATATTATTTTATTTATACCAGTGGGATTTTTACTACCTGTGATTTGGAAAGAATATGATTCTTTTAAGAAAACAGCTTTTACAGGGTTAATTTTATCTGTTATCATTGAGATATTACAAATCTTTACTTTTAGATTAACAGATATTGATGATATTATCACAAATACATTAGGTACAGTATTAGGCTATTGTATTGCAAAAATAATTTTAACTTGTGTATCATATAAGATAGTTAAAATTTCCAATGATAATGCAATTAAAAATGAATCTATTATTATTTTAATGCTTGCATTTTTAATTAGTTTTCTGTTAAAGCCTCTTGTTTCAAATTCACTATGGGAAATTTTATTAGAAAGTTCGCTATGGGAGCAAATTAGATAAATAATAAGCCATTTGCTATTACTAGTAAATGGCTTGTTTTCTTATAAAAATTATCTCTGAAAATCTATCTGAACTAATTTTTTTCCATTAGGGAGCGAATGCTCCAGAGTTTTCACTGGACAATATCCAATTGCAATCATTATTTCCCTTAATGTTTTTTCTTCTATCTGATGATGTACCTGCTCCAGTTCATCAAATACATGCAAATAAGGAGAATCAGAAATCCAGTTATCTTCTGTATTTATCTGAATAATACAAGAAACAAATTCTGAAACTACATGTTTGATAACTTTCTGAAAGCATTCATAACCAATATATTCAATTAATAGATTTGCAATTACCATGTCAGCTTTTGGTAACGTCTCTGTATTATTAAGTAAATTCACACACAAACATTCTAATATTTCATTCAAATTAGGATATCTGCGAATTACTTCTTCCAAATAAGAAGCATTAATATCTATCCCATATATTTTTTTTAATTTACCCTTGGAGATATGTACAAGACCATTACCACCTGCAATACCTAATATCATTACACTTGAAACAGGATATGCATCAAATTGATATTTCATCATTTCGTTCATAGCCTGCAACTGCATAACAGATTCAAGCCTCATATGGTTTTCATAATCATCTAATGAAATTTTTTCCCATGGATTAGACATATATACCCCCATAATTTGGATATCATATAAAAAATAAAATTCCTAAAAACAGACAATAAAAACTGCTTTCAGGAAAATATTCTGATGACCCCTACGGGAATCGAACCCATGTTGCCAGAATGAAAATCTGGAGTCTTAACCGCTTGACCAAGGGGCCTTATAGTAGCGGCAGCTGGATTTGAACCAGTGACCGTTCGGGTATGAACCGAGTGCTCTAGCCAACTGAGCTATGCCGCCATGTTTGTCCTTTGCTGTAACCAGCTTCTATATTATAGCATAAAAAAACAATTTTGTCAATAGGTTTTTGAAAAAAAATAAAATTTTATTTTATAATAAATTTATTATTTATAATTATCATAAATCACTTGACTTTTTCAGTTAAATTTTGTATAATAGAATTAGAGGTGACTAACATGTTGAAAAAATTAATTTACATACCAATCAGTTTATTACTAATATTACTGTCATGTATATGTTTCTGTATGATATATTTATCTTATCATTATGTTTTGCCAGCAAAAGCCGATGTGAATTTAAAAACGGCTAGTAAATCATATTTTACCCGTGCAGAATATGTACAGCCGACGGAACCCCCAACAGAACCTCCTACAATGGAAGAGCCAGAGCCAGAGCCTGAACCAGAGCCTGAAGCTCCTTATTACATGCAACTTGATATGTCAACCGTATCATCTTATCATAATTCCAATTCAGAAGTTGTGGGCTGGATTAAAATTTCAGGTACAGTGATTAATTATCCTATTATGCAAAATGGCGATAATGAATATTATGTAAATCATAGTTGGAATAAACAATCCAGTCATGCAGGTGCAATTTTTGCCGATTTTCGTTGCAATTTAGAAAAATCTGATGATACAATCTTATATGGACATAATATGGGCAATGGCTCTATGTTCCATGCAATTAAAAATTATAAAACTTCCAGTTGGGGAAATTCTCATAAATATATTGAAATTGCGACTTTAGAACATAGATATTTGTATAAAATATTATCTTGTAATGTATTATATGGGGAGGCTGGTGCAAAGTTTGAATACTGGAATTTTGTAGAAATGAATCGTACAGATTATCGTAATTTTTTAAATGGAATTCGTAATTCTGCTACTGTCTGGTATGGTGATGACAAGCATTTGCCAAGGGATAATTATGAAAAAATAATTACTTTGCAGACTTGTAATTCTGGTGCAAATGATGGTATACGTTGTGTGGTGTTTGCCTATCGTGTAGGAGAATTTTAACTGTTAATTACTAACATAAAAATCCTGTACTCATATTTAGTGCAGGATTTTTTTGATTTATGCAATAATTTATATCTAGTCTTGATAAATACAAAAAAACAAAGCAGGAATAACTTTAACTGTTACTCCTGCTTTGTTTATGTACGCTCCCTGTTGGACTCGAACCAACGACCGTTCGGTTAACAGCCGAATGCTCTACCGACTGAGCTAAGGAAGCATTTATTCTGTATCGGCATCTTTCTAGTTTCCCAGGTCGTCACCAACCAAGTATTCTTGACGTAAAAGAGCTTAACTTCTGTGTTCGGAATGGGAACAGGTGGAACCTCTTTGCAATTGACACCGATTAAATTTTTAAATAACTAATACTCACTATAGTGACCCGTACCAGAATCGAACTGGTGTTGCCGCCGTGAGAGGGCGGAGTCTTAACCGCTTGACCAACGGGCCACAGAGTGCACCATCAGGGACTCGAACCCAGGACCCACTGATTAAGAGTCAGTTGCTCTACCGACTGAGCTAATGGTACATTTTAAACTACCATTCAAACTACTATTTTATTATATCATAAAAATTCTCATTTGTCAAGTGTTTTTTTAAAATTTTTTTGAAATTTTTCTAATTTTTTTACTCTCAACAGAACCAACAAGAAACAACACAAAACTTAAAATTCAAAAACCAAAACCTAGTTTAAAATGATTCACAATTAGGAAAAGTGTTCGACCGATTAGTATCTGTCAGCTGAACATGTCACCATGCTTACACTACAGACCTATCAACCTCGTAGTCTACAAGGGGTCTTACTCAATAGAGGGGATATCTTATCTTGAGGATGGCTTCACGCTTAGATGCTTTCAGCGTTTATCCAATCCGTACATAGCTACCCAGCTGTGCCACTGGCGTGACAACTGGTGCACCAGAGGTACGTCCATCCCGGTCCTCTCGTACTAGGGACAGCACCTCTCAAATATCCTACGCCCACGACAGATAGGGACCGAACTGTCTCACGACGTTCTGAACCCAGCTCGCGTACCGCTTTAATTGGCGAACAGCCAAACCCTTGGGACCGAATTCAGCCCCAG
>JAAVHJ010000004.1 GCA_014799805.1 Ruminococcus sp.
GTTTTGGTATAATATCATATAAACTTATTAATTCTATAAAAATTTTTGATATAATTTTTAAATTTTTATTTACAGTATGTATTAGTTGTATATTATATTATTTTAGAATATATGGAGAAATTTTTTATTATATATATGGAGAAGAAGCATCACCTGGAACTGGATTTGGGATAATGATTTTTACTAAATTAAATGCTATTATTTTTATAATAATTTCAATAATAGTTTTTATCCGCATTATAGAAGGAAATAATTGGTAATACTAAATTAAAATACATAATAACTATGATACATCTACCTTTTATATGTTCTATTGTAATTCTAGTTTTTATAATTCTAGTTATTTTTAACTATATATATATGAAAATAATAAAATGAATTAATCTGCCATCTGCATTTAATTTATATAAAATAAAATATAATTTTAAAAGGCGATTTTCTTAATTTCTATCAGTTTTATGATTTGGATTTTGAAACTTGACAAATCAGAGCGAATATGTTAAAATAACAAAGTCAAAAAAATTCGCTAACAGAAAGAAAGGGATTATAATGGCAAGAAAGAAACAGCCTTTAAAATCAAAACCAAAGCCAATGCTTGACGCATGGTTTGAAAATGCTGGTATTACCCAAGAAGAAGCAATCACAGATACACTTGAAAAAAATTATTTGCCCTATGCAATGAGTGTTATTATTTCGAGAGCATTGCCAGAAATTGACGGGTTTAAACCGTCTCATAGAAAATTATTATATACCATGTATAAAATGGGTTTGCTCAATGGCCAAAGAACGAAATCAGCTAATGTTGTTGGGCAGACAATGCGTTTAAATCCACACGGTGACCAAGCAATTTATGAAACTATGGTAAGATTAACCAGAGCCAATGAATGCTTATTACATGCCTATGTAGACTCCAAAGGCAATTTTGGCAAGCATTATTCCCGTGATATGGCATTTGCAGCATCAAGATATACAGAAGTCAAACTTGCTCCAATTTGTGAGGCTTTATTCAGTGAAATTGATAAACAAACTGTCGATTTTGTCCCCAATTATGATAATACAATGCTAGAGCCGTCACTCTTGCCTGCAACATTTCCGTCTATTTTAGTCAATGCTAATATGGGGATTGCTGTTTCTATGGCAAGTAATATTTGTCCGTTTAATTTAGCAGAATTATGTGAAACTTGCATTGCTTTGATAAAAAATCCAGAACATGATATATTATCTACGTTAAAAGGTCCTGATTTTCCGTCAGGAGGATTTTTATTATATGACGAATCTGAATTACGAAAAGTCTATGAAACTGGCAGAGGCAGTTTAAAATTGCGTTCTAAATGGAATTATGACAAGTCAGCAGGTTGCATTGAAATTACAGAAATTCCCTATACAACAACTTTAGAATCTATCAAAGATAAAATTACAGAATTAAGCAAAGCAGGAAAATTAAAAGAAATTACTTATGCACGTGATGAAATTGATGTGAACGGATTCAGATTAGCAATTGATGTCAAACGCAATACAGATGTTGAAAAATTAATGCAGAAATTATTTAGATTAACGCCATTACAGGATAGTTTTGGCTGTAATTTTAATATTCTAATTGGCAATACGCCTAAAGTCATGGGAATTCGGGAAATTCTCACAGAATGGCTGCTATTCAGACAAGATTGCGTAAAACGCCGTATTCATTTTGATTTAGCTAAGAAAAAAGAAAAACTGCATTTATTATTAGGCTTACAAAAAATTTTATCTGATATTGACAAGACAATTAAAATTATCAGAGAAACCAATCAGGAATTACAAGTGCTTGAAAATTTAATCAATGGTTTTGGACTAGATGAAATTCAGGCGAATTATGTTTCAGAAATTAAATTAAAGCATTTAAATCAGGAATATATTTTAAATAAAATTTCTGATATAGATAAATTAAAAGCTGAAATTCTTGACATGGAAGATATTCTTGCTAATCCAGCCAGAATCAAAAAAATAATTATGCAAGAATTAAAAGCAACAGCGAAAAAATACGGTCAGCCCAGAAAAACTATGTTTTATCATGCAACTGAATCAGATGAACTGCTTTTAGAAGATGAAACACCAGATTATGCAGTGCATTTTTTCCTCACAAAAGATGGCTATTTCAAAAAAATTACGCCTTTGTCATTACGTATGGGCGGAGAACAAAAACTCAAAGAAGAAGATGCTATTATTCAGCAACTAGAGGGAACAAATAAAACAGAATTATTATTTTTTACAAATCAGGCACAGGTTTATAAAATTCGTGCCAGTGCATTTGATGATTGTAAAGCAAGTTTATTAGGTGATTATATTCCAGTGAAACTTGGCTTTGAAGAAAATGAAAAAATGATTTGTATGATTACAACGACAGATTATTCAGGTAAATTAATATTTATATTTGAAAATGGCAAAATTGCAAAAATTCCGCTGTCGGCTTACATGACAAAAACCAATCGAAAAAAATTAACAAATGCTTTTTGTGATAAAAGTAAAATTCTAAAAATATTTTATTTATTGCAAGATACAGAAATTTTATTGCGTTCTGATAGTAATAAAGCAATCTTAATGCATACAGGATTAATTCCAGAAAAAGCAACCAGAAATTCACAAGGCATTCAGGTTATGACATTGAAAGAAAAACAAAAAATTATTTCCGCTGAAATTCCTAGTCCAGAACAACTAGCTTCACTAGTATGTTATCATGTGCAGAATATTCCTGCAACAGGAAAATTAGCAAAAAATTTGGAAGATGCCAACCAATTATTTTTAATATAATATAAAAAAACGCCTGTTTCGAGCTTTGAAACAGGCGAAAATATTTTGGATATTTTGCAAGTTTTGGGAAATAATATAAATATTATTTTATTTATATTATTCTTTTACACCACCGAGTGCAACACCGGCAATGATGAATTTAGAAAGAATGAAATATACAACAACGATTGGTAAGATTGACAACATGATACAGAGATAGTTTACACCATAGTTTACGTTTTTATCAAATTGTAAAACTTTAGATACCATGATTGGCACTGTCATCATCTTGTCGTTTTTCAGAATCATGTTCTGTGTATAGTAGTTATTCCAGTTCTGAACAAATGCGAAAATAGCCTGTACAGCCATTGCTGGTTTCATCATAGGCAATGCAATTGTTACAAACGTTCTGAATTCGCCACAGCCGTCAATTCTGGCAGCTTCTACGATTTCAAGCGGGAAACTGGATTTCATGTAAGATTTCATGAAGAAGATAACTGCTGGAGCAGCAACTGCTGGAATAATCAATGGAATAAAGTTATTGATTAAGCCTAAAGAATACATGAATCTTACGAAACCTGCGGAAGATACCTGTACAGGAATCATCATAACAGCAATAATAAATGTATAAGCTGGACCTTTTACTTTGAAATCATAAACTGTCAAGCCATAAGATGTCATTGCAGAGAAGAATACTGTCAAAACAGTTGTAAAGCCTGCAATAATCAAGCTGTTTAAGTAACCTTGCCCTACATTGAATACACTGGAATATTGTCTGGCAACTCTTGTCATTGCTTTTCCAGCATCATCAGGCAATTTATTTAATAAAATATTCAAGTTTTCTTTCAAAGAAGAACCGAACCAGAATTGTGATGGATTTTCAGCAAGTTCTGTATGAGAATGTGTTGCATTTACTAGCAGGATAAGAATTGGAACTAGACAAATCAGCGTTAAAATAATACATACGATTAAGATAATTGTAGACTTAATCATAATTTGTGTATGATAACTATCTTTTTGTGCTCCGTACTGTTGTTTCATGCTCATATAGTAAGTCCTCCTCCCTGTTTCATCTTTGCTTTCTGCTGTTTTTCAGCTCTCTTACGCTGTTTTTTCTTGGCAATTTCATCTTTGTCACGGTTCATATAGAACGTGATAGAACCAAGAACGGCTGTGATAGCAAAGATAATAATTGAGGCGGCACCTGCATAACCATAGTTTGCCTGTTCTACAGTACCCTTATTGAAGTTATAGTAAATATATACAGCAACTGTTTCCAAATTTTTTGAGAAATTTGAACCATTATGATACAAATATGGCAGGTCGAACATCTGGAGACCACCAATCATGGAAGTTACCAGTGTATAAACCATGATAGGCTGTAACAATGGCAATGTAATTGTAAAGAATTGCTGTGTAGAGTTTGCACCGTCAATATCAGCGGCTTCAAACAGTGACGGACTGATACCCATGATACCAGACATTAACATAATCATTGTGTTACCAAACCATAACCATGTCTGAATAAACATTACCATGCCTTTTGAAATAGTCGGGTCAGTAACAAATTTAATTGGGTCTCCACCCATACCTGCAATCAGGGAGTTTACGAAATAATACTCAGAATCGCCGAACAAGCTTACATACAGAGCCGCAACAGATGCAGCTGTAATAATATTCGGCATGTACATAACAATTTTGAAAAAGCCTTTACCTGGAAGTTTTACTTTCGCATCAGTAAACCATACAGCCAACAGAAGAGAAAGAAGAATCTGTGGTATAAAGTTACCAAACCAAAGTACAAATGTATTACCAAGTGCCTGTAAAAACTCTTGTCTTGTAGCGTCTGCACCGGCAGCCATACCTTGCCCGAACAGAATTGTTGTGTAGTTATCAAGTCCAACAAAGGCTTCGTTATTACTTTGATTGCCCTTGAATGACAAAATAAACGTGTAAATTAATGGCCAAATCTGGAAAAAGCAATACACAAGGAAAAAAGGTGCAATAAACATATATCCGTATTTGGCATAAGAAATGGATTTAATTCGGCTTTGCGCAGCTGATGCCATTACTTTTCACCCTCTCGAAAATACTATACAACACGTTGCCTATGAGGGCACAATTATCCCTCACAGGCTACGTATGCATTTTTTAAAAATCAAAAATTAAATAAATTAGCTTAAGTCAGTGTTATCTGCTAATGCCTGAGCTTTGAATTTCTCAACGATTGTGTCAGCATCTTCTTTGATATTTTCTTTCAAAGTAGTCAAGAAAGTATCTTTCAGATTCTGGTCATATTTTGAAATAGAATCACTCATCTTAATGCCTGCAGCAACGTCAGCAAGAATTGCGAACTGGTCTTGACCACCCAAAGAAGAATTGGAGTTAGAACCATCAGAAATAATCTTGTTCATAGCAACTTTGTTATTAGCGAAGTCGCCAGAATACAGAGCATATTCTTCCATTGTGTCAGCATTGCAAGTAAATGTTCTGATGAAATTAGCAGCCTCTGTAGCTGTATTGCAGTTTGGAGATACACAGAGCCAAGAACCGCCCCAGAAATATTCCTGTGGTCCTTGAATAATTCTCCAGTTACCAGCTGTACCACAGTTTGTATCCAACTGAGCGCCTTCACCTAAGCACCATGTAGAGAAGAAGTAACCCAAAGTCTTGCCATCTTTACCATAGTTTTCCCATTCTGTGGACCACTGTTCAACAGAAGGATCAACATAGCCGTTATCAGCATATTCTTTTGCCATTTGTGTGAAATCTGCTGCAATGCTTGTATTAATTGCTGTACCGTCTACCCAAGCAGCATTCAAAGCAGTAGAATATGCTTGCCACAGACCGCCAAGAGAAACTGTCATAGTAACTGCACCGTCAGTAGCTGTCTTGAGTTCTTCAGCAGTAGCTTTGAAATTATCCCAGCTTGAAACTTTTGCCTGCATGTCTTCTTCAGTTTCTACACCTAAATATTCTTTTGCGAGGTCAGCGTTGTAAACCCAACCACCAGCAGCAGCCTGCCATGATGCACCTTTCAGAACGCCGTTATTATCTGTACCGATTTCAACAGTATACTGATAAGCATCAGCATAATCAGCTGTAGAAATGCCCAAATCAGACAAAGGAGCAGACATTGTGTCATCATTGATATAGTTCAGAATCCAGCCAGCTTCCGCTACAAACAAGTCAACGTCATCGCCACTGTTCAGATAGTTTGCATACTGTGTAGAAGCTTCTGTACCATTACCGCCACAGTTCTGATATTTTACGTCAGAAGCCTGAACAGGTGTATAAATATCAAACATGTTACTCAAGTCTGAATCTGTCCAGCAAACGATTGTCAAAACATCATCTGTGTCTGGCAAGGAAATATCGCCACCAGATGCAGCAGGTGCATCGGCATCAGCATCGCCATCATCAGCAGCGCCGTCATCAGCAGCACCGTCGTCAGCAGCACCATCATCTGCAGCATCATCGTCTGCAGCGCCGTCATCTGCATTGCCGTCATCAGCTACACTGTTATTATCTGCAACAGAATTATTGTTGCTATCAGCAGCTGAATCTTCTTTTTTGTCGCCACATGCTACGAATGCAGTTGATGTTACTGCGAGAGTAGCAAGCAAAGCCAGTGTTCTTTTTAATTTGCTCATTGGTATTTTCCTCCTTAAGATATATCTTATGATATTTCCCCGTGAAATATCATAATAACGGGATAAGTGCCTCAGCTTATAATCACTATAGCTGTGCAACAGTTTCGCCCGCAAGCAGAACGCTTTCGCAATAAATAACTCTTTCCGCCTGTGGGATTTGCTCCTTATGGAGCAATTTCAGCATCAGTTCAGCTGCTTTCACTCCCATTGTATCTGTATCCTGCCAGATTGTTGTCAGCTTTGGTCTTAGCATTTGTAATACTGGATTACCATCATAACCAATTACTGAAACGTCTTTTCCAGTTTCAAGATGACTATCTGTAATCGCCGCAATTCCTGCAACCGCACAAATATCATCTGGATACAAAATACAAGTTGGTCTGTGTTCGCTTTTTGTCAAGAATTCCTGCGTGAATTGATAAGCAAGCTCTGGATTTAAATATTTTCCTTGACGGATGAACTGATTTTTAATTTCACAGTGATGACTTTCAAGTGCCTGTTGAAATGCTTGTTTTCTGATTTCCGTTACTTGTGCATCTTCACCATAAATATAGGCAATCTTTTCATGACCTTTTTGAACTGCATATTCTACTGCACGGCGAATGCCATCGCCATTATCTGAAACAACCGTATAACTATTTTCAGATATATAATCAATTGAAACAACTGGAAGTTTACTAGTTAATAGCATTTGTATTTCTGGCGTGTTAAAATCCACACAAACAGCAAGAACGCCGTCTACATTCCGATACATGCAATGCTCATAATAAGAAAACATCTGCTCTCCAATTTGATTACTAATAAACGTCAGGTCATAACCATTACGTTCCATAACTACTTTGAAGCTGTCAAGAATCGAAGAAAAATAGTGATGCTTTAAACCACTTTGTGCCTTGTCCACCATCAGAACACCTATATTATAAGTCTTCTTTGTTTTCAAAGCCCTTGCCATTGCATTTGGCAAATATCCTAATTGCTTTGCGACTTCCTGTACACGTTCTTTTGTTGCGGAATTCACATCTTCACGATTGTTTAAAGCCTTACTTACAGTGGCAGTCGAAACGCCACAAACTTCTGCAATGTCCTTAATCGAAACCACTGTTACACCTTCATTTAACTTAAGCTTTTATCGCAGTTTGATTGCCTGCTGTAATTAATATACACCAAATAAAGCAAAATGTCAATGCAAAAATCCATTCTTTCACTTTTTTTAAACACCTTGCACAAAAATATTGTCTATTTTTTATGCAAAACGACATTAAAAATGTCTGAATTCTAAATTTATTACAAAATGGTAACTAGACAGATTTTCAAACATTTTGCACGATAGAAGTATATTTTTCTACGTAAGACATGCCAATTCAACAAGGCATTCATGCAATATGCACAAATATCATGTTGAAACAAAAAAATAAAAATTTCCTCTTGCAATTTACAAGAATATATGTTATAATAAATATATTCTTGTGTTTCCGTAGCTCAGCAGGATAGAGCGACTGCCTCCTAAGCAGTAGGTCGGGTGTTCGAATCACCTCGGGAACGCTTTTTTTTTGCATTTTTTTAATCTTAAATATTTTAAAACAGCATCACCTCTTTTTGGCACAGTCCCATTATTAGATATTATAGCATATTTTTTTAAATAAGTCAACTAGTAAATTGTAAAAATTATCAAAAAAAATAATCCCTGATGAACAGGGATTATTTTTTTATCATTTCATACTAAATTTTTATGTTAAATTTGTATATCCCATCAAATAATTATCTACTTCTTTGGCAACGGCTCGCCCCTCTGCAATCGCACGGACAACCAGAGATTGCCCCGTATGCATATCACCAGCAGTGAACACTTTTGGCACAGCAGTTGCATGACTATCAGAAAGGGTTTCTATATTCGTTCTGGCATTTCGTTGCACACCAAACGCTTCTGCAACATAAGCTTCTGCACCTGAAAACCCAATTGCAATAATTAATAAATCTGCATCAACAACCCATGTTTCACCCTCATGTAATTCAGGTTTTCCAGTTTCTGCATTATTTTCAAAACATACTTTTACAAGCTGAACGCTTTTTAAATTGCCGTTCCCATCTGCATAGCATTCTTTTACAGTTGTTTCATAAATTCTTGGGTCCTGCCCGAATACAGCAATTGCTTCTTCCTGTCCGTAATCTGTTTTGCAAATTCTAGCCCATTCTGGAAATGGATTATCTTCTGTTCTGGAATCAGGTAATTTTGCATTCATTTCCAATTGCATAACAGAAACAGCTCCCTGTCTGATTGCCGTTGCAACACAGTCATTACCTGTATCACCACCGCCAACAATAATTACTTTTTTATTTTTTGCCGTAATTGAAGCATCTGCTGGATTTTGCTTATTTAATAACATTTTAGTAGCACTTGTCAAATAATCCACAGCAAAATGCACACCATTCACATCACGACCAGTGATATTCAAATCTCTTGGCTGGGAAGCACCGCAAGCCAAAATTACTGTATCATATTTTTTCAAAATACTAACAGCACTTTTATTTTTTCCAATATCAGAATTTAATTTAAATTCTATGCCTTCTTCTTGCATGAGCTTTACACGGCGTTGAATAATAGATTTATCCAATTTCATATTCGGGATTCCATACATCAGCAAACCGCCGATTTTATCCGAACGTTCAAATACTGTCACAGAATGTCCTCTTTTATTCAACTGGTCAGCAGCCGCAAGACCTGCTGGCCCTGAACCAATAACAGCAACATGTTTTCCACTACGCATAACAGGAGGCTTTGCCTGCATCAAACCAGAAGCAAAAGCATGTTCAATCACAAAATTTTCATTATCTCTGGTTGTAACAGGAGACCCATGCAAATTACAAATACAGGCATTTTCACACAATGCAGGACAAACTCTTGACGTAAATTCAGGAAAATTATTTGTCATTAATAATCTTTTTACTGCCGAATCAAATTCGCCACGATAAATTAAATCATTCCATTCAGGAATTAAATTATGCAATGGACAACCATAATTAGACTGACAAAACGGCACACCACAATCCATACATCTTGCAGCTTGTTCTTTGCGGAATTCTTCTGTTAAAGGCTGATGTAATTCTTCATAATTTTTTACACGTTCCAAAGCAGGAACATCTCTGTTCTGACAGCGTGTATATTCTAAAAATCCAGTTGGTTTTCCCATAATTTAAATCCTCCTGTTATCTGACTGTGAGATAAAAAGCTTCGATTTCAGCTTCTTCTGTACGCATGCCTTTTTCTTCCATTGTCAAAATTGCCTGACGCATTCTTGCATAATCATGAGGCATAATTCTCTTAAATTTCGGCAAATAGCCTGCAAAATCATCTAAAATTCTCTGGCCCTTTTCAGAACCTGTTGCAGCGACATGTTCTTCAATCATGCGTTTCAGCTCCAGAACATCATATTTTTCTGTGACTTCCTGCAAATATACAAGTTCTTTATTCAAACGCATATATAAATCTCTGTCTTCGTCCAGAACATAAGCAATACCGCCACTCATACCAGCAGCAAAATTTTTTCCAGTTCTGCCAAGCACAACCACTCTGCCACCTGTCATATATTCGCAACCATGGTCGCCAACGCCCTCCACAACGGCATATGCACCAGAATTTCTCACAGCAAAACGTTCTCCTGCAATGCCGTTAATAAATACTTTACCACTAGTTGCACCATAGAGAGCAACATTACCGATAATAATATTATCTTCTGGTTTAAATAATGCATTTTTCGGCGGATAGACAATTAAATTACCACCTGATAAGCCTTTGCCGAAATAGTCATTACTATCACCGCACAGCTCCAAAGTTAAGCCTTTCGGAATAAATGACCCGAAACTTTGCCCGCCACTGCCAATGCATTTAATATGATATGTATCATCTTCCAAAGAATTACCAAATTTTCTAGTCAATGCAGAACCAAACATAGTACCAAATGTTCTATCTGTATTTGTAATATGAACTTCAAGCGTCTTTTTACTGCCTGTAAGTGGTAATTTTTTCAATAATACTTTTTCATCAAGCGTTTCTTCCAAATGGAAATGATACGCATCTTCTGGCTTAAAATGCGAATTTTCTTTTTTATGCAATAATGCCGTCAAATCCATTAAATATGCTTTATTATTAATATCTGTTGTATTTTTCACACGCAACAAATCTGTTCTTCCAATTAATTCATCTACTGTTGCAATGCCTAATTTCGCCATATATTCCCGCAATTCTTGTGCCACAAATGTAAGGAAATTAATTACATATTCTGGCTTACCTGTAAAGCGTTTTCTTAATTCAGGATTTTGTGTTGCAATGCCGACTGGACAAGTATCTAAATTACAAACTCGCATCATCATACAGCCCATAGTTACTAATGGAGCAGTTGCAAAGCCATATTCTTCTGCACCTAACAATGCCGCAACAAGTACATCTCGACCTGTCATAAGTTTGCCATCTGTTTCCACAACGACACGGGAACGCAAGTTATTTAATAATAAAGTCTGATGTGTTTCTGCAACACCTAATTCCCAAGGCAACCCTGCATGATGAATCGAAGTTTCTGGAGCTGCACCTGTACCACCATCATAACCTGAAATTAAAACAACACCTGCACCAGCTTTTGCAACACCTGCTGCTACTGTGCCAACACCTGCTTCTGAAACAAGTTTCACAGAAATTCTTGCATTGACATTTGCCATTTTCAAATCATAAATTAGCTGTGCCAAATCTTCAATAGAATAAATATCATGATGTGGAGGCGGTGAAATTAAGCCAACCCCTGGCGTAGAATGTCTTGTTTTTGCAATCCATGGATAAACTTTTCCTGCTGGCAAATGTCCGCCCTCTCCTGGTTTTGCACCCTGAGCACATTTAATTTGCAATTCTTGTGCACTGACAAGATATTCAGAAGTTACACCAAATCGACCAGAAGCGACTTGTTTAATCGCAGAGCTACAATCATGTTTTGTACCAGCTGTTGCAATACGTTCTGGACTTTCACCACCTTCACCGCTATTAGATTTACCACCAATGCGATTCATAGCAATTGCAAGTGTTTCGTGTGCCTCTTGTGAAATAGAACCATAAGACATTGCACCAGTTTTAAATCGTTTTAAAATACTTTCTACTGGTTCTACTTCGTCAATTGAAATGCCCTCTTCAGGGAATACAAATTCCAGCATATCACGTAACTGCATATTTCTGCCTTCTACATGAACTGCTTTTGCATATTGCTGATAAACAGCATAATCTCCTGTTCTGCTTGCTTTTTGCAACAAATGAATCGTTTCAGGATTATATAAATGCTCTTCACGGTTACTACGCATTTTATGTGTGCCTATGCTGGCAACTTCATTTTCAACGCCTAATTCTAATGGGTCAAATGCTGATGAATGCAATTTTTCTACACGTTCTTCAATTTCAGCTAGTGTAATACCACCAACACGGCTAACTGTTCCTGTGAAATATTCATCAATTACGCCTTGACTAACACCAACTGCTTCAAATAATTTAGACCCCTGATAAGATTGAATGGTAGAAATACCCATTTTAGATGCAATTTTTATAATGCCATGTAACACACAAGTATCATAATCTGATTCAGCAGCATAATAATCTTTATCCAAAGCACCAGTTTCTATTAATTCTCTGATTGTATCATGTGCCAGATATGGATTAATCGCACTTGCTCCATAGCCTAATAAAGTCGCAAAATGATGTACTTCACGGGGTTCAGCTGTTTCTAAAATTAATGCAACTGTTGTTCTTTTTCTGGTGGTTACTAAATGCTGTTGCAAAGCAGAAACAGCTAATAATGACGGAATAGGCACATGATATTCGTCAACATCTCTGTCAGATAAAATCAAGAAATTTGCACCATCTCTGTAAGCTTTATCCGCACGGATAAATAAATGCCGAATTGCATTTTTCAAAGACGTATTTTTATAATACGTAATTGGGATAACTTCTGCTTTCATGCCGTCCACTTGCATATATTTAATTTTTAACATATCTGTATTTGTTAAAATTGGATTATCTACACGCAATACATGACAGTTTTGTGCTTTTTCCTCTAGTAAATTACCATCAGAGCCGATATACATGCTGGTATCTGTTACAACTTCTTCTCTGATTGCATCAAATGGCGGATTCGTTACTTGTGCGAATAACTGCCTGAAATAATCAAATAACGGCGGATTCATATTAGACAAAGACGGCAATGGGTTATCTGCCCCCATAGAAGCAATTGGTTCTCCGCCCTCTTTTGCCATTGGCAAAATCGAATTTCTAATTTCTTCATAAGTATATCCAAACGCTTTTTGCATTTGGCTTAATTTTTCATGACTAAAATGTTCAATATTATGATTTGGAATATGCAAATGACGGAGTTTTACAAGATTGGTATCAAGCCATTCACCATAAGGCTGACGACAGGCATAGCTATTTTTTAATTCTTCGTCGTCAATTACTCTGCCCTGTTTGGTATCTACCAAAAGCATTTTTCCAGGGCGTAATCTGTCTTTCTGTAAAATATGCTCTGCAGGCAAATCCAATGTTCCTACTTCGGAAGATAAAATTAAAAATCCATCATCTGTGATATAATATCTTGACGGACGCAAACCGTTTCTATCTAGTACAGCTCCCATGACATCACCGTCTGAAAACAAAATAGATGCAGGGCCGTCCCAGGGCTCCATCATAGTAGCATAGTACTGATAAAAATCCTTTTTCTCACGGCTCATCGTTCTATTATTTTTCCAAGGTTCAGGGATTAAAATCATAACCGCTAAAGGCAACGGCATACCAGACATGACCATAAATTCTAATGCATTATCTAATCTTGCAGAATCAGAGCCATTTACATCAACAATTGGCAATAATTTATGCATTTGGTCTCTTAGAATTTCGCAGTCTATCGATTCTTCACGTGCAAGCATTTTGTCTGCATTGCCTGTGATAGTATTAATTTCACCGTTATGAACAATCAATCTATTAGGGTGTGCTTTTTGCCAGCTTGGTGTTGTATTTGTACTAAATCTTGAATGCACGGTTGCAATCGCAGATTCATAATTTTCATTCTGCAAATCAGGGAAAAATTGTCTTAATTCCGTTACTAAAAACATGCCTTTATACACAATTGTTCTGCTGGAAAGTGAGACAACATAAGTATTTTCGTTACTTTGTTCAAATACACGTCTTGCAATATATAGCATTCTATCAAAAGCAAGTCCTTTTTCACAGTGTTCAGGACGTTTCACAAAACCTTGCCAAATACTAGGCATACTTTGAAGAGCCATTTCGCCTAATACTTCTGGATTAATCGGCACTTCACGCCAGCCTAAAAATTCCATGCCCTCTTTTTGAGTAATAATTTCAAATAATTTTTTTGCTTGACGGCGTTTTAATTCGTCCTGTGGGAAGAAAAACATGCCTATGCCATAATCTCTTTCTTCACCAAGTATAATCCCTAATTCAGAAGCAATATTAGAAAAAAATCCGTGTGAAATCTGCAATAAAATTCCTACACCGTCGCCTGTTTTTCCCTCTGCGTCCTTGCCTGCTCTGTGTTCTAAATTTTCGACAATATGCAAAGCGTCATCTACAACCCGTCTGGACGGAATGCCTTTTATATTTACCACTGCACCAATCCCGCAGGCATCATGTTCAAATTGTGGGTGATACAGTCCTTGTTGGGGATATGCTTGCATATTTCTGAAATTATTCATCATAAATCACCATATTGCTATATAATAATAGCTCTCCCTTTCTTAAAAATTCTGCATGAACAACAAAAAAAGACACCTAGCCCGTCTCTGATTCCAGAAACATCTCTAAGCGTCATTGCTTTTATTATTCAAATCATAAAATAACAAGTTTATTTTACATCTTTTTTTTTCATTTGTCAATCAATTCAGACATATAATTAATAAAATTAAGATTTTATGCTTAATTTATTTATAAAATTAAGTTTAAAACTAATTTTTAAAAGTCTCCCCCGAAAACAGGAGAGACTTTTTTAGTTAAATTAAATATTATCAAAATCTGAAATTAATTTTACAATATATTTCATAATATTCAAAGAATCAACAGGTTCTGTCTTGCTGTTTTTATCAACATCAGCATTTGTAAATTCTTGTTGATTTAATTTTTTCTGTCCAAGAATTGCTTTATTTAAAGCAATAATATCAAGAATATCAACTGTTTTATCACAGTTTACATCACCTGGCATATTAGAAATTTTATCTGTAGCGTCTGGCTCTGAAGTATCTGGAGCAGTTGTTGTATCTTGTGTTGCTGGTTCTGTTGTTGGTTCTGGAGTTGGAGGCGTAATAGGGTCTGTTTTTTCACCTGCATCAAGATTACTACCTTCTGCACTTGCATAAGAATTATAATATTCTGTTACTGTCAGACCAGAATCGCCAAGTTTATGTTGGTGGTCAAGTCCAATATAAGTCCCTGTTTTAGAAGTCTGCCATAAAGACGGTTCAAATAAATCATATTTTTCATCGTCCCAAGTAATAAAATCATAGCCTAATAATCCGCCTGTATCACCTGAATTAGGATTCAAGCACCAGAACGTATGATTAATATGATTATCAATCATATAATCACGTAGCAAAGTCATCCATTTTTGATTCTTGCCACCGTCCATATGTCCGCCCCATTCGCCGATTAATAACGGTGCAATGTCTTCCTGATTAATATATGCCCAAGTGTCATACCAGTAATCATCAAGTAAAGTCTGTGTTGTAAAATCTTTATTAAACCATGTTTGTTCATAAACAGATGGTCCATAATCATGTGGAGAATAAACAATTTGGCTGTTTCTTGATTCACTGCCAAAATCAATTGGATAATCTCTCACGCCTCTTAAATTACCGCCCCACCATGCACCATACCAAGGGGAAACTTCCGCAGAAGCCTGCCAAATATCCGCTGTGTCATAAGTATAGCCTTTATCTGTTTTAGGATATTGTTCGACACCTTCAATTAAAATTAAGGCATTCGGATTCACATCTAAAATAGAATTACCACATTTTGTTGCAGCATATGCCCAGTTATTTTCTAATTCTGTATCGTCCCATCTTGCAATACCATTAGGACATGTTGTTCCGTCATAACCTCTTTTGCCGTGCGGTTCGTTTTTTAAATCATAAGCTAAAATTGTATCATCATTTGCGTAACGTTCTGCAAGCCATGTGATAGAATCAATCCAATCTTGGAAACTTACTTCTTTGCCATCTGCATCAATTGCCATTGTATCGCAGGCTTCTGCTTCAGAATTATAATACCAAAGATTATAATTATGTCCTGAATTATGTGCAGTAGGACTATGCACATCAATTAATACTTTCAGACCATATTTTTTCATTTTCTGCATGATAACATCAAAAATTTCCAGACTATTTTTTACTGTCTTGCCGTCAGATTCCACAAAATCTTTATTCATGTTTACATAAGAACCTGCTGGCGTAATACTGCCATCTTCACCAACTTCATCTGTTGGGGGACTATAACCTGCATTCACACTGGAAACTTCATTTGGTTTGCCGTTCATCCATGAAACTAATAATTCTGTTGAAATTGGCATACGAATAATATTAATTCCGTGATTTGCCACACTTGATAAAAATTCATCACAGTCCGCTGCATACAGTCCATGTGCTAAATTTTCACCACAGTTAAATCCAAACCAGTTTGCACCAGTCAGCCAGACTTCATTGCCGTCTTTGTCATATAATCTGCTTCCGACAGCATGAAGCCAGTCATCATTGTTGTCATCTACAGCATTTGCCTGAACAGCTCCTGAAAATCCTGAAATTGTCATTCCAGCACAAAGTGTCAATGCAGAAATGCCTGCCATTAATTTTTTCAAAATTCGCATTGCTAAAACCTCCTTTGTATTTATATCTTTATTTTATCTTATTTTTTTGAATTTGTCAATCATTTATGAAAAAAATAATATTTTTTTATTAAAAATATCGACATTACCAGTAAACAGCAACTAGCAATTAAATTACTACTCTGCATAACGGGAGCTGTATTACTGGACAAAAAAACGGGAATACTTTCTGAAATAATTTTAGATATACTAAATTTACAGATGAAATATACAATGCCTGCTATGAAAATTCGATAGAGCCAAAATTTTTTTAAATTCAGACAGTTTTCAGTAATTGCAGAAATTTGTAAATGCACACAAATTCCGCCAAAAGATAATAATCCTGCTACACTTGCAAGACTACCGCCTTGTTGCAAATATTCTGTTGCACAACTCACTTCCAGAATGCTATTTATAATAATATTTAAATTCGGCAATATTGCTTTTATAATTCCCATAAATCCAGCAAATGCCAGAATCATTGCTGTAATTTTAAACATTGCCAATGCGCCATTTTCTACACTTTCTGTAAAAATTTGTGTAAATGCTTTTTGATGATAGTTATCAGAATTTAATTCTATCTGCATATTTTTAATCATCAATAAGCCTATTATAATATTTGGTATGCTTAAAATGACCCATAACCAAAATGCAAGTTTGATATTTCCGCCAACTGTGCCTAGTAAAAATCCAAATCCGCACCCCATGCACACACATAATAAATTTTGTTCTTGTTGTTTAGAAATATAATTATCCTGATACATGCTATGTAATATTTGCGAACCAACTGGATAACCGCCAATTTGTGAAAATAAAATAATAATCACAAAAATAGCATCTGTATGTAATAATTTTTGACAAATTTTCTGAAACGGTTTTGCCAGAAAAGCTAATATATTTGCCTTTACACTGAATGACGCAAGTATTGAAAAAATATATAACGACGGAATTAATATAAAAATACAACGTTTTCCTGCTTCTAATATTGCAACAGAAACAGATTGATAAAAATACACTGCACCTGTTAAAAATAATATCATGAAAATAACTTGTATAAAATATAGCATTTTTTTTCGCATAACTATCACCTGTAAAGCCTATGCCAGAATTTTCAGACTTATGCGAATATTTATAAAATCTGGTTCATAAAATGCAATGATACAAGGAGTGTGAGACTATGGGCAAAAGTCTGAAAAAAACAATACAAGGCTGGGTTTATTTAGATACTTATTTGCATTTACACGGCAATGAACAGCTAAAACTTGAAAATTGCAGAAAAATTTTAGAATATAATGATATTTTAGTCAGATTACAGACATTAGACATGATAATTGAAATTTGGGGTACTGGTCTGAGAGTATTTGATTACAATGACAGCAGTGTCATTGTCACAGGCAAAATTTCAGCTGTACACCTCACAGAAAAGAGATGATTCCATGAAATTTAGGGAATTCTGTCATATTCGGGCTGATGGGAAAACGCCTTATCCGTTTATTAATGCAATTCGACAAAGTAATATTACTTGTGGGAATCAATATTGCAAAGGTGAAGTATTTTTTTGTAAAATCTTAAAAAGCGATTTGCCAGAAATGAAACAACTTGCAAAATCTTATCATATGCATTTAACCATTCAGGAACAGAACTCTTTTTTTGGCAGATTAAAAAAATATAAATTTCGATTTGGCATACCTTTGGGAATTATTATCAGCATATTTATTTTATTTTATTATTCTAATATTATTACCAAAATTGATATTCAAGGCAATACACTAGTTTCTGAAAACGTGATTTTAGCACTCTTAGAAGAAGAAAATATTAAACCAGGTTCTTGGATAGCCAATATTGACATGGCACATTGTGAATATATGCTAAGAATTAAAATTCCTGAAATTGCGTGGGCTGGAATTCGTCATACAGGCAACCGACTTGTTGTAGAAATTACCGAAGAAACGCCACATGTTGACATGCTTCATGAAAATACACCCTGTCATATTATTTCGCAATATGACGCACAAATTACAAATGTAGAAGTTTACAGCGGACAATTACAATGTTTAATTGGCGATGGCATTGCAAAAGGTGATATTATCGTCAGTGGCATTGTAGAAGATGATGTTGGAAATATTAATTTCAGACATGCCTTTGCGAAAATTACTGGTATTTATACAGAACAAACAGAACTAACAGAATATTTTACAACTTCACAGACGATTCAGACAGGCAATAAAACTTGTCAGCGTTGGTTTCGATTATTTAATTTAGAAATTCCTCTGCAATTATATAAGCCTGATTATCAAGAATCCCAAGTAAAAGAAAATTATATTGCATTTCAATTTTTGGGACATGAATTGCCCTGCGGTATTTTTCGGCGTACAACAGAAGAATTACAAACTTCTATTACAGAACGTTCTGAACAGGAAGTACAACTTGCTTTACATTCTGACATTGTCCGATATGAAAAAAATTTTCTGCAAGACGTGAATATTTTAAAACAAAATTTAGAATTTCAAGTCAATCAGGATAATATCACTTGTTATATTACTTATACTGTCGAAGGCGAAATTGGTATAACATCAGAATTTTTTATTGATAAATAAATAAATAAATAAATAAATAAATAGTAAAAGCAGGACAGCATTGCAACTGTCCTGCTTATTTAATTTACTTCAGCAATTCAAAAATAGTTTAAAAATTACTTAATTGGGAAATCAGCTTGTGTTAATAACATAACAATTAACTTCATGACATTCAAGGAGTCTGTAGGATCTACCTTTTTATTTTGGTCAACGTCAGAATTTAAGAAGCCCTGTGCTTCTAATTTTCTTTGACCAAGAATTGTCTTATTCATAGTAATAATATCAAGAATATCAACTGTGCCATCTACGTTAGCATCGCCCCATAAAATATTACTTGGGTCTGGTTCTGGATCTGGATTTGGGTCTGGATCTGGATTTGGATTTGGATTTGGATTTTCATTTCCTGCATTTGGACCTTCATCTTCCAAGAAAGAAGATACCCATACCAAAGGTGCATTCCAGTTGATAGTAATTTCGTTTACAGACCAAGCGTCATTCTGGTCATAGTAGCATTTCTGTGGTGCGAGTTCACCAATCTTATAACCAGCACCTTGAATCATTGGGTCATTCATGTTAGAGTTAGGACCACCAGACAGACAGCCAGATGGAGCATATGGCCAACCATCTTTCATCTGTGGGCACCAGTATCTGTGGTGAGGATAAGAAGTTGTACTTGTACCCCAACCAGTGATATAGGAATTTTCCATTGCGTTTCTACCGAACAGATAGTCAAAGGAAGATGCTGCACCGTTCAGATATTTTACATCATTTGTCAAGTCATAAGCGAAACCAAGTACAATTGCATTGTTTGCAACCATGGAGTTAGAACCCCAACCATAAGCACCAACTAAATCAATTGTTTCTTCTGAGTAGTCATCGCCAACAATTCTAGTAACAGTTGTGGAATAATCCTGACCTTTATAGCTGGTACCATAGCCAGAATCAGATTCTACTTCCAGATAATAGTCAGCTGCAGCCTGAATAGATTCTTTTACTTTCTTTGCTTCGTCAGCACTGATTTTATCTTCATTCAAAGCTAATGACATTGTACCGAGAGCCTGCAAAGTTCCCCATGTGAAAGATGTCGGGTCGCCTTTGTTTTCACCGCCATACAAAGCTGTTGGAACAGTGAATGCTTCTCCATAAGCTCTCATATCTGCACCATATTCATCTTTGCCACTTGTGATAAACAACTCAGTAGAAGCCCAGTAGAATTCATCAGATACTTGTGTATCGCCGTAAGGGCCGCCGCCTTTGTTCTGTTCCAAAGGTGCAAACATAGTATCCTTTGTATAGTCGCCATCTGTTTCTTTGTAAATATCGCCATACTTGCTGGTGAATTCTTTCTTAGCTGCTGCATAAGCTTTTTCAGCCAAATCAAGATAATGTTGTGCTTTTGTAGCGTCACTATCTTTCAGCAGACGAGACAACTGTGCCCAAGAAGCTGCTGCATTCAAAGTAGCTGCATAAGTAACAGGTTTTACAATACGTGTTGGATTCTTAGTCTTAATTTCTTTTTCTGTCAGACCATCTTCAACATATGGCATAACACCAAGACCAGTCCATTTATAGTCATGCATTTTGTGATATACCATGCCGTCATCACGCATCATAGTTTCAAAGAAATCAGCTTCCCACATTAATTCGTCCAGAATATCTGGAATACTGTTGCCTGTTTCAGGAATTTTTACTGTGCCAGAACCGTCAGCCCACTTGCTAGCATTATCTGTTGCTAAAGCACGTTCATAAGTATTTGCAAGTGTCCACATGGAAACACCGCCGTTTACAACGTATTTACCATAGTCACCAGCATCATACCAACCACCTGTTACATCAATAGAAGTAGAATAAGTTGGTTCAGATGTATAAATATATACCCATTCGTCTGAAACCAGAGCTGTATCAGGTTTATGACCTGCTTTACGAGCCAATGTCAAAGTACCAGTAGACTTGCTGGAAGAATGTGCCTTAGAGTCGGAAATATAAGCAGATTCAATATCAGTACCAGAACGGTTCAGATAATAATAGTTCATAGCGTCTGTCAACAGACCATCATAAATATTATCACCAATATCAAAACTATAAGAAGTAATACCATTAGCAGATACTGTATAGCCTGTGCCTGCGGTTGTCAATTCACTGAAATCAAGTTCTTGTACATATTCGCCAGCAGTTGCATCATACTTAGTTGCACCTGATGTACCAGAATATACAACAGCACCAGAAGAATCTTTTACTTCAAATGCACTTGGAGCTGCACCGTCAGTTACAGTCAGAGTTGCTTTTTTATTCAGATTTGGATAGAAACCAACCTGATTCAATACTAAGCCAGTCTTTTCTGCTTTTACTTCTTCTTTGTAGTCATCTTCGTTTCCGTCCATGTCAATAAATGCCAAGTTATCAAACTTGATAATTGTACCAGCAGGGAAACAAGGTCCTCCTGGTGTGAATTGACCATCACCACCCATATGGAATGTCCACTCAACAGTTTTCTTACCTTCTGGAGGCGTTGTGTTGTTCATGTATTCTTTGTCAATATAGAATTCATAAGATCTTGTTGTCCAGGTTTTCGCTGGGAGTTGTTCACCTTTCCAAGCATCCCAACCTTGATGGTAAGCAATTTCCCAGTCATTTTGGTTATTTGTTGTTTCTTTGCCGTTCTTGGTTTTTGCACCTTTCAGAGCAGTCTCCAAATCAGCCATAGACATACCTGGTGTATAAGTCTCAAAATCCAATGTATTACCATTGTTATGCCAATATTCTGCGTCATCGTTTGTAACGTCACCTAATTTTGAATAAACATTACCAGCATTTGATGCATAAATAGAGTAAGTCATACGATACTTATGACCATAAGTAATAGACAAACCTCTGTGACGGAACTGACAGTCCCATCTATCTTCACCACCGTTGGACGCACCACCTGGGTTTTTAATTACGATAGAATATACACCGTCGTTAATTTCAAATGCCATTTCGCCAGTGCCGTTTTCGCAGATATGCCATGGCAGACCTGCACCAGTTTCAAATGTACCCTCGCCCAACAGTTCGCCTGCTGAAGCAGTCAGGGTTGTAATAGAAGTTGCTGTTGCACTTGCTACCATAGCCAAAGTAGTAATGCTAGCCGCTAACTTCTTACCAAATTTTGATTTGAGCATTGGTTTACCCTCCTATTAATTTAATAATAATTTTATTTATCACATCAACTTACATAAGCCAATGCAATATACAATTCACAAAATATGTTATATAAAAACTCTGTTTATCTCATTATAGTATATTTATACAAAAAAGTAAAGTGTTTTTTGAAAATTTGGCATTTAATCTAAATACCGAACAAAAATTTTAGCTATTTTTCACAAAATTTTGTATTATGCTTCTGTAGGCAATTTGTCAATTAATTGTACGATATATCTCATAATTGCCAAAGAGTCTGTTGGTGTTACTTTTCCATCTACGACAACATCTGCTCTTTTGGCTTCATCTGCTGTCATAATTCTTTGTCCAAGAATTGTTTTATTAATAACAATAATATCCAAAATATCTACTGAACCATTATTATCAATATCACCATATAAAATATCATCTGTTGTATTAGTTGTATTATTCGTCGTATCTGGTTTTGTATCAGGTTCTGTAGGTTTTACAGATGTACCCCCACTAGGTTTTGTGCCATCAGGTTCAACGCCATAAATCAGCGTATCACCATCATACATTGTAATATAAGGCGTAACAGCTTCAGGTTTTTTCAATAAATCCTGTCCACCCTCTTGTAAACCTTGGAAAGAATAGTCATTTTCAGGATTCCACATACCAGCTGTGCTTTGTCCATTAATGCTATCTGGAATCGCAATTCTGATTTGTGCTTCTGCACGGTGTTCAGACTGACCAGTTGGCATCACAACACTGCCGTCATTAAAACTAATTTTTACATAATAAATATTGCCATCATACTGAATTGGCTTTGAAATAGACAATGCACCCTCATCACTTGCATGTTGGTCATAGCCAATTGTTGCTGTAATATCATCAACAGTTAATCCAGCTTCTAAAATTTCGCTGACATCAAAATAATAATGATAAGACAAATCTTTTACAGTTCTTGCTGGCCATGCCGTGTGATTCATAGCCCAAACTTGAATTTGTGTATAATTAGATTGATTTTGCTGAATTACAGCAGCCACTTCAAATTCATTCCATTTGGGCGTTTCTGTTTCTGGGAAATCTTTCAGAATTTCCCCGCCATAATCATCAATCATCGCACACAAACAAGCTGTATAACCTGCATTATAGTCAATTGCAACTTCTGAAAACTGATAAGCACCAACTTCATCTGTGAAACTACCATCTTTATCAGGTCCGCCCTCTAATGCACCATATAACGTATGAGCATATTCTGTCTGCCAACCCTCTGCTTCTTCTTCGCTTAAGCCTAAACTCTGCCAATGGTCGTCATGAATACCAGAAGCTGTTCTGTGATGGAACGTTTTGGGATTATTTTCACCCATGCCCTGTACATAACTCATATTTAAATCATTATCACCGAAAGCATAATTCATCTGGCTATCTGCAAAATCATCATATTTTTTCTGATATACTTCATCATCTGCAAACAGCGTATCAGCAGCAACTTTAGCTAAAAATGCTGTAGTAGTCGCATGTCGCAAACTGCCCCATTGGAACAGCCATGCTAGCCCGTCAGGTGTATAACTTACTTGTTTTCCGCCATAGCCTGTTGTCCAATATTCTAAATGCTTTTTAATCTGTTCTTTCCATTTGGAATCACCTGTATTTAATGCATATAATAACATACCACCCTGCATGGTATCATCCCAGCAATGCCCCCATGTGAATTTCATTTCATCTGATTGCTCTTCTTTGCCAAGATTATTAATATATTCTTTTTCGCATTTGTCTAAATAGCTTTGTTCACCAGTTGCCATATACAAGAAATTTGCAGCAAAAAATAAGTCATCATAAAAAGTCGTTGGCTTATAATATGAATGTTCTTCTGTATCATTGACACCAGTTTCTCTCACAGTATCAGCACGCTTGAATAAATCTTTTGCATGGGTTAAATATTCTTCTGCTTTTTTAGAATCAGAATCTTTGAATACAATATAACCTGCTGCTAAAGCTGCTGCCATTTGTGCATCAATACAGCTATCCTCACAAGTATAAAATGGTCTTGCATCATTGCCTGTTGTGAGTTTATATTTATTCATATAAACTTCAGCACTACCCCACCATTGATGGTCAAAATTATCACCAATCATATAAACAACAGAATCGCCTAAATCACAATTTACTAGATAATCCAAACCAAATGCAAGATTATTTTTATATAATTCTTCCATACCAGCTTTTTTCACAGCGTCTTCATATTGCATATAGCCCCATGCTAGCAAAGTCGCAGAATAGGCATTTGTCAAGGCAAATTTAAAATGGTCCCCTGCATCAAACCAACCGCCCTGTACTTCATCTGTCAACATAGAGTCATCTCTCCAAGTGACCATATTCCATTCTGGCAATTCGCCTGATTGCTGTACTTCATAGAAAAACATAGATTTTTGAAGTGCTTCTGCATAATTATAATTTCCTTTTTCAGCCTTAACTGTCATTGAAGTTGTCTGTAATGGTGCAGAAATTGCAGTGGCACACATCGTTAAACTTGCAATCCATGCTAGTAATTTCTTCATAAAAATTCTCCTTTCAAGCTAATAATAGATAATTTAATTATACAATAATTTTTATCATTTGTCAAGTATATTAAACAAAAAAAGCCAGAGCGAGAATATGATTTTATGTACTGTTTATCCAGAAATTCTCTATAACGGTCAGCTTTCCCATCTACTTTTCGAGCTACTCTTAAAAATTTATGATGTAATCGCATTAACTTTACAAGGTAAGGATAGTTTTCTTCCATAAAATCAATCCATTTCATGCCATAGCTTCTTCAATAAAGGGTTCAAACCCGACCAAATTCGCCGTTTTGACGTACCATTTTTGAATATGTTAGTTTGTTTCCTAGCTATTCAAGCGGATTTTCAGGAATTTCTTCATCTGGTACTTCTTCCTGCTATTCATCAGTCAATTGCAATTTTCATTTTAGTCTTTCTTTCTTATAACTTTTCATTTCAGCTCTTGAAAGTTTACGAATTGTTATACCATTCTTGACAAGACTTAATTTCAGTACAAAGTAACGAATAATATTTATAACATCAACAATAATCACAGCAAAAAAAAGAATACATACTATAAATTCTACCTTTTTGGGATTATCCTGATATTTTTCCATAATCTTATCATAAGCAAGTATAGGAATAATCCAAGCCGCAGCAATTCCTATAATCCAGTTTCCCGTTATTCCAACAAATAACCAGCACCATGATACAATAACATATATATCTAAAAAAGTAGAAACAATATTATGAGAGGTTGAATCGGTTAAAAACATAATACCCAATGTTATAATAATTCTTAAAATTATAGAATTAATTTTTCCCTTAACACATTGCAACTCATACAATTTGTAATCATCCATTTGATATTCGCCCTCCTTTTTGAATATTAATACCCCTTAATGATTATTATAATGCATATTTTAATATTTGTCAAGTATTCTTTATTATATCATTATATCCGCAGGGCAACTGCATGAAAAAATACTGAAATTTGTGCAAAGTGCCGTAAAAAAGTATACTATAATTAATAATTTCACTAATAAGATGTCCATTGATGGATGCCAAATGCTGTATTAGATGGCGGAACTTCACCATTGATAATACTTTAAACAAAAAATAACACATCAGCACCGTTAGTTAAGGCAATTTAACCAATATAACTATTATTTTATTATGCATATTTAACAAAATTTAATTAAAATTTCATGCGGTTGTCCTGACAAAAAAACACGCAAATCAATTTTATTGACTGCGTGTTTAGCATTTTTCTAGTTATTATTACCAGTGACGGCGACCAGAAGGGGGTGGCATGTGTCCATCATGATGTGGGGGCGGTGGGGGTGGCATGTGTCCGTTATGATGTGGTGGCGGAGGCGGTGGCATGTGTCCGTTATGATGTGGTGGCGGNGGNGGTGGCATGTGTCCGTTATGATGTGGTGGCGGNGGCGGTGNTTATGCCCTAAAATACGCCCTAATTCTCTTAAAATACCCATACAAATTAACTCCTTTTCAATAAATTTTCTTATTTATATTATATCATATTCCAATCAAATATACAGGTGCATAAATATAAATTTTAAATTTATTTATTAAAAAAACAGAGAACTAAAATTCAGCTCTCTGTTTTTTATCATAATTTGACTTAAAATCAAACAACACCCTGTGCTTTCATAGCTTCTGCAACTTTCAGGAAACCTGCAATATTTGCACCTGCTACTAAATCATTATCAAGACCATATTCAGCAGCTGCTTTTACAGAACTATCAAAAATATTCTTCATGATATTTTTCAGCTTTTCGTCAACTTCTTCAGCAGACCAGTTGTAACGCAAAGAATTCTGGGACATTTCTAAACCAGAAACTGCTACACCACCAGCATTAACTGCTTTAGATGGAGCAACTGCAACACCCTGAGATTTCAAATATGCAATTGCTTCATTAGAAGTAGGCATATTAGAAACTTCTACATAATATTTTACACCGTTAGCAACGATTTTTTCTGCTTCTTCCATACCAACTTCATTTTGTGTTGCACAAGGCATGATAATATCAGCTTTCACACCCCATGGCTTTTCACCTGCATGGAATTCAGCACCGAATTTGTCTGCATAATCCTGTACTCTGTTACGGCAAGATGCACGCATTTCAAGCAGATATTCTACTTTTTCATCTGTGCTGATACCGTCAGCGTCATATACATAACCATCAGGACCAGAAATTGTAACAACTTTACCACCAAGTTCATTGACTTTCTTGATAGTACCCCAAGCAACGTTACCAAAACCAGAAACTGCAACAGTTTTGCCCTTGATATCATCGCCAAAATGTTTCAGCATTTCTACTGTGTAATAAACTGCACCATAGCCAGTAGCTTCTGGACGAATCAGAGAACCGCCGTATTCCATGCCTTTACCAGTCAAAACACCAGTAAATTCATTGCGTAATCTCTTATACTGACCAAATAAATAGCCAATTTCACGACCGCCAACGCCAATATCACCAGCAGGAACGTCTGTATTAGGTCCAATATGTCTGCTTAATTCTGTCATAAAGCTCTGGCAGAAACGCATCACTTCTGCATCAGATTTACCCTGTGGGTCGAAATCTGAACCACCTTTACCGCCACCCATTGGCAAAGTTGTTAAAGAATTCTTGAAAATTTGTTCAAAGCCCAAGAATTTAATAATACCAATATATACATTGGGAGCAAATCTCAAACCGCCCTTGTAAGGACCAATTGCAGAATTAAATTCTACACGGAAACCACGGTTTACTTGTACTTTACCGTTATCATCTACCCATGGAACACGGAACACGATTTGACGCTCTGGTTCTACGATTCTTTCAAGTACGCCTGCTTCTACTAAGTCAGGTCTTTTTTCTACGACTGGTTCAACAGATTCAAAAACTTCTGTTACTGTCTGAATAAATTCAGGTTCGCCCTGATTTCTAGCTTTTACTCTCTCTAAGAGGTCAAGTAAATATTGATTCTTTAACGCCATTGTTAAGAACCCTCCTGTTTTAAAATTCCGTCACTGAAAAACACTTGTCTTTTGTAGACGGTAATGCTATTATACCATGTTTTTGAAAAAAAAGCAAGTACTATTTGCAATTTTTTCTAATATTTTCAGAAAAAAACTTTATTTTGTGAAGTATGACTAAATATTGCATGAAATATTATTCAATTTATTAGTAATTTTTCAACATTTATTTTTTCAAATATTTTCTAAAATCCTTTAAATCACAATTATTTAAAATTTTACTTACATAGACAGCTAAATGATAAATATCTGCTTTTTTTAATTTTAATAATACATACTCATCATCACTGGTTTTCGATTTTGTCAACCCTGCTAAATAATCTAAAGAAACATCATAATATTTTGCTAAAATAATTGCTTTTTCAAGCGGAATATCTGTTTCTCCACGTTCATATTTTCCGTAATGATTCATAGAAACACCAATTAAATCAGCAACTTGCTTTTGTGTCAATCCAGCATCTTCTTTTAAATCTTTCAATCTTTGATAATATCCCATAAAAATAAATCCTTTCCATTGTATATTATACCTAAATTATAATATATATATTTTTTTTAATTGACAATTACTATCTTTATATGATATAATACATTAAATAGAATTTAATAAGATTTATTTTTTGAAAAGAGGTGAATAAAAATTATGAAATATGTGACTTCTGAAATGCGGACTAATGTTGAACGTTACAGCAAACAAAGTAAAGAATTTAGAAAAAAATATCTCTCTGGAGAAATAACTTACCAACAGCTCCAACAATTTATGAACGAATATATTAACTTTATGAAACTCTATTTTAAAGACATTGACCTAGATGAAGTTATCGCTTTCGTCAAAGAATTAGCAAAAACTCTGAAATACTAAATTTCAGAGTTTTATTATTTTGTCATATAATTTCAATAGTTGACAATTGCTTCTTTCTATGCTATAATTGATTTTACAGAAAATAGGAAAAACGGGTGGCGAATAAATTTGAACTGGGAAAAATTTTACCAATTAGAAGAAAACAGATATTATCGCTTTGTTGCTACATTACAAGAATGTGGTTTATTTTTACTAGATGAAAATGATATTATGATTGAAACTTCTATTTTTGAAGATTTTGACATTGATGTCAGAAGCAATTTATGTAAAGACAATTTAAATTTTTTACTGGAAAATGGCTGGATTAATCAAATTATTTTTCAGAAATGCACACAACTTTATGACAAATTTTGTGCAATACAAAAAAATTTTCCTGAAATCTGGAATATAAATGCTATCAAAACAGCTCCTCAATGGCATGAAATTCTTTTACTTTCTGATGAAATTAAATCTATGCTTTATGTATAATAATCAGCTCCAAAATAGTTGACATTTTGGAGCTGATTTCATTTTATTTTTTCTTTTTTACTGGAGGGATAATTTGCCCAGTGCTACGCCCCGAAACTTGTAAACGGTTCAAAGCTCTTTGTAATTTCAAATTTGCCCGTTCTAATCTATCAGGTTCATTCTGAAAAGCTTCAATCTTTGCCATAGCGTCTTGACGGGAACGTTCTGCCCAATCAGGGTCAATTTCTTCTGCCCATTCGCCAGCCGTAACTAACACAGACGTTTTATCATCAGAAACTTTTAAAACACCACCAGCAATTGCTGCTTTTTTCATATCGCCATTTTCAAGCTTTACTGTCAATGCACCAGTTTTGAGAATTGCCACATAACGAATATGCCCTGCTAAAATACCAACATCACCTTCAGTAGTTCTAGCTGTCAATTGAATCACTTGGTCATCAAATAGCTTTTTATCTGGTGTGAGAATTACCAATCGGAAAGTATTCATGCTAAAAACTCTCCCTTATTCCTGAATAGTCTTTGCTTTTTCTACAGCGTCTTCAATCGTTCCGACAAATAAAAATGCAGATTCTGGTAAATCATCATGCTTGCCGTCTATAATTTCTTTAAATCCTCTGATAGTTTCTTTTAATGGCACATATTTTCCTTGCATACCCGTGAATTGCTCTGCAACAGAAAACGGCTGTGATAAGAAACGCTGTACTTTTCTAGCCCTGGTAACAATGCGTTTATCTTCTTCTGATAATTCATCCATACCCATAATTGCAATAATATCCTGCAATTCATTATATCTTTGCAAAATACTCTGCACAGCTCTGGCTGTTTCATAATGTTCATGTCCAACAACTTCGGGGTCTAAAATTCTTGATGTACTTTCCAAAGGGTCAACTGCTGGGAAAATACCCAATGACGAAATAGAACGTGATAATACAGTTGTCGCATCTAAATGTGCAAATGTTGTTGCTGGTGCAGGGTCTGTTAAGTCATCAGCTGGCACATAAACTGCCTGCACTGATGTAATAGAACCCCTATTTGTAGAAGTAATACGTTCTTGTAAAGCACCCATTTCTGTCGCAAGTGTTGGCTGATAACCAACGGCTGACGGCATACGTCCTAACAAAGCAGAAACTTCCGAACCAGCTTGTGTAAATCTGAAAATATTATCAATAAATAATAATACATCTTGTCCCTCAGTATCACGAAAATATTCTGCCATAGTTAAACCAGACAAAGCTACACGCATTCTAGCCCCTGGAGGTTCATTCATTTGACCATAAACAAGCACTGTTTTATTTAAAACACCGCTTTCTGTCATTTCATTATATAAATCATTACCTTCACGGGTTCTTTCACCAACACCTGTAAATACAGAAATACCGCCATGCTGTGTGGCAACGTTATTAATTAACTCCTGAATTAAAACAGTCTTGCCAACACCTGCACCACCAAATAAGCCGATTTTACCGCCTTTCAAATACGGTGCAATTAAATCAATTACTTTAATACCAGTCTCAAGCACTTCATTTGAAGCAGTCTGTTCTTCATAGCTTGGAGCTTCACGGTGAATTGCCCATTGTTCAGCCGTTTCAGGTGCGGGCTTTTCGTCAATCGCTTCACCTAATAAATTAAACATTCTGCCTAAAGTTTCTTTGCCAACAGGCACTTTAATTGGCGCACCTGTATCAATTGCATTCATACCACGTACAAGCCCATCTGTACTGCCCATAGAAATACATCTTACAACATCATCACCAATATGTTGAGCGACTTCTATTACTAGTCTTGTGCCGTTATTATCTACAGTAATTGCATTTAACAGTCTTGGAAGCTTGTCTTTTGGAAAACGCACGTCTACAACCGCACCGATAATTTGCACAATTTTACCAATATTTTGCATGTTACTATCCTTTCATCAAATTTTTATTAATTCTACACTTCAAATAATTTTTCAAATTGATTCGCTAATTCTTCTAAATCAGCTCTTTTTCGTAATGCATACAGCCATTTTTTAGGAATTGTTTCATAGCCGTATAAAATACCTGCAATACTTCCTGTAATACCGCCAATTGTATCTGTATCATAGCCCATATTAATTGCCTTTAATACAGCTGTTTTATAATTATTACTTGTGAGAATGCTATATAACACAGATTCTAAACTTGCTACAACATAGCCATTATCTTCTGAAATTTCCGTATCACTAATAGCTAAAAAGTCAGGATTTAAAATCTTTTCATGTGCCTTGATTGCTTCATCAGAAAAATAATGATTATAATTAATTTTTAATAAATTTTCAAATGCAATTCGTTTTTCTAAGCCTAAAATAATATTTCTCAAAAATTCAGTATAAATAAAACAACTCATTTTACTAATATCATGTGCATGCGTAATTGATGAAGCTTTTGCTATCAAATCAGCCGTATTTGATTCAGTCATATTTGTTTTAATTGCATACAACGAAAAAGGCAAGATTCGCATCAAAGCACCATTTCCATTATCATAAAATTCGCTTCCGCCACATTCCAAAGCAGGACAGCCATTTTGAAAGCGTTGCAATGCTTCTGAAACAATACCACCCAATCCAAAGGGCATATCTAATGAACAATAATAACCCAAATCCCACCAATTGCAAAAGCTTTGCATAATATCTTGATAATTAATATAATTATTTCTAATTATAGAATCCATACCAGCAATTAGCATAGAAGTGTCATCACTCCAAGAACCAGAGGGAATTAATTTGCTCCAGCTGCTTTTAAATGGCAGATGAAATTCATTTCCTAACATATCTGTTAAGTGAATTTCTCGCACTTCTTGGCGTGAGAGAAACTCAACAGGTACACCTAATGCATCACCAACAGCAAAGCCAATTAATGCATCTTTTGTAATATTTCTATATTGCAAGTAAAATTCCTCCAAGCAAATTATTTTTCATGTACAAGTTTTCCAGTCATATTATCAATACTAATTGCAATCAACTGCACATTATTAATATATTTTCTTATCACTTCTTCAACTTCCTGTTCAGATGGATAATATTTCAAGCCCAAATTTCTAACTTGTTGCATTTTTAATTCTTCCTCATGAACCAGCTCCGCTTTTCCCATGATAACAACACTTGTGACATAAAAAGCCCAATCATCTTGTTTTTTTATGCCTTGATTCCATGTTGTAAAACAAACTTTTTCACAATTCTGAATAGAATCCAGTTTATGTCCTGATTTTGCACTATGCAAATAAATTTTATTATCCTGTTCGTCATAATAAAAATTCATTGGCACAGCATATGGATAATTATTATCACCCAATACAGCCAAAACACCACGCTTTTCAGATTTTAAAATTGCAATGCATTCCTGTTTAGAAATCTCTTGATTTTTACGTCGCATTTCTCTAAACATAAAATTCACCTCAAAAATTAAGTATCATCATTGCTGTGCACTTGCACCGCCAACAATTTCTGTAATTTCCTGCGTAATAGCACCTTGTCTTGCACGGTTATATAACAAAGATAAATTATCAATCATTTCCGTTGCATTATCCGTTGCATTTTCCATAGCTGTTCTTCTGGAAGCCTGTTCAGATGCAAAAGATTCTACAATTGCACCATATAATAAACTAGCCACATATCTGGGAACTAATTTATCAAATACAGCTTCTGGAGAGGGTTCATATTCGACAGCACAACGTCTGGGATTTTTTACAGCTAATTCTTCTAATGGGATAATTTCCATTTTTTGAGCGACTTGCAAAATCGGCGAAACATAATTTGTAAATACAAGTTCTACACTT
This sequence comes from Ruminococcus sp., assembly GCA_014799805.1. GTDB lineage: Bacteria > Bacillota > Clostridia > Oscillospirales > Ruminococcaceae > UBA3855. Next base: position 32,732 of record JAAVHJ010000004.1, read on the forward strand.
TGTAAAGACGCATGTCTTTGATATGTAGTTAAAATTAATTCTGCCATATCCATTGCTAAATAAATATTCATATGCTCTGCAATATGATGATAAGATTTTAAAATTTTAAGATTTTTATTCTCAAAATAATCAACAGCTTTTTGACCAATTGGCATAATAATTGGATTACCGCCAGCTTGTTTAATTTCGTCAATTCTAGTCTGTGCAATGCGAAATACATTGGCATTAAAACCGCCTGCTAAACCTCTGTCACCTGCAATGACAATTAATAAAACAGCTCCTTTTTCTGTACGTTTGCGTACAAATTGCGAATTAAAATACATATCTTCTGAAGCAATTTCAGCCATTAATTTATAAGTCGCTTCAAAAAACGGCTGTACAGATTCGGCACGTTCTTTGGCTTTTCTTAATTTAGAAGACGCTACTAATTCCATTGCTTTGGTAATTTGCATAGTACTTTCTACGCTGTGAATACGACGTTTAATATCTTTCAGATTTGCCATAATGAAACACTCACTTTCAGCTTAAATACTGCTGATTAAATTCTTTTAAAGCCTGACTAAGAATTTTTTCATTATCAGCTGACAAATCTTTTGTCTGAATAATATCTTGCAATAATTTAGCCTGTTGTTCTGTAAGAAAATCAAATAATTTTACCTGATAATCTTTAATTTTCTCAACAGGGATTTCATTTAAATAGCCTTTGGTAACAGCATAAATAATACAAACCTGTAATTCTACTGGTAACGGTGCATTTCTGTCTTGTTTGAGAACTTCAACAATGCGTTCGCCCATTGCAAGGCGATTTTTTGTATCTGCATCTAAATCAGAACCAAACTGCGAAAATGCTTGTAATTCTCTATACTGAGAATAAGATAATTTCAGAGAGCCTGAAACTTTTTTCATCGCTTTAATCTGTGCGGCACTTCCCACACGAGAAACGGAAATACCAGGGTTAACAGCAGGGCGGACACCTGCATTAAATAAATCTGTTTCCAAGAAAATTTGTCCATCTGTGATAGAAATTACATTTGTTGGAATATAAGCTGAAACATCACCAGCTTGTGTTTCAATAATTGGCAAAGCCGTTAAAGAACCACCACCATAATTTTCATTATAACTGCATGCACGTTCTAATAAACGGGAATGCAAATAAAATACATCTCCAGGGTAAGCCTCACGTCCTGGGGGTCTTTTCAAAAGCAAAGACAATGCACGATAGGCAACGGCATGTTTAGACAAATCATCATAGACACAAAGCACGTCTTTGCCTTGGTCTAAGAAATATTCACCCATTGCACAGCCTGAATATGGTGCAATATACTGCAATGGTGCTAATTCTGATGCTGTCGCAGAAACTATGATAGTATAATCCATTGCACCAGCTTTTCTGAGTGTTTCTGCAACATTGGCAACAGTGGAACGTTTCTGCCCGATTGCAACATAAATACAAATAATATCTTGCCCTTTTTGATTAATAATCGTATCTAAGGAAATTGCTGTTTTGCCAGTTTGTCTGTCACCGATAATTAATTCACGTTGTCCACGTCCAATAGGAATCATAGAATCAATGGCTTTAATACCAGTCTGTAAAGGCTTATGTACTGATTTTCTAGTAATCACACCAGATGCAACTTTTTCAATTGGTGCATGTTTATCAGTTTTAATTTCTCCTGCGCCGTCAATTGGCTGACCCAATGCATTAACAACACGCCCAAGCAAAGCCTCTCCAACAGGAACAGACATAATTTCTCCTGTTCGTTTCACAGCAGAACCTTCTTTAATATTTTCATCAGAACCAAGCAAAACTGCACCAACGCTATCTTGTTCTAAATTCAATGCCATGCCATAAGTACCATCTTCAAATTGAATTAATTCACCAGACATGCATTTTTCAAGCCCGTGAATATTTGCAATACCATCACCAACGGTAATCACAGTACCAACATCAGACAGACTAATTTGGGCATGATAATTTTTAATCTGCTCTTTAATAATACTAGATATTTCATCAGGTCTTAAATTCATGCCGACACCTCACTTTTTTATATCTTTAAACTGTTGCATACGATTCCGAATAGAATTATCTATTTTCGTATCACCATATTGAATTATCATGCCACCAATCAAAGATTTATCTACGATTTCCCGCATTAAAATAAGCTTGTTAAATTTTTTAATTAATTTATCCATTAGCATGATTTTCTGTTTTCCTTGCAATTTCACAGCTGTTGTGACAAACACTTCAATTGCATTGCAATGCTCATAATATAAATGATTAAAAGCCTCACAGATTTCTAAAATTTTATAAAATCTATGCTTTTCTACAAGTAAGCACAAGAAATTTTCAGTTATACCTGATTCATTGCCAATCACTTTTTTTAATATTGCAATTCTTTCTTCTATGCTTAAAGTCGGCACATCTAGTAATACTACAAAATCTGGATATTGTTTTATTATATCAGCAAATTGCTTTAATTCTGTATAAACTTGCTTTTCTTTCTGTTCTTCCTTTGCAAGCTGAAATAAAGCTTCTGCATATACTTTTCCTACTGTCTGTGTCATGGCTTATCACCTAAATTTTGCAGGAAATCATGAATTAATCTCTCATGGTCTTTTGGATTAATTTCTTTTTCCATAATTTTCTGTGCTAATTCCATTGCAAGTTCTGAAATTTCACCCTGCAATTCTTGTTTTGCAAGATTTTTTTCACGCTCTGTTTCTCTGCTAGCTTTCTCACGAACAGCCTGCGCTTCATCACGAGCTTTCGCAATCATAGAATCTCCTTGTTTTTGAGCTAATTTTTCAGCACGGCTGATAATTCCAGATGCTTCTTCTTTGGCACTAGAAATTGCCTGTGCATATTTTTCTTTATCTGCATTTGCAGAATTTAATGCATCATCTGCTTTTTGATAAGTCGCCGTTACTTCTTGTTGCCTTTTTTCAAGAATTTCATCTACCCGCTTGAATAAAATAAATTTAAATGCCAGAAAAATTAATCCTGTATTAATTAGCGTAAATAAAATCGTACCGACATCAATTGATAAAAAATCCAATTTTATCCCTCCATTCTGAAACGGAGATTAATTATTTATTTTATTAATAAATGGATTTGCAAACATCAAGAGCAAAGCAACGAGCAAGCCATAAATACCAGTAGATTCTGCAACAGCACAACCAATAAACATGGTTCTTGTGACAGCACCAGAGCCCTCAGGCTGTCTGCCAATCGCTTCGCAAGCTTTACCAACAGCATAGCCCTCACCAATACCAGGGCCAATACCAGCAACCATAGCTGTACCTGCACCCAGTGCGGAAGCACCTAATACAATTGCTCTTGCAATTACTTCATTTTCCATAACAAAAATCCTCCTAAATTAAATTTTTTTTAATTTTCCTCAGCGTTGCCATCTGCATTAGAAATATAAACCATTGTCAGCATGATAAAAATAAATGCTTGCATAAATCCGCTGAACAAATCAAAATACAGTGACAGCACTGCGGGAATTCCAATTGTACAGAATGCGATGCCAATTTTTTTGGTAATGACAGACAACGCAAAATATAATAAGCTGGTAATTACCATACCGCTTACAATATTACCAAAATGACGTAAACTCATAGAAACAGGTGTTGAAACTTCGCTTAAAATATTCATAGGCAACATAACAGGCACAGGCTCAGCATAGCCTTTTAAATAGCCTCCCAATCCATGGGTACGAATATTTGTGCTGTGAATTAATACAAACGTAATTAATGCCCATGTCAATGGTACATTAAAATCAGCTGTTACACTGCGAAGTCCTAACATGCTAATTAAACTTCCCAAAATCGAGAACGTAAACAATCCTGCAATATAAGGCGAAATTTTTCGCCAATGCTTGCCCATCGTATCTTCTACAAGTCCATAGATAGTCAGCACTGCCCATTCAGCGACAACTTGCTTTTTAGAAACATTTTTTGTTTTCATATCACTTGTCAACCAAAGCAATAATAATACCACAGCAAGAATAATCACCCAACTTAATACAACCGTTTCCGTCAAATTAATTTTCACGCCGAATACATCAAAAGATGCAATTAATTTAGGGCCACTTACATCAATCCCATCAGGCGAACCTTTTAAAAAATCACTGATACTCAAAAAACTCACTTCCTTTTGATTGGATTACTGCGAACAGATAAAATCCCGAAAATAATTTTTGGATATAAAAACGGCAAAACAGTTGTGACAGTATTCACATAAGAAAAAATTAAACTAATTGCAATCATCACAGATGCAATCAAACAACGCAGTAAATAGCCGACAAAATCCTTTGTTTTGCCAAAATATACAGCATTTAAAATACTTTTTCTTAACAAAAATAAATTTACTATCATGCCAACACTTCCAAGAATTAGCCCCAGAATCACAGCAATTTGAAATTTTACTAAAAATAGCGATATAACCCAGATAATCACATCTAGCATAACAGTACAAATCATTGCAAAATGTAATTCCCGATGTAAATCCTGCATAGCAAAACCTCCTGTTTGCTGTTTTAAAAAATATTCGCATGTCTCTATTATACATGAAATTTTCTGACCTGTCAAGAATTACAGGAAAAAAATTCTATAAATAACTTTTTCTGAAAAAAAGCTGACTATAAAAAATCTACAGCCAGCTCCCATTTATGATATTTAATTATTTAAATCTCTATTTTACCTTTTCTTTTGACATGCAAAGTATTATCATAAATTTCACCAACAGCTGGTGCTAAATAACTTACAATATAAATTTCATCATCATACATGGCAGGCAAATCAAAAACGCCTTTGATAAGTCCTAATTTTTCGCCTGTTTCGCCGTCAGCGGTAAGATTTTCATAAAAATGCGGGTTTGGAATCATAGCCCCATTACGCAACAAAGCAATTTCTGCAATTTTTTCATCTTGTGCATGTGTTAATAATAAATTCCCTGATTCATCTTGCACCAGATGTACATATCTTGTACCAGCTTGTTTCTGAATTGATTCTATACTGGAAGCAATCTGCAAATACACTGCATTATTATTTTCACGTTTTGTATTTATTTTGTTTTTATATTCTTCTAATTTATCTCTCAATTTTTTATTCTCTGCTTGCAAAATAGAAAACTGCTGTTCTTTCATACGTAACTGTTCCTGAATTTCTTCATATTGCTGTGTACTTTGAGCAGTGAAATTTTTGTTATTTTCAATAACAGATTCTAATTCAGAACGCAATTCTTCATTCTCCTCATGTAATATATCTAACTGTCTTCTGAATTCTTCTGACTGGTCACTTTCAGAAACATTCACATGTAAATCTGATAATTCAGAACGGAGCTGTTCATTTTGTATCAATACTTTATCTAATTCAACACGAAGCTCTTGGTTTTCATTTTGAATTTGTTCTGCTTGTACAGAAGCCTCTTGCAAAGCATTTTGATAACCAGCATTTTGTTCTTCAGAAGCCAGTAATTTTTCCTGTAACTGTGTATATTCTTGTTGTTTGCCCTGCTGATGATTAGAAAGCTCAATTCTGAAATCTTCTACTTGTTGTAAAGCATCTTGTAATTCTTCCTGTAAATCCTGTTTCTGTTTTAATATTATAATTTTATCTTCCTGTAATTTTTTTACTTCTTCTTCAGAAGAACGCATTTTAAACTGACAGTCCAAATTTTTCTGTTCCAAATCGTCAATTTTCTGTTTTAAATTTATTTGCTCCTGTGATTCGTTCTGTAATTTATTAGATAATTCTATTCTGAAATCTTCCACTTGTTGTTCTGTATCCTGTAATTTTTCTTGTAATTCTGCGATTTGATTCTGAGCATTTTGTAACTGTTCCTGCTGTACAGCATTATTATAATCCTGTGTATGTTCAAGTTCTTGCTGTAATTTTAATATCTGCTGTTCTGCCATCTGCAATTTTTCCTGATAACCAGAATCATTCTTTGCTTGTGCAAGCTCATCTCTTAATCTTAAAATTTGCCCTGCGGCTTCTTTTAATTTCTGACAGTATTCCTGATTTTGCTTCTGATAGTTTTCCAATTCATCCTGCAATTCTTTTTGTAAGCCTTTTTGTTCCTGTGCATTTGCAAGATTCGCCCTTAAAATTTTCATTTGCATGACAGTATTTTCTAATTCTGATTTTAAATTTTTATTTTCCTGTTCAGAATCTTTTTGTTTTTCCTGCATGGTTTCTAATTTTTCATGCAATACAGTTTCCTGTTCCTGCAATTTTCTTTCAAGATTTTCATTTAATTCAGAAATTTCAGCTAATTCTGCCCGAAGTGATTCTGTCTGTTGTACAACCTGTTCAAATTCTTCTAGTGCAACCGTTTCTTCTTCTGCAATTTGCAATTCTGCAAGTCGTTCCTGTAACTGTTCATTTTCACTTGAAACCGTTTCTTGTTCTAACCGAATTCTTTCTAATTGCTGTGTTGCATCAATTAATTTTACTCTGAAATCATCATTTTGTTTCTGTGATTCTTTTAATTTAGAACGCAAAGCATCTTCTGACTGTGCAGAATTTTTAATTTCCGCCATTTCTGCACGAAGTCTTTCGACTTGTTTTGCAGCCTCAAGTAATTTTACACGGAATTGTGAATTTTGTTCAACAGCTTTTTCCAACTCTGCACGAAGATTTTCATCAGACTCAACAATATTGCGACTTTCAGCAATTTCAGCACGCAGTTCTTTAATTTGCTTTGCAGCGTCTGCAAGTTTTCCTCGGAATATTTCATTTTGGGAAGAAACTTCCTGTAATTTCTGTTCTAATTCTTGATTTTCTTTTGATTCAGAATGATTTGCCTCATTGATTCTAGCCGAATGTTCTAATTCTCTGCAATGCTTATTCGCAGAAGCAAGATGTTCTTGCAACTGTTTTTTTTCTAATCGCAATTTACCGCAACTATGTTCTAAACGTTCGATTTTATCTTGTAAATCTTTTAATTCTGGAGAGCCAGAATTTTCTTTTACAGTTGGCGAAATGTTATCTGCTTTAGACTTCTCTGATTTGGAAGATTCGTTTTGAAAATCTTCTAATTGCTGATAAATTTTTTTATAATTTTTTTGCAAAGCCTGATATTTTTCTTTCAGCGTTGCAAGTTCAGCCATAACAGATTCATCTACAGATACAGTTTCTGTTTTTTCTTTTGCTAATAAATCCGTTGCAAGTTCTTTATGTCGTTTTGCTTTTTGTTCCAATTCACCAATTTGTTGTTCTAATTCTGTAATTTTATCTTTATCCAATTCTGCGTTTTCCTTGATAGAATCCAAAGAATTTTTATAAGCCTGAATACTCATAAACAAAAATCCAATGATAATCATCAGTAACGCAATTATAACAATCAAAAAAACTACCAAAACTTTACTCCTTTTTTATAACAGCAAGTTAAATTATTTATTTTATAGCAGATTGTAATATCAACTTACCTTTTTCTTCCAGTTGAACTTGAGAATCCACAATTTTTACTTTTGCAGGCTCTACAGATTGCAAAGTATATTTCATTTGCCAATCTTCCTGAAGTCCTTCAATTTCAAATAAATTTCTCAAAGGTCGGATACTGCTAAGTGTTTCTTGTGCAGAAATAAAGCCTTTATAAAAATATGGATTTGGATAAGCAAGAGAATCAATTGCAACAATAGGTGCTCCCTGTGCAGGCATTTCACGCAGTTCAACATTTGTCCCCAACAGCAACACGCTTAAAAATTTTGCATTTTCATGCTTATCAACTGCTTCTGTTGAAGTAGCCAAGCTAAAATATTCAGACGGGTGCAAGACAGGAGCTTCTGGCACATCGGGAACAATTGTATCATCTACAGAAATATCTATAGTATCAGTTCCAAGTTGTGCTTTTAGCTTTGCAATTTCCTGACGAAGTGCTTCTATATCTAATTTAGCACGTTCTTCCAGCATTAATTTCTGTTGCAACAACTGTTCTCTTTCAATTTTGAGTGCATCTATTTGTTGTTGCATTTCATCATAATTCAAACCCATTCTTTCAAACTGTTCTTGAATTGTCATAGTATCAGATTTTTTTTCTTCTCTTGATGTTTGCAAATCATCATTTTGTTTTTGGAGCCATTTATTTTTAGCGATTAATTCATTGCATCTTTTCTGGAGCATAACAGATTCTTTACTTTTTTCTTTCATTTGGGCAAGCTGTTCTTTTAATTGCTTGTTCACATTTTTCAGTTCATCTAACTGGTCTTCCAGCCCTTCTTTTTCTTCTAACAATTCTTCCATTTCGTCATCTAAATCATCACGGTCAGAATAATCTTTTTTTGCACGGCTTTGTTCTTCAGCTCTTTCTAGCTGCTCTTTCAGCAACTGTTTTTCACTCCGAAGACTATCTACTTCTTTGAGTAATTTTTCATTTTTTTCATGCAAAGCTTTATTTATCTTCACTTGTTCAGGCTGTTTTTGCTGAAATTCTTCTAACTGCATTTTCAGCTGATGATTTTCGGCATTTAAATCATCAATTTCAGCAGACAATTTTTCTTCTGTTTCACTGCTTGCATTTTGAGTTTTAACAGTTTCTAATTCCATTTTATAGTTATTAATTTCAGTTTGTAAATTTATATTTTCCTGATGAAGTTCTTCATTTAGTCTACTTTGTTCTTGTTGTTCTGCAAGCATTTTCTGGAGTGTTTCGTCATTTGTTCCCTCTGTAAGCGAATCTAATTGCTCCCGCATTTTTGCATTTTCTTGTTTCAGAGATTCTATTTCTTCTTTCAGCTTTTCTAAATTTGCATTATCTTTTTCAAGCGTCGCTTTTTGTTCTATATAAGCTTGATACCAGCTATAAGCTTTTGCTTTTTCGCTTTGTAGTTCTGTGGCACTAGCATTCATACTTTTTTGTAATTCTGCTATTTTTAATTCATATTGTTTGATATGCTGTTGATAAGTATTATTTAAACTCATATATCTTTGTACTTCATTATAATACTCTCTTGATTTATTACTTTCCTTGAATTGGTCTGTATACAGCTTAATCAGTACGCTATATTGTCCATTTCTGTCCTGCGTTTCCATAATTTTAAGGCATTGTGCCGCCATTGTACGAGCACGACTACTTTGTTCCTGTGTCAATTCCATAGTAAAATCCTCTCTTCACATTGTATCGTATTTTAAGAATTTCAAATCTATTTTCTAGCTGTTATGCTCACAGCAAATTGTGTTTTGCTTTTGCTGTCAAAATTCTTCTGATGCTTTCATCAATTCGTTCTTCTGAAATTTCTCCATTCTGTACAGCCTGATAAACACTTTCAAAAGCATCATTTAAGTCTACTGGCATAAGCACAATATCCACACCAGCAGAAATTGATAACACAGCAGCTTCACCCGCAGAATAATTTTCAGAAATTGTATTCATATTCTGGGCATCTGTAATCACAACACCATCGAAACCGAGGTCACCTCTAAGCCAATCTGTTACAACAACAGAAGATAAATCAGACGGCATTTCATCTCCTGCACAGCTCATAATCTGATGACCAACCATAACAAAATCTGCTCCTGCTTCAATACCAGCTTGAAATGGCAAAAATTCAGTTTCTTTTAATTCTTCATAAGTACGTTCAATATAAGTAGATGTATCATTATGTGTATTACCGTCTTCCGCTCCAAGACCAGGAAAATGTTTCAAAGTTGCACTGACTTTCCCTGAACTTTGTAAGCCTTGCGTGATAGAAGCGACCATTTCAGAAACAACGGTTGCATCATCACTAAAAATTCTATCTTGTAATTCATTTTGTGGATTAATAGCAACATCAGCAACTGGTGCAAAATCCAGATTGAAGCCAAATTTAGAAATATCCTTTGCAATTGTCTGCCCAACTTCAAATATTTCTTGTGTATCGCTATTTGCTCCATAAAAAGCCATATCAGAATATTGCGTTGTGCCTAAATTATCCGCAACTCTGGCAACCGTCCCGCCTTCTTCATCAACACCAATCCACATACTGATTTGATTTGCATCTTGCATATATTGCTGTGCATTAGAAATCATCTGTGTAATCTGACTTTCGCTTTCCATATTTTCGGAAAAATAAATAATACCGCCAACAGGCTTTTCCAATAATGCCTGTTGTGTCATGCTACCTGATTGTACAGCATAATCTACAGCATTATCTACCAGAACTTCAGGCGTTACAATAAACAACTGATAAATTTTCTGTTCCAATGTCATAGTTTCAAGTGTCTGTTCCACAAGTAAAGCATTCGGGTCAGGAGCTTCTGTTGTTTCCTGTGTTTCTGATTCTGTAGGAGTTGTTTCTAGTTCCTGTGTGGGTGTAATTTCAGAATCTTCTGCCATTTTTTCTTTTTGTGCCTGCATGACACATAATGAAGTGACTAACCCTGCACTGACAATTACTAATGCTGTTAACAAAATAAGATTCAAACGTTGTTGTTTTCTCTTAGCTTTCTTAGATTTTTTAGATTTTTGAGAATTCTGAGACTTTTGAGAATTCTGGGATTTTTGAGAATTCTGGGATTTCTGAGAACTCTGGGATTTCTGAGAACTCTGGGATTTCTGAGAACTCTGGATTTTCTGAGAACTCTGGATTTTCTGAGAACTCTGGGATTTTTGAGAATTCTGAGGTTTCTGAGAATTCTGGGATTTTTTTTCTTCGTTCATATAGATTCACCTATCCTTTTCAAGCCAAAAAATAATTGCACAGCTTGCAAGAGTTTACAAATGCTTTGTAAAACTAAGCCAAAAGCTGTGCAACGGCATTTTCCATTTACTCTTAAATCTTCATAAAAGCACAATGTGTACACACTGTCCTAAAATTCAAGTATTCTCTGCCAGACTGACAGCACGATTTTCTGACAAAAAACTTTCAAATATTCTTTTTATATCGAAAATGACTTATAAGATAAGTATAACATACCTTAACTGATTTGTCAATATTTTTTTAGATGCAGATACGGATTTGTCAATTTTCACAAGTTAGATTCTAAAAAATTGTCGTTTCTGATATGGTTATCTGTAACAGGAATTTTTAATAAATCCAGTGCCTTTTTGTGTTTGCGTTGAATAGAGCGTCTGTCAAAAAACATTTCTTCTGCAATTTGTTCAATTGTCTGATAGGCAAGATATTTGCGATTTAAAATTGCCTGTAATTGCATATCAGAAATATCTGCAATTGCTAATGCTATTTCTTCACGGATACTAGCCAATACGATTAATTTTTGTTCTGTTTGTCTGTGCAAATCTACAAGATGATTTCTAATTGCATCACAATTTTCATAAATTTCTAGTTCTTTAATTAATTTTTCATCCTGTTTTTGAGAACAATGCAAAGCTTGTATGAAATATTCCGCATCTTTGGCACGGCGAAGCCATTTTACTTTTGTTAGTTGTAACGCATTCATCATGATATCTCCTTTCAGTAAAGAGAAAAAACAAATAAAATTTGCATCAATCTATACAAATTATTTAAAAAATATAAAAAAAATCTATTGACTTTGTATTTAAAACATGCTATAATAGGAAAGTAATAACAAGCAAAATCATATTTCAGGAGGGGATTTTTTATGAATTTGAAAAAAACAATATCTGCTGTTCTAGCAATTACATTAGCAATTTCAGGCATGACAATATTTTCTGCAACTGCTGAAAATACAGATTTGTTTGGTGATGTAAATGGTGACAATGCAATTGACGCCGTAGACGCCACTTTAATTTTGAGATATTCAGCTATGCAAGGAGCTGGCAATTATAGCGGGACTTTAGAACAATTTGCAATAGAAAATGGATTTGTAGTCACTCATACAAATAGCACAGAATTATTTGGCGATGTTAATAATGATAAAAGTGTTGACGCATTAGATTCTACTTTAATGTTACAGTATTCTGCCCTGTATGGTGCGGGTCAGGAAGTTGGAACATTAAAACAATTCGTCGAATCTTTAAAAAATGAAAATAATATATCTGATAACACAACTAATACTTCTATTAAAGATGATGGAGATATGCTCACAATTGTTTCTTGGAATGACAATGATTTAAAAAATATGATTGAAGTGTTTCAGGAAGATTATCCAGATGTGAATATTAGATATCTTAATTGTGGTGCAAGTAGTGGCAATGGAGCAAATGCAAGCTATCAGACTTTCCTGAACAGTGATGAAGATATTGATTTATTTATTGCAGAATCGGGTTGGATTTTAAATTATATCAATGATGATAACTATTCTGCACCGCTTTCTGAACTGGGCATTACAGAAGAAGATTATACCAATGCTTATGCTTATACTGTCGACATTGGCACAGATAGTAATGGCATTCTCAAAGGTGCAAGTTGGCAGGCAGCTCCAGGAGGATATTGCTATAACGCTGATTTAGCAAAAGAATATCTTGGCATTGAAACACCTGAAGAAATGCAAGAAAAAATTAGCGATTGGGATAAATTTTACCAAGTAGGTGCAGAACTTGCTGAAGCTAGTAATGGTTATATTACAGTTGCGGCATCTTTGGACGATATGTGGCAATGCTTTTCTACTTCTACAAATTCTCCTTGGATTATAGACGGCAAAATTAATACGCAAACTGCCCGTGAATTTACCGAAATGATTATTCCATATATTCAGAATGAATCGATTGATTCCACTGTTTCACAATGGGGACAATATGACTGGATGGTACTTGGCAAAGAAGAAGACACACTTGGCTATTTCTTCTCAACATGGTGCTTGACAAAAGGCAATCAATTAGAACAATGTTGTGGAACAGAGGGCAACTGGCGAATTGTAAAAGGACCACAAGAATATTTCTGGGGTGGTTCATGGCTTTGCTTGTCTCCAAAATGTGATAATAAAACCGATGCTTCTAATTTTGTAAAATATTTCACATCAAATGCTGATTCTATGGAAAAATATGCCTTAAAATCTGGTGATTTTGTCAATAATCAGACTGTTATGGAAAAAATCGTTACAGAAGGTTCTAATTCTAATGAACTGTTAGGCGGGCAAGACCAATTTGCTGTTCTGAAAGACGTAGCTGCAAATATCAAACTTAACGAAACGATTACACAATATGATGAAGATTTAAAATTAAGTCTCAGATATGCATTACATGCAGAATCTATTTTTGAAGCTGTTTGGGAAAATGATATTGACGCTGTGATTAATCAATTTCTCGAAGAAGCCAAATCTTCCATTCCAGAAGAGTTATTCCCTGATAATTAATTTATTTTATTTTTACGATTGTTTCATTATTATCTCTCTATTTTATTTTAAAAACTGTGCAGTTTTTACAACTGCACAGTTTTTATCATGCAATATTAATTAAATATATTAATAAAAAATTTATAACATAATCCCCTTGTCTCTATCAGACAAGGGGAAATATATTATTAAGCTTCATTTGTAGTAGAAATTGCCATAATAACTTCAGTCAGTAAATTTGCTGGCAATGGCTCATAACGTAATAATTCCATTGTAAAACTTCCCATACCTCTGGTCACTTGTCTTAAATACATTGCAAAATCATGCATTTCACGAACAGGCACTTCCGCAGTAATTTCTGTTTCGCCTTTTCCAACAGGTTGCATACCTAAAACACGTCCCCGCCTGCGATTTAATTCGCCCATAATATCGCCTGTATTATCATCAGGAGCCGTTACATGCAGTGTATGAATTGGTTCAAGTATCACAGGGTCAGCTCTCCGCATACCGTCTTTATAAGCAATAGACGCCGCCATTTTAAATGCCATTTCAGAAGAATCCACAGGGTGATAAGAGCCGTCTAATAAAATTGCTTTCAGACCAACAACAGGGCAACCAGCTAAAACGCCTTTTTTCACGCATTCTTGCAAGCCTTTTTCTACAGCAGGAAAATAATTTTTCGGCACAGAACCGCCAAATATTTTTTCTTCAAAAATTAACTCATCACTGACACAAGGTTCAAATGCAATTTTTACATGTCCATATTGCCCATGACCGCCAGATTGTTTTTTATGTTTTCCTTCGGCTTCTACTTTTTTACGAATCGTTTCACGATAAGCCACTTGCGGAACAGATAATTTAATTTCTGCACCAAACTTAGATTTTAATTTTGCAACAGCAATTTCTAAATGCTGTTCTCCCAAACCGCTTAGAATTTGCTCTTTTGTCAGTTTATCTTGTATATAGCTTAAAGTCGGGTCTTCTTCAATAATTCTTTGCATACCAGAAGAAATTTTACTTTCATCACCCTGATTTTTGGCACGAACTGCCATAGAATAACAAGGATTCGGAAAAGCAGGCATTTCTACAGTAACAACTCTATTAGAAGAACAGAGTGTATCCCCTGTACCAGCAGAAATTTTTACAGCAACAACAATATCACCTGCTTCAGCAGATTTGACTTCAGTCTGTTTTTTGCCAACAAGTGTATATAATTTGCCAATTTTTTCTTCTGCACCTGTTCTGGAATTTATCACTGTCATATCAGAACTAATTTTACCAGATAAAATTTTCAGGAAAGACATTTTGCCAACAAAGGCATCTGCAACGGTCTTACATACCAAAGCCGTTAAAGGCTCAGAATTATCACAAGCTAATTCTATTACATCATCACCAGAAACAGCCTGTACAGAATTTACTTCTTTTGCTGACGGCACAAGCAATTCAAATTCTTTTAACAGCATGTCAATTCCTGCCATTGTTAACGCTGACGTACAAACAACAGGCGTAATTAAGCCTTTATTCATACCATTATGAATGCCATCAATTAATTCTTTCTGGGTAAATTCTTCACCTTCGAAAAATTTTTCCATTAATGCTTCATCTGTTTCAGCAACGGCTTCTGTAATCGCTGTGATTAAGCCATCAAGACGATATTCTTTTTCAGCCATTTCAATACTTGGCACATCTATTTCAACAGCTTTTCCAGAATTATCATAGTGATATGCTTTCATTTCGATTAAATTTAAATAAGCAACAATCTTAGAATCCTGAATCACGGGTACAACAACAGGACAAACTGTAGGACCGAAAACAGTTTTCAGCTCCGTGAGAACATTATAAAAATTTGCATCTTTGTCATCAATTTTAGTAATCGCAAACATAGTTGCTTTATTAAGAGCCTGAGCCATTGCATAAGCTTTTTTTGTACCAACACGAACACCAGATTTTGCAGAAACTGTAATTAACACAGTATCTGCAGCTGTAATACCAGATACTTCTTCCCCTGCAAAATCCAGAATACCAGGGGTATCTAACAAATTTATCCAGTAATCTTCATACTGAAACCCTGCTAA
The DNA here is from genome assembly GCA_014799805.1 of Ruminococcus sp. GTDB lineage: Bacteria > Bacillota > Clostridia > Oscillospirales > Ruminococcaceae > UBA3855. The sequence goes on from JAAVHJ010000004.1 coordinate 47,986, forward strand.
AGCTGTAGTAATAGATGCTTTGCGTTTGATTTCTTCTGCGTCATAATCGCATACTGTTGTACCATCTGCAATTTTGCCATGTCTGTCAGATACACCTGCACGGTACAGCAAAGCTTCTGCCAATGAAGTCTTGCCAGAGCCATGATGACCAGTCAGGGCAATATTTTTCATTTTGTCTGCATGGAATTGATTCATAAATAATAATTCTCCTTTTTTTAAAAATTATAAATAAGCAGTCCATCTGCCAAAGTTCTTATTATTTATTATAGCACTATTACACAATTTTTGCAATCCAAAGCAAACAATTTCTATATATTTTCTATTTTTTGTATATAAATTTTATGCATTTTGCATAATAAAATTACTAAAAATTACTAAAAATTTAATTTACTTGCAATAAAACGGCAACCCAGCCAGATTTTTCATGCATTTTTATTTCTGAAAATCCATTTTCTTCCAGAACAGAAAGCACTTCATTTGCACGTTCTGCAATAATACCAGATACAATTAAATAGCCCTTTGGCTTTAAAAATTTCTTAAATAAACCAGACATGGCAATTAATACATCAGCGACAATATTTGCACAAATCAAATCATAATCACTGCCGATTGTTTCACATAATGCATTATCCTGACAAATATCGCCACAGTAAGCAAAATATTTATTTTCTGGAATATGATTTTTATTAGCATTTTCGATTGCAGTCCGAACAGAATTTTCTACAATATCTACAGCAACAGCAGATTCTGCACCTAATAAGATTGCTCCAATTGATAAAATACCACTTCCACAGCCTAAATCTAAAATTTTATCATTTTTTTGCAATACAGTTTCCGCCAGTTCTAAACATAATCTTGTTGTATGATGTTGCCCAGTGCCGAAACTAGAAGCAGGGTCAATTTCTAAAATAATTCTATTATTTTTATCTGCTTCTGAAATTTCTTCCCATGAAGGCTTAATTAATAATTTTTCACCAATTGGCAAAGGCTTAAAATATTGCTTCCAATTATTTGCCCAATCATCTTCTTTCACGCTATCACAGGACATCTCCAGACTGCCGAAAATTTCTGCATGTTCGGCATGTTTCAACTGTTCTAGTAAATTTTTAACAGCCAGCATTTGTTCAGCTCCCTGTGCATCGTCAGGCAAATAAAATATTAAACTTGTATCACAATTAGCAAGTCCCATTAAATCTTCGTCAATATAATCCCATTGTCCTTGCTTATTTTCCAAAAATTCCTGAAAACTTTCTTTATCCTGTGTGATAAAACCTTTCACACCCAAATCCGTCAACATGGCACAAAGAATATCTAATGCCTGTGTTTCTGTCATAATCTTAACTTCAAACCAATTCATAAAAAACGCCTCTCATTTCCGTACAAAACCGCTAGTTTTCAAACCAGCGGTTCTGTAACAATTATTATATTTTATATCTTATGTCTCATCAGGTGATAATTTTGTAAAATCCAAAGAAATCCAGCCTTCTTGGTTTTCATACAAAACTTTTCCCCATTTGAAATCTTCGTCTACTTCTACAACATTAAGATAAGTATCTTCAGGAATTATATTTAAAATTTCTGCATCTGTATCTGGTGTTGCACGTAAACGTAAATTTTTCTGAATATAAAATCTCACATTCATGTATAAATTTTGTTCTTTCATGTCAGATAATACAGCTTTTGCCTGTTCTTTTGGAATAAACATTGTTCTTAAATTTTCTGTTGGAACAGTATGATTTATATCTGGTGCCATTTCAGGTGCATCTTGCAAAATCACAACCTGTACACAATCTGCATCATCTTCAACATTTGTATCATTTTCTATCAATGGGGCATCAAGTATAATTTCAGGCATAGTTTCGGGAGCTGGAATAATAATATCTGTTAAAATTGTTTCAGCTGTAGTTGCTGTTGTTGCCTTAGTGGAATTTATAATTTCTGGTGTTGTAGTCGTTGTTGTAATTGTAGTTTCTGTACTAGTTGTTGTTGTAGTCTCTGTTTCTGTTGTCGTTGTTGTACTTTCTGTTGTTGTTGCAATCACTGTTGTTTCTGTAATTGTTGTGATTACAGTTTCAGGTATTGTTTCCGAAGTAACAGGTGCTGTAGCAGGTGCTGTCAGAAGAAATTCTGGAGCTGATTCTTGTGCAGGCATTTTTAACAATTCCGTTTCCTGTGGTATTTTTTCAGGAGCTTGTGTTGCAGAATCTGTAAGTTTAAACAAACGCAATGAAGTCATACTGCTAATACCATATTTTTCGTTAAGTGAAGTGCTTTTGCTTCCAGGATCCATCATAGTAATTTCAGAATTTTTTACATAATCAACGGCTACAAAATGTTGACCATATTTGACTTGTGCAAGAATATAATAGCCATTGTTTAATAAATCTTGAACTTCTTCGATTTTTTCTTGATTTGTAAGACCAGATAAACTATAGTTTTTTTCGAATTTGAAATCTGATGTATAATTATTTAATACCCACCAATTTAAATTTCCATCTGCTGAAAAACCACCATTTTGATTCAAATATGTTATCAACACAGCTGGATTAAAATCAGTTTCTGTCACTGCACCTGATTTTACCATTAACATAGCAACAGAAGTAACTGCACAGCCAATATTCGCTACAGTTTCGCCTTGCGTCCCAATTGTCATATTGCTCCAACTACTATTAGTTTGTTTCCAATTCTTGTAATTATCCGTAACATTTGCAGAAATCAAAGAATTTCCCAATAATGCCATACTTAATACTGTTGACACAACTGCACCTAATATTTTGGCTCTGCATTTTAAAAATGACATGTGCTATCAACGCCCCTTTCGTTTTTTTTCTTGTTTTTGTTTTTGAGCTTGTTCTTTTTGGAATTGCTTCCAGTATGCTTGCCACTGAATATATGCCTCTGCAAGCTGTTGTGATGTCATGACAAATTTTTCTGTCACTGGATTATGACGATAGAGCAGTACATTTAGAGCCTGAAACAATTCATTCTTGGGATAAAAAACACTGGAATATTTTGCTAGCTCATTCACGGTTGTACTATCTGGTAAACGCAACTGTTTCCGCATATGCTGGAATATTGCTGACGAACTTTGTTGCGGTGTCATATGAATTAATTTTTTTCGGAAATTTTTTTCCTGAATCCGAGGAATTATGATATAAATTATTCCTGCCAGAATGACAAGTGCTAATATCACAAATCCCCATAGCATAATATTTTCATTTTCGGCTCTTGTATTTTCGGGAATATCCATGCTTGGCACAGTTGGTTCAAAGCTTAGCCAACCATAGCCGGAAATATAGACTTCTGGGAATGCATGTGCATCACGGACTTTAATTACATAATTTGTCTGATGCTGATTAATTTCACGATGATATAATTCGCTCAAATTATAACCCTGTGCATATCTTGCTGGCAATCCAGCACTTCTACAAAGTAATACCATTGCTGTAGCAAACTCATAGCAAACACCAGTCTTGCTTTGTGTCAGGAAATATTCAGCATTTTCACTATCGGATTTTTCATAACTTTGGTCATAAACAAAGTCTTGCTGTAAAAAATATTGTTCAATTGCTTTGGCTTTTTCAAAATCAGAATTGCAATTTTCTGTAATTTCTTTTGCAAGTAAATCAATTTTATCACTTTGGAAATCATGTTTTTTCACTTCTTCCAGATAGGCATAAGCATTATGATATTCCGTAAGCACTTGATTTAATAATTCAGCTTGTCCAGAATTTGTATTTTTTAAAATTTCTATGGCATCCTGTAATAAATTTTTATAATTTTCATGGGACAGCTTTTGTAAAACGGGACTTACGGTTTCATATTTTGCATAATTATCAGAATAATAATCCAGTGAAGCTTCATCAGCGAAATTATAACTATAAAACGTATTTGTTGCAGATTGCGTAATTTTCTTAGGCAATTCTGAACTTAAACCTAATTGATATGTTCTTGTTGGTGTTGGCAAAACTTGTGTCCTATACCAAGTATACAAGTATAAATTTTGTAATTCTTGTTCAGGAAGTGTTAGATTTGTGAAATTTTCTAAATCATAATTTTTTGCAAATTGCTTGTCCTGTTCAGAAGCATTTAAAATTGCTTGCAATACATCTTGCGGACGATAAGTAATCGGCAAAGATAACTCTTCCATTGGCTTATCATAATTTTCAAGTATATTCCAAGAATCATTTGCTAGATAATAAGAATAAGTCTGTGTTTTTAATCTTAATGATTCAGGGGATTGTACATAATAAATTGTTCTTGCATTATTAGAAACTGCCATAGAATTATCTGTCGTATCTGTAAACATGCTAATTGCATTCATAAGAATATCTGACCAGGAGCTATAAGACATGGCATTATCAATAAATTCTCTGTCTGGTGTAATATTCGGCTTTGGAACTACAGAAGCAAGAATAGAAAATCCCAATACATAGCATATAATAGACATTCTGCTTTGATAACTTGGCAAATAACGGATTTGTTCTGTATCCTGAAGCATTCTGCAATAAATCATGAGTAAAAAATAGCTTGCTAATAAAATAATCACTAAAATAGCTGGCATATGCTGATTTTCTTTTGCATAGAAACTCAATGGAATCAGCATAATTAAAAACTGCATACTCATGCGATATCTAATTTTTGAAAAATAATACACAACACTTGTTAAAAATCCTAGCATTAATAAATAAATTGCAATGGTATAACAAAACGAAAAAGACACAACGCTTTGCGGTGTTAAAAACCATATCATAAAGCTAATCGGATAAGATTTTTTCCCCCAATTTGCCAACATGCCAACGATTTCTAGTCCTGTAAACATGTAAACTAAATAAATTAAAATTCCCAAATATTTATGCTTTGCAATAAAATCATATAATTTCATGAGAACAAAGCTAATTAATACTGCAAAAACTGTATAAATTGCTGTCATATTGGCATGATAATAATACATGACAGTTGTTATCAGGAATACAGCATATAATCTGATAGGGTCGCCTAATAATTTCAAAAAAAACCGCATCACAGGGTGATTTGACAAGTTTTGCAATTTATTCCACATGTCAGCACCTCACTTTAATTTTTCAAGTTTTTCATTATAAAATTTTCGTCCAATTCCCAAAGCGAATCCATACCCATTAATGCAGAATTTTGTGTACCTGTCGGACAAATGGCACAAATATAGCCTTTCTCATGCAAACTTTCTAATTCTAAAGCAAGTGCTTCATCTGGATTTGCAGTATAAATCAAATACGCTCCTGCTTTTTCATAGAATGCATTAGAATCAATTCTATGATTATCATTTACAAAATCCGCTGTTGCGATTTCCACGCATATATTTCTGACATCATCTTCATTTTCTAAGATAAAATATTTCCATTGCTTTCCCGTTGCAAATCTCAGACTACAAGGAATCCCTTGTTTGACTAGTAGCACTAAAAAACCTAATGCCCCTTCTATCATAATTTCACGGTGTTTTAATTTTTCTTCTTGTGTTTCTGGCTGAATATCTAAAATAACAGTTGGTCTGATAGTAGTCGCTGCTTCTTCCATACGAACCATTAATTTTTGTCTTTTGGCAGACATTTTCCAATTAACTCTTCTTAAACTATCACCGGCAACATATTCTCTATGTACATAGCCAAGCATAGACTGTGCCGAAAAACTAGCACTAGATTCTTCTTCATCATCATCTTGTGTTAGTATCACATCACTAACAGCATGTAACATCATATTTGCATTTGTCAATTCTGGAATTTCTGGAATCACACCAATTTTAATTATATAATCATCTGGAATATGCCCATATTTAAACTCTACCAAACCCAAATAATCAAAAATTGCTAATTTTTTTATTTTAATTTCAGCCAATCCGACATATTTTGCTGTCATCTGATAAGAAATGATTAAATTTTCTTTTGGTGTCATAGCACTTTGCACGGTTCTATTATCTTGTTGCACAATATTAGCTGATAGTTTCATATGACACCTCACAAAAGGCACAGGCAATTTTCCAATTGTACTTGCAATAAAATCCACATGAAAACTTTTACCTTTTGTAAGATAATCAGGTGCTTTTAAATTAATTCTAAGTTTAAAAATTGCATAATAGCTTAATATTATAGACAATAACGGTGCAATAATTAAAAAACTCCAGACAACAACACCAATATCGCCATCAAGATAATGCGTAAATGCATATGCCATAATGATAATTAAAATAATTTCAAACCAATATTTTTTTAAATTTCTGGGATGTATTATTTTAGAATGCTTCAAAATCAAAAATAATTTCTTCATACCATTCACCATCAGGCATTTGCTGGGACAGGTATCGTATCCAGTAATTGTTTTACAAAAGCTTCAGGCGAACCTAATAAATTTCTTCCTTTTGGAGATAATAAAATTCTATGTGCTAATACAGGAATTGCTAAATCTTTGACATCATCTGGTGTTGCAAAACTTCTTCCATGCAAAAATGCAGATGCACGGACAGCTTTATAGCAAGCAATACTGCCTCTGGGGCTGACACCCAATGCAGACATATCACTTTCTCTGGTTGCTCTTACTAAGGCAAGAATATAATTTCTCACACCCTCAGTTACTTGGATAGTATTTATTTTTTTCTGGAGTTGACAAATTTCCCGTGTGGAAATAACAGCTGTGGAAATATTCCCAATCGGATTACCTTCGCCATTACGTTCTAAAATAGTCAATTCTTCCCGTAAACTTGGATAACCCATAGAAATTTTCATAAAAAATCTATCCATCTGTGCTTCTGGCAAATGATATGTTCCATAAGTTTCCACTGGATTCTGTGTTGCAATCACCATAAACGGCTCAGGCAAAACATGTGTCTGACCATCAAGGCTGATTTGATGTTCTTCCATAATTTCTAATAAAGCAGATTGTACTTTTGGAGAAGCTCTGTTAATTTCATCAGCAAGCAAAAAATTACAAATTGCCACACCTGCTTTATATTCCAGTGAGCCGTCTTTTTGATTCACAACAGAATAACCTGTAATATCTGACGGCATAATATCTGGTGTCAACTGAATTCTATGAAATTCACCGCCTACAGAACGTGCTAATGCTGCGGCAAGCTGTGTTTTTCCGACACCAGGGACATCTTCCAGTAACACATGCCCGCCACAAAGCATAGCAATGATTGCTTTTAAAATCGTTTCATCTTTGCCGACAATTACTTTATTTACACTTTGCAAAATTTTTTTAATATCTTCTTGCATAAAATTTAATCCTCTCTTGATAATTTTTTAAATAAAAACACTGTGATATTATCATTATATCATATGATTCATAGTTTGTACATAGTTTATTTCATATTAGTTTTTAATATTATAATAATAAATTTTAATCGTTTAAGTTGACAAAAGATAATAAAATTTCCAAAGCATCTGCATAGCGTTCTTCCACAAGACAAGGCGTTGCTTTTAGAATCAAAGCGTATAATTCCTGTTCAGAAATTAATTCCTGACAGCTCCCTGATAAATAATAGCTATCTTGAAAATTATCATTATTAATTAATAATAAAAATCCATTTGTTTCTTCTTCCCCGAATAAAGCCTGATAATAAGACTTTGCAAAATCCGCAGGAATATTGCCGTCTAAATGATTTGTTATCACAACAGTAGCATTGATAGCATGCGAATCATGCAAAGTGTTTAAAAAATTATAATAAAATTCAAATTCTGATTCAGAAAGTACTGCCTGTTCATCATGAATATAATTATTTTCAAAATTTAGTACACGTTCTGCAATTGGATTTATTGACTCTTGGGATTCTGTTTCAAGTAATTCAGCTTGTGCTTCTTCTGGTATTTCTAATTTTATCTGTTCAGAAACAGGCAAAGCATATTTTTCTTTGCTAATACAGCCTGTCAAATTTATAAAATATAATCCTAATGCAAGCATACAGAAAATTCTACGCATAAGACCTCCCTTTATTGTTGTTCATCGGGTACTGAAAATACACTGTCTTGTAACACTTGTATATTCGCATTGAAATCTACTTGTAATACAGACTGTCCATCAATATCTGCTGGCGTATAAGTCCCAGAAGCAGGAATTTGTAATTGTTCAATCTCATAAGAAACAGCAAACGGTACACGCAAAGATAAGAAATATAATTCTGCTGTAGACATATTTGCCCCTAAATTAGGCAGTGCAGAAGAAATTAATTCTGGCACAGCTGTTGCCATTTTGGATTTTGCATTCTGAAAAATCTGCGTCATAACTTCCCTTTGTCTGGAAGTTCTTTCAAAATCAGCATTGCCTACATAACGGATTCTGGCATAAGATAACGCCTGTTTGCCGTTTAGAATATATTTTCCGCCTTTTTCCAGAAAATCAGAAAAAATATCATCTCCAGCAAGAGAATTTACTTCACTTTGCAAAATAACATTTAACGCTTCTGCTTCTGCATCAGAAACATCAATTTCCACACCGCCGAATGCATCAATAATTTTAGCAAAGCCCATAAAGCTAACACATAAATAATCATCAATGCTAATATCATAATTTAATTCCAACGTATCCATAAGTAATTCTGCACCGCCAAAAGAATAAGCGGCATTTAATTTATGATTACCATAATTAGGAATTTCTACATAGGCATCACGCATAAAAGAAGTTAAATAAATTTTCTGTGTTCTGGAATTCAGGGATAATAACAAAATTGTATCAGAGCGACCACGTTCCGTTGTAATATCTCTTGCATCAGTGCCAATTAATAAAATACTCTGCACATAGCCTGCATCTAACGTCCCAGAAGTAATAGTTCTTTCACCTTTGGGAATTTTTTCTAATTTACTGATTAACAGCAATGCAATTGCCGAATAGATTCCAAAAACAATCGCAACTAAAACAATTAGTTTTCGCACAAGACGATTCAGAAAACCACCACCATGAGATTTTTTCTTTTTTTTAGATTGATTAGATTTCTTTACAACCTGTTTTCCTTGCTGATAATTTTTTTTCTTTTTCTGTGTGTGATTTCTGGGGGCAGATTTTTTCATATTTGTGTGTTCCTGCCTCCAATCTGCATTATCATATTCTTCATAAGCACCATATCCGAAATTTTCTTCCTCTTCATACGCATTATCATTTTCAAATTCTTCATGAACAGGACGAACCTGTTGCATTTTCACTGTATCATTCAAACTTTGTTCTGACTGGTTCGCCGTATTATGATTAACACGTCTTAATTCAGGAACTGCATTCTGCAATTCTGGATAATCCTGAGATAATTTTCTTGGTCTTGGCAAATCCGCATTACGTTCTGATTCTTTCATGCAAATGCCCCCTTTAATTTTAATATAATCGCCGAATATTTACACATAAAACAGTTAATAATGCTGTTGCTGTCTGCAAAATCATCATCCAACTAGAAGTAATTCCCAAATGCAACAAAGGCTCCATTAAGACCAGAGCAACCCCTATCAAAAGTGTAACAGCCTGCACAAAAATCCCAATTAATGCAGCATTACGGACAACTTTTGTTGCAATTATCAACTGTGTTACGTTACTAAAATCATTCGTACAAGCCATAGAAGCACTCATTTCTTTCACAGGTGTTGTTTCTTCCTGATACATACCACGCATTTTAGCAGGAATAATTTTAATCATATCCTGTGGAATTTCAAACAGTGATGAAATTTTCGGCAATGTAATCATTGGGTCAACACTATGCAGAACAAAACACATATTATGACGCATTGCTTGTTTCACCCATGATTTGACAATCTTATCCGCATGAAGCTCTACGACAAATAAAGCTGATAAATTACCAGAAATAGACAAATAAATTGCTTCTTTCTCTTCGCCGACAAGTTCTGCTTCTTTATTTTTTGAAGGCACCCCCTCAATTCTGTGACTAATCATTAATTCACGATTGCCTAATAATACACGCTGATTATGAATCCAGCCGCAAAGCCCCAGAGAATCTTCATAAATATAATTTTCTACTGGATATAATTGATATTCTTTGTTTTTCAACACTTCATCAAAAATATGACTAAATGCACTGCCTGCATATTTTGCAAGACTTGCCGCAGATAGAAGCGTTTCATCTGATTTTACATTAGAATACATTTTAACACCATGTAGCTGCACAGAACCAACAGGGAACATAGACGCAGCGTCTAGCATAAGCGCATTTGTGTCATAAAAATCATCAATACTTTGATAACCAAGTAATAATGCCCCTGAACTTGACAATTTTCTAGTAGCTTTAAACAAAGGCAGATTGACGACAAGCGTAATCGCAACACAGCCACAAGCAACAGAAAACATAGAAAATAAGCTCACAGCATAGCTAATACCACCCTGTCTGAAAATTGCCATAATAATAGATGCGACTAACGAAAAAATACAGCTGGCAGGTGCTGCATAATGACAAAATTGGTCTGCCATATCTGCTGAATATGTATATCTTCTGAAATCTTTCAAAGAATCTGTTTTCTTCATAGATGCCATCACAGGGAAGTCATTCAGCACACCTCTTGCAAGAGATTCCGCACGGCGTTCATCTTCTACAATCTGTAAGCCATAACAATCAAATCGTTTCGATGCAACTTTTAAATTTATTTCTTCACGGTCAATAATCAGTAACTTTCCCATTGTATGCAATGCTAAAATAAAAATTGCACACGGCATAAAATAATGTGCCAATAATTCTGTACGCACACCAAAAACACCTAAAAAAGCATCTAATAAACAGGAAAATAATGCCACTGTTGCCAAACTATCCGTATCTGCACGAAATTGTATTAATCTAGTAAAACCGTTTTTCAGTGCTGGCACACAGACAGAACCTGCTGCCAATCCCAATAATAACACCATAAGAGAAATTAAATTTTCTGGAATACTATCCAGCCACACAAAATGAAATACATGTCTCATAGACAAAAGTCCACTGAGAAACATAGCAACCATTAATGCTAACATTCTGAAAAAAATAGCACTTCTGAGTTCTTTAATATCTGACTGAATTTCAGCTGTATTTTCCAGTTTCATCATATCAGAAATTTTCTGACGCCGGCGTGTTTCTTCTTCTGCTTCTTCTGGTGTACGTCTGATTTTTACATCTAGTGCATCTGCTGTTGTATTTTTCAAATTAGAAGCACTTAAATCAAGACTTGTCTGTTCTGCTCTTGGTGCTGGATTTACATCAACAGGCTGAACAGGTTCTTGTGGTGGCGGCACAGCAACTGGCACAATATCACGCAAATCTAAATGCAATGTTTCTGTTGCAATGGCTGTGACATCATGTTGTCTCAAAGACCGTTTACGCCTTTTATATTTTTTGGCATTATGAATCTGTGTATAAATATATTCGCCCTCTGGTCGTTCTCTCTCATAAGTATAATTTTCTTCCTCATAATCAGAATTCCTGCCTTTTTTAAAATTTTTTTTACTTTTTTCTGCTTCTCTGGCACGAGTCGAATCACTCATACGGCGAATCTTAGAAGTCGTATCATAAACATTTTCCTGTTTCTTATCTGGTTTATCAGACGGTTCTGTATTTCTTACAGGCATTGCATCTGTTGTAGATTCAATAAAAGAAACTCTTGTACGACTGGATTCCATTTCATGACGTTCTTCTTCCGATGGTTTCCTGAAAACTAATTTTTCTTTCACTGGCTGTTGGTCTGTTATATCTGTATAGTCTTTTTCTTTTTTCATGAATATAATTCTCCTATTTGATTGTTATCCAGATATTTTCAAATTATTTACCTGTCAGCATTTTTTGTCTGACAACTTCATACATAAAAATACCTGCGGCAACAGAAGCATTCAAAGAAGTAATTTTTCCAAACATGGGCAATTTTACTAAAAAATCGCATTTTTCTTTTATTAATCTGCTCATGCCAAATCCCTCTGAACCAATGACAAGTGCAACTGCACCGCCAAAATCTGTTTCAGTATATACACTGCCATTCATATCTGTTCCATAAATCCAAATATTTTCTTTTTTCAATCTATCAATTGTCGCTCCCAAATTAGAAACCCTTGCAACAGGCAACCAATTGACAGCTCCTGCTGATGTTTTATATACCGTTGGTGTGAGCATAGCACTTCTTCTTTTGGGAATAATCACACCATCTGCCCCAGCCGTTTCAGCCGTTCTGATAATTGCCCCCAAATTATGTGGGTCTTCAATTTCATCACAAATAATTAAAAATGGCTTTGTACCTTTTTTTTGAGAAACTGCTAATAAATCATCTACTGTTACATAACCAGCACATGCACCAAAAGCAATTACGCCCTGATGCACACCGCCCTCTGCGATTTGTGATAATTTCTGTTCGCTCACTGTTTTAATCACAATATTTTTTTCTTTGGCAAGTTTCATAATTTCGCCCAGACCATTTGCATGATTAATATAAATCATATCAATTGGCTGTTCACTCCGCAAAGCCTCACGGACAGGATTTTTTCCGATTATCATATTTTCTTTTTCAGGCATAAAATCACCTTTCTAAATTAATTTTAAATCCAACAGGATGATACTTAATTTATTATATCATAATAATTCAGAAAACACAAGACCTTTTTATAGCAGGAATTAAAATTTCTGCACGGAAAATAAAATTTTTATTTCCAAAAATAGAAAATTAGCCAACATATTACACTTGCACTAACAGCTCCCATTAGAAACAGCAACCAACTTTTATCAATTTTTTTCTTTTTTTCACTGGTATTAAAATAATCCAATGTTTCCATTTGTGCAATATGCAATGGAACTTCATTGACATCTGGTTTTAAATATAAAACCGCACGTTCAAAATAAGCACTATCTGGACGATTGATTTCAATTACTTTCTTATTAACGCCTTTAATCATCGTACAACCTCCTAAAAATTACTGCTATTATCAATATGAGCAGAAATTTTTGGATTATGCAAAACAGTAATTAATATAAAAAGCCGGCAAAACTTACCGACTTTTTTTACTATCTCAATTTTTCAAATAAACAATTAATACTGGTCACAAACCCATTTAATACTTTCGCTATCAGTACCTGCTGTCGTTCCTCTAATCCAATCTCTATAAACTCTGTTAGAACGTTCTGACGCAAATGTTCTATTAGAAGAATAATATCCTACTAAATCCGTTGTCTGATTATCTGCTGCAACGCACCCTTGCACAATATAATTATCCACACAAACAGCCCAACTAATATTTTCTGCATTAGAAACAGTAATATTGACAGCATCTACCACTTCTTGAAACGCTGGATTCGCACTGGAATCCACATCAATATAAACACCATAGGCATTACTATAACCTGCTGTTCCAGTTGTTCCATCATAAAAAACCAATGCAAACCCATCAAACGGACTTCTTTCATTTGCCAGAATCGACCCTGTCGCTGTACGGTCTCTGCTGATATATTTCTGCACAGCCGTTTGTGAAGCATTATAAACCATCTTTGCATTAGAATTTGCAGCTTTGATTCTTGATTTTGTATAATATGCCGACATAGTAGGTGCAAGAATCCCTGCCAGCACACCAATAATTGCAATCACAATAATTAATTCAATTAATGTAAAACCTTTTAAACGGTTATTCTGTCTTTTCATTTTCATAACCCCTCACGATATAAACTGTCTGAATCATGTTTATTTTTGTTCATGAAATATTCATTTATTATAGTATAACATGTTCTGACCCAATTGTCAACAGATTTTCTGCTTTTTTTAAATGGCAGGATTGACAAAAATGCGCATTAATTTTTGTTTATATTTCATACTTATGGACGTGTTGTCCAGTTTCCACTTTCAGCAAAATAAATTGCTTTTTCAAAACTAAAATCTGTTTCATGCTTTTCATTATTTGCTGTTGGATATGTACCAACATAGACATCATTTTCTGATGATTTGATACAAGCACCAGTTACAACACTATTTTCTATTCTAATTGCCCATATTTTGCCTTGAACTCTATCATAGTACTGATAAATATAATTGCAAACATCTGCTTCATAAGTCAAACCCTCAGAACTATGGCTATTATAAATCGCTTGACTGGTATAAATACCTGTTGTGATAGGCGTTGTGACATCACGCTCACGGCACGCTGTCATTCCCGCATTATATAACGACTTGGCTGTAGAATTCGCAGAAGAAAATTTAGCTTTTGAAACGCACCCCAACATAGACGGCACTAAAATTCCTGCCAAAACACCAATAATTGTAATAACTACAATTAATTCTATCAGTGTAAAACCTTTTAAATAATATACTCTTTTTTTCCCCATAAAAACGCTCCTTTCTTAATCAATACCATTCTCTTAATCAGAGCGCATTTATCAACACTGCTATTTCATGAAATTATTATAGCATATCGTTCATAATTTGTCAATAGTTTTTTTAAAAAAAACCTAAAATAAACACTTCAAAATAGTTGCCATTTTTTATCTGGAATGTTATAATAATATATAAGCTGATTTTTCAAGATAGATAGAATAAAATAACAAAAAAGGAGAACTTATGAAACGCTTACTATCGAAAATTACTAGTCTTTTTCTGATTGCAGAATTTTTATTCCTGCTAACAGCATGTTCTAAACAAGAAGATACAGGAACAGGCTATTTATTCACCTGCACACTTTCCAGCAATCCAGAATGCATTGACCCGCAGTACACAGCTAATGAAAATGCAGAAACTGTAATTGCCAACATGATGGAAGGATTATTGCAACTTGACGCCTATGGTAGAATTATATTAGCTGGAGCTGACAGCTATGAAATTTCAGATGACGGCTTAACGTATCAATTTAAATTAAAAAATAATTGCTATTGGTACCGTGCAGGCATGGAGGAAAAAGACGCAAAGCCTGTAACTTCCAAAGATTATGTTTTTGCATTCCGCAGATTACTTGACCCAGATACGAATGCACCACATGCAAGTGATTTTCTTTGCATTCAAAATGCTTCTGATATATTAGCTGGAAAACAAAAAACTGAAAAATTAGGCGTTTCTGCACCTGATGGGGGAACTGTTATTTTTAAACTGGAATATCCAAACGAAGAATTTTTATTATTATTAACACAAAACTGTGCTGTCCCTTGCAATGAAGATTTTTTTCTTTCCACCAAAGGACGTTATGGATTAAGTGAAGATACGATATTATGCAATGGTGCATTTTATTTAACAAAATGGGCTTACGATGATTATGGCAGTGGTAATTTTTTAACATTCCGAAAAAATAATTTATATCATGACCCAGACCAAATTGCACCAAGTAGTTTACAATTTAATATTATGCGTTCCCAATCCGAAGTTGATGAAGAATTTTCCAGTAAAAATTCTGATTGTATTCTGACAACAACTTATCCAACAGCCTATCTTAATTCATCAAATTATACAGTGACTACGAATAGCGTTAGAACATGGGGTTTGATTTTTAATCCTGATGACGAAACACTAGAAAATCAACAGCTCCGAAAAGCGCTTGCTAATGGCATTGACAGAGCATCACTTTCTGAACACATGAACCAAAATTTTAAACCTGCTTACGGCATTATTCCTCCAGCAGTGCAAATTTTAGGACGTTCCTATCGTGAATTATACGCAGATGAACCCTTAGCAATTCCCTATGAACCCGCAGAAGCAGCTGAATTATTTGACAAACTGGAAATTCCTGTGAATGCTATTAATAACTTAAAAATTCTGATTCCTGATAGTTTTGACAGCAAAGAAACAATTTCAGCAATATGCCAGGAGTGGCAAACAATATTTGGGCAATATATCGGCATTGAAACTGTGCCATATACAGAATATCAACAAAGACTAACAGACGGCGATTACAGCATTGCACTGTATAGCTTCAAGCCAGAATCTAATAGCTGTGAAAATATATTATATCAATTTTCTGAACAATCTAAATTTTTGGGATTGCATAACCAAGAATTTAATCAGATTTTAAATTCTTTTTCCGACTATGAACAATTAACAGATAAATTTATGCTTTATGGCAAAGCAGAAGAAATGATTTTAAATCAACTTGTATTTATTCCCTTATTTTACCAAAACTCTTATATGATTCACGCATCTAACAACAAAGAAATCTGGTGTAATCCGTTTTCAAAAGCCATTTATTTCCAAAAAGCAAAGCATTTTTCCTAATTTTTAATTTTTTATTTAGCCAACTTGCACAAATTTTAATACTTTTTCAAAAAAACAATAAAAAATTTGCTTTTTCCTCTTGATTTTTTGATGATTTTATAGTATAATAATAACAGATTTACAGCTTGCCTCTCTGGAGGCTGAAAGGAGTTTCATTATGGCGGAAGAAGAATACACACCAGAGATTTTTACTCTGACAGACGACGAGGGCAACGAACATGAATTTGAACTCATGGATATTATGGAAGATAATGGCATAGTTTATTATGCACTTGTGCCTTATTCAGAAGACCCTGAAGCAATGATTGAAGAAGATACAGAACTTGTTGTTTTAAAAATGATGGAAGAAAACGGCGAAGAATTCCTTGCTACGATTGACAATGATGAAGAATATGAACGCATTGGCAATCTTTTCATTCAGCGTATCAGCGAAATGCTGGAAGGCGATGACGAAGAAGCCGAAGCTGACGAAGAATAATTAATTTATCAAATTACTGCCTTGTTCGAGTAAATATAGCTATTATAATCCTACAACTATTCTTAGGGAACTTGATGCTCTGACTGAGGATTGCAGACCTCCCGTTTCCAGTGGAAATTTTTCAGCTGGATTCGGACGTTGGGAGCGAGAGACTTTCAGGCGGGTACCCACCTTGCGGTAACGCTAGGTTTTATTCTCTATATGACGGCAAGGCGGTTTACTTAAAAAAATGAAAAGCACTTTCTTTTTGAGAGTGCTTTTTATTATATATTATTTTGTTATCTCATGTAAACGCATACAAAGTTTTTCAAGGGTGCCATCTTCCACATTTGCAGCAATCACACCGTCACAGAAACGCTCTCCTCTAATAATATATGTCATATGCGTTAAAACTTCATCACGAGTATATTTTGCTATTTCTTTATTTTGAAGTAATTCCATATTCTTTCTATAATCATAAGCAACTAAATCCAAATCATATAGCATGTTTTCCCATTCTTTAATATCTTTGCCATATTCATAGCCATAAGTCAAAACACCTTTTTCATCTTTTTCAAATTTAAAAGCTACTTTTTGTGTTTTTATGATAGGGAGCAATTGACACTTTTCATTGATTGTCACTATAACATCTCCTGACTTTATAAATAAATTTATATATACCAGCACAATTTTTAAAGCTTATCAAGGGGGGATTTTATTTGAATTGGCGTGAATTATTACAATCTAAGCCGACAAGTAACCGCTGTGCATTACTAGATTTTATCCGTGGTTTGACAGTCCTTAACATGATAGCATTTCATGCTTGTTGGGATTTAGTTTATCTATTTCATATGCCTTGGAGCTGGTATTCTAGTTATCCTGCGTATATTTGGCAACAATGCATTTGTTGTACATTTATTTTATTATCTGGTTTTTGTTCTGGTATGAGTCGGCATTTATTCCGCAGGGGCTTAACTGTATTTTTACTAGGTGCGATAATTACAGCAATTACAATACTCTTTATGCCAGAAAATTTAATTTTATTTGGTGTCTTAACCTGTATTGGCTCATGTATGCTTATCATGGCAGGTATCCGCAAAATATTAGAAAAAATCCCTGCTTTGCTAGGCATTTTAATGAATTTACTATTATTCAGCTTTACAAGACATATTGATAATCAATTTTTGGGCATTTGGACAAAGCCTTTGTTCTACTTGCCTGATAATTTATATCAAAATTATTTCACAGCTTATTTTGGATTTCCAAATTATGCATTTTATTCGACAGATTATTTTGCATTAATTCCATGGTTATTTTTATTTTTAACAGGATTTTTTATTTATCAATTTTTAGGAAAGCATATCTTAAAAATTAACTGGCAAGGCATTAATTTTATTAATTTTATTGGCAGACATGCCCTTGAAATTTATGCCTTGCACCAACCAGTAATTTATTTTATATTATTCTTGTTTTTTCATCTTGTAAAATCTGCATAATTAAATTTTTTAATTCTTCCTGAATATCTTGTATGGAACGCATATTATTATTTTCACAGCATTGTAGTATTTTCCAGTTTTCTTGCGTTGCAACATACATAGCAATATCATGACATTTTTGTAAATAATTACTATCTGATTCGTGAATATCTTTTTTTTCTTCTTTGCCTTGATAGCGTTCAGATAATAATTTTTGTGAAACTGCAACAGGCACATCAAGAAAAATGACTTCATCAGGTTTTGGGATACCTAATTTTTGATATTCCAAATCACAAAGCCATTCATAATAGCTTTGCCATTTCTCTTGAGAAAGCTTTGTCATTTGATAAATGGCATTAGAAGTCGTATATCTGGCAGAAATAATATTTTTCTGATTTTGATAATCAATATGCCAGTCTTTGCGATAACTGATATATCTATCGATTGCATAGAACATACTTGCAGAATAACAATTTTTTTCTGTATCCGTTTCAGGAATTTTCCCTTGCAAATACTCTGTAATAATTTCACCACTATAAGAATCATAATTTGGAAATGTCAAAAAACGACAATCTGGAAATATATTTTTTAATAAATTCACTTGTGTTGTTTTTCCGCAACCGTCTAAGCCTTCAATAATAATAATTTTCCCACGCATAAAAAAGCTCCTTTATTTTAAAATCTTTTCATAAATTTCATAATCTTCGTCTTTGAAAACATTAAAAATTATTTTTTTCAAACTTGTTTCAGGATTTTGACGCAAATAAGTCTTTACTGTATGGACTGCAATTTCACTAGCCAATTGCTTTGGAAAATTTAATTCTCCCGTAGAAATACAACAAAATGCAATGCTTTTTAAATTTTTTTCAGATGCAACTTGCAAACAAGACGTATAACAGGACGCTAGCATTAATTTATCATATTTCGTCACTTGATTATCATAAATCACTGGTCCTACAGTGTGAATCACATATTTTGACGGCAAATTATAAGCTTTTGTAATTTTGGCAGAACCAATTGGTTCTTCATGCCCTTGCTCCAACATCATCTGAAAGCAGACATCACGCAATTGCAACCCTGCCGAAGAATGAATTGTATTATCAATGCATTTATGACATGGCAAAAAACAGCCTAACATAGTAGTATTTGCAGCATTTACAATTGCATCAGCATCTAGTCTAGTAATATCACCTTGCCAAACACAAATATTTTCAACAACTGGTATTAATTCCTGCACATGTACAATACCTTTTTCCAATGCTTCCTGTGTCAAGAAATCATCTTGTAAATTTAAAAATTCCTCTGAAATTGGCATTGGTTCTCTGAGATTCATCAAGCTACGCAAAAATAATCTTTGTTGTTTATAATCATCAAAATCTATCTGCACTGCTTGTATTTGATATTCTGGCATTTCCTGTAATAGTATTTTATTTAATTTTCTGATTTTATCTAACTGTGTCATCATTTTTTCCCCTGTGTCAAGTGGTAACTGAAATCTAACAATTGAAAAATTTGTTCTTCTTTGACAGAACCATCTAATAAAACCGTAATCCAATGATTCTTATTCATGTGATATGCTGGGAAATGCCCCTCTAGTTGCAAAAAAGAACCTATTAGCAAAGGGTCACATTTGAAATCTGCAATCCAAACGAATTCTTTATTTTTTAAGCCTAACTTATCTTTGCTAATTCTCATAATAGCCGCAAACCATTTTTGATTATTAGAATTTCTTAAAATTGCACTTTCTGGGTCTCTTTTCCAAAGATATTCTGGTTCGGCATGATATGTTTCCTTTGCATACGCAAATAATTTTTCTCGCATAAAATTCAATTCTCCTTAATATACAAACATACAAAAAAAGCACTGCACAAAGTACAGTGCCATTTTTGTTATACATTACATTGCATTTTTAATTGCCTGCATTAATTCTGCATATGTTTCATAAGCAGGTAATTCTGGATAATCTTTTTTGATTTGTTCTGTGCTTTTAAATAAAAATCCAGCTTTGCTTGCCTGAATCATACCTAAATCATTATAGCTATCACCACTTGCAATTGTTTCAAAGCCAATAGATTGTAATGCTTTTACAGTCGTTAATTTAGACTGTGGGCAACGCATTCTGTAACCTGTGATTTCGCCGTTATCCGCAACTTCAAGTGTATTACAGAAAATAGTCGGATAACCCAATTTTTTCATGAGCGGAGCAGCAAACTGTGTGAACGTGTCGCTAATAATAATTACTTGACACAAAGAACGCAATTCGTCTAAAAATTCTTTTGCTCCTTCCATAGGCTCAATTTTGGCGATTGTCTCTTGAATTTCTTTTAGTCCAAGATTATGCTGTTTTAAAATATTCAATCTGTACTCCATGAGCTTGTTATAATCTGGCTCATCACGAGTTGTTTTTTTGAGTTCTGGCACACCACTTGCTTCTGCAAATGCAATCCAGATTTCAGGCACGAGTACGCCCTCTAAGTCAAGACAAGTAATTAACATATAAATTACCTCCAATTTAAAATTTTTTATCAGGAAAATTTTCCCTTTTTTATTATACAACAAAATTTAAAATTTGTAAAGCATTTTTTTCATTTTTAAAAATAATTAAATTATCATGACGCATGATTTGCTTTATATTCAGGACTGACATAAATAACAATATAATCTTCTGTTTCTGTATAAACCGTATAACCAGCTTCTTCTAAATAGGGGATAGCAATTGGTGTATTTTCATCACCACGGCTTAATACATAGAAATCATATCTTTGCATGTCTTTCAGTCCTGTCACAGCTTCTTCAAACTCTGCAATATCTGGATTTGTATTAAAATCATTTCTATCAAATACATAAACTTCTTTTCTGTCTGCCAAGTGTGGCAAGAACCAAGTATTGGTGATGACTCTGCCATCTTGCGGAACGCTATCTAAACAAGCTTCTAAATTTTTATAATACTGCGGACGGCTATTATAAGTGTCTACAAAGCCCATTTTACTGGAAACAAAACAAAGTGAGGAAATTAAACTTGCAACAGATGCCATTGCAATAATGATATTACGCTTTTCATACGTAATATCTTTGGCGTTCAGCAATGCTAAATAAATAATTAAACAAGAAGGACCATAAATATATTGATACCCAATACCTGCTGCATAACCATAACTTGTGCCAATTACTAAATTCATGATAATAAACGGGATTAATAATAAATATCTGTGCAATTTCTTTGTCATGAATGGAAGGAACATGACAGGCACCATAATTTCTAAGAAAAATATTAAACTTGTATCATGAATAAATAAACTAAAGAAATATGTTGGATTTGTCAACACATTTTTGATAATGCTGCCAAAACTGTCACCTGCTTCAAGTGTTAAATTGCCAAATCTAGTAGATGCCATCATATCACCATCGCCGTATTCTTTCAGCCAACTACTGATAAGCACAAAATAAATTCCTGATATTACAAGTACCGCCAAACCATGCAAACGCTTCCAACCTTTTTCATCAATCATGAAATACATACCAATGCATATCACATATAACGGTGCATCTTCTTTGACAATACAAGTTAAGGCACTCATAATATAAAATAAAATATATTTTTTAGTATCTACGGCATATAAAAGCCACATAAGCAATGTCGGCAAAAATGCATTTTCATGAAAATCATAAAAATTCGGTGCAACTAATCCAGCATAAAAAATATATATCATACAAACAGCAATTCGAATCGCACCTTTGTAACCATGTTTTTTTGCAATTAAATATAATGGAATCAATCCACCCATTTCTAAAATAGCTTGTCCAATTAATAATGTGTTTTCATTTGGAAAAATAGCATAAAATGGTAGAAGTAAATAGTAAATAAACGATGCATGCACATTAAAATGTGATAAAAACATATCACGTTCACAAGTTGTTACGGCAGTTAAATTTGTTTTCATTGACCAGAACATTTGCACAAAAATTCCAAAATCATAACAAGAACTGCTAAATGTTCTATGACGTAAAATTGATGTCACGCTTACATAAATTACAACTGCAATCGCAATTATTGCGATAATAACTGCTGTAATTTTATCTGGAATTTTTTCAAGTCCTTCATGTGAGACTTTTCCCATTAAATAGCTGATAAATACAATTGCTACTAACGTAATACAAAGCGAAAAATAATAATTTTCAGTTTGCATACGCCATGTGACAGAAATCACAAAAAAAAGGAGCCCAATTAATAATACAATTTGGTCAATGATTTTAAATTTTTTCGGTACCAAATAATAAATAACTGTTAATAATAAAAACCCCAATAGCAACCCTAAAATACTGCCTAAAAGAGGAACGGCTTTCACAAATTCTTTCCATAGAAACAATGAATCAATCCCATTTTTACGTTGCATTTGCAACACAATAGAGGATATTAAAAAATACATTCCTACAAATCGACACATAAACATATCAGGAATGCCACAGCGAATTAAAAACGCTTTCACACTTGAAACCATTGCCTTTGTTTTATCATTCAAAATCGCTTTCATGTTTCAAAATTTTCCTTTCTTGTATATTTTTTTCAAAAAAATTACTAAATTTTATTATACCACATTGCTTTTTATTTGTCAATCATATTCTAGTGATTCTAGCTGAAAAGTACTGAAATTTGTGCATTTTCCACAGGTTTTAAAAATTTTTCATAAACTATCATTATTCTATGCAAAAATAAATTTCCTATCCTAAAAAAAGAAGAACGGCGGAATGCCGTTCTTCTTTTCATACATATCAGATGATTAATCATCTTTTCTACGTGTTACTAACAATGCAATGCCAGAGACTGCAAGCAAGCTAGCTGTTACTACAATTGCTTCTGAACCTGTTTTTGGACTAGTATTTGATGTAGTTGTATTATTTGCTGTTGCTCTGCTTGTTGATACAGGTGTTGTAGATCTTGTAACTACACTGTTTGTTCTGTTAGTAACTACATTTGTTCTTGTTGTGCTAGTACGTGGAGCTGCTGTAGTAGTTGTCGTCGTGGTAGTTGTAGTAGTTGTGGTTTCTTCTGTAGTAGTTGTTTCATCACTATTAATAGGAAGAACTGCTTCTTTCGTTGATGTTGTAGTTTCATTACCTTCACCATAGGAATCACTTATACCATCTTTAGTTGTTGTCGTTGTTGTTGTTTCCTCATCACTATCAGGCAGAACTGCTTCTTTAGTAGTAGTCGTTGTAGTTGTTTCTGTTGTGGTTGTTGTAGTTGTTTCCGTTGTTGTAGTAGTTGTTTCCGTTGTCGTTGTAGTAGTTGTTTCCGTTGTCGTTGTTGTAGTCGTTTCTGTTGTGGTTGTTGTAGTTGTTTCTGTTGTCGTTGTTGTAGTTGTTTCTGTTGTCGTTGTTGTTTGTTCTTCTGTTGTTACAGTTGTTTCTTCTGTTGTTGCAGTTGTTTCCTCTTCTGTTGTTGCAGTTGTTTCTTCTTCTGTTGTTATAGTTGTTTCTTCTGGTGTTGTAGTAGTTGTTGTTTGTTCTGTTGTAGTAGTTGTTGTTGTTGTTTGTTCTGTTGTAGTAGTTGTTGTTGTTTGTTCTGTTGTAGTAGTTGTTGTTGTTTGCTCTGTAGTTGTTGTAGTTGTAGTTGTTGTTGTAGTAGTTGTTGTTGTAGTTGTTGTTGTTGTTGTTGTCGTTGTTGTTGTTTCAACCTTAGCTTCATCAATCATAACAACTACTTCGTCAGATGCAACTGTTTTGTTATCGATAGAGGTTAATTTGCCATTTTCAATTACAAATGTAATATCTGTTGCTACTTCATAACCATCTGGAGCTGTTACTTCGTGCAATGTGTATGTGCCATCTTCAAGATTGCTGATTGTTGTTACACCATTGCCAGAAATCCATGTCAATTCTTCGCCAGAAGTCTTAACTGCTGTACCATTACCACCAACTGTTAAAGTATCTTCTTCAAATGTGATTGTTTTGCCGTTCTTGTCTTTGCCAGTTAAAGTCAAAGTTGCACCTTCTACTTCTTTGCCAAAGACATCTTGTTTATCAATCTTTACAGTTGCCTTAGTTGTTTCATCAACCATAACAATGATATCATCTGCTGCAACTGTGTTGTTGTCAACGGTTGTTAATTTGCCATCTTCAACTACAAATGTAATATCTGTTGCAATTTCATAACCGTCTGGAGCTGTTACTTCATGCAATGTGTAAGTACCATTCACAAGATTGTTAATTGTTGTTACACCATTGCCAGAAATCCATACTAATGCTTCACCAGAAGCATTAACTAATTCTGCACCTTCACCAACTGTAATATTGTCTTTTGTGAATGTAATTGTGTTGCCGTCTTCATCAACACCAGTTACTTGCAGAACTGCACCAACTACTTCAGTACCATAAACATCTTGTTTATCAATCTTAACATCAGCAAGTGATGTAGTAGTTTCTGTCGTTGTTGTTTCAGTTGTACTTGTAGTTTCAGTTGTGTTTGTAGTAGTAGTTGTTGTTGTACTTGTAGTCGTTGTTGTTGTTTCAGTTGTACTTGTAGTTGTTGTTGTTGTTGTTTCAGTTGTACTTGTAGTCGTTGTTGTTGTTGTTTCAGTTGTACTTGTAGTTGTTGTCGTAGTTGTTTCAGTTGTACTTGTAGTTGTTGTCGTTGTTGTTTCAGTTGTGCTTGTTGTCGTTGTTGTGGTTGTTTCAATTGTGCTTGTTGTCGTTGTTGTTGTTTCAGTTGTGCTTGTTGTCGTTGTTGTTGTTTCAGTTGTACTTGTCGTTGTTGTCGTAGTTGTTTCAGTTGTGCTTGTTGTCGTTGTTGTCGTAGTTGTTTCAGTTGTGCTTGTTGTCGTTGTTGTTGTTTCAGTTGTGCTTGTTGTTGTTTCAGTTGTGCTTGTTGTTGTTTCACTTGTACTTGTTGATGTGCTTGAGCTTTCGCTTGTTGTACTTGTTGATGTGCTTGAGCTTTCGCTTGTTGTACTTGTTGATGTGCTTGAGCTTTCGCTTGTTGTACTTGTTGACGTGCTTGAGCTTTCTACTACTTTCTTCTTGTCAACTAATGTGAATGTACCATTGTTGCTACCCTTAACTACACCATTTTCAATTGTAAATATAATATCTGCAGCTTTCTCATAACCCTCTGGAGCTTCTACTTCATGCAATGTGTATTCACCATTTGGTAAACCTGTGAATGCAACTATTTTATCTTCTGTTGTCCATGTAATAGTTCCATCTTTTGCATTCGTCACGTCACAATTATCAGCACTAACGCCCTCTATTGTAACTGCACTCAAATCAAGATTTACTTGTTTTCCATCGACTGTCTTTGTACCTGTCAAGCTTAACACTGCATCTGCTAAGAAACGACCGCCTTCGCTTTCAGCTCTCTTAGCAACACTAACACTTACTTTTCTGTCAACCATATCAAAGATATTAGACATTCCAACAGTATTATCTACATCATTTGCAGCAGCATCGCCTCTTTTGATAGATTTCAATTTACCGCCACTGATTACAAATTCTATACTGTTTGCTACACGATAGCCATCTGGAGCTGTTATTTCAAACAGTCTGTAAGTGCCATCATGTAAACTTTCCATAACAGTTCTTTCGTCGCAAGAAGTCCACATAACACCTGTGCCTTCTGTAACATCATCTGTCTCAGTAATATTACCATAAAGATCAGCTTTTACTATCTTAGCATTTGCACCTTCTGGGAATTTAAAACGTTCTTCTAATGTTTTCTCTGTAACACTATATTGTTCGCCCTTAACTCCGTTAATTGTCTCTTTTTGACCTACCAACAAGAGTGTTGCACCAGATAAAAATGTTCTTTTGTCTTTTGATTTTTCAGATTCACTAGCATCTATTTTACCAACTTCGATATATGCTTCGTCAACCATAACAAACATATTACTATCGGAAACATATTTATTTGTGTTGGTATCAAGATATGTTAAGTCTTCACTATTAATAGAATCCATTGTTTCTAAAGTTTTGTTATTAAGAGATTCAAGCTCAGCAGTTACAACTTCCGTATCTTCTACCTTGAAAATGATATCTTCTGCTGTGCTATATCCAGGTGGTGTACCTTCTTCATGTAATCTATAATAACCATCTGGCAAATTTGTCAATTCTACATGACGATTACCAGATTTCCATACGATTGCACTACCACCTGTTGTGTTTATTGCTTCAGCACTTCCGAAAAGTGAAATGTATTCTTTTCCTTTTGGGAAATCTTTTGCTGTTGCTGTTTCTGCTTTTGCATCATCTCCATGCCATGTCAATTTGAGTGTTGCACCAATAACTCGGCGGCTACCAGTAATATCACGTTTACTAATTGTGATACTCTTGTTACTAGCATCAAACATTGTAACTACTTTGTCCTCTGCTGTAGCATCTTCTGCCACATCTTCACCGTCAATTTCTATTAACTGTCCATTTTCAATGATAAATGTCATAGGGTTTGCAATAGTATAATCTTCTGGAGCTACTGTTTCTCTTAATGTGTAAGTACCGTCTTTCAAACCTACAAACTTAACATTTTTTTCGCCAGTTATCCAGACAATAGCATCACCCTCTGTTGCATCTTCTGCAATGTCTTCTTCTTCATATGGGGCTTTGTCACCTGATAAATTAACTAATTTAACACTCAACTCTTCGTCAGTTACAAGCTGATCAGCTGTCAGTTTCATAAACTTGCCATCAGCACCTCTACCAGCAAGTCTTAATGTTGCACCTACTACTGGGTCTCCGTTAAGTTCTTGTTTAGAAATTTCAACTTCTGATTTTTTATTTTCAACTTTAAGTTGGTCATGTGGATTAAGATTAACTTTTACATCAAGAATTTGAAGCCCGCTATTTTCATCTTGATATCCAACAATATAACCAGTTTTTCCATCACTCATTGCAACTTCAAAAAATTTGAAATTCTTTACATCATATGTGTCATCACCACTGATTTTAGTAATTGCAATGAACTCACCATCATTAATGAAAGGAACTACTTCAGTAACAACTTCTTCACCCTCTGGTGTATTTTTAATAATATATTCACCATTTTCATCTACTGTTACTTCTCCAAAATCATACTCATTTTTACCAAGTATATATTGATTATCATAAATATTTAATGATGAGAATACCTTTGTTGGTTCTTCTGTAAATACTGGTACTAAATTATCTCCTACTTTTTCCGTTTGTGTAGTTGACCAAAATCTAACATTTTCTCTACAGTTTACATCAAGCATGATTGGCTTGCTTTCTAATGCTATATCAGGTTCTTCAGTACCAATCGGAACTTTCTGGGATGCTCCATTAGCGATTTCTTCTTCAGTAGCTAATCTATAGTAAGTAGTAGTAACAACCTTATCAACCATTTCATCTTTACTAACTCTATCAGCGATTTCAAATTGAGCTTGGAGAGTATCCCAGTTATCAACACCTAACATATTTCTGATAATCAATTTTTTATCATTTGATAATATGTTTGTTTCTTTTGGCTGTTCTCCCTCTGGTACTTTTTCTTTGAATGTAAATACAATCTTTGTTACATTCTCAAGCTTATTAACTTCTGCCCATTTATCACCAAAGCTTATTTCATCCCAGTATCCTTTTGACTCAATCTTAACATCTTCTAATGGAAGAGCTGGCTTAATTGTTTCATTACTACTGTCCGCTTGTTCATCAGATTCTGTATAAAAATCTATACGATCAATTGCTTTAAATGAAACACCACTTGTGAAAGCTAACTGTGCAAGAAAACTTGTTGCATTGTCAAACTCAAAAGTATAAGAATGCTCATAAACATTTGTTGTATCTTCCCACTTAACATATTTGTCTGCTTTATCTGCATCAGTCAAAGCATCATACTCAGCAGAATTAAGTACCACAAGCTGAGGAGTAGTAGTATCTCCAGTTGGAACACTTACAGGTTTTTTAGATGGTTTTGCTAATTTAATGTAACAAATTACATCTGTTCTAAGTGCATAGCCATCAGGTGCTTCAATTTCTTTGATTGCATAGGTAGCAGACTCCACATCAAGTTTAAGTCTACCATTTCCATCTGCAATAGCTGTAGTACTTGGGTCTGTAGCTATCTTACCTGTTGTTTCATCAACATTGAACAAACCAAATTTTGCACCTGCTAATGGAACCTCTTCGCCATCTTCTGTTGTATACTTATACAAATCAATCCAATATTCAGAATCAACGCTCAAAATATCAGCAAGACCCAAATAGGGACGATAACCAAACTCTAAACCACCATAGAAAGATTTTGCAATCAATGCACCGGATAAATGTCCATTACAACCTTCATCAGATATTACATCCGCATTTGGTGCAAACAATGTACCATTAAAGTTACAGTCAATTTTCAAATCTGTTGCATTTGGGAAATTATATAATATCTGTGATGATACCTTATTGTTATTAGTATCCTGAGAACCCGTATTTGAAATTATGTCACCAGCAACTTTAGTCACAACTAAATTGGAATCGCTATCAATTTTAATATTTTTGTCATCACAAGTAATGACATAATTTTCATCACCATCAATATCACCCTTAATGGTAACAGCTGTCATATTATCTTTCCAATCTTCAACTACAAAATAAATAGTATCTGTTTTGTCACCAGTATATGTTAAAACTAATTCTGTTCCGTTCCACTCTGCTTCACCTGTTTTTGGCATTTCAGCAAGTGCGGTACTTTGATTTCTTAATTCTGTAAAAATTTCATCAAAATTAATTAATGGTGTTGATGGTAAATAAAATGCTGCTTTTTCATTAGGTCTAACATTACCCTCATGCAAATGGTCAGTACAGTCCGTATAAGGAGATGTAGAATTAGTTGCCCATGCATCAGGTAACCAATCTTCTTTTATTTGCCAATAATAGTGAGTAGCAGTATCAAAATTTGCGGAATCCTGCAGAACAAGTCTTTTATACATATCGCCATCTTCTGGATAATATTTATTTTCCTTATTCAATGCAAGCGTATTAACATTTTTAATTTTTCCATTAACAATTGCATGTGCAAAGTTTGTAACACCTTTATACTCCTCTAAGCTTGTTAACGGTGTACTAGAGGCATAGTCGCCATTACCAACCTGATAATTGTAAGCCCCTTGGAATAAAAAGTTGCCACCAACAGCAACACGTCCCTCAGCATCAGCAGTTGTAGGTTTTAGGTCTCCTTCAAGGAATATACTAAACTGTGATGCAATACCCAATAAATATTTTTCACGGGCATTTTGGATTGCTGTAGCCGCTGTGCCATCTTTTGCTGCCAGTGGCGAACCTTTACCAACTAACAAATCAGATTCTGAAATCTCTCCCAGACTGTTACCATCGTTAGCCGTTTTACCATCATTAGCATTCTGCACCATGTTCCCAACTGTTGCCGCACTTGCCGATAACGGCAACGCTGCCGACAGCGACGAAACATTCGGTATCGCAGATGAGACAGCAAGCAAAGCGGATGTGACACCACTAAGCAATCGCTTTTTGAATGATTTCTTCATACTCTTTTCTTCCTTTCTATCATTAATAATAATATTTCAAGTCATTTTGCACGACAAAAAAACGCAGTGCAATGACTACAGTAGCATTATACCATAAAATCTAAAAAAAAGCAATCGGTGAATTGTAGAATTTTTTCTAAAATGATTGTTTATTTTGCACAAATTTAAACAATGATTTTATCATTTTGTAAAACAAAAAAATTCGTAAACGATTAAAATATTTCTATGAGTATAATTAAAAATTTTTTTGTTAAATTTGCATACCAAAATGACTGCAAAGTTGTTCCAAGCTATCATAGCCCTCAGAAATTGTATGTAATTTCCAGCTATTCTTGTAGCGGTATAATTCAACAGCAATTACAGAGCGATTTTGCAAATTTGATAACTGCAAATAGCCAAGCTGTGTATTTCCTTGAAAAATTTGCAATACAGGGTTTTGAATTTTGGAAAAATTCAAATTTTTATGATTGCCATAAATCGAAAAGCAAACAGCAATTTTCTGAATCGTTTCTTCAACTTTATGTAAACGAAAAGCACATTCTGGATAAATTGCATGTTCCGTGATAAAAACAGCATGATTCTTAGCAGAAATATTTCCAAAAAAAAGTATATTTTCAGATTTTAAGTCTGTATCTTGTGAAAGTAAAAATACATAAGCATCAAGTTCCATACGGAATTTTAATTTTTGATAAGCAAGTCGGATTCTGATTTCATTACGCACATAGGGGGTTAAATCCATTCTTGCACCAGATTCTAAAAAATCGCCATCTTTAGAATCAACTGCAAGTGAATTTGACACAAGTTTTGTAATTTTAGAAAATTCTGTTTCAGAAATTTGTTCTTGTCTGGAAATCAAAGACGAAATATCAAATTTGTCATGATTACTATTAAAAATAATTTCTTCCAAATTTTCAGGTTGAATGTCAGTAAAATCAAAATAATTAGAAAATTTCAAGCGTAATATTGGAAATTGATAGAATAATTTTTGAATTTCAAAACTTGTACCAGAGAGAATCACAGCTAAATTTTCCCATTGTAAAATATCAAATAATTTCAAAAACACTTGTTTTGGCATAGTATTTACATGTGTTAGCATTAAAACATTGCCTAAAGCCTGATTTGCAAGCTGAAAAATAGAGATTTCCGTTAAATCAGAAGCATTTGATTGCATTAATTTTCCTTCTGAAAGTAAGCCAAGAGCATGATAAGCCTGTGCAATTAACTCAGCTGTTTTTGTTTTCCCTGTTTTTGGCTCACCCATAAATACCAGATGTAAGGGAATAGAATTATGATATAAATTTTCTGATAATTCAGTTTGTTGAATTTGTAATAGAGAAATCCAAGCATGAATTTGGGATTTTACTTCTGCAAGCCCCCGAAAGCAGTCTAGTTTTTGTTTTAAATCTGTCAACACATCTTCTTGCATAGTCAAAAAAACCTCCTGCATTAAATTTTATTCTATTATAAACAAAAGGAATCCTGTTTGCCAAGATTCCTTTTTGATTTCATCTTAACTAAAACGTCTTGCTAATGCTCTAATATCATTATCAGCAGTTGCCTGACCAATCGCATTAAACTTCCATTGTCCATTATAACGATAAATTTCGCCAAATACCATAGCTGTCATATTCTGATAATTTTCAGAAAGATTATATCTACAAAGTTCCTGATTTGTATCAGCATCACAAACACGAATAAATGCATTTTGAATCATACCGAAATGCTGATTACGTTCTCTTGCCTGATAAATATTAACAACAAAAACGACTTTATCATATACAGAAGGTAAATTTTCAAGAGTAACAATGATTTGTTCATCATCGCCGTCACCAGCTCCTGTAAGATTATCACCCATATGCTGAATTGCTCCTGATTGGTGTATTAAATTTCCAAAATAAACAATATCTTTATTAGAAATCACTTTTCCATTCACACAAGCAAAAGCAGACGCATCACAATCAATTGCCTGTGTTTTCTGAACACCAAACAGAGAACTTAATAAACCTGCTTTTTGGGGCGTTGCTTCGTCCCAACCAAGACCAACAACAACACGGCGTAATATACCGCCACCAGATTTTTTTAATTCTACTTTTTGACCTTTTTGCAAATTAACTGGCATTAAAATTCACCTCTTATTTTCTACCTGCAACCCATTTCATACCCCAACCAAATGCTCTGTCCATTTGGCTATGCCCATCAAAAAACTTCACTAATTTTTCAACAGAAAAAGTTTCATTATTTTGATTTTCTAACAGAGCAATGGCACACATTTTTTTACTAGAGCCATAATCATCCATGCGAACAATTAAATCTTGACTATTCGGGCATTTTATTGTCACAATGCCGTCTGCATTTTTCCAATTGGCGACACCCTCATATATAAATGTATAAACTAAAATTTTTTTAAATTCAGAAATATAATTACCATTTACACGCAGATTTTCGCCATTGGTACAAGCACCGCTTCTATCATCACCATCAAGAGCAATATAAGGCACAGCATTCAAATTACCAAAAGCATTCCCTAAAGCTTGAATACAACCTTTGCGACCGTTTTTTAATTCATACAGACAGCCTAAATCTAAATCTATAGATTTCTGACCAAGTGAAAAACCCAAAAATTTTTTTTCCATTGGCTGACTCCAGTTTAAATTAATTAAAATTTCACCAAGTGCTTTTCCAGAGTCTTTCTGAAGATTAACTTTTTGCCCTTTTCTTAGTTCAACTGCCATTATACATTTACACCATAAGTACGACAGAGAGCCGCCAAACCACCAGAATAACCACTACCAACAGCATTAAATTTCCATTCGCCGTTATAACGATATAATTCTGCCACAACAACAGCTGTTTCAATAGAAAAATCTTCACCCAAATCAAAATGAATTAATTCTGTGCCATTTGCCTGATTGACAACACGAATATAAGAATTATCCACCTGACCAAAATTTTGATTTCGCACATCAGCGTCATAAATTGTTACAGTAAAAGCAATTCTTGTAATATTAGCTGGAACCTTTGATAAATCAACAAGAATGACTTCATCATCGCCATCACCTTCACCAGTTAAATTATCACCACAATGAACTACTGCACCAGAACTATGTTCTTTATTTCCATAAAATATAAAATCTGCATCACAAATAACTTTGCCATTATCACACAGTAAAAAAGCCGCTGCATCTAAATCAAAATCATAACCGCCATCATATCTGTTCACATCCCAACCCAAGCCGATCATAATCTGTGTCAAACCTGGATTGCCCTTGGTTAAATCAACTTTTTGACCTTTTGATAAATTTACTGCCATAAATTTCCTCCTGTTTATACATTTACACCGAAATTCAAGCCTAATGCTCTCAAACCGCCAGAAAATCCGCTACCAATTGCATTAAATTTCCATTCGCCATTATAGCGATATAATTCGCCAACAACAACAGCCGTTTCCACAGAGAAATCTTCGCCCAAATCAAAACGCACTAATTCTTTGCCGTTAGTTTCGTCCAACACATGAATATACGCATTACTTACTTGTCCAAAATTCTGATTACGCACTTCTGCATCATAGATAGTTACTGTAAAATCAATTTTAGAAATATTTTCTGGCACTTTGCTTAAATCTACTTTAATAACTTCGTCATCACCATCACTACCACCTGTAAGATTATCGCCAGTATGCTCTACTGCACCAGATGCATGCAAAGTGTTATTATAAAATATAAAATCCTGATCATTTGTAACTTTACCATTTACACCCAGCAAAAATGCCGCTGCATCTAAGTCAAAATCATAACCGCCGTCATAACGATTAATATCCCAGCCCAGACCAATCAACAACTGTGATAACCCTGGATTTCCTTTTGTCAGGTCAACTTTCTGACCTTTCATCAAATTTACTGCCATGTTTAAAACCTCCATTTTTAGAAAATATTCAGCTCCATGCTGTAATTTAACCTTTTTCTTTGCCAACAATCACCTTGCGAATCAAATCAATAGGAATAATTGTCAAAGCCATAATTAACACAATTAACCATTCTTTTATAGTTAAGCCATAACATCTTAGCACAGCTCCGCCAATATAAGTCATAATAATCTGTACTAATGCAATACCACCCATAACTTTTAGAAATCCTTTATTGCCTTTAATATTATCAAATAAATTCAATTTTGGTGTTCTGGCATTAAATGCGTTAAATACTGCAATCAAAATAAAAAATGCAAAATAACCTGTCAACAAATAAGATTTCGCTTCATTATCTGGTCTGAACCAATTCGCCATAAAATTAGATTTAATAAAA
This sequence comes from Ruminococcus sp., assembly GCA_014799805.1. Classification (GTDB taxonomy): domain Bacteria; phylum Bacillota; class Clostridia; order Oscillospirales; family Ruminococcaceae; genus UBA3855. Next base: position 81,865 of record JAAVHJ010000004.1, read on the forward strand.
AACATACTTAATCCAAATGACCAGATAGCCCCTGTTAAAATTTCAGTCCACATATATTTGCTGACAATTGCTTCATCACGGCGTTTCGGCTTTTCGTTCATATATTCCTGCAAAGCAGGTTCACCACCGAATGCAAGTGCTGCCAGTGTATCCATAACCAAATTCACCCATAAAATTTGCGTAATCGTCAGCGGATGGTCAATCTGCAAAATTGGACAGATAAAACTTACCAATACAGCTGCAACATTAATCGTCAACTGAAAAATAATAAATTTGCGAATACTATTAAAAATCGTTCTGCCAAATAAAATAGCTTTTTCAATTGACAAGAAATTATCATCTAAAATTACAATTTCGCTAGCTTCTTTGGCGACTTCCGTACCGCCACCCATAGCAAAGCCAACATCAGCTTTTTTCAATGCTGGAGAGTCATTCACACCGTCACCAGTCATGCCAACAACTAAATCTAATTCTTGTGCGATTCTAACCAAACGGCTTTTATCCGTTGGCAAGGCACGAGCCACAACTCTAAGCTTTGGCAAAATTTTCTTCACTTCTTCATCACTCATATTTGCCAATTCATCAGAAGTCAATCTAACATCATCATTAGATTTAATAATACCTGCTTCTTTTGCGATAGCAACAGCTGTTTCTTTTCTGTCGCCAGTAATCATGACAACTTGTACACCAGCTTGTTGTACTTGTGCAATCGCCTGTATAGACTCTGGTCTGACATCATCACGAATGCCGACAATACCAACCAGTGTCCATTCACCACCTGGCATACTATCTTCTGGCATTTTTGCATCGCTTACAGCAAATGCTAATACACGAATGGCACGAACTGCAAGAGCATCAATTTTTGCAATCATAGCTTTTGCATCAAATACTTGTTTCTGTCCATTTTCATCATAATAATACTTACATTTATCAATAATTTTTTCTGGAGCGCCTTTAATCAGCGTCCCGGTCACATCACCATTGACTTCTGCAAGGGAAAATTTATTTGCACTATTAAATGGCAACGTATTTAAAATCTTAATACTATCATTAAATTCACTGTTTTTTACAAAATTCAACAAAGCCCGTTCTGTCATATTACCGCCAACAGCTTGTTTTTTATCACCTTGTCCAGAAAATACAGCACTTGTATTACTTAAAATACTAGTTCTTAATAATAAACTTTGCGAAGCACCCAATTTAGAAAAACTATCATATTCATGGCAAGCACCATCTGCAAATACAACAACTTCCAATTGTCCTTTCGTAATCGTTCCTGTTTTATCACTCATGAGCAAATTCAAACTACCTGCTGTTTCAATACCAGAATTTTTTCTGACCAGAACATTTTCCTTTAACATTTTGCCCATGTTCTGTGCAGAAACGATAGCAATCATCAAAGGCAATCCCTCTGGCACAGCCATAACAATAATAATGACTGCCAGAATAACAGCTTCTACTAAATCCGCAAAAATCTGTGCAATATCAGAAAAATAAGCCATTCCGCCAGCTTGTACAATTTTCTGAATCATAAATGCAACTGCAATTGCACCACCGCCAGCATAACCAAAAACGCTGATTTGATTTGCAAGTTTACCAAGCTTTAATTTCAAAGGCGTATCTCTATCTTCTTCTGTCTGCAATTCTTTTGCAATTTCGCCATAAATAGTTTTATCGCCAATTACAGTTACTTGCATAACAGCATTACCAGAACAGACAACAGCACCTCTGAATACTTTATGTGGATGTAAAAAATCTCTGCTATCACCATCTTTGACTTCTTCATCAGCAATTTTCTTTGCTTCTTCTGATTCGCCATTCAGCACAGATTGGTCAACTTTAATACTTCCATCAATAATAATACCATCAGCTGGAATTTTATCACCAGATTGTAATAAAACTGCATCACCAATGACGATTTCATCAATTGGAATTTCAACAATTTCACCATTTCTATAAATTTTGCATTTAATCTGTGAAGCCTCAGCCTGTAATGCCTGAAACGCATTTTCATTCCGATACTCTGAAAAAGTCGAAACCAAAGTCGCAATTAAAATTGCAACAGCAATGCCGATTGTTTCCACCCAAGAGGCTTTTCCCATGACAGCAAATACAATATTAATAATTAATGCCACAAGCAAAATTTTAATCATAGGGTCGCCAAAATTGCCTTTTAACTTTTCCCAGAAACCCTCTGACGCTTGTTCAGTCATTTTATTCGTACCGTATTTTTCTCTTGAGGCTTGTACCTGGCTATCTGTCAAACCTGTAATTTTTTTCATAATTTTTTTACTCCCATAATAAAATATCTTTCCGCTGTAAAAATTTCACAGCTTTACTAGATATTATAACACATTCTGTAAAAAAACACAAGTTTTTTTTCAATTCTTTTAAAATATAGCAACTTGCACAATTATTATATATAAAACTTATTATATTTTTACAATCTTGGGTCAACAGGTTCACTTTCAAATGCCAATACACCAAATACACATTCATGTACTTTATATAATGGCTCATGATTTACAAATCTATGCAAAGCTTCTATTCCAAGTGAAAATTCTTTTAATGCCAGAGACCGTTTTTTAATCAGCGAACGTTTTTTTAATCTTGCCAGATATTCAGGATTTAAATATTCAGCTCCATAAATAATTCTTAAATATTCTTTCCCTCTGCATTTCACAGCTGGCTGCAATAATTCAGAATCTTTTTTTGCTACAAAATATTCAGGTTTCACAACCATACCTTCACCGCCCTTGCTTGTCAAATCCAGCCACCAAGCAACAGCATGTTCTATACTAGCATTATCATGCAAATCAACACATAAATACGGCGTAGCGATAAAAATTTTATCAATTCCAGTCATATATTTTTTAATCTGCTCCATATGCCAGCTATGTTTTTCTTGAGAAAATACATTATTTTCTACCGCAAGAATATGAAACGGTGCAATTCTGAAATCCTGAATCTTTTTTACTTTCCAGCAATATTCCCCATAAGCTTGAGAATATTTCATAATAGCATGTTGTTTTTCCTGATATTGCTTTAATAATTCAGCTCCTTGTCCTGTACGGTTTTTAACCTGTTCCAAAATTTCTACTGCTGACGCAAGAGCCTGTTTTCCTGCATTTCCCACAGGTGCATATTGATTTTTTAATAAACCCTGTGCTTTTTCAGACCAAGGCATTAACTCCGTATCTAAGCAAACCCAATCTGTGTTAAAATCTTCCCAAAAATTAGTTTGATTTAACACATCATCTAATTTATTTAATAATTCTATTTCAATTTCTGATTTATCAAAAAATCTTCTGCCAGTTCTTGTATAAATAATACCTCTTGTACCGTCCAGAATACCAAATCTATTTTTTGCAACATCAGCATTTCTACAAAGCACAATCACAGCCCTTGAACCCATGTGTTTCTGTTCACAAACTAAATTTTTAACGCCTTTTTTCTGATAATAATCAAAAGCCTCTATTGGATGTTCTAAATAATTATCTAAATTACTAGTTGCACAAGGCGACATTGTAGGAGGCAAATAAATTAACCAATGCGGGTCAGTAGCAAATCTTGACATAATTTCCAATGCCGTCATAACTTGATTTTCCTGTATTAAAATATTTGCAAGCAAATCCGTCTGCAAATATAATTTTCCCTGATAATCATTAATTTTTAATATATCATCAAGACTATCTTCTTGTTTTAATGCTAACGGCTTCACAGATTCACAATATACTTGCAACGCATTCACACTGACAAATTCACGTTCTGGGTATCGATAAGCTGTTAATTTTCCGCCAAATACACAACCTGTATCAATACAATGCGTGCCATTTAAAGACTGCACTTCTTTCTGTGCCACATGCCCATAAATAATATTAGCTCTGCCTCTGTAATCCGAAGCCCAATTTAACCGTACAGGCAAGCCATATTCATCAATTTCGCCAGTTGTTTCGCCATATAAACAAAATTCTCTTACTCTGCCTGAACCTCTGCCAATATATTCCTGTTTTACACCTGCATGTGCAATGACAAGCTTGCCATCATCTAATACATAATGACTGATTAAACTATCCAGAAATTCACAAACTTCTGTCCTGAATTCTTTACTTTCAGCATTCAGCTCCGCAACTGTCTTATCAAGACCATGTGTCAATTGCACAGATTTGCCTTTCAAATATTTTACTAATTTCGCATCATGATTGCCAGCAACAGCAATTGCATTTCCTGATTTTACCATAGACATTGCAATTTTTAATACATTTACATTTTCATTGCCTCTGTCGCAGAAATCTCCTAAAAAAGCAACCTTTCTTCCCTCAGGGTGAGAATAACACCCATCTTGTAACACATAGCCCAATTTTTCCAGTAATAATCTTAATTCTTGTCCACAGCCATGAATATCACCAATAATATCCAAAGCCCCATGTTCTTCTTTTTTATCATTCCAAAGCTTTTTTCTAATAATCTCAAGATTATCAATTTCTTCTTGCGATTTCAAAACATAAATAAATCTAAAACCCTCACGCTTTAAATTTTTAATACTTCTTCTCAAATCCGAACAATGCTTTTTAATCACATGTTCTGGAAAATTTCTTTCTGGTCTGGCATGATTTCTTTCTAATAATACTTTTTCAGGTAAGTTTAATACAATCGCAACACTATGTACATTTTGTTCTCTTGCAAGATTAATCACTTGTTTTCTAGCATTTTGTTGCAAATTCGTTGCGTCAATCACAGTTAATTTTCCATATTTTAACCTTTGATTTGCCGTTTGATATAATAAATCAAATGCATCTTTTGAAACATCTTGTGCAGTTTCATCATCACAAATCATAGCCCTGAAACAATCCGAAGATAATACTTCTGTTTCTTTAAAATATTTTTTAGCAAAACTAGTTTTTCCTGACGAAGTTGCACCTATCATAGCAACGACTGCTAATTCTGGAATTTCTATTCGCATTTTTGAAACACTCCCATCTGTGTCGGCGTACCTAAATTTTCATCTGATTCACCGATTCCCTGTATTTCACAAACATAATTAAAATTTTCACAAATATGCTTTGTCCAAGCTTGAAATTCTGCCCTAGTCCATTCAAATCTATGGTCATCATGGCGTAATTCATCTTGTGGCAAAAATTCATAATTTGCATTATAATCCCGATTCGGTGTTGTAATAATAACAATCTTTGGTTGTGCAAATTCAAATACAACACGTTCAAATGCAGGAAGCCTTGACAATTCAATATGTTCAATAACTTCTACAATACAGGCACAATCATAACCCGAAAATCTTTTATCCTGATAAATCAGCGAACCCTGTATTAAATTTAATTTATTTTTGCGATATTCTGGCATAGTATCATAATGCAATTTCTGCACAGCTTTTTCTAATGCTCTGACAGAAACATCACAGGCTGTAATTTTTCTAATTTGTGGCTCATTCAGCAACAAAGAAGTTAATTTACATTCACCACAACCTAAATCTATTACAGAACTAGCTTTACTATCTAAAACTGCTTGTCTGACAGCTTCTAATCTTTGCTGATTCAAGCTTTTTTTCTTTGCAGATTCTTCTGAATTTATCTGCATTTTTTCTAACTCTGGTTGCATATTATCTAATTCTGATAATTTATCAATCGCCTTATATGCATAACTCTTACGCTGATGCAAATATCTGTAAACAATTTTATCTCTGGCAGGGTGTTCCGCAAGCCACCCCTCACCATGTGATAATAATTTATGAATTTCATCTTCACTGACATAATAATGCTTTTGTTTATCAAAAACAGGAATTAATACATACAAATGCTTTAACAAATCCGATAATTTTACTAACCTAGAAATTTCCAAATTAATATACGGACTATTTCCCCATTCAGGAAATCGTTCATCTAAAATCATTCTTTCTGTCTTGACAGCATAGCCCAATGGCTCAAAAATTTCTTTTGCAAGATTCTCATTATTATTATCATGCAACAGATACACGCAAGCTGTTAATTTTAATTTAGAATCAGCAAGTGCTTGTTTCGTATCACATCTGCCAGACATAGCCGTGCCAAAAATTCTACTAATTGCCGTACTCATAAACGAAGATGCTACATAAGGTCTGTCATTGACATAATCAAATAAACCGCCGTCTTTTGAGCCTAATTTTCCTCTTGCTAATTCAATCGGATTTAAATCTAATAGTAATGCAACTGTCGTTTTTTCGTCAGAAACTTCTGGATAACATACCCAAGCTTTGCCATAACTTAATACAAAACTCTGAATTTTATCAGGGTGCTTGTATAATAAATATCCTAAATCTTGAGTCTGCTTGCCCTCATAGCTAATTGTTAAAAGCATTTTTTTCACCTCTTATATTTATTTAACTTTATATTTTAACATAGAAAAATTTATTTGTCAAGTACTTGATAACCTTTTTCTGAAATTTTTTCTTTCATTTCTGATAAATGCACGAATTCACTTGTTAAAACTAATTCCACTAAATTATTTTTAAAATCTGGTTTTGCTTCTGCGACTTCTGGAAATTCTTCCAAGCAATTCTTAACTGTCATTTCACAGTGCGGACACATCATGCCTTCAATATGCATAATATAATTTAATTTCTGTTCTGGATTTAAATTTTCTGTTTCCAGCTTAACAGAATTTTTTAATTTTCTATCATGTTTACCAGATTTAATATCTGCTAAATTTAATCTTAACGCATTTGTCACAACACAAAAACTTGATAAACTCATTGCAAAAGCACCAAACATAGGATTTAATTCCCAACCGAATAATTTAATAAATAAGCCACCAGCTAACGGAATGCCAATAATATTATAAATAAACGCCCAGAATAAATTCTGATAAATATTTCTTAACGTAATACGACTTAATCGAATCGCAGAAACAGCGTCTGATAAATTACTTTTCATCAAGACAATATCTGCAGAATCAATTGCAATATCCGTACCAGCTCCAATTGCAACGCCAATATCCGCCCTTGTTAAAGCAGGAGCGTCATTAATGCCATCACCAATCATTATGACTTTTCCTTGTTGCTGTAATTTTTTAATAATTTTCTCTTTTCCGTCAGGCAATACACCTGCAATAACAGCATTCACACCAGCCTGTTTTGCAATTGCATCTGCTGTCTTTTGATTATCACCAGTTAGCATAACAGTCTGTAATCTTAATTTTTGTAATTCCTGAATTGCTTTTGCACTGTCTGGCTTTATCACATCAGCAACAGCTATTACACCTAAAAATGCATTATCTTTTGCAAAAAACAAAGGCGTTTTTCCCTCTTGTGCCAAATTATCAGCTTTTTGCAACATAATTTCTGGAATTTTTGTTTTAGACTTGATAAATTCCAGATTACCGCCATATAGCACATGATTTTCAAATTTTGCTGTTACACCGTTTCCGACCAGAGCTCGAAATTCTGTAACTTCTGGAAGATTTATATTATAATCCTGTGTATATTTTAAAATTGCTTTTGCAAGAGGGTGTTCGCTTTTTTGCTCCAAAGCACCTGCTAATTTTAATAATTCTTGTTCTTCTAAATTTTCCGTCAAAATATCAGTTACTTCAGGCAAGCCCTGTGTAATAGTCCCTGTTTTGTCCAAAGCAACAATTTGAATTTTGCCAGTTTCTTCAAGAGATACTGCCGTCTTGAATAAAATCCCATGTTTTGCACCGACTCCATTACCAACCATAATTGCAACAGGTGTTGCAAGTCCCAATGCACAAGGACAACTAATCACTAATACAGAAATTGCCCTTGCCAAAGCATAGCCAACACTCTGCCCGACTAATAGCCAAATCATAAATACTAAAATTGCAATACTAATCACAACAGGCACAAAAACACCAGATACACGGTCAGCAACTTTAGAAATCGGAGCTTTTGTAGCAGAAGCATCACTTACCATTTGAATAATTTTTGCAAGTGTGGTATCTTGTCCAACATGAGTTGCTTTGCATTTTAAAAAACCTGATTGATTCATCGTTGCACCAGAGACATTATCACCAGTTTTTTTGTCTACTGGAATACTTTCACCAGTTAAAGCAGATTCATCAACAGCACTCGTTCCATCTATTACAATGCCATCTACTGGAATTCTTTCCGCAGGACGAACTAAAAAAATATCATCTATTTGCACCTGTTCAACAGGAATTACTAATTCTATGCCATTTCGTTCCACAACGGCAGTTTCTGGCGATAATTGCATTAAACTTTTAATCGCATTCGTTGTTTTGCCCTTTGAATAAGATTCTAACATTTTTCCAACAGTAATTAATGTTAAAATCATTGACGAAGATTCAAAATAAAATTGCATCATATCCTGCATGACAATTTCTTGTTGATTATCTGTAACAGCTCTTGTCATATGAAATAAAATATACACACTCCAAAGCCATGACACACCAGAACCCATTGCAACTAATGTATCCATATTAGGAGCTTTATGAATAAGCCCACGAAAGCCATTCACAAAAAATTTTTGATTAATGACTAGAATAATACCAGATAACAGCAATTGCACTAAGCCCATCGCAATATGATTATTTTCAAAAAAAGCAGGTAATTTCCAGCCCCACATCATATGCCCCATAGATACATACATTAAGGGTAATAATAATATAACAGACGCTAGTAATCTTTTCTTTAATTTTGGTGTTTCTGTATCTTTTAAATTATCGCTGTTACTAGATTTATTTTGCTGACTATTTTTCAAACAGGCATCATATCCAGCATTTTGAACTGCTTGAATAATTAAATCTGGCGGAGCTGTCCCCTCCACACCCATAGAATTTGTTAATAAATTCACGGAACATGCTGTCACACCTGCAACAGCATTCACAGCTTTTTCCACTCTGGCACTACAGGAGGCACAGCTCATGCCCATAACATCATATTGTTTCATAAAAATTAATATCCTTTCTGATAATTTTAATTATAATTATATTATACTGTTTTTTTACAAAAAAACAAGTCCCCTCCATGCAATCACGCAGAAAGGGGATTTTTTCCTGTTATCCAATGCAACAGGATAGTTATTATTATTATGATTGATTTAATATTGCATATTTTAACATATTTAAATCAAAAATATTGCAAATACCATCTTGATTCATATCAGCTAAATTAAATTGTTCTTCTGTCAGATTCACACGACATTGCAAATAATCCTGTAATAATTTCAAATCTTCTATATTTATTTCACAATCAAAATTAATATCTCCTGTCATAAATTCAGGTTCTTCATAAACATCACTCAAATCAGATTCAAAAATTTCAAAATTTACTTCTTCGCCTTGTGTCACGCCATACATATTCCCTGCGGAACAAGTCACGCTATATGCACCAGTTTCGTCAAATGCATAGGCATATATTTTATTAGCATCTGTCAATGTTTCTGTAAATAAAATTTCTCCCTCATATTTAACAGTCAAATAATAAATATCTGCATTATCAGAATTAACAGTAAATAACACATCTTCACCTGTCATAAAAATATTTCTATTGCCTTGTAAAGTAACTTTGGCATAAGCAGGCTTTTGATTGACTTCTTCAAAGAAAAAATTTGCTTCTTTCACACGGCGATTAGATAAGCCTTGATTCCATGAACCGCCTGCTGTCACAAGATAATTTGCATACTGTGTACGTGCCTGTGATTCTGTCAGTTCTCCTCTTAAATATTTTACCAAAGGGGAATTATAAATTCTATTCTGTCCGCCACCGCAATTATAAGCCAGACTGACTAATGCATCAAATTGATTCTGATTTAAATTTACATCAGAAGTCTGATAGATTACTTTTGGTGCATAATTATTCTCAATTCCAGTTTGCATTGCCGTTTTGGCTTCTTCTTCTGTAATACTATGCAACCCTGTTTTATGAGGCTGTGCAGAAGAACTTTCACATTTTGTACCGTAGCCAATAGAAGATTGCTGATAATCCCAATAGCATGTTTCATGATAGCCCTCAGAGCTACAAATAAAATCTATCCCTTTTTGACTAATTTCTATTGCATTCGCATGTATTGTGGAGGGTGCTAATATCATACCAATCATGATACCAGCTAATAATTTTCTTAATTTCATATTTTTCAAAAAAACCTTTCCTTTTCTATTTTTTACCACAGAAAAATATTATAGCACAAATTTCATAAATAGTCAATCATTTTCCTGAAAAATCTGTATTTTTTTACAAATTTTGTTTGCTTTCCAAAAAAAAATATGTTATAATAATAAAAGCTTATATCTTATAGCAAAGATAAATAAAAATCGGAGGTGATAATCTGTACACATGTAAAAATTTTTGCAGATATAAGTGACATGTTGTACATGCATAAAACTATGTTCAAAATTGCAAAAGGATACGATTCTGTGACAAAAACAATTCGTATCCCAGAACCGTTAGCCGAAGAATTAGCAACTTTGGCAACTCAAAACAATATCTCTTTGAATCAATTAATTAATCAATGTGTTGTATTTGCCTTAGAACATCGGGAAAAACCAGACATACCAGAAGATACTGCAAATTCAGAAGAGAAATAATTCATGCAAGAATACAGGAGGACTTGCAAATTTTTAAGACTTTTCTCCAAGTCATAATAGAAAAGGGGGGTAGCATTTGACTAGAAATTAATATTTAAAAAAATTTGAACATAGTTTATAATTTGTAATTTATCACCAACGGAAAATATTGCACTGGATACTATCTGGTGCAATATTTTTTAATTCATGTTTGCTTACAACAAAAGCTCCAGAATCATTGTCTGGAGCTTTTATTGATTAATTTTATTAATTTTCAAATAAAGCCATTGCTTCAGCAAGTTGCAAATCTGTTTCAGAATCTGGATTTGCAGTCAACACAAAATTTTCTGCTGGTTCTATTATAACATCAGGTTCTAATCCTATGCCTTGATAGCATTCAGAAACAGAAGTCTGATAAGTTGCCACTGTGAGAGATAACCCAGCACCATCATGCATACGGGTTGTTACTTGCATAATGCCTTTTCCAAACGTCTGTGTTCCCACAAGTTTCGCCTGTTTAAAATCTCTTAGAGAAGCGGAAAATAATTCAGCGGCACTTGCGGAATTTCCGTTTACAAGTATAACCATAGGCAAGTTAATTTCATTTGCATCAGATACAACAACATTTTCTGTCACACCTCCATGATAAGTTGCTGTTGCAATCACACCCTCTTGAAGTAACGGGTCTAACATTTTTTCAAGCGAATCTAATAAACCGCCTCCATTGTCACGCACATCAAAAATCAAACCTTTTGCACCGTTTTCTTGTAAATTTTCCAAAGCATTTAAAAACTGTTCTACTGTATTTTCACGAAAACTGTCAATTTTAATATAGCCGATTTGATTTTCTAACATTTGTCCTTTTGCAGTGATAATATCAAATGATTTTCTAATAATATCATAATCTAATTTTTGCATATCACGCTGAATTGTAATAGTAACACTGGTATTTTCTTCCCCTTTAATATTTGCAATTGATTCTAAATAGCCATATTCCAGAACATCTTCGCCCTCAACGGCAATGATAATATCATTTATTTGCAAACCAGCTTGTTCTGCAGGGGAATTTTCTTGTACTTCAATAATTTTCGGATAGCCGTCTTCGTTTTGTATCGCAGTTACACCAATGCCAACTGTTTTACCAGATTCTTTTGTCATAAAATTTTGATATTCTTCTGCTGTCAAATACTGGGAGTATTTATCTCCTAAGCCTGCAACATAGCCCTTTAACATAGTGTCCATAAGGGCTTGTTCTGTGTCTTGGTCTAAATCCAGATAATAATTATTTTTTATATAATTATCTACTTCACGCAATCTGGCATATTTATTTAATTTCTGATTCATAATCCATAATGTCAAAAAACAGGTTAACAAAGCCGTAACTATACATGCTATGACTGTAACACTAAAATTTATTTTTTTAGATTTCATTATAAAAAATTCAGCTCCTTTCTAAAACAAAAACAGGGACAGGAAAAATGCCTGTCCCTGTGCATGTTAATAATTCAGATAATTGCTCGGGTTAACAGCAGTTCCATTCTTACGAATTTCAAAATGCAAATGATACCCTGTAGAATGACCAGTTGTACCGACATAACCAATTGTCTGACCTTTTTCTACCATATCGCCAACAGAGACAAGTACTGTTTCCAAATGTGCATACATAGTAGAATATGTCCCATCTTCATGGTCAATTAATACATAATTGCCATAGCCATTCCCACAACAATTGCTACTTTTTCCATAATTATGTGTACAGCTAGTATTGACTTGAATTACTTTTCCAGCACGAGAGGCAACCGCATCTGCACCTGCATTTTGTGCAATATCAATGCCTTTATGATTGGTTCCCCAACGTGTTCCGAATGTACTGGAAATATAATAATAATTTGGGCAAGGCCAACAAAATGCCGTATCATCATAATCTTGCTTTGTTTCAGTAACTGTTTGCTGTATAGGTGGTTCTGTTGGGGGTTCCGTTGGTGGCAAAGTTTCAGGAACAACGGGAGCTGATTCTGGTGCAATTGGTTCTGTTGTAGTTGTAGTAGTCGTAGTTGTAGTAGTCGTAGTAGTTGTTGTTGTCGTGGTTGTAGTAGTTGTTGTACTAGTAGTTTTGATACCTGTTGTAGCAACAGACTGTTTATTTGTACTTACAACGACAGTTGTTAATTCTGTATTCATAGAATTTATTGTTGATTTATTAGAAATTACAGTTGTATTTGTGGTAGTAACTGTTTTTTTCTTAGCTGTTGTTATGCTAGTGCTTGTACTTGTAGTCATTGCTTTTTTCAAAGCTTCCTCTGCTTCTTTGCGTTTTTTTTCTTCTGCTGCACGACGAATTTGTTCTTGAATTTCAGCTTCTGCCTGTTCAGCACGTTTATTATCTTCTTCCAATTGTGCAATTGTTTTATTTGTAGATTCTTTTTCAAGAGCAAGCCGTTCCTGTTCTACTTCTGAATCTGCATAAGCATTTTGCAATTCCTGCATAGAATTTTTCATTTCTTCTTGTTTTTCTTTTTTATCTGCCTGTGCCTTTTCCTGTTCTGCTTTCTGAGATTCTAAAACAGCAAGATTTTCATGATAATCTTCTAATTCTTGTTTTAAATTATTAACTAATTCATCATCATGTTTTGCTACACAAGAAATTAATTCATATTTAGATAATAAATCATAAAAATCAGTTGAGCCAACTAATGCAGATGCAAGACTATCATTGCCGTTAATATACATGGCTCTTAAGCGCAATTTAAATTCTTCCAAACCTGTATTAATGCTTTCTTCCTGTTCTGCAATTAAATTTTCCATATCTGCAATATCCTGTTGCAGATAAAAAATATTTTCTTTAATAGATTCAAGCTCTGTATCTAAAATCAGCATATTATTTTGCAAGACATCTATTTTATCTTGTAAAGCGATTTGATAAGCTTGTTCTTGTTTCTGATTTTCAGAAAATTTTGCAAGCTGACTCTCATATTCTTGAATTTTTTTATTATTTTCCTGTTTCCTAGCTTCTAGCTCTGCAATTGTTGTTGCAGCATAAGATGTCTCTATCGGTCTGGTGATTTTCTTAGCTGAAAATCCAGCACAAATAACCATTGCCAGACATACTGCAAGTGCTTTTTTGAATTTTATCATCATAAAAACTTATCTGCGAAAAGCAGAATTCACTCTCCTTTAATCTTGTTTAAATTATAATTTAATTTAAATTTAAACATTGATGTATTTTTTCGTGCTAACGGCACTGCCAACAGCTCCAATACAGGCACCGCCTAAGACATATGCCAAAGTTACTGGTAAATAAATATCATGAAACTGAATCACATTGCCCATGCCGATAATATTTAATAATGCGACTTGATTTTCTAAAATGCTAACAACCGCATCATAGACAAGCCAGGTAATGACCAAAGCCCCACACCCTGCAAAAAAACCTGTTATCATGCCTTCTATAAAAAATGGCAAACGAATAAACGCATCTGTTGCACCGACATATTTCATAATTTGAATTTCTTCACGGCGTGAATAAACACTTGCTTTTGTGGTATTAGAAATAATTACCATAGAAACAACTACCATTGCTAAAATAATTGCTCCCATGACCCAAGACAAAATTAATCTTAATTGCGTTAAGACATTTACAAAATCATACGGCGCACGAATCGAATAGACATTTTCTAAATTCTGAAACTGTGAAACTGTTTTTGAAATCTGTTCAATATCTTTTATTTTAATCCGAAATGAATCTACTAACGGATTATCATCACCCAGTGATTCAAATAACACATCATAATCAGACATTTGCTCTTTTAGTGCAAGATAGGCATCTTCTTTGGAATAAAAACTTACTTCTTCCACATTGGGCATATTTAAAATTTCATTTCCGATTTCATTCAGCTTGTCCACACTTGTATTATCTTCCATATAGACAATAATTTCATTTTTAGATTCCACGCCACCAATCATAGAATTTACATTCTGGTAACTTAGTACAGAAACACCTACTAATAATAACGAAACTAATAATACACAAAACGAAGCAAAAGCCATCATTCGATTTTTCCAGATATTTTCTATGCCCTGTTCCACCAGATACCGAACGCCACTAATCTTCATCAAGTCCTCCTACGATTTCATCAAAAACAATTTGTCCCTCTGTGATATTAATAATTCTGCCACCAAATCTTCTTACAAGCTCATGTTCATGTGTGACCATTAAAATAGTAGTCCCTTGCATATTAATACTTCTTAGCAAATCTACAATTTCATAAGATAACTCAGGGTCAATATTCCCTGTTGGTTCATCTGCAATAATTAATTTTGGGTCATTCACTAATGCCCTTGCAATTGCCACACGCTGTTTTTCACCGCCGGACAGCTCCGTTGGATAAGCATTTGCTTTTGCTTGTAAGCCGACAAGACTAATCACATAAGAAACACGTTTGCGAATATATTTTCTAGGTGCATCAATCACACGCAATACGAATGCGATATTTTCATAGACCGTCATAGAAGAAATTAATCTGAAATCTTGAAATACAATGCCAATAGTACGCCTTAATTCAGGAATTTTACGTTTTTTTAATTTATTCAACTGATAACCATTGACTGTCACAATTCCGCTTGTTGCTTCAATTTCTTTTAATAATAATTTAATCAAAGTACTTTTGCCTGCACCTGACGCACCAACAACAAACGCAAAATCACCGTTGTTAATTTTTAAATTAATATGCTCCAATGCATCAACACCGCTAGAATATGTCACGGAAACATCTTTTAATTCTACCATAAAACACACCAATTTTCTTATTTCTATCAATTTATCAAGACAGAACTTTTGCCTAATCTCCGAAGTTCTGTAAACTGCGGACATCAGGCAAAGAACAGCTTTTTTTAAAAAATCAGAATTTTGTGGGTTCAGCCTGAAGATATTTTTTCACCATTAAAGCAATTTTAAAAATAATTGCATGGTCAAATTCTCTCAAGTCAAGACCTGTTAATTTTTTAATTTTTTCTAATCTATAAACAAGTGTATTACGATGAACAAATAACTTTCTGGAAGTCTCCGAAACGTTCAAATTATTTTCAAAAAATCTCTGAATTGTAAACAACGTTTCATGGTCAAGCGATTCAATACTGCCACGCTTAAATACTTCATGCAGGAATGTTTCGCACAATGTCGCTGGCAAATGATAAATCAATCTTGCAATCCCTAAATTATCATAGCTGACAATAATTTTATCTGTATCAAATACTTTTCCAACTTCAAGTGCGGTCTGTGCTTCTTTAAAAGACCGTGACAAATCCTTGACACTTGTAACAGCCGTACCAATGCCAACATTGACTCTTGTATAAAATTCACTGCTTAATGTATCTGCAATCGAACGGGCAAGTTTTTCCAAATCTTTGGAATCCACGCTGGTTTTAATTTCTTTCACAAGTACAATATCAGATTCTGTAATATTAAACACAAAATCTTTATTTTTATCTGGGAATAAATTCTGAATCACATCATAAGCAGAAATATCATTAGAAGAAACAATTCTGATTAATAATACCACACGGCTAATTTCTGCATTAAAATGCAATTCTCTTGCCTTAATTACAATATCACCTGGCAGAACATTATCTAATACTACATTTTTGATAAAATTATTTCTATCATATTTTTCATCATAATATTGCTTAATATTAGACAGGGTAATTGCAAGAATACTTGCATATTTGGCAGCCGTATCATCTGTACCCTCTACAAATACAGCATAATCTGGCTTTGCATGTACTCCAAAAGGCTTATACGTATAACCATCCCTTACAAAAATATCATGTGCATCACTCAAATCCAATGATACAAATTCATTGGTTGTACCGACTTTTTGCAATTCACTACATGCAATAATCGTAGCACTTTCATCTACAACGCCGATTGTTGCGTCCATTGTGTCACGCATTTGGTGTACAAGACCTTGGAACAATCTGTTTGACATAAGCAGGTTTCCTTTCTGTTTTCATTTTTAATATTTATTATTACTAACTTCATGCCATCTCTACATATTACAGATTGTAACATATATTTATGAACAGGATATTAATAAACTGTTAATTTTATTTTTTATTTCGTGAAAATGGCGAATATGTTCAAAATGATTTGTTTAATCATCACAAAAAGAAAATTTTATAAAATTTTATTTTGTAACTGTTTTGTAATTTATAATTACGCTATTTCTTTTTTCTCCATACGTTCTGGACAGTCAATTTTTAAAATCATCATTGTATTTTGCAACGTTTGGCGAACTGCTTTGCAAATATCTGTACGCATTTCACGCAATTCTGATGTTTCAGCATTTTTCACACTGCAATTATCATAGAATCTATGAAACAAAGTTGCAAGTTCAATTGCATATTTTGTAATTCTTGATGCGTCATAAACTTTTGCAGCTGAAATAATTTCTGATGGGAAAATAGCTAAATGCCGAATTAATTCAATTTCCTGTGAAGTTTCTGGTGCAGGCAACTTTGAAACAGGTGTCCCCTCCAGATATAAATTTTCTTCTTGTAGCGTTCTCAAAATACTGCAAATTCTGGCATGTGCATACTGGACATAATAAACTGGGTTTTGCGAAGATTCCTTTACAGCTAAATCTAAATCAAATTCAAAATGTGAATTTGCTTCACGCATATTAAAGAAAAATCTTGCTGCATCTAACGGAATTTCTTCCAGTAAACTAACTAAGCCAATCGCCTTGCCACTTCTTTTAGAAACTTTAATCGGCTCACCGTCACGCAATAAAATTACCATTTGCATTAACACAACATCTAGCTTGTCCGTATTCACATCAAGAGCCTTTAAAGCAGATTTTAATCTTGGCACATAACCATGATGGTCAGCTCCCAGAACATTAATTGCTTTATCAAATTTCCTAGTAACTAATTTATCACAATGATATGCAATATCAGGCACAATATACGTTGGTATGCCATTCTCTCTTACAAGCACAAAATCCTTATCTGCACCAAATTCTGTTGCTTTAAACCAAATAGCACCCTCTTGCTCATATGTGTAACCTTTTTCTGTTAATTGCTTTACAACACGCATTGCACTACCGTCCGCATGTAATTTACTTTCTCTGAACCAATTATCATAGACTACACGATAGCTTTTTAAATCCCTTTCCAAACCAGCAATATTTTTAGGCAAGGCAAAATTGACTAATGCATCACGGCGGATTTTACTTTCTGTATTAGCATAGTTATCTGCATTTTCTTTATAAAAATTCTCTGCATGTTCTATAATATCTGCTCCATGATAAGCATCTTCTGGCATTTCAATTTCCTGACCGCATTTTTGCAAATATCTTACTTCTAACGAAGTCGCAAATTTTTCAATTTGGTTCCCTGCGTCATTGACATAAAATTCACGTTCTGTATGCCAACCTGTCCATTCTAACAAACTAGCAATCCCGTCACCTAATGCCGCACCTCTAGCATTCCCAACATGCATAGGACCTGTCGGATTTGCAGAAACAAATTCTACTAATGCAGATTTACCAGCTCCAATATTTGATTTACCGTAATTATTTTTTTCTGTTAAAATAGCTTGTACTGTATCAGAAAACCAACTTTTCTGTAAGAAAAAATTAATAAAACCTGCACCAGCGATTTCAAATTTTTCAAAATAACTGCCTGTTAATTGTAAATTTTCTGTTAGAAGCTCTGCAATTTTTCTTGGTGGCATACGCAAAGTTCTTGCAGAAACCATTGCAATATTTGTTGCAAAATCTCCATGAGATTTATCTGCTGGAATTTCTATTGTAAAAGCTGGAATTGGTTCAGATGCTATTTTTTCTTCTGCAACAAGTTGTCCCATTGCCTGCAATAGCATTTCTTTTAACTGCATTTTTGCAGATTCAATCATATTTGTCATAAATTATCCTCCTGTATTAACATACATGTTTTTTAATCTCAATTGAAATTTCATTATCAGATACCAGACTAGAGTTTGTGTCTATCATATATCGAAATTTTAATATTCCACCCTCATCAGTTAAAGTATTATCAATAAACTTTGCTGAAATTCCAAATACAGTATTTCCATATGGTGTTTCATAATTACAAAAATGTTTTCTTCCCATTTGTACAACAAGATGCATATTGAATTTTCCTGCTCTGATAATTGTTATCATATTATCTGGTGAAATCTGCACCTGTGTAACAGAACCGTTCATTCCAGTTGCTTCTGATTCCCGATAAGTAATAATCCGTCCACCATTGGAATCTTTTTCATAACTAATTTCAGTATTCAGCGTGACTTCTGTTTTCTCTTCATCTTCACATTGGACATTATGCAATGTCATAATCCATTTTTCTTTCAAAATTAACTCCTTTTAGATTAAATCCGACTGCTGAACACTTGCCCATATGCAGCATCTTCCAAAAAATGCTTTGCATTTTCACGGAAACTAGCCACACTATCACTGACATAATAAATATTATGACCAGTTTGCAAACTATCTGTCAGCAAATCTTGTTCTGTAAGACATTTTTTTGCATATTTGGCAGCTTCTTCCCCTGCGGAAATCAAATTCACATGACTGCCCATAATATCCGCAATAATATCACGAATAATAGGATAATGTGTACAACCCATAATCAACGTATCGGCTCCAGCATTTCTGATTGGTGTTAAATATTCTTCTGCTGCAAGACGGGTAATTTGATTTTCTCTATTCGTATAACCATACTCTACAAGATGTACCAGCAATGGACATGCCATTGCTGTCACTGCAATTTCTGGATTTATTTTATAAATTGCACGTTCATAACTGCCACTTTTAATCGTAGCAGGTGTGCCAATAATGCCAATTTTATTATTTTTTGTGATACTGCAGGCTGTTCTTACAGCAGGATAAACAACACCTGTAAACGGCATATCCTGCACGGGAGAATCTGTTCCCAAAATAGAACTAACTGTCCCACATGCAGCAATAATCATTTTAACAGGGTGCTGTTTTAAAAAAGCAACATCTTCACTTGTATATCTTAAAATTGTCTCACGGCTTCTTGTTCCATAAGGTACTCTTGCTGTATCACCAAAAAAAATAATATTCTCATTGGGAAGAATTCTGTTTAACTCTTTTACTGCTGTCAATCCGCCCAGTCCAGAATCAAATACACCGATTGCATTCTGATTCATAGTTAAAATTCCTCCTCAACAAGTTCTATCTGTTGTAATTGCCTGTTCAATCAATTTATCTACTAAATATTCTGTTGTCATGCCCAGATGTTCCATCAGCTTTGCATACATACTAATTGATGTAAATCCTGGCATTGTATTAATTTCATTCAGAATTACTTCGCCATCTTCTTTTAGGAAAAAATCCACACGTGATAAGCCTTTGCACCCCATTGCCATATAAGCTTTTACTGCAATTTTCTGAATTTCACGGCTTTTCTCAATTGGCAAATCTGCTGGAATTGCTAATTTAGAATCATTCAAAACATATTTTGCATCAAAATCATAAAATTGCTTACAAGCTTCAATTTCACCCACAAATGACGCAAATGGTGCATCATAACCAAATACAGCTGTTTCTAATTCTCTGCCGAAAATGCATTCTTCTACAATCACTTTGCTATCATGTTCAAATGCCTGTTTTACAGCATTTAAAAGTTGTTCTGCATTCTCTGCACGATTCACACCAATAGAAGACCCTGCATTTGCTGGCTTTACAAATAACGGATAGCCTAATTGATTTGCAATTTCTGTACATCTCTCAGTTAAATGCTTCATTTCTCGCTGATAAATCACACGCCATTTTGCTGTACGAATTCCATTATAATCTAAAACAGTATGTGTTGTTGCTTTATCCATGCAAGCTGCTGATGCAAGCAAACCACAACCAACATATGGAATTTTTGCTAAATCTAATAAACCTTGTACTGTGCCATCTTCGCCGTTTTTGCCATGTAATACTGGAAACACAACATCTACTTTTTTCAAAGTTGCTGTTCCATTATCAATTGTAATAAAACCCTTATGCACAGTATCTGGTGACAGAATGGCTGATGTGCAATCTGGATTTTGTTCCCATTTTCCAGATATAATTGCAGATACGTCCCCTGGATAATACAACCATCTGCCTTTTTTTGTAATGCCAACACATAAAACTTCATATTTTTCTTTTGGAATATTTTTTATAATATTCGTTGCAGATTTCAATGAAATATCATGTTCACTGGAAACACCGCCAAATAATACGGCTACTTTTATTTTTGCCATAAATCTAACTCCTTTACGCTCTGTTATTTTTTTATAAAATAATAAATAATCAAGTACTTTTCTTATTGTAACATATTTTTGCAAAAACTGCAAGTGTTTTTTAGAAAAAAGCGGTTTTTAGGCTTTGTTTTGTAAACAAATTTTAAATTTTTTGCACACTTGACTATATTATTAAACTATACGCAGAAAATATTTCAAAAAGAACAGACTTGACAAATATCTAATTTCAGAATATAAAATCAAATTATAATTTTAGAAAATATATCATTTTCCAAATCATGAATGCAATAAATATGCTTCATACTGTCAAAAGTTTCTTCCAGATTATGTCTGGCAGTTTTCCAGCCAGTGCCATCCGTGAACCATACAAAAGTAAATCCATTGATAGTATTCACTTCTTGAGCAATTTGTTTGTAACTTCTGGCAGTTTCATTTAATTTTGAACCCTGACTAGCATAGAAATTAGTTTCAATTCCATAAATCATAGTATTAGTTTTGATGACAAAATCAAAACGTTTTTCTGTTTTTCCCTTGTTAGATACTGCTGATAAATCAATGCCCCATTTTTGCGTAATTTCATGAATATACATTTCTTTGAAATAATTAATATTTTTTTCAAAACCTGCTTTTATTATATAATTTTCTACTAAATCTTCCATTAAATGCCCACCACGGTTTTTTCTGCCGTTAGTATCTAAACCAACTTCCACACCTGTTACATAATCTATCAAATTGCTAATAATATGATTTTCTAATAAATCAAATAATCCAATTTTACGCATAAAAATAATATACTCTTGATTAGAATAATTTTTTTTCTTAAAATCATAGCAATAATTAATAGAATTATCTAAAATATGTATTTCATGTAATCTGACAGCTATCAAAATTGGAATGCATGTTAAAACTTCTGGATAGCGTTCTAAAATAGTTTCAAAATCCTGTTCGATATGCTTAGAACCTACTAGACTATTTAAAATATTCAGCTCAATTTTTATTTTGTTAATATTTTGATAGACTTTATCAAAATCTACATAATAATGATAATTCGCTATACTACTACGAAAATGAGATAGCCAAGTATTAAAATCTCTTTTCATATAAAATCCTCCTAATAATTACAAATTAATAACTCACTTACATCACCCCGATTTGCTCCATCACAATTAATCATTCTTTTTGCTGAAATTCTCTGAATGGTATATTCTTGATACAGATTATCAAAAAAATTATCATTTATGTTATAATTCTTAGGGTCAGAATTGCTTAATATTATTTTCGCACCAATATGATTAATTTGATTTATAAATTGATGTACTCTAATCTGTTCATTATCATCAAAAGCTTTTTTATCATAAGCAGTAAAAGAAGCTGTATCATTCAATGGTCGATAAGGCGGATCCAAATACACAAACGTATCTTTTTGAATAAAATCTAAACATTCAGAAAAATCTCCACATTGCATTTTGACACCCTGAAGTAATCTGCTGGCTAGCTTTAAATTTTTTTTATCGCAAATAATAGGCTTTTTATAAGACCCTATAGGAACATTAAATAACCCTTTTTTATTTACCCGATATAATCCATTAAAACAAGTCCTATTTAAAAAAATAAATAATACTGCCTTTTCTAAGTTTCGGTCAGGTATTGTTTTTAATTGATTAAATGTTTCTCTTGCTGTGCAATAAAATTCTCTTTTGGCATCTTCTGAGCATAACCAGTACATTTTTTGAATTTCAGATAGTTCCTTAATAAGATTATCTACATTAATTTGTATTTGCATATAAGTATTCATCAACTCAGGATTAATATCATTGATTAACACAGTCTTTGGTTTTTTTAAAGATAAAATATCAAATAATACTGCACCACCACCTACAAAAGGCTCACAATAACAATCAATTTGATTTGGATATTTCAATCTGATATACTCCAATAACTGACTTTTTCCCCCTGCCCATTTCAAAAATGGTTTCACTTTCAAATCTTTCACAATATCACCTCTCTAATCATTATAGCATATAATTTAAAATCATGCAAGTTAATAATAAACCGTCTGAAAATAAATCCCAGACGGTTTTAATATTTTAATCTATATTTTCCTCTAAAACTTCTGATTCTGTTTTAGATTCTATTTCTTTGCCTAATAATTCGGGCAATTCCATTCCAGCTTGTTTAAATAATTCATTTAAAGGCGGAACAGCTCCCATCATACCGGAAATAAAATTCGCTGTGGAAGTTTTCCCATTACTATTTTGTCCGTTATCCCAAACAGTGACTTTGTCAATTTTAATATTCTTCACAGCCTCCACTTGAAGTGCAACTAATTCTTCTATCTTTTCAGCAATTAATAATTTTACAGCACAATTTGCATCACCGCCAGCCGCTTCTACAATTTTACGCATACCCTCTGCCTGACGTGTTAAAATTTCCTGCTGACCTTTTGCTTCTGCTTCCATTCGAGCAAAAATAGCATCTGCTTCACCACGGGCTTTTCTTCTGGTTACTTCTGCCTCTGCCTCAGCAGCAATTTCAGCCTGTTCTTTGGCAATTTCTGCTTTGACAATAACATCTGCTTTCTGTGTTGCTTTTTCCAATTCTGCACGGGTTAATTCTGCTTCCTGCTGTGCATAATAAGCTTCTTGTTTCGCTTTTGCAGATTGTACTGCTTCTGCTGCTGTAGCCTGTCTTAAAGATTCTGCCTCCCGTTCACGGCGAACGGCTTCTGACTGTGCCACAGCAACTCTTGCTTTATTCTCACCCTCAATTGCAGAAGCATTTGCTTTTGCAACTTGTACACGCTGTTCTTGCTGTGCATTTGCCTGACCAATTTCACCATCTCTATTTTGTTCAGCAACACTTCTTTTCGCATCATTCACAGCTTTTGCAGCGGCTTCTTTACCTAAGGCATCTAAATAACCAGATTCATCTGTAATATCTGTTACATTGACGTTAATTAAACGCAGACCAATTTTTTTCAATTCAATTTCAACGTTTTTAGAAATTGCAATTAAAAATTTATCTCTGTCAGCATTAATTTCTTCAATATCCATAGTTGCAATAATCAAACGCAATTGACCAAAAATAATATCTTTTGCAAGTTCTTGTATTTCAATCATTTTCAAGCCTAACAAACGCTCAGCGGCATTTTGCATTACACCTGCTTCTGTAGAAATACCAACTGTGAAACGTGACGGCACGTTAATTCTGATATTCTGTCTGGATAATGCATTTTTCAAATCTACGTTCATTGAAATTGGTGTTAAATCCAAATACTGATAAGATTGAATAACTGGTACAATAAATGCTGCCCCGCCATGAATACACTTTGCACTTCTGGGCTGTCCGAATTCGTCCATACCAACTTTACCATAAATAACAAGAATTTTATCAGACGGACATTTCCTGTAACGTGATAAAATCGCAATCATAGATGCAAACAGAATCACCACAACTACACATATTACTAATAAAACAGCAAAATCCATACAAACCACTCCTTATGTTAATATTAATTATAGAAATAAAATAAATTTAACATTCCTCAACAACCAGTGTATCTCCCAAAACATCTGTTACTAATACTTGTGAACCAGTCTGCAAAATTTTCTCTCCAGAATTCACAGCATCAAATTCACAAAAACGTCCTTGTAACTGCATTGTAATTTTTCCTGTGCCGTCATTTTTAGAAGGAATGGTTAAGTATACTGTTGCAGTTTCTCCAATTGCATTTTTTAAATTCAATGTTCCGTTTTCTGTAAGTTTAGAGGACATTTGCACCATTCGTGCAACTAGTATCATCATACCAAATCCAAATATTAATCCAATCCAAATGCTTATTAAGTAATGCAATCCTGAACTGATACAAATAATTGACACCCAACCAAAAACAGCTAAAAAAATAGCAATTGTCTGCAAAGTTAATAATTTTAACGTTGCAAAATCAGAGGGATTACTGCCATCAGCAATAAAATCTGTATTACTTGCATCACTATCAAAATCAATATCCAAATCATCAATCCCAGAAGTATCAGAAAATTCTACGCCTGTATCATGATGACTGCCCATCATAGATAACAGCATTTGCAATAATAATATCAATGAGGAAGGTATTGCAATGCAGTATAAAATTTTTAGTACTTCGCTCAGACTATCCCACCATGCTTGCATAAAAAATCTCCCTTTGCATGTAAATTTTATTTACTGTAATTATCATAACACAATTTCTGTATTTTGTCAAGTATTTTTCTGTTTTTTGCAAAAAAATCTTTGTTTGTTTAAATTTTCAAGAGAATTTACAAAAAACACTTGCTTTTTTTCGTAATTTATGGTATAATATTTTTGGCTGACTGTAAACATAATTTACATAAATAATACTTGATAATATTTGTGAAAGGATGAACCCCATGGACAATGCGGAACTTGGAAGAAGATTAAAAACAGCAAGACTGGCAAAAAAAATGACCCAAAGCGATGTTGCCGGAAATTTTATTACACGTAATATGCTTAGTTTAATTGAAAGTGGTTCTGCAACACCATCTATGAAAACACTGGAATATCTTTCTGGTGTTTTAGAAATTCCAATGGAAAAATTAGTCTCAGAATCTGGTATTATCAATGAACAAGAATCTGCTTTTCATACATTACAGACAGCAAAAAAATTACTTGCTGAGAAAAATTATCAGCAATTTCTGGATTCGATTCAACCAAATGGAATCTTTGCAGATGAACTTCATGCCCTTTGTAGTATTGCACACATGGAACTTGCAAGAAAATTAGCAAAATCAAACCAGACAGAACAATTACAAATTGCTGTTTCTCATGCAAGATTTGCTTCTATCGAAGCTTCCAAAGGTATTTATGCGAATACTTCCCGTGTCACACAAGCAAATCAATTAATTTCAAAATTAGCACAGTATTTAAGCAATTATTATTCTAATTTGGCACAATCTAATCCTAAAACATCCTGAAAAAAATATTTTAAAAAATATTTTTTTATAAATTCTCTGCAAAATCAGGAAAAAAAAGCTTGACAAATGTCAAAAAATATGCTATACTAGAAATACCTCTTTTGCAGGGGGTATTTTTTATGTGCCTTTTGTCCTCTGTCAAATGAGGGAGGCGAAATCAAGAATCAAGTCGGACAAGCCGACGAAAGTAATTCTATTCAGGAGGTGCCGTAATGAGAGTAAAAGTGACTTTAGCTTGTACCGAATGCAAGCGTCGCAATTATGTGACAAAGAAAAACAAAAAAAATGACCCAGACCGCATTGAAATGAACAAACATTGCAAATTCTGTCGGAAACACACACTGCACAAAGAAACCAAGTAAACGGAGGTCTTGACGCATGGCGAAAGAAAAAAAGGACGCTCTGGAAAAAAAATCTGAAAAAGACACAGAAAATAATTCTAAAAAATCCAGTAAAAAAGAAAAAACTGATAAAAAAGCTGACAAGAAATCTTCTGGTATTGGCAAGTGGTTCAAAGATTTAAAAATTGAATTCAAGAACGTCACATGGCCAACCAGACAAACTGTTATGATAAATTCTGGTATCGTACTGGGAACAATTGTCATTGCAGCTATTTTTGTAGGGCTTCTTGATACAGGTCTGCTGGAGCTTTTCAAGTTCTTGCTTGGACTGGCTGGAAATCAGTAATGCGTAACAGTTTCTAATCAGAAGGGAGATTCTCACATGGCAGATACTGCAAAATGGTATGTCGTTCATACGTATTCAGGGTATGAAAACAAAGTAGAACAAAATATCAAAAAAGTGGTAGAAAACCGTAAACTGCATGACCAAATTCAGGAAGTGCAAATCCCTACAGAACATGTTACAGAATTCGTTGACGGAAAGAAAAAAGAATATGACCGTAAAATTTTTCCTGGTTATGTACTTGTGAAAATGATTTATACGGACGATTCTTGGGCTGTCGTACGCAATACAAGAGGTGTAACAGGTTTTGTTGGTCCTGGCTCACAGCCAACCCCGCTGTCAGAAAAAGAAGTTGCTGCTATGGGCATTAATTCTGCTCCTGCAATTGAAGTAGATTACAGCGTTGGCGACAGAATCCGTGTAACGGGTACTACAATGGATGGTTTCACAGGTGTTGTCAAAAGCATTGACTTAGAAAACGAACAAGTAGAAGTGCTTGTTAGTATGTTTGGTCGTGAAACACCAACAACTATCGCATTGCATCAGGCTGTTAAACTTGATGACTAAATGAATCAAAAAATTTTGAAAATATAATATTTATTATATTTTCACAAGTGGGAGATTAGAAAATAATTTTAATTCTAGTCGCCTTTACCACAATTTATGGAGGTGTGCAATATGGCACAAAAAGTAACTGGCTATATTAAGCTTCAAATTCCAGCAGGTAAAGCTACACCTGCTCCACCAGTAGGTCCTGCTCTGGGTCAACATGGTGTGAATATTATGGCATTCACAAAAGAATTTAACGAAAGAACTAAGAACGACATTGGTATGATTATTCCTGTTGTGATTACAGTCTATGCAGACCGTTCTTTCTCTTTTATTACAAAAACACCACCTGCTGCTGTTTTAATTAAAAAAGCTTGCGGCATTGAAAGCGGTTCAGGTGTTCCAAACAAGACAAAAGTCGCAACTATTACAAAAGAACAAATTCAGAAAATTGCTGAAACAAAAATGCCTGATTTGAATGCAGGTTCTCTCGAATCCGCAATGAGTATGATTGCTGGTACAGCACGTTCTATGGGTGTTGTTGTAAAAGATTAATTCAGACTGTATCTGAACAAATACGGTGGGAGGAAATTTCCTTTCCGCTATGACCACTGATTAGGAGGAATTTTATATCATGAAACATGGTAAGAAATATGTTGATAGCCTGAAAGCAATTGATACGACTAAATCCTATGATTCTACAGAAGCATTGGATTTAGTATGCAAGAATGCTAAGGCAAAATTTGATGAAACAATAGAAGTACACATTCGTTTAGGTGTTGACTCCAGACACGCTGACCAACAGGTTCGTGGTGCTGTTGTTTTACCAAATGGTACAGGTAAACAAGTAAGAGTTTGTGTATTCTGCAAAGAAGACAAATACGAAGCTGCTCAGGCTGCTGGTGCGGAATTTGTTGGCGGTCAGGACTTAGTCGACAAAATCATGAAAGAAAACTGGATGGATTTTGACGTTGTTGTTGCGTCCCCTGACATGATGGGCTTAGTAGGTCGTCTGGGTCGTATTTTAGGACCTCGTGGCTTAATGCCAAACCCAAAAGCAGGTACAGTAACACCAGATGTTGCTAGAGCTGTTACAGAAGCAAAAGCTGGTAAAATTGAATATCGTCTGGACAAGACAAATATTATTCACTGTCCAATTGGCAAAGCTTCTTTCGGAGCTGAAAAGCTTGACCAGAATCTTTCTACATTGTTAGAAGCTGTTGTAAAAGCAAAACCTGCTGCTGCAAAAGGTACGTATTTGAAATCCTGCACAGTTGCTTCTACAATGGGTGTTGGCGTTTCAGTTGCTACTGCAAAATACGGTGTATAATTCATTAAAAAACAAATAAAAAAACCGCCTGAATTCATACAGGCGGTTTTATTTAATTTAAAATATCAATCAATCCAACAATATATTTCATTAACAGAAGGGAATCATCTGGGTCTACTATACCATTTTGATTAAAATCACAAGCTTTTATCTGTTCAGCCGTGAATTGTTTTTGACCCAAAATCACTTTATTCATAGCAATGACATCAATAATATCTATTTCTGAATCGCCGTTTGCATCACCTGCAATTACTTTTGTTTCAACAGGATTTAAATTAATAGATTCATCTACTTCTGCTTTATACATAAATTCCAGTGGCAAAACTACTTCATCATCATTCATTACAAATATTGCCTTGTCACCAACATGAAAATCATCAACATAGAACTTAGACTTGTAACTGGAACTTTCCTCTGAAATTTCCAATCTGAAGAAATAAGGCATATTTTGTTCATCTTCCAGATATAATCTATTTCCATCAATATTAGTGATTGTCAATTCTTTAGTAGTTCCATAATATTCTTCTGCCTTACCAAAATATTCAGTTTCCTCAATCGTTCCAAAGCTCCCTGGTATTGATGCAGCTATATCATTCGCAATCATCCAAACAACATCACCATATTCAAGTGTAATATCATCACTTACCATATTTGGAGAAATCACACAACCATTATTTAAATAACAATATTCATAAGTTTTACCATTACCATAGATAAAAAAGCTTCCAACAACTGTATAAATACGACCTATCATTTTGCCATCTTCATTATATTTAACTGCCGACACCTGCAACATTGGCATACTTAACATTGACAAACTTAACAAGCCTGCTAATAATCTTTTCATAAAAAATACCTCCTAAGTAGTTAAGAAAAACTATCAATTGTTTGAAGTACATAGTCATTGCTCAAATAGAACCGAAGCATTACTGGAATCATTGTTGGACCAAAATTATAGGGCGCATCCTTTGAAGGATCATCAGATAAATGCATTCTTGAACAAAAACTAACAACCGTATTAAGCTGTTCTTCTGTAGAACCTGTAGTATATTTGTTTTTTATATAGACTGGTCCCCCACTATTACCATAAGTACAATCTGCACTATGATAGAAGCAATCAGTAGTTAGATTTGTTTTTACAATTTTTCCCTCACCTGTATACATTTTTGCAGGATTACTATTAGGAGTACCACCAGGAATTTCTCCTGAAAATCCTGTTGTATAAATATTATAGTATAAAAAATTAGTATTATTATATACATTATAAGGCATTCCAAGATTAAAATGATAATAATTCTTTAAATCTTCTTTTACTACAATCAAAGCATAATCATACTCATTCACACCACTACGATTGAAATAATTATTTGGTATATGCACCTCAACTGGATCTAATATCGTATTACTAGGTGTCCCGTCATTATTATAAAGACGAATCTTATGCTCAACCCAAGTTGAAGTTGATTGCTCATAAACACAATGTGCAGATGTAGCAATCACATGATCACCAACAATAAATCCTGTACCTAAATTACGGTCATTTTCACTACGTCTAAGATTTACTATACCACCCAGATAATCCTGTGTGCGGTTATCTATCCCAATAATGCCATGAATCTTTGAATTATCTGTAGCCATTGTGGAAACTGCACTACCAGCTTGTAATGTATAAGTGTCTGTTTTTTTAGTTTTACATATACATCTTGTGTACTTTTGAGGCGAAGAAACAGTTTTGTTAATTGTAGAATTTACAGTTCTTGCTTTAAACTTCTTAGAAAGTCCCTCTATTTGTGAGTAATAATCAAGTTCTGAAACCCCTGCCATAATGCACATGGAATCTGCATAATCAATTATACTATTTCCATCAACGTCTAAGCTGGCAAGACTGGCTGTATAATTTTGCCCAGACAAATACTTGTTAAAGCTGACGACATCAAGAATATTAACAACACCATCACGGTTAATATCACGTGAATCATAGGCTGATGCAGAAAACGGCACAACACTCCCAGCCAAAGTGAAAGACAAAAATGATACTGCTGATACATTAATAATTTTTTTTAAAACTTTCTTCATAGTATCTCCTTCTTAATATTATTATATCATATTTTTACAAATATGTCCATTAAAACAATATCCAAAATTAAACTATTATTTTTTATTAATTTTATGCAATATATACAAAAAGCCTTGTTATGAGAAACAAGGCTTTTATTTTATTCTGGTTATTCCTCACTATCAAGTATGGGAAGTTTATCTATTAATTTTACAATATGTTTCATAATATTAAGTGAATCAGTAGGGTCTACTTTTCCGCTTAAGTCAACGTCAGCACATTTCCATTGTGTGTCAGTTAATTTTGACTGCCCCAAAATATATTTATTTAATCTAATAATATCTAAAATATCTACTAAACCATCCTCATTCACATCACCATAAATCATCTCATCAGTACTAGTAGATTCTGTTGTATCACCTGTTTCAGAAGTTGAATCTGTTGTTGGTTCAGTAGACGTATCACCTGATTTAAATAAATCTGCTGGCAATTCATCAAGTGTAATGCAATATTCACTCTGATATGTATTTTTTAAAGTTTCTGGATTTTGATATTTTTCACCAGAAATAAATTCTGAACCCTGAGAATCGTACCATGTGCAGAAATACAACCATTTTGCTTCTTCAACCAGCATATTATCCACACTTGGAATAGAATCATTTTCTGGCATGGAAACCATTTTTTTATTATCTACATAATCTACCAGAGACCAGAAAATTTTGCTTTCTGCATCTTCATTTGGTTCACCAGATTGCTTACCATCATGACGATTATATTCTGTATTATATTTATCAAAACCAACAATATCAACATATTCATCGCCAGTATACCACAAAGCCGATTCATCAGACCATGCATATAAATTTTGTTCCCAAATTAAATTATGCAAGCCATATTCTTCTGTCAAAGTTGTATATAATAATTTCCATAAGTCATTATATACTTGATATCCCTCTTTAGACCACCAGAACCAAGCACCAGAGCCATCACCATTTTTACCAGGGTTCCCCTCTGCTTCATGCAACGGTCTGAATAAAACAGGTACATTCGCATCTTGCAATTTTTTCAGCTCCACTGCAAGCAAACGCATTGCCTCTTGGAAGAATTCATATTCTTTTGTACCCTCAACCATGCAATTCGCCGTTACAAAATCAGTTTCAATACCATAAGTGAAATCCTCCCAGCTAGCAGTTTCACCAAGTGTGAAATTATCCATTACTTTCGGAACAGTCACATGCCAGCTTGCCGTACAAATACCATTTTTATTCACAGTCCAGTCAATCATACGGTCTGTTACGCCATCTTCCCATGCAAAGCCTGGATTATGACAGTTAAAGTCAAAGCCTCTGATAGCAGGATATTTACCAGTTAACTCATATAAATATTTAAATTCTTCGTTATAGTCATTGTAAATATAGCCTCTACTCTGGGTATCATAACTATAAGCCTGCCCGTCTTCTCCATAACAAGTCCATACAAATACAGAGCCATCATCTGCCGTGTCTTTGCTTTCTTCATCAAATTTATAAATATTGCCGTCACTGTCTACACAAGTATTAGAAGACGCATCATAACGAATTGTAGTAGTTTTACCATGACCACCACCATAAATTTCCTGTTGACCAGATAAAATATTTTTACCATAAACAGATTTTAAATATTTTAATAAAGACTTTGCTTCAGGTGTTGCATTTTTATCACAAGTTTCATCTGTACCGATAACTTCTGGCAAAACAGCTTTTTCAACGGTGATAGTATCATATGCCGCATAACCATAAACAGGCTTAAGACTCACTTCATTGACACCTTTTTTAAATCTAAACACACCAAAACTAATTTCTTTCCATGCATTAATATAAGGCATATTATAAGTATAATCTGTGCCATTAATAGAAATTGTCTGCAATCTGCCTTCTTCGCTTAGAATTTGACAAGCACGTACTTTCACTTCATACATACCTTCTTCTTCCACTTCGACATTGAATGTAATCGGACTTGCTGTTAAATAAGCAAAACCCTCGCCTGAATAATCTGGCAACTGCGTTTCATAAATAGAAGTCCATAATTCTGCACCATCAAGCGTTTCTGCTTCGTAAGTACCTAATGCGAAAGCTTTTGATGATTCTGTATCTTCTGCAATTGCTGGCAATAAGCCTGTTCCCGTACAACACAAAACAGTTGCCAATACTGCACTAATCACTTTGCGAATAGATTTTTTCATAAAAATTCCTCCTTGCTATTCTTAAAAATCAAATCACACAGTTTTATTATAACATATTTTGAAAATAACTTCTATATTAAATTATAACAAATTTTCACAAAAATTTTTGTATAAAATATATTTTTTCACTAATTTATTTTTTCTGCATAGATTTTAAAATTTTATGTGAAAGAATTTCTAGAATCCAGCCAATTATTATAATTGCTAATAAAATAAAAATATCTTGTCTAATATAAACAGATTTATCTGTTACAAGTTTGTCAAGATATTTTTTCCCATATTCTGGTCTTTCCTGAAAAAATTTTCTAAATATCTCAACTTCTTCATCATAATCAATATTATTAATTTTTTCACGGCTGAAACGTTCTCTTGTATCAAGCGTTACTTGCTTATAAGCAGAAACATATTCTGTTATTTTTTCGTCAACTTGTTCAGGAGCAAAAACAGTTTCGATAATTTCAATATAATTATCATAAAATTCTTTCTTGAAATCTTCATTATTTAGGAGATTATAAAACATTGTTACAAAACTTGCTTCTCCACGATACATATTATTTAAGAGGTCGAAAGAAGCCCTATTTTTTTCTCCATTTAACCCAGTAGTCATATCAAGATCAAACAACATAAGACGCCATTTTCCATCTGCATATGGTGTATTTGAATCAATTATTGTTGCTCTCCATACCTGCCAATTATTAAGAGATGTATATGTCCAATCCACATTATTTATATATGTTTCTATTGCAATATAATCCATAAAATTTTGTATGTCAATTTCATCACATACTAGCTGGTAATTTTCAGGAATTGTCATATCCGCAGTGCTAGCCCATTCTATAAAACTATAATAATCATTTGCAACATATTGCGAACCACACGCTAGTTCACTATTTTTTATGATTGTTACATTTTCCTTTTCTATTTCACAGTGGGACTGAATATAGTAATCATCTTGTTTTTCTTGCATAAAATAAAATCCCCAAAATTCTCCATTAATAAAGAGTACACATGACTCTGTTCCTTGCATATTGCAAGCTCTTTTAGACACAATATCTTCTATAAAAGCATCACGAAAATGTAAACATTCATTATCGTTTCCAGCATTTCGGAGTGTTATTTTATCATATTTTTCAATTAAATTTCCGTTTTTATCAGTCAAATCATCTATAAAAGCATATCTCATTTTGGAATCACCATATTCTTTGCGTGCATAAAGACGAATAGATTTCTGGGCTATCCCTCTTGAAAAATGTCCAGCTATTCTTGCACCAACGTCAGTTGTATAAGCAAGTGTACCATTCTCAAAAACCTGAATACTAACAGGGAACTCGTTTTCTTCACCATCTTTATTATAATTTGTAGGATATTTAATATTAAGTTTATTAGCATATTCTGAATGATAGATTTTTTCTAACCAATCATAATATTCACTGCCAATCATATATGCACCATTATCAGAATCAAATAAATAATCTCCATCTGTTGCAAGAGAAATTATTTTCATAGTTTTATAATACTCTGCCTGTTTGTTTATAAAATAGCTATGATAAGCTACATCGCTATATTCTCCAGAAGAAGTTTTACACACTGCTCTTATAATAGTACCTTTGTCAACATTGCTAGTTGCTCCAATATAATCTTCATAAAGTGTAATATCTGTAAGCGCACTATATTTATTAGATTCACTAGAATTATCATAGATATTAATTTTATCTGTATAAAGTATTGCAGTTTCAGAAGTTCTCGGGTCACTTCCATCAGTTGTATAATAAATAGCATTATTATTTTCGTCACTTAATTCAAGTTCAAATGCTTCATCATAGAAACCTGCTTCTACTGAAAAAACAGGCATATTTATTTTTTCTGATTCTGCAAAAGCTTGTATATTTGTAAATGAGAAGATAATTATAAATAGTAAAATAATAGAAATGCTTTTTTTGATCGTTATTTGCATTTTTAAATTCCCCCTGTATAAGCAATATACAGTTACTATAACCTAAAAGTATATACTAATGCAAGTGCTTTTCGCTAGATTTTACAGTTTTTAAACAATTTTTATATACATATGATATAAAAAAAAAAAAAAATGTTGCATTTTTTGTTATTTTTGCATAAAAATTAATCTACCAAAAAAATTTTTGATAGATTATAATTTTTTATTTTAAAATTTAATTTTTATCCGAGCCAATAATTGCCCTTAAATGCTCTAATAAATCTCCGCCTGAAACAGAAATATTACCAACGTTTTCACAAATTTTTTCAAGATATTCTAATTCTTTTAATTTGTAAAGTGTTTTATTTTCGTCCATAAGTTTCGCTGTATTTAATAGCGACCTTGTAGAAGCGACTTCTTCACGGCGTGTAATGACATTTGCCTGTGCTTTTTTTTCAGCCAACAAAACTGTATTCATAATGTCTCTTACATCTCCAGGAAGAATCACATCTTTAATGCCAGCATCCCAAACATCAATATATAATATATTGGCTTTTGGTTTCAGAATTTCTAAAATTTGTTTTGCAATTTTATCACGTTGTGCTAAAATTTCATCCAGAGTACATTCTGCAACAAATTCACGTACTGTTAATTGCACAGCAGTTCTGAATTGTTCTTCATAGTCATCAATTTCTAAACAAGCTTTTACGCAATCTGTTACTTGAAAATTACAAACAAAATTTAATCTGATACCGACTTTATCTTTTGTTAAAATTTCCTGCCCTGTAAGATTTAATAATCTTTTTTTCGTTTCAATATATCTTAATTGATATCTCGTTGAGCCATTCTGCCAAAAATAATAAATCCCTGATGTAAGCTCTTTTTCAAATTTTTCATTGATAAATAACAAACCTTTTTGATTTTCAGAAATTCCCAATTTTGCCATGCAACCTGCTTTATAAAGATTTTCACAAAGCTGTGTATCTGCTGGAATTTCAGGATTTGTCATGTCATAAAGCTGAAAACTATGATGTTCTGTAATTTCCCAGTAAATATATTTTCCAGATTTCAGAATCTCTTTAAAATGCCCATCTACTTCATGCACAGCAACTTGTTTATCGAGGACTTCCTGAATAATTACTTGATTTTTAAAATTTTCATCTTTTAAAAAAATATTTAACACTGTCATATCAAAACGACTTGTCAGCGGTTCTGAAATTTTCGTCACAAGAATTTGTTTATTATTACTTTGTATATAACTTCCTGCTGAGAGCATTTTTATAAAACGACCTTTTTTAATCAAAAATCCTCTTTCGGATTCACTAATTATGATTTTCTTAAATTTCATAAATTATCACTCCATTTCGCTAAGCTCTGATTGTAACAGTCCAGCGACGGCAAAGGCTTTTAGAATGATTAAACTATTTGCGGAAGTAGAACCTGACAGCACACTTTGGCAAATAGCTAATAAATCGGTATCCAGCATTCGACAAGGTCGAAGGACTGTTTTCTTGCATATATTTTATACAAGAAAAATCAGATTGCAATTTTTGTCATTTTGGTGAAAATGATAAGATAAACGGAATCGAACCGCACAAAAAATATAAATTTTTTGCCCAAAAGTCAAAGTATCTACTAGAGATAGTTTGTATTGTAGCGAGATGATAAATCCTCTCATGAGAGATTTTTCAGTGATAGATAGATACATTACGGCAAAGCCTCATGTAATTTTATGCTATTCAGAAACATAAATCAGCAAAAAATCTCATTTTTTATTATAACATACAAATTATATTTTGTCAAGAGTTAAAAAAAACTGACATGATTTTATTTTTCAACTTGCTATTTGTGAAAAATCACCAAAATTTGACACGACATAATTCGACAAAAATTTAAATAGTTTTGACAAAATTTATTTTCCTATCTGTAACACCTTGCCAGTGGTTTGTTAGTGTTTTGTTTTAAATGTAATTGAAATGTAATTAATTCGTGAAAAAAGCAGTATTTTTAATAAATCAATTCATGATTAATTCATATTTGCTGTTTTTATTTTTGTGCAATTTTACCTTATTAAGTGCAAATTTACCCATGTTTATTGTGATGTTTATAGAATCTTTGTAAAAATTGCC
Organism: Ruminococcus sp.; assembly: GCA_014799805.1. GTDB lineage: Bacteria > Bacillota > Clostridia > Oscillospirales > Ruminococcaceae > UBA3855. The sequence continues at coordinate 118,546 of JAAVHJ010000004.1, forward strand.
TAAAAAGGCTTGCCAATTTGCAAAAAATATGCTATGATAAGGTTGACCCTAAGAAAGGGAAAACATTCTATTATCATGACAGAAAGGAATACTTCAATGAAAAAATCAAAAGTTGCAGCAATTACAATAGGTATAATTGCTTCTTGCTTATTTGGAAGTTATATGATTGCAGATGCTTCAACAGTAACATTAGATGACAGTACAACAGGTACACCAGAAAACCCAAAGCCAATTAGTACAACAAAAACTAATAAAATTGTCTCTGCAAAAACCTCTATCAAAACTTCCCCCACAGGTATAAAGAAAACTGCAATTAAAATCCGTAACAAAAAGCTTGCAGTTGCCCCAGAAAAAGACACTCCTACAGAAAAAGTTGTTACTAAAACAGTATCTACAACAGCTCCTGTAGAAGATAGTAAAAATATTGAAACTCAGACAACAACGACAACCAGAATTTTTGTCAAATCCATTAGTACTTCTTCTGAACCTAAAAAATCTGTATCACAGAATTCAGAAAATCCAGAAATAGTTACAATGCCAGTTATCACAACTGCACCAACAGAAATAATTGAACCAGTAACAGAACCAACTGAACCAGAAATAATTGAAGAAGTAACAATTACAGAACAGCCAGTACAGACAACAGCAGAAATTTCTACAACACCTGCTACAACAACTAGTGTTGAAACAACAAAAAAAGCGAAACCTAAGGCAACTACAAAAGCTGAAACAACGCCTAAAAAGAAAACCACTACTACAGCTTCAACTACTTCTACAACAAAAGCTACTACAACTACTACAACGACAACTACTACTACATCAACAACGACAACTACGACAACTACTTCTGAAGAAACAACAACGACTACCACCACAACACCCGAACCAATTATCACAACAGTTGAAACAGTTGTTACCATTCCAGTGATACAAGATTCAGAAATTATTGACGTTTCTGAAATTTATTTAGATGATATTTTAGGTTCAGGATTTACAGAAACTTCTATGACAGTAGAAGAAATGATTCCTGAAGAAATACCAGAAATGATTCCAGAAGAAGCACCAGAAATAATTCTGGAAGAAATTTCAGAAATCATTCCAGAATTAGACGAATCAGAAGAAATCATTGCAATCGTGGATACAAGCCGTTCTGTTTCTGACAGTGATTATATTCTGCTCTGTAACGCTGTTGCACATGAAGCGGGTTCTGATGTGATTACAATTGAAAATAAGGCGAAAGTTGTAGAAGTAATTATGAACCGTGTAGATTCTGCTAATTTCCCGAATACAATCTATGCAGTCATTACGCAGAAATCTCAATTCAGTGGTTCTTCCTCTTATGCAAATCTGGGAACATATTCCAGCAAAGTAACGCAAAATGTAAAATCTGCTGTTGATTTATATTTATCTGACCCGTCCGCATATAATCATGGTTATTTATATTTTTATGGTGACGGCTCACAGAATCATTTTAGTCAATATTAATTTGATATTTATAAAAATAAGGCATGTTAATTTTTTGATGCCTTATTTTTTTGCCTAAAAAAACTATTGACATTCAATAAAATATATGATATAATATTTCTATTAGTATAAACAAAAGATATGTATATTATTGTCATGACGGGAGGATACTTATGGAAACACAAACAAATGGAACAGTAAATTTGGACAAGCAAACAAATGGAAACGTTCCGCCAAATTCTAACCAACAACCAAATTTTAACCAACAACCAAATTTTAACCAACAACCAAATTTTAACCAGCAACCAAATTTTAACCAACAACCAAATTTTAACCAACAACCAAGTTTTAACCAACAACCAAATTTTAACCAGCAACCAAATTTTAACCAGCAACCAAATTTTAACCAGCAATCAAATTTTAATCAGCAAACACCTAATATACCGACAAAGTTTTGTAAACATTGTGGTGCAAAGATTCCTGTTGATGCTGTTATCTGCACAGCATGTGGCAGACAGGTTGAATCCTTAGGTGGTGCGAATCAGGCACAACCACAAATTGTAATTAATAATTCCAGTCAAAGTACAAGTAGTGCTAGTGCAAGTGCTAGTGCATCAGTGAATGCAGGAGCGAATGGAAAAGCAAAAAATAAATGGACTGCATTCTTGCTTTGCTTATTCTTAGGCTGGGCAGGTGGCCATAAATTTTATGAAGGCAAAATTGTATGGGGCATTATTTACTTATGTACATTCGGATTATTCTATATTGGTTGGATAATTGACTTAATAATACTTCTTACAAAACCAAATCCCTATTATGTAAAATAATAAAACTAAAATAAATAATAACTAAAACCACTGTATTGTATGTTTTAATCAATACAGTGGTTTATTTTATTTTTTCTGATATTTGCCATATAATAATAAAATTGCTGGTAAATTACAATATGCCATGCAAGCATTGGCAATATCTGCTAGCGTCCAGACAAGTTCTAATTGCATAACAGCTCCAATTGCAACTGCAATACAAAATAAACTTTGATAAAATTTTATATTTGCATGTTTGCCAAGTGTTTGAAAAGCACTTGCTCCACAATAAGACCAGCCTATTAGTGTACAGAATGCAAATAATGCAATCATTGGCGGGAGAATAAAATCTGCAATATTGCCTAATCCGATACGAAATGCTGATAATACTAAAATAGCACCATCTTGATTGGAATCTAATGCCCCTGTACAAAGAATGACCAAAGCTGTTGCTGTACAACATAAAAACGTATCTACAATGACTTCTAACATGCCACAAAGTCCTAAAAATTCTGGCTGGTTACTATCTGCTTCACCGTGTAATAAACCACTGCTACCTAGACCAGCTTCATTAGAAAATACACCCCGTCTAATTCCAACAGAAATTGCTTGCCGAACAGTAATTCCACTAATGCCACCACTGATTGCAGAGATGCCAAAAGCTTCTTGAAAAATAGATTGCAAAGCATTTCCTAAATTAGCACGGCAATTCCAAATAATCAGCAAAGCCGATAATAAATAAATACCAGATAAAACAGGAATCAAAATACTTGTCACTGTTCCGATACGCTTCGCACCACCGAAAATAATTACACTTAATAAAATTGCTGTAACAATGCCAGTCCATAATGGCGGAATAGAAAAACTTTCTTGTAAGCTCTGTGCCATTGCATGACTTTGTGTCATATTGCCCATGCCAAAAGATGCCCCCACACAGCAGACAGCAAAAATTTTTGCAAGTTTCGGACTATGTAAGCCATATCTTAAATAGGCAATTGCACCAGAGCAATTTTTTGTTCTATAATGACAGCTTAACACATTTTCAGCATAAATTAACCCCATGCCTAATAATGCTGCTATCCACATCCAGAAAATTGCCCCTGCACCTCCAAGCGTTAATGCAGTTGCCACACCAACAATATTCCCTGTTCCCATTGCAGCCGCCAAAGATGTCATACATGCCTGAAATGGTGAAAGCTGATGATTTGTATCAGAATGATTTCTGATATTTTTTTTAGCATATAATAATCGAAAGCTTTTTAAACATGCAAATTTGTGAGATACCAGACAAAACAAACCCATTGCTAATAAAAGTCCTGTTAAACCTCCTCCCCATAATACTTGATTGACACTTGTGAAAAAATTCAGCATAAATACTCCTTTCTGCATAATATACTTGCAATTATATTCTAGTTTATGCTATAATATATCATAATCATATGACAGAAAAGGGAGAGTTTTGCATTGAAAGAATATTATGCTGATTTTTCAGCGATGAAATTATTACAGATAATTATTTTTTTGCTTGCTATTATTTTGATTCTTGCGAGTATTTTTATTTTTTTCAGATTAAAAATTATCATGTGGATTTGTATTAGTATTTTTATTATCATAGCAATTATTATAAATTATATATGCCTGCCGTTGTATTTTAAAACTCTGAAATATACGATTACAGCAAATCAGATTACACTTCGGCAAGGAATTTTCTTTGTGCATGAACAGTCTATTAAATTACAGTCTGTGCAGTTTGTACAGTTTATCACTGGCTTTCATGGCATGTTTGGCTTAAATTTTATCATACTATATGTCTATGGGGGCAGTATGATGATTTTCTTTATGAAAAAGCAAGACCGTCAGGAATTAACAGAATTTTTACAAAGAAAGGGTATTTTCCATGCACCGTGAACATCCGCTCAGAATTTTAAAATATAGCACAAAAACATTATGGCTATTAATTTTTCCTATCTTACGTGGTGCTATGAATATTAAAAATTCCCTTGTATTTCAAGAAATGAAAAATATTCCTGAAATTTTTTTCAATTGGCTACATGGCGTCTGGTTCGATTTATTGATATTAGCATGTATTTTAGGCTATGGATTTCTTGTCTGGTTTTTCAGAAAATTTACTGTAAAAGAAAATCAAATCTATGTACAGGACGGCTTTATTTTTACCAGAATACGCATTTTACCAATCAAAAATATTTCTTCTATGACAATTGAACGACCGTTTTTTTTAAAAGCATTTCATGCATCTTATATTTATATAGATACAGCTTCTGGCTTGCTGGACGTTGCGGATATTCAGTTATTAATTAAACAACAAGATGAAATGATATTTTATTCTGCTTTGCCTAGAATCCGACACGGAAAACGTCATAATTATCAGCAGAAAGTGAAAATATGGCAAATCTTATTATTTTCTGTTATTTTTTCAAGTAGTTTTTCAGGAGCGTTATATCTTGCTATGTTCTGGTTTCAAGGCGGTAGAATTGCAAGAGATTTAATTAACGAATTTCAACTGACAGAGCGTTTAAATTTAGTCTCACAGGAAGTTGCAGAACATCTTGCAGGCATTCCGCCAATTGCTGTTGCAGTAGGCATTGTGATTTTATCTACATGGGGATTGTCTTTTATTAATAATTTACTCAGATATAGCGGATTTTACATGGAAAGTGATAAAAGACAATTATTTGTCAAAAGCGGTATTATAACAACCAGATTTTTTCATTTACAGAATCATAAAATTAATTTTCTGGATATTCGGCAAAATTTTATTACTAAAATGTTTCAAATATATTCTTTTACAGTCAATTGCTCTGGTTACGGCACACAAAAAGGCACTTTGCCAATTTGCTTGCCAATTTTGACACGTAAGCAATTAGAAACTGCAATGCCGTTTATTTTTCCAGCCAGTCGTATGTTAAAAATTCAATTAAGACCGCCAAAAAGCTCTTGGTTTGGTTATACTTGCATTTGGATTATTTATTTGCTTTCCATTATTCCCGCAACAGAATTCATGAAATATTTATCTCCGACAGTGCAGGAATTTTTAAACATGTTTGAGTCTATCAGTGTGATTATTCCTGCGAAAGAAATCACCGAACAGCTTTTACCCGCCTTGCAGGAAATTTTAAACTCTTTGCAATTTATGATTGCATTGCCGATTTTCTGGAAATTAATTATTCAAGTGAGTGCTTTGCTTACTAATGGTGTGACAATTTCTAAAAATCAAGTTTTTGTAAAATATTGCAAAGGCTTTACATTTCATACGATTATAGCCGAAAAAGACTGCATTGTAAAAATTCGTATTCAACAATATATCTGGCAGAAATGGGCAAACAAATGTCATTTGACAATTTATTTTCGTTCTGAAAAGTCCAGAAATTGCAAATTATATGGCTTAAATTATCAGCAAACGAAAGCATATTTTAGTGAATTTTTAACGCCAGTAAATAAATGAAAGGATAGTTAGTTATGAAAAAAAGAATATTAATTTCTATTTTGACAGCATTATTATTATCAGCTCCTGTTACAATTCACGCAAATGCATTATTAGGTGATGTAAATCAAAATTCTGGGCTTGATGTCAATGACGCTTATGCGATATTAGAACATTTTGCAAGTATTGGGGCAGGGAATGGCGGAACGCTTTCTGATACGGCACTGATGTCAGCAGATTACAATGCAGATGGCAAGATAGATGAAAAAGATATTTTTAAGATTTTTTTTAATGCTCCTCAATCAGAGCAAATTCTTGCAAAAAAATCAAAAGAACTTGTCACAATTTTAGACGAAATCGCCACAATTGATAAATGGAAAGAAGACTGGAAAAAGGCATATTCCATTCAGCTTATTGAATTTCAATCTTATCAAAATCGTTATGAATTAGCAGATATTAATGGCGATTCTATTCCAGAATTATTTATTAAATTCTATGAAGATACATACAAAACAATGGTTTATACTTATCAAGACGGCTCCTGTCAGCAAATTTATTTTCCAACAGAAAGTGGAGCGATTGAATCTTGTAATCTATATGCTTGTTCTGAATTTGATGGCTTATTTGTTCAGAATTCTCTAACTTCTACAACAGATACTGGTAATTATTTTTGTGATGTTGTTACTATTTATAAAATAGATAATTTTACAGCAATTCCACAACATACACTGATTAGTGATTATGCCAATGATAGTTACTATTTTGATGATACTCCTATTACAAGTGAAGAATATAATAACTATCAGGAATCTGCTTATTGGCATTCTTGTTTTTCTGACACAACAAAACGTGATTTATTAAATATTTACGGTTCTGACGAAGTACAAGCAAATTTTATCAAAGATTCTATTAATTTTAATCAGGGTTGGCTTGAATTTAAAGTTACTTGCAATGATATTACAGAAAAATCTAATATTACATTTCATATTGTGCCACATGGTTCAGAACATATATTAGAAAATGCTATTGAAGAATCTGACACGGATAATTTATATGAAACGATTCATAGTAGTGATTTTAATACTTATTGCAGACTTTGGGAAATTCCTGACGGCGATTATGATTTATTTATGCTAGCTGATGACGCAACAGAATTAGATAGTATTACATTTGAAGTTAAGTAAAATAAATAATAAAAATAATTACAAGAAGGGATAGTTAGTTATGAAAAAAAATATATTTATTTTGATAGCGTTAATATTATTATCAGCTCCTGTTACAATTCATGCAAATGCAATATTAGGTGATGTAAATGGTGATTCTGTGCTTGATGTCAATGATGCTTATGCAATATTAGAACATTCTGCAAGTATTGGGGCTGGGAATGGCGGAACGCTTTCTGATAAAGCACTTATGTCAGCAGATTTCAGTGCAGATGGTAAAGTAAACGCAAAAGACGCTTTTAAAATTTTGGTTTATCTCTCTAAATCAGGACAACCCGTTCCAAATGGTTTAAACCAAATTGACACAGAGGAATGGAAACAGGCATATACAATTCAGCTTGATAATTTTCAGTCTTATAAAAATCGTTATGAATTAGCAGATATTAACGGCGATTCTATTCCAGAATTATTTATTATGCTCGGAGATACATCTGAAACAATAGTTTATACTTATCAAAATGGCTCTTGTCAGCAAATTCATTTTCCAACAGAAAGCGGAGCTGTTGACACTTGGAATATGTATATTTCTTTTGAATTTGACGGCTTATTTGTTTCTCATTACGAAAGTTCTATAACGGATACTGGTAATTATTTTTATAATATTGATACCATTTATGAAATAGATGAAAATTTGCAGGCAATTCCAAAACATGAACTAATTAAAGATTATACTAATGATAGTTACTATTTTGATAATAATCCTATTACAAAGGAAGAATATAATCATTATCATGAAAATATTTATCAGTTGGATCATTTTTATGATATAGACAATCATGATTTATTAACTATCTATGGTACAGGCAAATTAAAAGCAAATTTTATTAAAAATTCTATTCATTTTGAAAAGGGCTGGCTTATGTTTAAAATTGACTGCAATCAGATTACAGAAAAATCTAATATTACATTTCATGTTGTGCCACATGGTACAGAACATATATTAGAAAATGCAATTGAATATACAGATATAGAATTTTACATGAGTAGTTTATATGAAGCGATTCATAATGATTATAATGCTTACTGTGTACTTGGGGAAATTCCTGACGGCGATTATGATATATTTTTTTTAGCAGACGATGGAACAGAAATAAATAACATTACATTTAAAGTTGAGGACAATAAATCAGTTTATATTTATTAAAATTTTAGCACACTAGAGCATTTTTGCTTGACAAATAACTATTCTTGATTTATACTGGATAAAGAAAATAAATGAAAGGATAGTTATTTATGAAAAAAAGAATATTGATTTTTACACTAACAGCATTACTTGTGTCAGCAAGTTCTGCACTTAGTGCAAATGCAATTACACTAGGCGATGTAAATGGTGATTCTAATATTGACGCACTTGATGCTACCGATATACTAATACATTCTGCAAGTGTAGGTGCAGGAAATGGCGGTACACTTTTGGGTGAAGCACTTACTTCCTCTGATGTCAATGGAGATGGCATTGTAGATGCAGTTGATGCTACTGAAATTTTGATTTATTCCGCTGAAATAGGTGCAGGAAATAAATATATATTCCCTGCTGAAAATCAGGTCACTGATGATGAATGGAAACAAGCGTATCAAATTCAGCTTAATAATTTACAGACTGATGAAGAATATTATTATTATGACTTAGTAGATATTAACAACGATTCTGTTCCTGAATTATTTGTTATACTTTCGGAGGGTCAACAAAACGTACTAACAATTTATTCTTATCAAAATGGCATTTGTCAGCCATTTACTTTCCAGACAAAAAACGGGGCTGTTTCCACTTCATTGAATACTTCGACGAGGGATTATAAATATCCTTCTGCATATTATGCAACAGAAGAAAATGCTTTGCTAGTTCAAAATGTGGAATATGATTGGGATATTTATCAAATCAATAATATAAATGCAAGTCTGGAACATCAACTTTCTTGTGATTTTACTACTGACGAAGGAGCTTATTATTATGATGGTAATCCTATTACAGAAAATCAATACAACGAATATTTAGAAGTTTATTTTAATAATTATTGGATTTCCTCCTGTTCTGCAACAGATAGTATATTGCTAAATAGTTACAGCACAACAGGAGAATTACAGGCATCTTTTGATTCTGTTTATTATTCCATTGCTTATGGCACTCTTGATTTTGCGATTACTTGTAATAATATTACAGAAAAATCTAATGCAACTGTTAATATTGTTCCACATGGCACTTCTCACACAATAGAGGCAATTGCAAATTCAGAATGGACAGATTACAGTTCCTCTTTATATGAATCAGCCCATTATAATTACAACTATCTATATATGCCCTCAGATATAACGGCTGGTGAATATGATTTATTTATATTAGCTGATGATTTTGTCACAGAATTAGATAGTGTTACGTTTACAGTTGCTGAAAAAGATACTAGATATAAAGATGTTTACAAAAATAAATTAGCAAGTATTTCTGATTACATGTATAGCTTATATGATTTAAATAGTGATGGCATTCCAGAATTATTTATTTCTACTGGCGATTATCATGCTGCTGGAATAAACCTTTATACTTGTTCAGATGGCTATCTTAAAGAAGTCACTGGAGAGTATGGTCTGGGCAGTTATGGAACAGTAAATGTTTCTAATAATATTTTATTGAGTTGGTATTATGGTATGGATTATGAAAGTTCATTCTTTTATTACATGGCAGACGATAATACACTTGAATTACAAGATTATTTTTCAATAGACCATAATACCACTCCGGCTACCTATTACTATTATGAATCAGATATTACAGAAGCTGAATATAATGCACTCCACGCACCTTATGATAATTTATACTATGTAGAATTAGGCAGAGATTATAAAATTTCAAATACAAGTCCAATTGATAATTATTAATTAAAAAACTCCTGTATCTTTGTATAATTAATACATAGATACAGGAGATTATTTTTTAGATAATTATCACATGATAACCTGTAATATTGCACAGAATCTAAGCATATTTACAAAACTTGTGATGTTCTGTCAAATCGCAAATATTCGATACAGGGACACAGGGGGGAATGATTTATTACTTGTTATTAATAGCAGCTTGAGCAGCAGCTAATCTTGCAATTGGTACACGGAATGGTGAGCAAGATACATAGCTTAAGCCAATCTTATGGCAGAATTCAACAGAAGTTGGGTCGCCACCATGTTCGCCACAAATACCAAGATGCATTTCTGGACGAACTTCTTTGCCCATCTTAACAGCCATTTCCATTAACTTGCCAACACCTGTCTGGTCAAGTTTTGCAAATGGGTCATTTTCAAAGATTTTTGCTTCATAGTAAGCATTCAGGAACTTACCTGCATCATCACGGGAGAAACCATAAGTCATCTGTGTCAGGTCATTTGTACCAAAGCAGAAGAATTCAGCTTCTTTTGCAATTTCATCAGCTGTTAATGCAGCTCTTGGAATTTCAATCATAGTACCAACTTCATATTTCAAATCAGCACCTGCTGCTGCAATTTCAGCGTCAGCAGTTTCAACAACGAATTTCTTGACATATTTTAATTCTTTGATTTCGCCAACCAATGGAATCATGATTTCTGGTACTAAATCCCAATCTGGGTGAGCTTTCTTGACATTAATAGCGGCACGGATAACAGCCTTTGTCTGCATTTTTGCAATTTCTGGGTAGGTAACTGCCAGACGGCAACCACGGTGTCCCATCATTGGGTTAAATTCATGCAGAGATGCAATAATATTCTTGATAGTTTCAACAGATTTACCCTGTGCTTCAGCTAATTTCTGAATATCTTCTTCGTCAGTAGGAACAAATTCATGCAATGGTGGGTCTAAGAAACGAATTGTTACAGGATTGCCTTCCAAAGCTTCATAGAGTGCTTCAAAGTCAGCTTGTTGCATTGGCAGGATTTTATCTAAAGCAGCTTCACGTTCTTCCACAGTATCAGAGCAAATCATTTCACGGAACGCAGCAATTCTGGATTCTTCAAAGAACATATGCTCTGTACGGCAAAGACCGATACCTTCTGCACCAAGTTCTCTTGCTTTCTTTGCGTCAGCTGGAGTATCTGCATTGGTACGAACTTTCAGAGTTCTGTATTTGTCAGCCCAAGCCATAATTCTACCGAATTCACCTGCAATCTGTGCATCAACAGTTGGAATAATACCATCATAGATATTACCAGTTGTACCATCAATAGAAATTGCATCACCCTCTGTAAATGTCTTGCCAGCGAGTTCAAATTTCTTATTTTCTTCGTCCATTTTAATATCGCCACAACCAGATACACAGCATGTACCCATACCACGTGCAACAACAGCTGCATGAGATGTCATACCACCACGAACAGTTAAAATACCCTGTGCAGATTTCATACCTGTAATATCTTCTGGAGATGTTTCCAGACGAACTAATACAACTTTTTCGCCTTTTTCAGCCCATGCTACAGCGTCATCTGCTGTAAATACAATTTTACCGCAAGCTGCACCTGGAGAAGCACCTAAGCCTTTGCCAATTGGTGTAGCAGCTTTCAAAGCCTTTGCGTCAAACTGTGGGTGCAACAAAGTATCCAAATTTCTTGGGTCAATCATTGCAACAGCTTCTTCTTCTGTCTTCATGCCTTCGTCAACTAAATCACAAGCAATTTTCAAAGCAGCCTGAGCTGTTCTCTTGCCGTTTCTAGTCTGGAGCATATACAAATGACCATGTTCAACAGTAAATTCCATGTCCTGCATGTCATGATAGTGATTTTCCAAAGTAGCACAAACTTCCTGGAAGTCTTTAAAAGCTTCAGGGAATTTTTCAGCCATCTGAGCGATTGGCATAGGTGTTCTAACACCTGCTACAACATCTTCGCCCTGTGCATTTGTCAAGAATTCGCCCATGAGTTTCTTTTCGCCTGTTGCAGGGTCACGTGTAAATGCTACACCTGTACCGCAATCATCACCCATGTTACCGAATGCCATAGACTGAACGTTTACAGCAGTACCCCAGCTAAATGGAATATCATTGTCACGTCTGTAAACATTTGCTCTCGGGTTGTCCCAGCTACGGAATACAGCTTTAATTGCACCCATAAGTTGTTCTTTTGGGTCAGCTGGGAAATCTACACCGATTTTTTCTTTATATTCAGCTTTGAACTGAGAAGCAAGTTCTTTCAGGTCGTCAGCAGTTAATTCAACGTCCTGTGTTACGCCTCTTTCAGCTTTCATTTTGTCGATGAGTTCTTCAAAATACTTCTTGCCAACTTCCATTACAACATCAGAATACATTTGAATAAATCTTCTGTAGCAGTCCCAAGCCCATCTTTCATTGCCAGACTTTTCAGCAATAGAAGCAACAACTTCTTCATTTAAACCTAAATTCAAGATTGTATCCATCATACCAGGCATAGATGCTCTTGCACCAGAACGAACAGAAACAAGCAAAGGATTTTCAATATCACCGAATTTTTTTCCAGTTACTTCTTCCATCTTAGTGATGTTTTCTTCGATTTCAGCAACGATTTCATCACTGATACCATTGTCCTCATAATACTGTGTACAAGCCTCTGTTGTAATTGTGAAGCCCTGTGGTACTCTGTCCTTGCCAAAAATAGAAGTCATTTCAGCCAGATTTGCACCTTTGCCACCCAGAAGTTCACGCATTGTAGCGTTACCTTCAGTGAACTGATAAACATATTTCTTGCTCATTGGTCTTTACCTCCAAAATAGATTTTTCCGACATTGCATACAAGCCTCTGTCGGATTACTTTTCTATTATACCATATTATGAAAAAAAAATCTATCGTTTTTTGGTAGAATTTCTGCTTTTATTTTACAGCACTTTTCACAAAAATTATGAATAAACTAAAAACTTTGCAAGAAAATATAAAAAACGCCTGCCGAATGACAGGCGTTAACTATCAAATTTTATTCCTCAATTAACATACGCTTGAGAAGTACAAGGTCAAATATATTACGTCTTGACACAGGTCAGCATTTTGCCAGTTTGGCAAGTTACCAGAATCAAGCAACCATTTTTGCAACATTACAATATCAGTCACACCAACTTCACCATCACAATTCAAATTACCAGATGCAATTTCAGATGTTTCTGCAAGCAAATACATGCATTCAACGTGGTAAACAGCTTAATGGAACTCCAGATAGATTATTAGTTTGTTTGTTATTAATTTTGCAGGATACCCATTGTATTCCTTAACGTCTAAACGTAATGTTTGCCTACTTTTACCCTTATACATAACATCTTCAACAATTTCGGAAGGAATATTCAGAAATTTACAAATTTTTTCTTTCATATTTGTTGTATCTGCAAATGCTGAAAAGTTTCCTATACTTTTTAAAAGCATGTCTGCAGAAATAGAACCGTAAAAATCGATTTCATTTTCATAACACACACTTCTTTACAAATATATAGAAAGTAAACTATTACTTTCTAGTTCAGCATAATAAAAAATCGTTCACGGTCATATCATATTCTTTCTAAATAATATCCTCTAATAAGCAACCCCATCTTTAATATAATAATATAATCAGAAATCGGACAGCTCCTTATATTTATCTTATGAAATGAGTACGTTCAAACGGTTCTTTTTCTGGCAAGCCATAAGTTTCTTTACCAATTGCAATGCTTTTTATGAGAAAAGTCATATTTCTAGCAAGGGTTCTCATAGTTTGCAAGCCCTCAGCATCTTGTAATGCTTCGCCTTGCATTCTACCATGAATACTATTCCAATATTGACTAGATGCAATTGGCATACCAGATATTGTGAAAAATTTATTCATTTCATCAAATGTTGATGATAGACCACCACGCCTTGCAACTGCGATACCTGCACCGACTTTCATTGTTTTATCAAAGTGAGTACTATAAAAAAGCCTTGTCAAAAATGCTATCAGCATTGCATTTGCAGATGCATAATAAACTGGACTTCCCACTACAAGACCATCACATTCTTGAAATTTCTGTGCTGTTTCGTTTACGATGTCATCAAAGACACATTTGCCGTTTTCAGCACAGGAATTACAGGCTACACAACCTCTTATCGCTTGATTACCAACATGAATTATTTCAGTTTCAATACTATTTTCATTGAAAATTTTTTCCATCTCATGTAAAGCAATATATGTATTGCCTTTTGCATGAGGGCTTCCATTAATTAATATTACTTTCATAAAATCACCTTTATTATTTATTTTAGCTATATATAGCTATTTCTATCAGTACATTTCTTCAAGTTCCCGCTGTATTTCTTCAGCACACCTAATTTGTTCTTTCAGATTCCATTTTCCAATATTTTTTCCGTCTTTTAAAAACATTGAGCCACTTTGGTGAAAATAAAATTCAATATTTCTTTCTTTAGCTTCTAAATACAAATTTTTTATCCATTCATATTCTATAGGTCTGACATCTTTTACAGGTGCCATCTCTCCACCGACATTCACACATTTTATTAGTCCTGTATCTAAATATTTTCCTAAAGAAATCGGTGCAATTAATGGTGAACAAAATACTTCACGATGTTTTACAGGTGCATCTAAAAAATGTTTCAGCCGAATATCTGTCATTTCCTGATTTTCTATTGAAACACTGATATGTACATGTTCCCAGCCATCACCCCAATCTAATGGAATACAAGTTTTTATTCTTTCTGGTCTTTTCGTTGTCATAACGAATATACAATCTTTTCTTCTTCTGATAAAATCCCAACAGCCATTTCTCCACTCATCAGCTTCTTCAATAAAAAAATCAGAAGAAAAACATAACTTTACCAAAGAATGAGGTGGACAATTTTTGTCTTTCAACTCATAAGTAGTTTTACCTTTTGTGATAACTGTAGTATCTCTTCCATATCTTTTGTCCATTTTGAATACAAAGCAATTTTTACATCCTGGACTTATTTTTTTACAACCATGCCAAGGATTCCACGATATGGCTTTTTCAATTTCTGCATTTTGCAAAATAATACCTCCTGAAAATATTGATAATATTTTTTCACACACTTATATCATAACACAATTTTTTAAAAAGCGATATTATTTTTTTTACCAAAATTAAATACTAATTTTTGTAATACTCTCTAAATTAAAAATAAAATATAAATAAAATATTAATTTTTCATGAATTTTCAAGATATGCTCTTGATTTTTCTAAAAAACATGCTATACTAGAATTAGCACTCTCAAAGCTAGAGTGCTAATATTAATTCAAGAAAAGAGGATTTTACAAATGGAAACAAAGGCTTTTCAAGCAGAATCTAAGAAACTACTTGATATGATGATTCATTCAATTTATACACATAAGGAAATTTTTTTGCGTGAATTAATTTCTAATGCAAGTGACGCAATTGACAAATTATATTTCCGTTCTTTGACAGATGATTCTGTTGGATTAAACAAAGGCGATTTTTTTATCCGTCTGGATATTAATAAAACAGAACGGACAATTACCATTACAGATAATGGCATTGGCATGACAGCAGAAGAACTGGAGCATAATCTGGGTACGATTGCAAGCAGTGGGTCTTTGAAATTCAAGACAGATAATCAACTTGGCGAAGACCAACAAATTATTGGGCAGTTTGGTGTTGGATTTTATTCTGCATTCATGGTTGCAAAGCGTGTTACTGTGTATTCCAGAGCATTTGACGAAGAACAAGCTTATAAATGGCAGTCTGAGGGCGTAGAGGGCTATACAATTGAACCAACTGACGAAGTTAGCAATCTTACAAAGCATGGCACTAAAATTGTATTAGAATTAGCTGATGATTCTGATGAAGAAAATTACAGCGAATTTCTGGAAGAATTCAGAATTCAACATCTTGTAAAAAGATATTCTGATTATATCAGATTCCCTATTCAAATGGAAATTTCTCATAGAAAATTAAAAGAGGGTACAACTGACGAATATGATTTAGAAATTAATCTTGAAACACTAAATAGCATGGTTCCTTTGTGGCGTAAAAATCGTTCTGAATTAACAGACGATGATTACAATAATTTTTACCAAGAGAAATTTAATGATTATATGCCCCCTATGGCATTTAAACATGTTCACAATGAGGGAGCTGTCAGCTATGACGCATTGTTATATATTCCGTCAAAAGCTCCATTTGATTATTATACACGTGAATATGAAAAAGGCTTGCAGTTATATACAAATGGTGTATTAATCATGGAAAAATGTGCAGATTTGCTTCCTGATTATTATAGCTTTGTCAAGGGTCTTGTAGATTCAGAAGATTTATCTTTGAATATTTCCCGTGAAATGCTACAGCATGACAGACAATTAAAATTAATTGCCAAAAGCATTGAAAAAACCATTCATAACGAATTAATTCGCATGCTTAATAATGACCGTGAAAAATATGAAAAATTCTTTGAAGCATTTGGCACGCAAATTAAATACGGCATTTGCAGTGATTACGGTATGCACAAAGATGATTTACAGGATTTGTTAATTTTCAGGTCTTCCCGTGATGATAAATTAATTACACTGTCTGAATATGTAGAACGTATGCCAGAAGACCAGAAAGATATTTATTATGCGTCTGGCAATACAATTGAACAAATTAAAGCTTTGCCACAAACAGAAGCTGTTCTTGCAAAGGGCTATGAAATTTTATATTTCACAATTCCAGTAGATGAATTTGCTGTGAAAAATATGATTTCTTTCAAAGATAAAACATTCAAATCTGTGACTGCATCTGATTTAGATTTAAACACGGAAGAAGAAAAGAAAGCCCTTGATGAAAAAACAGAAGAAAATAAATCATTATTTGAAACAATGCACAAGGCTTTAGAAGGCAAAGTAGAACGTGTGACTTTGTCAAGTCGTTTGAAATCGCACCCAGTTTGCTTAACTAGTGAAGGAGATTTGACACTGGAAATGGAAAAAACACTGAATGCAATGCCAACTGATACCAAAGTACAGGCAAAGCTTGTGTTAGAATTAAATCCAGAACACCCTGTATTTGAAAAATTAACAGCTTTAAATGGTTCTGACAATGAAAAAGTACAGAAATATGCGAAATTATTATATAATCAGGCATTATTAATGGAAAATATGCCGATTGATAATCCAGCAGAATTTTCTAATCTGATTTGTGAACTCATGTAAAAATGATTTTAATAAGCCTGTTGTGTTACGACAGGCTTATTGGTCTATCTACTGGAAAGGATTTTATTACTATGTTTGATGCAATTTTACAGTTTTTTGTAAAGCTATTGCCGAAACCATTAAAAAATTTATATGATAAATTTGAAGAATTAATAGTCTATATTTATTACGGTGTCCTTACAACAATCGTGAATACAATTGTACAATTTGGTGTAGAATTTGGCATTTTATCTCATATCAACTGGTCAGAACGTTTAGAAAATTTCCTTGCAACAAGCATTGCATGGGTCGTTGCTGTTGTTTTCGCATTTTATGTGAATAAAAAATATGTTTTCAAGAGCAAAACAGAATCTACAAAACAGCTTATGTGGGAATTATGGACATTTATATCTGCAAGGTTACTTTCATGGGCAATGTCTGTTGGCATTATGCAACTTGGTGTGCCTCTGTATATGATGGAAAACGGAGAGAAAAATTTCTGGATTTATTTTATATTCTATTTTGGTCAGCAAGTTGTTGTAACACTGGCAAATTATTTTTTAAGCAAATTTATTATTTTCAAAAAGCAAAACAAGGAGAACTAAATTTATGTTTATTTATCAGCGAACGCCACATTACTATGAAACAGACCAAATGAAAATTATTCATCATTCTAATTATATTCGTTGGTTTGAAGAAGCCAGAATCGCCTATTTTGACAGTGTTGGCTATAGCTTTGCCAGACAAGAACAACAAGGCATTGTTTGCCCTGTTTTAACAGTAAATGCAAATTATCACAAAATGGTTTATTTTGGTGATACTGTTCTAATTGAAACAAAAATAAATTTTTATAATGGCATACGTTATGGATTTGCTTATACTGTGAAAAATTCTGATACAGGACAAATCTGTTGTACTGGTACAAGCACGCATTGTTTTTTGAATCTGGAAAGCAAGCCAATTCAAGTAAAAAAAGAATATCCTCTGGCACATGAAATGCTGACACAAGCGTTACAGAATGATAAAAAACTAGATAATCAGACATAACATTCTGTATAAATTAAATAATCTTCAACAAAATTTTATAGTCTGCTTTTGTGTTTTATCCAAATTGTGATGATTTCACATCACATATTTGTAGAAAATGTCAATTGTAACCAACGCAAAAATAAGGTATACTATTAATATAATGAGATTTTTCTTGTTATCCAAATATTAAGAAAGGAGAACGTCTTTAATTAATATTTAAATTAAAGGCGGGCAAAATTACTATGGCAGTAAACGATTCTAGCGAAGTAAAGAAATTCAAAAAGCAGTTTAGTGAAAGACTGCAAAACAAATTTAATGTTTCTCCTGAAGAAGCATCAGACCAACAAGTTTATGAGGTGCTTTCTGCACTGGTTGTGGAACAACTTAAAACCAAACGCCGTAAATTTATCAATCAGGCACATTCTGTAGGAAAAAAACAGGTATATTACCTGTCTATGGAGTTCTTGATGGGTCGTTCTTTGAAAACAAGCTTGTATAATCTTGAAATGGCAGATTCTGTAAAAGAAATGCTTGCTGAATTCCATATCAATCTGGATAAAATTTATGAATGTGAGCCTGATGCAGGGTTAGGAAATGGCGGTTTAGGTCGTCTTGCAGCATGTTATCTGGACGGTATGGCAACACAGGCAATGCCTGCTATGGGACATTCTATCTGTTATGAATATGGTATTTTCCAGCAGAAACTGGAAGACGGTTGGCAGACAGAATTGCCTGACAACTGGTTACCAGGTGGAAGTGTATGGCTTGACCCAAAACCAGAAAAAGCAATTGAAGTGCATTTTGAAGGTGAACTGAATGAATACTGGGATAATCAGTATCATCATATTTCCCATGTAAATTATAATACCGTTATGGCAACACCTTATGATATGTATGTTTCAGGTTATGATAGTCCTGGCGTTTCTGTTTTGCGTTTGTGGTCTGCAAAAGCACCATCTTTTAATATGGAACTGTTTAATCAGGGTGACTATGCAAAAGCGATTGGACAAAATTCCATGGCAAATGCAATTTCTAAAATTTTATATCCAAATGACAATCATCTGGAAGGCAAATCTTTAAGATTGCGTCAGCAATATTTCCTTTGTGCTGCTGCGGTGGGTGACATTGTCAATACACACATGAATGTATATGGCACATTGGATAATTTGCATGAAAAAGTAGCAATTCATATTAATGACACACACCCGACACTTGCAATCCCAGAATTAATGCGTATTTTATTAGATGATTGCGGTTATGGTTGGGAACAAGCATGGCATATTGTAACAAATACGTTTGCTTATACCAATCATACAGTTATGGCAGAAGCACTTGAAAAATGGGATGTCAATATGTTAAAGCATACGATTCCAAGAATTTTCTCTATTATTGTAGAAATTAATAACCGTTATTGCCAGTCACTCATGGAACGAAATGGCTATGATTCTGCAAAAACAACCAGAATGTCTATTATCAAAGATAATATGATTCATATGGCTACACTTTGTGTTGCTGCATCTCACAGTGTAAACGGTGTTTCAAAACTGCATTCTGAAATTATCAAAACAGATGTTTTCAGAGATGAAGCCGCTGATACGCCACATAAATTCAAGAATGTAACAAATGGTATTGCATATCGCCGTTGGTTGTATCAGTCTAACCCAGGTTTGACTAAACTTCTGAAAGAAAAAATTGGCGATGGTTTCCTGAGAGATGGTGCAGAATTATCTAAATTAACCGTATTTGCAGATGATGCAGAAGTTCTTCAGCAAATTATGGCTGTTAAGAAACAAAATAAAGCCCGTTTTGCAAAATATGTAAAACAGACTTCTAAAATTATTCTGAACACAGACAGCATTTTTGACGTGCAAGTAAAACGTTTGCATGAATATAAACGTCAGCACTTGAATGTCATGAATATTCTTGCACAGTATAATTATTTGCTTGAAAATCCAAATGCTGATTTTACGCCTAAGACTTATATTTTCGCTGCAAAAGCAGCTCCAGGATATTATTTAGCAAAGCAAATTATTAAAATGATTTGGGCAATTTCAGAAGAAATTCGCAAGAATCCTAGAATTTCTGAAAAACTCGCTGTGCATTTTATTGAAAATTACAGTGTTACACTTTCTGAATTATTAATGCCTGCCGCTGATATTTCTGAACAGATTTCACTTGCTGGCACAGAAGCTTCTGGTACTGGTAACATGAAATTAATGCTGAATGGTGCAGTTACTTTAGGTACGCTGGACGGTGCAAATGTTGAAATTAAAGACGCTGTTGGCGATGATAATATTATTATCTTTGGTATGAAAACAGAAGAAGTCAATGCTATGAAGTCTTATTATCAGCCTGAAAAATTATATCATGAAAATTATATGATTCGTGATTGTATTAACAGAATGTATCATGGTATTAATGGTTGTACGTTTAATGAAGTAGCAGATTCTCTGAAACAAAGAGACCCTTATATGGTTCTTGCTGATTTTGACTCTTACAGAAATGCACAGAATTTCAGTACAACATGCTATAACGACACTACACGTTGGGCAAGAATGTCCCTTATGAATACAGCTGGTGCTGGTGTTTTCTCTGCTGACCGCAGTGTAAATGATTATGCCCGTGATATTTGGGGTCTTTAATTTCTAAGACACATGTTTCAAAGCGTGTTTGACATAACTGTTAGACACGCTTTTTTACACATAGTTTTCCGAAATCGTGTAAGTTATTTTTTGAAAGGAGTTTTTTTCTATGAGTCATTTATATGACAGTTGGGATTTGAATTATAAATCTCCTTTTGGTGCAGTCAAAAAAGGAAAAGTTGTTTTTTTCTCTATTCGATTACCAAAAGAACTAAAACCAGATTTTCCGCCTTGCATTGTGATTTATCGCCCTGGTTATAAAGAAAGATTTATGAATTTGCATATTGTTTCTGAAGAAGATGATTGTTTTGTCTGGCGTACAGGCTATATGCCAAAATATACAGGTGTGCATTATTATTATTTTGCTTATACTACAAAAGGACAAAGATTTTATATTAAAAAAACTGCTGGACATATCGGCAATCTGAATGACGGCGATTTGTTTCAATTGACAGTATATTCTGAAGATTATAAAACACCTGATTTTCTCAAAGGCGGTATTATGTATCAGATTTTCCCTGATAGATTTTATAAAAGCGGAAAACCTCATGAAAATATTCCAGCAGGACGTGTATTGCGTGATGATTGGGGAGGAACGCCTTATTACAGACCTGACCAAAATGGACATGTCTGGAATAATGACTATTTCGGCGGTGATTTAGCAGGTATTCAGGAAAAATTACCTTATTTGCATGATTTAGGCGTGACTTGCATTTATTTGAATCCTATTTTTGAATCTCATGAAAATCATAGATATAATACGGCAAATTATCGCAAAGTTGACCCATTATTAGGCACAAATGAAGATTTTCAGGAACTTTGCAAAGAAGCCTCTAAATTAGGAATCAGTGTGATTTTAGATGGTGTATTTTCTCATACTGGGGCAGATAGTATTTATTTTAACAGATATAATCGCTATGATAGTCTGGGGGCTTATCAGTCCAAAGACAGTGAATATTATTCTTGGTATACGTTCTGGAATTTCCCTAACGAATATGAATCATGGTGGGGCTTTGAAACGCTCCCAAATGTTCAGGAAAATAATAAGCAATATACAAATTATATTTGTGGCAAAGGCGGTGTGTTAGAATATTGGCTCTCTCTAGGAGCAGCAGGTTTTAGACTAGACGTTGCGGACGAATTGCCTGACCAATTTTTAGATAATTTAAGAACAGCTGTAAAAAAATATAATTCTCAAAAAATTGTAATTGGTGAAGTCTGGGAAGATGCATCTAACAAAGAAGCTTATGGAGTAAAACGCCGTTATTTACTTGGTGACCAGTTAGATTCTGTGATGAATTATCCGTTTAGAGATGCAATTATTAATTATATTAAAGGCATGTCAAGCCGTGATTTCCAAAATTGCATTATGACGATTTTAGAAAATTATCCAAAACCAACAGTTGATGTTTTAATGAATTTTGTATCTACGCATGATATTGAACGTGCAATTAATCGCTTTGGTGGTGAATCCTGTGATGATAAGTCAAAAGACTGGATGGCAGAACGTTATTTAAACGAATGGGAATATCGTCGTGGAAAAGCTATGTTACAATCTGCTATGGCTTTAATGTTTTTCTTACCAGGTGTGCCAAGTATTTATTACGGTGATGAAGCAGGCTTGCAAGGCTATAAAGACCCATTTAACAGACGTTGTTACTTATGGGGGCATGAAGATACAGAATTAATTCATTTCACAAAAGAATTAAGTAAAATCAGACTTGCCTATAAAGTATTTAAAAATGGCAGAATGCAATTTTTACCTGCACAGAATGATGTGATGGCATTTGCCAGAATTCAGGAAACAGCTGGTATTTCTGTACAAGTTTATGTCAATCGTTCCCAACATGAACAACATGTTAATTTTCAGCCGTGTTCTGAAAAATATGTTTATGAAAAAACGGAACATGGTCTGTTAGAAGATAATTTTGTAAAATTACAGCCATTTGATTACGCAGTCATTGTTTGTCGGAATCCTGAAAAAATCAGATAATTTATCATAAAAACTGCTGTATATTTGCGTACAGCAGTTTTTTTATTTTTATTATTTTTCAATCGGAAAATCCTGTTCTGTCAGCAAATGGACAATTAATTTCATGATATTTAAAGAATCAATGGCATCTATCATATTATCTTGATTGGTATCACAATTTTTTTGCACTTGTTCTGTTATTATTTTTTGTCCTAAAATAATTTTATTTATCAGAATAATATCTAAAATATCTGTTTGGTTATCATTATTTGCATCACCCCATACCAGTTGTGAGAGTTCTCGCAGAATTTCAAATTCCAGATTGTCTTTTTCTGCATAGGCTTGTGCAGTGGAATTCTCATAGCCAATGATTTTCGCATTGCCAAATATGCCAGAATCTTCTGCAATTTCACAATCTGGATTTAAAATTGTAATCTGATTTATTTCACAGTTAAATGCTTCTGCTTCAATTGATTTTACGCTTTCAGGAATGCTAATATGATTTATTTTCATATTGCCATAAAATGTTCTATATTTAATTTGTTTAATCGCTTCAGGAATTGTAATTTCTGTCAAAGCTGTGTATTCAAAACAAGAATCACCGATATAATTTAAATTTTTTGGCAAATATACTTGGCTTAGATTTTCACATTGATAGAATCCAGCTGTTTCCAGTGTAATCATAGTCTCAGGTAATATGACGCTTGTTAATCCAGTACAGGCAAATGCTTCTCTGCCAATATAATCTAAATCTTCTGGAAATCTGACTGATTGTAATGCTGAACAATTTAAAAATACCCGCTCTGGAATGCTTGTTAATTTTTTTGGCAAAGTTAATTCTGACAACATAGTACAAGATTCAAATGCACGTTCTCCCATAAGTTGCATTTGCTCTGGCAAGATAACTGTTTTCAGATTTGTACAAAATGCAAATGCACAAAAGCCTAATGTATTTAGCATTTTGCCTTTGAAAAGCACTGATTGCAAAGCCGTTTTTGAAAATGCATAACTATCTATTTCTTGTACTTGTTCTGGAATTTCAATTTCTGTTAAGCCAGAATTATAAAATGCATAACTTTCAATAGAAATGATATTCTCTGGTAAGATAATTTCTTCAAGACTTGTACAATCATGAAATAACCCATAATGAATGATATCTAAGTTTTCAGAAAGTTTCACAGAATGCAACGATTCGCAATAAGCAAAAGCATTTTTTTCAATTTCTGTTACATTGTCATGCATGGTTACTTGTTCTAGTTCATAGCAACACCAGAAGGCACTGTCTCCAATAAATTTCAAATTACTTGGTAAATTTATATTTTTTAATACAATGCAATCCTGAAATGCACTGTCTTCTATGATTTCCAAAGAATCAGGCAACTGAATAGAAATTAAACTTGTACAAGCTTTAAAAGCATCTCGTTCTAGTCTTGTAATTCCCTCTGGAATGCTAACAGATACAAGTCCTGTACAGCCTGCAAATGCATTATTTCCAATAGAAGTCACTGGCAAATGATTAATCTCTGTGGGAATGACAAGAGTTTCTTCCAGATTTTCATAACCTGTAATTGTAATTGTATTTTCCTCTGTAATAGTATAATATAAATTTTCATAACTTTGTTCATTTTCTGCTATTGCAGTAATAGTATTTATATTTTTTATAACAGGAGCTGTCCCTGTTGCTAATAGGCAAATGATGGATAAAATAGCAATATATTTTCTAAATTTCATAAAAACCCTCCTGTGAATTTCTGTAAATCTTTATAGAATTATTCTAACAGATTTTCCTGAAATTCACAAGATAATTGCTAGTTTTTCTTCGATTTGCATAAAAATAAATATCTAATTTTAGCAAAATTCACTAAATTTTTATTTTCTAATTTCTGGGCATAATTCTAAATTTTTTACTTGGAAAATATTGTTTCTTGACATTATACACAAATTATGTTATGATTAGTTTATGCTTCACAGCAAAAAATCTAAATTTTAATTTTTGAAAGGGGTTAATTTCCATGAAAACAAAAAAACTAATTGCTAGTATCTATGCCATTTTAATGGCAACATCAGCGGGAACAGCACTTGTTGCTACACCTGTAAAGGCATTTGCAAAAGAATCTGATTCTGCAACGATTGAAAATATTTCTTTACAGGATTATGCAAATGAAGTTGTTTCACTTGTTAATCAAGAACGTGCCAAACAAGGATTACAAGCTTTGCAAGCAATTCCTGCTTTGAACAATGCAGGAACAAAACGTTCTCAAGAGCTGGTGACACTATTTTCACATACTCGCCCAGACGGTTCTAATTGTGCTACTGTTTTGAATGAATTTGGCGTAACTTGGAAAACTTCCGGAGAAAATATTGCTTATGGTTATGCGACTCCAGAAGATGTTATGACAGGCTGGATGAATTCTTCAGGACATAGAGCAAATATTTTAAATGCAAATTTTGATTCTATTGGTATTGGGGTTGTTTCTGAAAATGGCGTGCTTTACTGGACACAGGTTTTTACTGGTGGTACTTCTGTAAATAATTCAGATATATCTGAATCAATTCCGACTACGCCAAATATAACGCCATCTGTTCCTGATAAACCAGATAATATACAAGATAATAATAATAATAATAATAATAATAATAATAATATTTCCTCACAGCCAATTTTAACACCTTGTATTGGCGATACATGTCCTATTAATATTTGTCAGGACGGTGCTTGTAATTTACAAGATTTATTATCTGCGTTAAATCAAAATAATTCTACTTGTATCATTAACGGAAAATCTTGCAATACAAATGATATATTAGCGATGCTTAAAAATTGTAAATCCTAATTTTTGCCCAAAAATTCCCTGCTGAATCATTCAGCAGGGCTTTTTTTCATAAGAATCTAACACAAGCTATTGACAAAGTTTTTAAATTATGCTAAAATAAATATGTCAAGTATTGACAAGTGTATTTACTGCAAGTACACAAGATTAAATTTATTGAATTTAAGGAGGACTAAACCAATGGCTTTAGAAGGCGCACTGACGACAAATCAGAAAGTTCTGGACTGGGTTCAGGAAATGGTTGACTTATGCAAACCAGACAAAGTAGTTTGGATTGACGGTTCACAAGAGCAGTTAGACGCTCTTACAAAAGAAGTAACATCTTTACCAGATGGTGACCCAAACAAAATGTATTATTTAAATCAGGAAGAACTCCCTGGTTGTCTGTATCACAGAACCGCTGTGAATGACGTTGCACGTGTAGAGGACAGAACATTTATTTGTACAAAAACAAAAGAAGATGCAGGTCCAACAAATAACTGGATGGATCCACAGGAAATGTATGCAAAATTGAGACCTATGTATGACGGCGTTATGAAAGGTCAAACGATGTATGTTATCCCATATTCTATGGGTCCTGTTGCTTCTCCAATTTCCAAAGTTGGTGTAGAATTGACAGATTCTATTTATGTTGTATTAAACATGAATATCATGACAAGAATGGGTAAAGCTGCATTTGACAAATTGGGTGATTCCAATGACTTTGTAAGAGGTTTACACTCCAAAGCACAGGTTGACCCTGAAAACAGATATATTGTACAATTCCCAGAAGATAATACAATCTGGTCTATTAATTCAGCATATGGCGGTAATGTAATTTTATCTAAAAAATGCTTTGCTTTAAGAATTGCATCTTTCCAAGGCAAAAATGAAGGCTGGATGGCTGAACATATGTTAATTTTAGGTGTTCAGAAACCAAATGGCGATACAAAATATGTTTGTGCTGCATTCCCGTCTGCTTGTGGCAAAACAAATCTTGCAATGCTGATTCCACCAGAGGGCTATTTGAAGAATGGCTATAAGGTATTCACAGTTGGTGATGATATTGCATGGCTGAAACCTGGTGAAGATGGCAGATTATATGCAATTAACCCTGAAAATGGATTCTTTGGTGTTGCTCCTGGTACAAATGAAAAATCTAATTTCAATGCATTGGCATCTACAAAGAAAAATGCAATTTTCACAAATGTTGCATTAAATAACGATAATAATACTGTTTGGTGGGAAAAATTGTCTAAAAATCCGCCCAAGAATGCGACAGAATGGACTGGTAATGTTGTTGATGGTGAAGCTTATACAGCTGAAGGCAAAACACTTGCACATCCAAATTCAAGATTTACAGCACCAGCACAGAATTGCCCTTGCTTGTCTCCTGAATTTGATAATCCACAGGGCGTTCCAGTATCAGCTATTATTTTCGGTGGCAGACGTGCTTCTACAACACCGTTAGTATATCAATCATTTGATTGGACACATGGTACTTATATCGGCTCTGCTGTATCTTCTGAAACAACTGCTGCTGCAACAGGTGCAGTTGGTGTTCTGAGACATGACCCAATGGCTATGAAGCCGTTTATTGGCTATAACGTAGGTGACTATTGGAATCACTGGCTTGAAATGGGCGAAACACTTGGAGATAAAGCACCTAAAATTTTCAATGTCAACTGGTTTAAGCAGGACGAAAACGGCAACTTCATTTGGCCTGGTTTCGGCGATAATATGAGAGTGTTAGACTGGATTATTAAACGCTGTGAAGGTGAAGTTGACGCTGATGAAACTGCAATTGGCTACTTGCCTAAGAAAGAAGATATTAATCTTGAGGGTATCGAAGACGAAGTAACACCTGAAATTCTGGATAAATTACTTGACGTTGACAAAGAACTTTGGACAAAAGAAATCGCTGAAATGCGTAGATATTATGATGAAGATATTGCTGCAAAAGGCGGTCGTGTTCCACAGGCTTTGAGAGATACACTTGATAAAATTGAAGCTCGTTTGAATAGCTGATTATTTTAAAAATGCAAATAATTTCCCTGTTTTGCGACAGGGAAGTTATTTTTTTGTGAATAATGCTAATTTTTAAATTCTTGATTTATATAAATTTGACAAAAAAATTAGAAACGATTGCAATTTTTATATGAGTGTGTTATAATAAAAATAATAAAATTTAGATGCTTGGCATCGTATATAAAGGAGTTGCAGTAATGGCACAGAAAACTTGTTATAGTTGTGGTGCAAGACTGGCTAACAATCAAGTTAGCTGTAAGAATTGTGGCGCACATCAATGGCGTAAAGGCACAGACAAAATGAGTATTGACAAGCTCAAAGAATTTGCAGACGAAGAATACCGTCAAGGCAGACTTGGCACATCAGAAGAACATAATCGTCATATGGAAAAATCTATGTTTTTATATTCGATTATTGTGGAAAAAATCACTTATATGGCTCCAAAAATGGAAGCAATTGAACCTATGGAACGTTGCATTCACATGTTAGAATATATTCTCATGCAGGAACGCCGTGCAAGTTTCTTAGGTGATGAAAGAAGACAAGCCCGTTATAGAGAATTGCTTGATAAAATTACAAATGCAAAAGACAATCTTGTTTATGAACGCATGGAAAAAGCACATGCCAATGAACAAGTAAATCAGGTAAAACAGGCTACTCCTGAACCAGTTGAAGAACAACCTGTATTTGAAAACACAAATGTACAGGCACAGCCTGCACCAGCTCCAGCTCCTGCCCCAGTTCGTGATGTATTAGATGATTTAGTAGACTATGCATTATTTATTGTAGAGGGCATGGACGAAATGGGCAGCTGGACATTCCTAGGCAAGCCAAGAACCAAAAACTATATGACAAGTATGCTTGGTTTCCTGCGTGATATTAAAGGTCGTATGGATACACTGGAACAAAAAGAAAAAGATGTGCTTTTGCATGTAATGTTCCAAGTTGCAGATAGTTATAAAAATGGTACATATCCGTTCCCACAGAATCCCGACAGAGCGATTGCTTGGCATACAGAGGCATCTAACAGAGGGCTTGTATTATCACATCTTGCCATTGGTGAAATTTATCTGAATGGTAGCGGTGGTATGCGTCCACAACCAGAAAAGGCTTTAGAATGGTATCAGAAAGCACTTGATGCGAACAGCTCCGAAAAAATCAATGATTATGCTGAAGCTGCTATTGAGCATATTAAATACACTATGAACAATCGCTAATTCAGAATTTTAAAATAAAAAACACTTCTGGATTTTCTGGAAGTGTTTTTTTATAGATTTATTTAACTAGGAGGTTTTTTATGTCAGAAATTTTTAATATTATATCTATGACAGAACAAGAAAAAATGCTTGCTAGCAAAATTTATGATTCATCTGATGAAGAACTAGTAAAAATGCGTACGAAAGCACATAGATTATCACATGATTATAATCATTGCTATGATGACGAAACAGAAAAAAGAAATGCAATTTTAAAGCAATTACTCCCACATGCTGGAAAAGATTTATATTTGCAATCACCAATTCAATTTGACTATGGTGTATTTACAAGATTTGGTGATAGATGTTATGCAAATTTTAATCTTGTTATATTAGATTGTGCAAAGGTTACAATTGGGAATGATGTTTTTTTTGGTCCTAACTGCACACTTGCAACACCAATGCACCCGTTTTTATCTTCTGAACGTAATATGAAAACTCATGAAGATGGTAGTTTATATAATTTAGAATATGCAAAACCAATTAAAATTGGCAATGGTTGTTGGATTGCAAGTAATGTTACTATCTGTGGCGGTGTGACAATTGGAGATGATACAATTATTGGTGCAGGAAGTGTTGTGACAAGAGATATTCCCTCTGGTGTACTCGCTGTTGGAAATCCCTGCAAAGTGATTAGAAAATTAACAGAACAAGATTCTATTTATCTAAAACAAGAATTATTTTAATTTTATCTAGCTTACAGTAACAGAAATTTCAATTTCTGGCTTTGTGTTATTATCTATTTCTATTTCTGCATTTTCTAATAAATCCTGCATGCCTATTACATCTGCATTGGCATTCAGCATTTCTAAAGCAGCCAATTTACATTGTTTTTGAATTAAATTCTGGAGCGTGTCACGCAATTCCTGTGTACTGTCTTTTGTATTGACTTTTACATGATAATATAATTTTCCATGTTGAACAGATTTTTGTATTTTCGTTTTTTCAATAAAAATATCTTGTTTTTCCTGTGTTTCTGGTGTTTCAAGCGTCATGGTGAAACTTCCTGAATTACGGCGTAACCAATACATGCCTTTTGAAGCAATATCAGATAATTTCGTACAAGTGCCGTTTTTGTGCAATAAAACTAATTCTGGATAATCTTCTGTTTTCGATTCTGTTGGAATTAATGCTGTTTCCCAAATACCGTGCCATTCATTCAGAACTGTAGATAATTCTGTAGAACTTAATAAACCATTTTGTTCAGACATGCGTATCATGTGAACAGTTGCTGTGCTGTCAGCGTCTTGGAAATATTCTTCTGGATTGGTATATAAAATTTTACATGCTGGTGAAAGTCCTTGCTCGAATAATAATTCTTCTGTTGGTTCCAATGTGCAAGTACCATCAAGGCATAATAATTCTGTATGCCCGATAAATATTTTTCCACCGTTGACAGATTCTTCACAGCGTAATACTTCGGCAATGCTCATGCCTGTGACTGGTTCTGTTGCGGAATCTTGTTCAAAGCCTTGTGTATAAAAGCTTAATTCTTCATCACAGCTTAAGCCTATGGCTTGTGTATAGACTCTATCAGCAATAGATTCTGAACTACAACCAGTCAATAACAAGCTAAATGCTAAAAAAAATAATAGTTTAAAACGCTTCATGGGAATGCTCCTTGTGAATGGATTTAGAAAATTGTTTCATGCGTAATAATAAAGGCACTAAAAATGCTAATACAGGTAATGCAATTGATGTGATATTTTGCATAATATTAATATCTGTCAGCCATGCCAATAATAGCATAAATAATAGCGAAACTGGAGCTGTATATTTGCTAAATGCAGGGAATAAAATTTCTGCTAAATGCCCGACAATGCCTGTTTGTATGGTAATATGCATGATATATAGCATCACAAAAAGTAAAATATATAATGCATCTGCTCGTTGTCCTTGTAAAGGCTGTGAAAGTGTTGTCAGCATAAAAAATGGATAACCTGTTAATTCTGTTAATCTGCCTCCAACAGTAATACTTAGAAATAATATTAATACACAAAAACTAGCTTTTGTCAGTAAATAGCTATTAATAGCAATATTTTTCCTGTCTTTTACTCTGTCTAATAATACCCATGCTATCATTAATTCGTTACTTAATGCATTATAAATATTAATACTCTCCCAAAAGCCTGTTCTACTTAGAGAAATTCTGCTAATATCAATGCGTTTCCATGCACCTAATATTAGCACGATAATAGAAATGATAAATAAGCCTATAATAAATGGCGTGCCTCTTGCAGTTGCTTTTAATCCAACAGAACTTGTATAAAAACATGTCAGGATAATTAAAACACCTGCTGTGATTTTCCCAGAAGATGGCAATAATTGTGGCGGTGCAACTTGCCAAAGTTGTATAAAGCTCTGTCCTCCCCATAATAGAAAAAATGCAATATATAATATGCCAAGCAATTTTTGTGATTGAATTAATTTTTCAAAAGAACCTTGTTGTTTCGCTAGGGCTAACATAGGCAAGCAAAATAATATTTGCAATAAACAGCCAGCGATTGTGCCTAAAATCTGCCCGCTTCCATAAAGAGAGGGGATACAAATGACTGACCATGCCCCGGATAATACTAAAATGCAATATAATTGACTACTACGAATTTTGTTCATGATATTCCTCCACAGTGAAATTCCCAGATTGCATTTGTTGGAAATTTACTCTTGTTGCGACATCTCGCATAGATTTTGGTATAAATGGTGCTAAAGGTGCAGTGACTGGAAATCCAAAATTTTCTGTTGCACAAAGATTAAATAATACTATCATGCCTAACAAGCCAATTCCAAATAAGCCCCATAATCCTCCTGTAATAATAAATGCTAATCTTAATACAGTAATTACTGGATTTAAATCAGGTGTAATAAATCCTGCAATCACAGAAATTGCAACCATAGTTAACATAGGTGTGCTAATTAAACCAGATGAAACTGCGGAATCGCCTATAATTAAGCCTGCTACAATGCTGACAGCTCCGCCAACAGATTTTGGCAAACGTAGTCCTGCTTCTCGAATGATTTCATACATGAGTAATACAAATATTGTTTCTACTGGTAATGACAGAGGAGCTTTTTGCTCTGCCTGTGTTAAAATTAATACAAGTGTACTGTTTAATAATTCAGGGTGATGCATGCAAACGGCAATATATAATGCAGGTAATAATATTGCCAATAAAAATCCTAAATATTTTATCCAACGGCTGAAAGTCGCATAATAAGGCTTGTCATTATAGTCGTCTAGTGTCTGAAAATTTTCAACAAATAGTTTTGGAATTACTATTACAAATGGTGTGCCGTCAATTAATAATGCAATTCTGCCCTCTAGTAATTTTGAGCATAATACATCAGGACGTTGTGTTAAACTTACACTGTCAAATAAACTGCCTCGGCATTTTTCTAAAAAAGATTCCAAATAGCCTGTTGATAATACAGTATCTAATTTCACAGAAGCAAGCTTTTTTTTTACTTGTTGCAATAGTTGTGCTGGTACTCTGTCTGTCATGTAGCAAAGGCATATATCTGTCTGGCTAAGATTTCCAATCTGGGATATTTCAAATTTTAATAACGGCGTTTTCATTCTACGGCGAATTAATGACATATTAGTTCGGATTGTTTCAATAAAGCCTTCCTGTGCACCAAGAATATTTTTTTCTCCCGAAGGTTCGCCAATACTTCGTTTATCATAACCCTGGACACCAAAGGCTAATGCTTTATTTTGCCCTTCTGCAAATAAAATTGCAAATCCAGAATATAATAATTTAAAAAAATCTTTATAATTT
Organism: Ruminococcus sp.; assembly: GCA_014799805.1. GTDB lineage: Bacteria > Bacillota > Clostridia > Oscillospirales > Ruminococcaceae > UBA3855. Next base: position 151,082 of record JAAVHJ010000004.1, read on the forward strand.
CTGACAACAGGTCTGTCTAAAGATAATAATAAATGATTCTGAATATGCTGAAATAAATTTTCACTGTCTAATTGCATTGGGATTTCTGTTAAGGGTTTAATAATTAAATCTGTCATAATTGCAGTAGATAACATGCCTTCACAGCCTAACACCGCACAGGAAATATTTCCTATTACTAAGCGATTAATTAAAATATCAGAGCTGTTATTTGCAATTTGCCGAACTTCTGCAAGAGATTCTTCCAGATTTGCTGATATGGTTTTTTGTTTATAATTATCATTCATAAATTCACCTGATTTCTATGCTTTTAGAATTAGCTTTTCCTTTTTTTCTTAAATTATACAAGTTATGTCTTAATTTACAAAAAAAATTGTTGCATTTTTAATTATTTTGTGATATAATGTTTAAGAGAGTTAATTTTGCAGAAAATTTGATAATGCAATCAAGATAAGAAAGGATATTTATATTATGAAATTTCGGTATCTTGTGCTTTTGTCATTTGCGATACTGGCTATGACAGGGTGCGATAGTATAAAAAAAAGTGACCCTGAATATATTATTGATATTTCTTCTATCGGAATTCCTGAACAAACAGAACCTACTACAGAACCACCGTTTCGGGCAACAAGTGTTAGTTTTACTGCTGTTGGTGATAATTTAATACACTCCTATGTGTATCATACAGCAAAAGAACAAGCCAATCAAGACAATGATGATGATGATGATAATAAAAAAAATGATGACAAAGAAAATAATGATAAAGAATATGATTTTCATTATTGTTATGAAAATATTGCTGATAGAATTGCAAATGCAGATTTGGCTTTTATCAATCAGGAAACGCTCATTTGCAATGGTAAATATGATGTTTCTGGAACAAATCTGAATTTTAATTCTCCTGTAGAGTTAGGCAATGATTTAATTGATATTGGATTTGATATTTTTAATATTGGAAATAATCATATGCTGGATAAAACGGCTGAGGGTTTAGAAGCATGTCTGGATTACTGGAGCGACCAACAGTTTGAACATGATAATCTTGTTGTCATAGGTGGTTATTATAACGAAGAAGATATGCAGGATTATAGAATTATTAAAACAAAAGGTCTGAAATTTGGATTTTTGGGCTATACAGACCATACAAACGGCTATTCTTTGCCTGAATCTTCTGAATTGCAAATTGTCTATATGGATAATGAAGAACTCATGCAACAGCAAATTCAGGAACTTTCAGAGCAAGTGGACTGTGTCATTGTGTCTGCTCATTGGGGTGAAGAAGACACACATGAAGTAACAGATTCTGTAAAAGAATTGGCACAGAAATTCATTGACTGGGGTGCAGATGTTGTCATTGGCACAGGTTCTCATACGCTTCAGACTATGGAATATTTAACCCGTGCTGACGGTTCACAAGGTTTTGTATTTTATTCATTGGGGAATTTTATTTCTGCACAAACAGATAATTTTAATATGGTTGGCGGCATGGGTATGTTTGATATTTGTCGTGATACACAGGGGGTTATTACTATTGAAAATGTTAAACTAATGCCTTTGATTACGCATTATGACTCTGGTATAACAAATGTCAGAGTGTATCCGTATGATTTATATACAGATGAATTAATCGAAAAGCATTATGTTCCCTATAGTGGCGGAGGTACGTTCAAAAGCTGGAACCGTGAAGTAATTGATAGTATTATACAGGAAAATGTTCCGAAAGAATTTCAGCTTCTGACAGCACCTAAAAATGATAAAGCTGAGGAACAGGAAACAGAAACAGAATCTAATAGCAATGCGTAAAAAAGTTTCTTTTTTGTGAGAATCGAATAAGTCGTAATATAATATTTGTGTAAAATGATGATTTTAAAAAAAAATCCAGAAAACTATTTACTTTTTTTTAAAGATAGTATATAATAAGAATTGGGTATCTGCTATTTTACAAGCTATTTCGTAAAAAACTATTTTCTAGTGGCAGTGTTGTAATAGTTATTGTGAAGTTGCACAAAAAAATAATTAATTTTTCTATGTTTTAAACAAAATATCAAAAATACTCTTGACTTATGTGATATTTTGTTCTATAATGACAATAAGTAGATACGCAGAATTATAAAATGGTATTATAATTTTCCTGTAGCTGAAAGTTATTTGAAGATACCAACAGAATGCAACTGCATTTTGTATAGATCATGTATGTAAATTTCAAACAAACAAAGGAGGAAGATAGGCATGAAATTAACAAAAATTACTGCTGGTCTAGCTGCCATTTCTATGCTAGCCGTTGCCACATCACAAATTGCTTTTGCAGAAGATGCTGTGAAGCTGACGGCAGAAAAAGTAACTGCTGAGCAGGGAAGCGATTTTACCCTGAAAGTAGACTTAAGTGGCATTCCAGAAAATGGCGTTAGTGCTGCAGAATTTTCTGTGACTTATGATGCGTCTGTTATCACAATCACTGGTGCGAAAGCTGGCGATATTGTAAATACGACTTCTGACGGTTTTGATGATGTCGCTGTTTTTGATGCAGACTATTCTGAAGCAGGCAGAATTACAATTACTTATGGTACAATAGGTGATGCTTCTACATGGGTAAAGGCAGACGGTACATTCTTGACAATTACAGGTACAGCAAGCGGTGCTGCTGGTTCTGCAACAGACATTAATATTGTAGCAATTGACCGTCCATATTATGATGGTTCAGAATCAACAATCAGTGATATTTACGTTGGTTCTGTTGATGGCGATGACAATGTTACAAACTGTGCAGTTAGTGTGGTTGCTGGTTCTGTTACGATTTCTGGAGACGGTGACGTTACTGATAGTACACGGAAAGGTGATGCAAATTTAGACGGTAATGTTGATATTCTGGATATTATCACTGTCAATAAAACAATATTGAGTCAGAAAAAGCTGGAAGGTCAAGGCTTTAAGAATGCCGATATAGATGGTGATAGCATAATTTCACCTCAAGACTCTCTGAGCATCATGAGTTATATTGTTAAATTGATCCCAGAGCTTTAATCAAAATCACAATTCGACATCTTTTGCTGTGACAGGTATTAAAATTTAAGTTCGAAACAAGTGATGACAGACACTTGTTATGTAAAATTCATAAAATAGAAAGGAACTAATTAGTTATGAAGAAAGTAATTTCCGCATTGACAGCTGCTGTAATGACAGCCAGCATGTCCGCAAGCGTAATTTCTGCGTTTGCTGAATATACCGCTAATGACCTCGGTTATTATTTGAAGGTCACATCTGAGGGTAATTATACACTCTCTGATGATGGTAAAACTATTACATTCGCAACAGCTGCTGATGCAGCAGGTGCAAAATTCACTGTAGGTTCTTATATTGTTGCTGATACTGCAAATCCAACAATCCAGCAGGTTGGCGGTATTGTTCAGGTTAGCAATAATCTGGTACATCTTCCTCAGGTAGGTGTTAATCTTGATTCCGACGTTGAAGAAAATACTTATGTCATGGCTGATGGCAGTGAAATTACAACCACCCATTATGTAAATACATTTAGCTTTATTGATATCATAGACGAAGTTGCTTCTGGTGCTATGAACATGAGTTATGGTACTAGTGATTTATTTAACTGGGAATGGGATCAAAATCAAGTCTTTGACTGGGTTTTCTCTTTTGACCAAACAGGTGACCCTCGTAATGATGGTCTTGATGCAGACAAAAGAACAGCTCACTTCTTCGGTCCAGCATCTGACACATATCCACTAACAGAATTTGAAGTTACTCTTGATAATGCGATTACGGATGGTACTTACACAATTGACTTTATAGACGGTTATACAGATCCATTTGGAATCGTTCATGACGATGGTACTTATGAAGAAGCTTTCAGACAGTTTACATTTGTAAACACAAACGGTAAAAACACTTTTGTACCAGCGTCTTTGGAAGGTCTCACTATCAAAGTTGGTGATGCTACTGTTACACCTCCAGACCCAGATCCAGATCCAGACCCAGATCCAGATCCAAACCCAGATCCAAATCCAGATCCAAATCCAGACCCAGATCCAGATCCAAATCCAGATGAAGTACATGAAGGATTCGAATGGTGTATTGGTAATGTTGTATATGACCCAGCTGTTGGTGGTAGAATTCTTCTGCCAATTACTGTTTGGGGTGACCCAGGTACAGCTGCAGTTGAATGTATTATCAGTATTGACGGCCAAACAGTAGATAAAGCTGATTGTCCATTCAAGGTTCTTACTATTAAGAATGAAAAAGCTTATCAGAAATTTGAAACATGGACACCAAACCCAGAAGTAGGAAAAATCGGTGCTGCACAGTCTAGTGGTAAAGTAGTAAATGAAGTAGCTGAAGACGGTGCTACTGTTATGACTTACTACCTTGAAGTAAAAGAGGGTGCAACACTCAAGGGTGCTGGTGAAAAGTATGTCGTTGAATTTGATTTCTTAAAAGTCGGTGACGATACTGAAGGAGCAATTGTTCCTGTAGAGAAAGCTGGTTCTATCACTATCGCTGGTGAAGGTACAGACCCAGATCCAGATCCAGATCCAGACCCAGATCCAGACCCAGATCCAAACCCAGATCCAGACCCAGATCCAGACCCAGATCCAAACCCAGATCCAGATCCAGACCCAGATCCAGACCCAGATCCAGATCCAAATCCTGGCGATTATCTCTATGGTGACGTAAACAAGAATGGCAAAGTTGAATTGGTTGATATTGTAATGCTGAACAGATTCCTGACAGGTTATGACAATCAAACCTTAGACGATTATCAGGTAGTTGTTGCAAACTGCTCCAGAAGTGGTGAAAGTGATGCTGAAACAACACAAGAAAACTTGAATGGTCAGGACTCTATCGAAATTCTGAAATATCTGATTCATTTGGTAAGCTCTTTGCCAAATAATGCATAATCCGATAATTTAAAATATTTAGCTGTATTCAGGCGTCAGTCGTCTGAATACAGTTTTAGAATCCTGAAAGTTTAAATATTTCAGAAAGGAAATTTTGTACAATGAAGAGATTAATATCTACATTGACAGCATTGTGTATGTGTGCATCTCTGTCTGTTGGCGTGTTGCCTGCATCTGCACTAACTGCAATTCCCTCAGATGGTGCAGTGATTGCAAGAGCTGACAGCGATATTGCAGTACATGCAGACGAAAAAACACATGATGGCTTTGAATGGTACATTGGTGATGTCGTATATGACCCAGCTGTTGGTGGTAGAATTCTTCTGCCAATTAGTGTTTGGGGTGACCCAGGTACAACTGCAGTTGAATGTATTATCAGTATTGACGGTCAAACAGTAGATAAAGCTGACTGCCCATTTAAAGTTCTTACTATTAAAAATGAAAAAGCTTATCAGAGATTTGAAACATGGACACCAAACCCAGAAGTAGGAAAAATCGGTGCTGCACAGTCTAGTGGTAAAGTAGCAAATGAAACAGCTGAAAACGGTAATACCGTTATGACTTACTATCTTGAAGTAAAAGAGGGTGCAACACTCAAGGGTGCTGGTGAAAAGTATGTCGTTGACTTTGATTTCTTAAAAGTAGGTGACGAGACCGAAAAAGAAATCGTGCCTAAAAAGACAGCTGGTTCTATCACTATCGCTGGTGAAGGTAACACAGATCCAGATCCAACAGATCCGGATCCAACAGATCCAGATCCAACAGAACCAGATCCAACACAGACAGCAGAAGGTTTTAAATGGTACATAGAAGATACAACATATGACCCTGCTGTAGGCGGTCAATTCGATCTGTTGTTCAAAGTTACAGGTGACCCAGGTACAGCTGCATTTAAATTTGGTATCACAATCGATGGCAAAAAAGTAACTGATGAAGATTGTCCATTCAAGGTTCTTGTGATTAAAAATTCAAAAGAAGCTTATCAAAAACTTTCAGCATGGATGGCAAACCCAGAAAAGGGTATTATCTCAGCTGCACAGAGTGAAACTAAAGTAGAAAACGAAGTTGCTGCAAATGATAGTGCTACTGTTTGCTATGTACTTGAGGCAAAAGAGGGTGCAACTCTTAAAGGTCCTGGCGAAAAGTACGAAGTAAAATTTGATAATTTACTTGTAAGCGATGAGAATGAATCCCATCTGACACCTGATACAAGCTCTGGTTATATTGTAATTGCTGGTGAAGGATTAGGAGACTCAACAGAACCTAGCACACCACCAGCTACAGACCCACCATTTGAAAATCAACAGAAACAAGTTGATGCAGAATGGATTATCGGCAATGATACTGTAGAACCTGGTGCAACAGTAACAATTCCTGTTTCTGTAAAAGGTAATACAGACGGATTTAATAGCTATATTGCAAAAATTAAAACAGAACAGCCAGTTTTGAAAGATTCTGCTAATGGTGCAGTTTCTGGTAACCTGAATTTTGTAGGTAATGCTCAGGAGATGACATTCTCTGCTACAAACTTTACAATTGATGGTGAAAATGTAACAGGTGACGGCGATGTATTCTATATGACATTCACTGCACCAACAGAACCTGGCAAATATGACATCACATTTGATAATCTTGAAATTTATGATATTGGTATGGTTCAGCTGATTCCAAAAACAACAAATGGTTGGATTGAGGTAAAAGCAGCAGACACAGAATTTAATCATGAAAAGAAAGATACAAATGCAACTTGGATTATTGGCAAAGAAGAAGTAGAAGCAGGTGCAACTGTTCAGATTCCTGTATCTGTGCAAGGTGCTTCTGACATTGCTGATGGTATTAATAGTTATGTCGTAAAAATTAAACAAGATGCAGGTCCAACAGCGACAAATGCAACTAGTGGTACTGCTTATTCAGAACTTGGTCTTACACAAAATCTGGCAGAATTAATTTTTGCTGGTACCAACCCTGATAAAAACGAAAACATTGCAACTGCTGATGGCGATGTATTCTATATTGAATTTAAAGTTCCAGATGATGCAGCCCCTGGTACCATTTATAATTTGAGCTTTGCTGATATTGAGCTTGAAAATATGGATATGGTTCAGCTGATTCCTAAAACAGAAGACGGTTGGATTAAAGTAAAAGAAGCTGAAACAACTACTACAACAGAACCTCCTGTTGTAAGTGATGCTGGTATGTGGATTATTGGTACTGACACAGTTGCTCCTGGTGCAACAGTTACAATTCCTGTTTCTGTAACAGGCGACAAGAATGGTATCAATAGCTTTAAGATGACTATGGGCAAGGACAATGCTGTCACTGCAAATACTTCTGAAAAAGGTTCTGCTTATGAGCCATTAGGCTTTGTATTCAATCTGGATGAAATGACATTTGCTGGTACTAACCATGAACTAAGTCAAAATATTATTGCAGAAGATAATTCTGTTGTATTCTATGTCACATTTACAGCACCAACAGAACCTGGCAAATATGACTTGACATTTGATAGTTTAGAAGTATTTGATATGAATATGTCTGGGCTGACACCTGACAAACAGAACGGTTGGATTGAAGTTGTTGCTGATACAACAACAACACCTCCTGACACAACAACAACACCTCCTGACACAACAACAACACCTCCTGACACAACAACAGCACCCCCTGACACAACAACAACACCTCCTGACACAACAACAGCACCCCCTGATACAACAACAACACCTCCTGATACAACAACAGCACCTCCTGATACAACAACTACTACAGAACCAATTGTAATTGGTGACGCTGGTATGTGGATTATTGGTACTGACACAGTTGCTCCTGGTGCAACAGTTACAATTCCTGTTACTGTAACAGGTGACAAGAATGGTATCAATAGCTTCAAGATGGCTATGGGCAAGGATAATGCTGTCACTGCAAATACTTCTGAAAAAGGTTCTGCTTATGAAGCATTAGGCTTTGTATTCAATCTGGATGAAATGACATTTGCTGGTACTAACCATGAACTAAGTCAAAATATTATTCCAGAAGATAATTCTGTTGTATTCTATGTCACATTTACAGCACCAACAGAGCCAGGTAAATATGACTTGACATTTGAGGACTTAGAAGTATTTGACATTAACATGTCTGAGCTGACACCTGAAAAACAGAATGGTTGGATTGAAGTTGTTGCTGAAACAACTACAACAACAGCACCTCCTGATACAACAACAGCACCTCCTGACACAACAACAGCACCTCCTGATACAACAACGGCTCCTCCTGATACAACAACAGCACCTCCTGATACAACAACAGCACCTCCTGATACAACAACAGCACCTCCTGATACAACAACAGCACCTCCTGATACAACAACAACTCCTCCTGAAACAACAACAACAGGTGGCGAAATTATCACACCTCCTGATACTGAAACAACAACTGACGGTCAAAAACCAGGAACAGAGTATACTGTTACATGGACAATTGGTAAAGTTGTTGCACACGCTGGTCAATCCAATGTAAAAGTTCCAATTACTGTTTCTGCTCCTTTTGATGAAGCATTGACTTATAATTTGTTTGAATTCAACCTGAAAGTTGATGATGGTCCTGTATTCAACAAAGACGGCTTAGCAGCTGGTGAGGCTTATTCTGAATTTACTATCATAGCAAATGATCTTACTATCGCTGGTAATAATTCAACTGGTGACTCTGTAGGTTATAACAATGCTACTTTACTGTATCTGTCATTTGATATCCCAGAAGGTGTTACACCTGGTGTCTACTCTATAGAATTTAATGGAGATGCAGAAGCTCACAATAGACATTATGACATATTTGATATCGAAGAAGAAAACGGTTCTATCACAGTTCTTGATGATGGTGTCAATGTTGACACACAAGAATATCAGTATGATATTGAAGGAAAATCCAAATTCTATTTCTCACATGACCATAGAAAATTCATTGATGATGATTTACTGAAAACTGATTTGATTTCTGTTGGTACTTTGAGATGCCGTCCTGTTCTGAGCAATGGCGAATATGGCGAATGGACTGTTGCAGACTTAGATAAGATTGAATTCAAGATTAAAGATGAAACTTGGGAAAGTCCAAAGGCTGTTTATGAAAATGTAATTTCACCAACATTATCAGATGAGAAAGGTATTGCATTCTTCAAAGAAAAGATTCCATTCACAATTACAACATCTTTTGAGAGATTCAATACAGAAACAAAAGAAATTGAAGAAGTTGATATTACTGACTTAGATGAATTGTATGATGGCAGTCCTATCGTAACAGGTGAAGCTTATATCGGCGTAAAAGGCGATACGAACCTGGATGGTATACCTGATGCAGAAGATGCTACCCTAATGCTGATTTATTCTGCTAACGAAGGTGCTCATCTGAATCCAAATATTCTCACAGTAGAGAGTGATAAGATTAATGCACTGTCTGAAGAAGAACTTGCAACAATGGAAGACTTTGTATTCTTCCTGAGTGATGTTGACAACGAATCTGAAGACCATGGTGTAACCAATTCCCTTAAAACTGATGTAAGCTATGTTGACGCAGAAGATGCTACTTTTGTCTTAATTTATTCTGCTGAAATGGGTGCTCATAACAATCCTGACTGGTATAGACTTCTGGAAGAACCACTGCCAAAATACACTAAGGCAATTGGTGCAGCTGATGGTAACAACGACAGAACTTAAAATTAGCTTGTTTTAAGCACAAAAATAAAAAGTCTTTCCCGAAAGGGAAAGGCTTTTTTATAAATTATAAATTAATTTTCTTCTTTTGGCATGACTGCTTGTAATACATCATGATATAATGCTGACGGATTGCTTAAAATTTTTTCACCCAATAATTTTGCCTGATATTCGTCAGGTGTAAATAGTGTTAATTCAAGTAAAGTCAGCTGATGGTCAAGCATTTTCACATGTAAATGACACCCCTGTTGAATTGTTTCATAAGAAATTTTCACTTGTTCTTCATTTTTGTGACGTTTTACAGCGACTTTTGCTGTTTTAATAATACGCTCCCGATAAGATTTCCCTGCTAAATGTTTTAAACGCTGTGCAGAATTTTTCCCTTTTTCAGTAAGAATATATACTTTTTCGCCGTTTTCCTGTGATTCACAGTCAACAGCTCCTGTTTCTTCCATATTTTGAATTGCTTCCTGAAATGAAAAATAATTAATAATCCCACTTGTGACGGCAATGTCATATAATAATTCGTCATTTACTGGCTCTGCAATCTGTGACAGTGTATAACAAAGCAAAATATTTGCAGTTGTTGTATCTGCAACTGTACGGTCTGCTAAACCAGAAATTTTTTGTAAATTCTCGTCACGCATTTTTTAATATCCCTTCCTTCTGAAATTTAACAAAAATGCGGATAATCTAACATATGTGAAAGTAATGCAATATTCACAGCAGATTCTACACAAGGCACAAGCTTTGGTAATAAACAAGCTTCCAGATAAGATTCTGCCTGAATTTCTTCCTGTTCCATGCTGGATAAATTTACAGTTTTCTGTATTTTTCCAACTGTTGCAGAGGGTTTAAATGCCACACGCAAAACAATTGGCATACCAGAAGAAATACCGCCTAAAATACCACCATGATTATTAGAATATGTTTTCACATGTCCATGTTCATCAACATAAAAATTATCATTGCTTTGACTGCCTGTCATTTCCGTTACTTGAAATCCAGCACCAAATTCAAGCCCTCGAATATCTGGTAAGGCAAATAATAACTGTGCAATTGTATTTTCAAGCCCATTAAATACAGGGGAACCAATTCCAGCAGGAACATTCACAGCAACACATTCAATTGCACCGCCTAATGTTTCACCGCCATCAAAAGCAGCTTGTATATCATCTTGCATTTTTCTCCCCTGTGCATTTTGAATCACAGGAAATTTTTTATAACGTATGGCTAGAATATCTTCTTTTGTGACAGTGGTGTAATTAAAATTTTTGTCTTGAATGCCATGAATTTCCTGAATATGTGCACCTGTATAAATGCCACGACGTTCCAAAATTTGACCACAGACAGCTCCAGCAAAACAAAACGATGCCATCATAGCAGTGGAAACATGTCCGCCGTCACGAATGTCATTAAAGCCATTATAACGCAATGTTCCCGTATAATCTGCATGTCCTGGACGGGGCAGACGATTAATTTGTGAAATTTCCTGCACAGGCTGTTCTGTATTCTGAATAAACGCACACAATGGTGAACCTGTTGTCCGTTCGTTTAGAATGCCCGACATCACTTGATGTAATTCTTCATAAGGATTTTGTTTCATACTGTATCTTGTCAAAAACTGATGTATTTTTTGTGTATCAAGATATTCACCTGCGGGTAAATTATCAATTGTAATACCAATTGCAGGACCTTTTGCCTCACCAAAAATAGAAATTGCAATATGATTATTCCAAATAGAAGCCATTTATAAATTCCCCCTTAATTTTATATAATCCTCAAAAAAAGTAGGATAAGATTTATCAACACATTCTGCCCCCAGAATTGTCACTGTTTCTGTTGCTCTTGTTGCGGCAATTGCACCGCACATAGCAATTCTATGGTCACCAGCACTATCAACTACACCGCCATGCAAAGTTTTTACTGGCTGAATCTCCAATCCGTCTGGCAAAATTTTTATATGACCGCCCAAAGCATTCAGCATATTTGCTGTTGTTTCCAAACGGTCACTTTCTTTAATACGTAAACGCTCTGCTCCAAAAATTCTTGTTGGTTTGTCCGCAAATGTCGCCAAAACTGCTAGAATTGGCACTAAATCTGGAATATCTTTAGCATCAATTTTAAACATATCTTGTTCTGTATTTTTATGATAACACATCTGTTCAATAATTTCAATAATTTTTCTATCACCTTGCTTAGAATTTTCAGGAATATTCTGTAATACAACCTGATTGCCGATAGCATTTGCGACATAGAAAAATGCTGCCTGTGAAAAATCGCCCTCTACTTGCAAATTTTTCGCATGATAATGCTGTGTGCCGAATACATGATAGCTATTTTCCTGTTCTTTGACACAAACACCAAACTGTTGCATACAATCAATTGTCATGTCAACATAAGGCTTTGATTCTAATGGAGAAGTTAATATAATTTCTGAATCTTCTCTTAGTAATGGCAATGCAAATAATAAGCCTGAAATAAACTGTGAAGAAATATTCCCCTCCAGTTCAAATTTTCCGTGTTCTAATCTGCCATTTATCGTAAAAGGCATTGTATTTTGATAATTTAAAAAATTAATATTTTTCTTTGACAGCTCCCGTACATAAGGCGTGATTGGTCTTTCAGGCAATCTGCCCTGCCCTGTAAAAGTCGTTTCCACACCCAATGCGGCGGCTACTGGTATTAAAAATCTTAACGTTGAGCCACTCTCACAGCAATTTGCAAAAGCCGTTGCAGGAATTTCCCGAATCCCCGTAACAGTGACACTATGTTCTTGTATTTCAAATTTTGCCCCCAACGCCTCCATAACAGAAATTGTTGCATGAATATCTTTTGAAAAATTAATCCCCTCTATTTGGGAAATACCCTTGCTTAATGCTGCACAAATCAGCATTCTATGTGCCATGCTTTTAGAAGATGGTATTTTCACTGTACCAACTAATTTGCCAGGCTGAATTTCTATATTCATAATATTATATTACCCTTTCAAAATGTTTCTGGAATTCACGAACAGAATCAAGTTTAATATTTGCTGTTCCGATTGGGGAACATACAATATAATGCAATTGACTTCCTGAACGCTTTTTATCATTCCCACACAGAGAAACTAATTCTTGAATCGCTACTGGTACGTCTGTCGGCAATTTATAATTTTCTACACAGGATTTTAATTTTTTATAATCTTGTGAATTGTTAAAATATTTTGTCATTAGGCACATACCAATTGCAACGGCACAACCATGTGTATAATTTTCATAATGATAATATGCTTCAATGGCATGTCCCAACGTATGACCGAAATTTAAAATCATTCGCAAACCAGTATCTAATTCATCTTGTGCGACAACATCACGTTTAATTTTAATGCACGTTGGAATGATTTCATCAAAATGATTTTTAATACTCTGCAAATCGTACTGACATAAATTTTCAAATAATTCTGCATCTGCAATCATGCCATATTTAATTACTTCGCCCATGCCGTCAATTAAAAATTCTTCTGGCAAAGTCTGCAATGTATTGAAATCACAGAATACAGCTAACGGCTGTTTAAAAGCACCTACTAAATTTTTGCCTTCTGGCAAATCAATTGCTGTTTTCCCACCGACAGAAGAATCTACTTGTGCTAATAACGAAGTTGGAATTTGAATATAAGGCAGACCTCTTAAAAAAGTCGCAGCTGCAAAACCTGTAATATCTCCGACAACACCCCCGCCTAATGCAATTAAACAATCACTGCGGGTAATTTCTTGTTTACACAAAAATGCATAAATTTTTAATAATATTTCTGCATTTTTAGATGCTTCCCCATGTGGAAATACAAATTTTTCAGCTTGAAAACCATTTTCTTTCAATGATGTTACTACAATATCTGCATAAAACTTATCTACATTATCATCTGTAATTATGACAAAATGCTTTGCAGATGTGATATTTAATTCCTGAATTAATTTTCCGCATTTCTGCAAAATGCCTTTTTCTATGATAACATCATAAGCATTTTTGACAGGTACATGAATTTTTTGCATAAAAATCCCTCCAGATTTTTTAATTAATTTTAGACCCTTTATTATATCATACTGAATTTTTTGCTATTTGTCAAGTCTATTCCTGTTATTATTTTTAAAAATTCTAAAATCTGTCTAAATATGTCAAAATAATATATTTGCTCTTGACAAATCAGTAAAAATATGTTATGATAAATTGGGTTCAGAATTTTCTGAATACTATTAACGCTCTACATGAAACAAGTCGGCTTTGTCACCCGACTTGTTTCAGTTTTTTATAAATAAAAAAATATATATTTTTAAATAATAAAATAAGTTTAGTTTGTGAAATAGTTGACAAATACTGTTTTTCGTTGTATAATAAATATATAAACTTTCTTGAAAGGAATGATTACAATGGGTTTGACACTCACAGAAAAAATCCTGCAATCGCATTTAGTTGACGGTGAACCCGTCAAAGGTCAGGAAATTGGGATTCGTATTGACCAGACTTTGACACAAGATGCAACAGGTACAATGGCATATCTTGAATTTGAAGCGATGGGTGTGCCACGTGTTCGTACAGAAAGAAGCGTTGCTTATATTGACCATAACACGCTACAGAATGGCTTTGAAAATGCAGATGACCATAGATTTATTGGTTCTGTTGCGAAAAAACATGGCATTTATTTTTCAAGACCAGGTAACGGCATTTGTCATCAAGTGCATTTAGAACGTTTTGGAATTCCTGGTAAAACTTTAATAGGCTCTGACAGTCATACACCAACAGGCGGTGGCATTGGTATGATTGCCATTGGTGCAGGCGGTCTTGATGTTGCTGTTGCTATGGGTGGCGGTGCATATTATATTACTTATCCTAAAATTGTAAAAGTAAATCTAACAGGCAAGCTTTCCCCATGGGTAGCTGCAAAAGATGTGATTTTAGAAGTTCTGAAACGCTTATCTGTTAAGGGCGGTGTTGGCAAAGTCATTGAATATTGTGGTGAAGGTGTAAAAACTTTATCTGTGCCAGAACGTGCAACGATTACAAATATGGGTGCAGAATTAGGTGCAACAACGTCTATTTTCCCATCTGATGAAATTACAAAGCAATTCTTAGAAGCACAGGGCAGAGGCGAAGTCTGGTCTGAACAAAAAGCTGATGATGATGCTGTTTATGATGAAATCGTTGAAATTAATCTGTCTGAACTTGTGCCTTTGGCAGCATGTCCGCATTCTCCTGATAATGTCAAGAGTGTTGCAGAAATCGGCAAATTAAAAATTGACCAAGTATGCATTGGCTCTTGTACAAATTCTTCTTTGCTGGATATGATGAAAGTTGCCCATATTCTCAAAGGAAAAACTGTTCACCCTGATGTATCTTTATCAATTGCTCCAGGTTCAAAACAAGTATTAAACATGATGGCTGATATGGGCTTATTATCTATTATGATTGACGCAGGTGCAAGAATTTTAGAAAGTGCTTGCGGTCCTTGTATTGGTATGGGACAATCTCCAAATTCTGCTGGTATTTCTCTAAGAACATTTAACAGAAATTTCTTAGGACGTTCTGGAACAAAAGACGGACAAATTTATTTAGTATCTCCAGAATTAGCCGCAATTTCTGCTGTAACAGGTTATTTAACTGACCCAAGAGAAATTGGCGATATGCCAGAATTTGTATTGCCTGAGAAATTTACAGTACATGATAACATGATTGCACTTCCTGCATCTGAAGAAGAAGCTGACAGTGTAGAAATTCTAAGAGGTCCTAATATTAAGCCTTACCCAGAAACAGCTCCATTAGAAAATTCTATTACAGCTCCTGTTTCTCTCAAAGTGGAAGATAATATTACAACTGACCATATTATGCCTGCTGGTGCAAAAATTTTGCCATTGCGTTCTAATATTCCTGCCATTTCACAGCATTGCTTTACAGTCTGTGATGAAACTTTCCCGACAAGAGCAAAAGAATTAGGCAAAAGCATTATTGTAGGCGGTTCTAATTATGGACAAGGTTCTTCCCGTGAACATGCAGCACTTGCACCATTATATCTTGGCATTAAAGCTGTATTGGTGAAATCTTTTGCCAGAATTCACAGGGCAAATTTAGTCAATGCAGGAATTTTGCCTTTAACTTTCGTAAACGAATCTGATTATGACAGCATTTCACAAGGTGATGTATTAGAACTTGCTGACATTCGTGAGAAAATTCAAACTGGTCAGACACAGTTTGATATTATCAATCAGACAACAGGCAAAAAAATTCCTGTTCTTTGTGAAATGACTGGCAGAACAAAAGATATTATGCTTGCTGGTGGTTTACTGGATTATACTAGAGAAAATTTAAAATAAATAAATTATTTCCTGCACAGAAAAGCAATCATGATAAATTTTTTAAAAATAAAACTTGAAAATGATAAAATTTTTAAATCTGGTTGTTATCCAGATATGCAATCAAAAGTTTATTCACCAGAACAATGCAAGCATGATAAAAATTTTATTTCTAAAAAAAATTTTAATATGCAAGATTGTTTTGTCAAAACAGATACTATTTCGGCAATTTTACAAGAATTTAAATTAAAAGCTGATAGTAAAATAATTGCATTAAATTTTGCAAATGCCATGTTTCCAGGTGGCGGATATATGTTAGGCGGTAATGCACAGGAAGAAGCTTTATGCCGTGCAAGTTTATTATATTATAGTATTCGCACGGCAAAAGCTTATTATCAAGCAAATCGTTTGCATATTCTGCCGAATTATACAGATTATATGATATATTCTGAAAACGTGCCGTTAATCCGTGATAATACAGGAAATTTATTGAATAATTTAATCACTTGTAATTTTATTACTTGTCCAGCCGTGAATAGAAATTTTGCAAAATTTTTATTTTCTAATCAAAAACTAGATTTTATCATGCAAAATCGTATTAATAATATTATCAAACTTGCAGCCATGCAGAACGCTGATATATTAATTTTAGGTGCATTTGGCTGTGGCATGTTTGGAAATAAGCGAAAATCTATTTATCCCATGTTTGAACAAGCAATTTTGAATTTTGTTCCAGAACATGTGAAAATTATATTTGCTGACCCTCAAGCAGGTAAGTATTTAAATCATTAATAATTAATTTAAAGGAGGTTTTTTCCGATGGAAAAAATTAAAATGACGACCCCGTTAGTCGAAATGGACGGCGATGAGATGACCAGAATTCTTTGGCAATGGATTAAAGATATTTTAATCACGCCTTATGTAGAATTAAACACAGAATATTATGATTTGGGTTTAAATCATCGTGAGGAAACCAAAGACCAAGTGACATTTGACAGTGCAGAAGCAACTAAAAAATACGGTGTTGCTGTAAAATGTGCAACTATCACACCAAATGCTGCAAGAATGCCTGAATATAATCTGTCTGAAATGTGGAAGTCTCCAAATGGGACTATCAGAGCCATTTTAGATGGCACTGTGTTCAGAACGCCGATTTTAGTAAAAGGCATTACGCCGTATATTCCTACTTGGACAAAGCCAATTACAATTGCCCGTCATGCGTATGGTGATGTTTATAAAAATACAGAAATGCAAGTTTCTGCTGGGGGTAAGGCTGAATTAGTTTATACGGACAAAGACGGCAACGAAACCAGACAATTAATTCATGAATTTGCTGGTGATGGCATTATTCAGGGTCTGCATAACCGTGATGATAGTATTGCTGGCTTTGCAAGAGCATGTTTTAACTATGCATTGGATTTAAAACAAGATTTATGGTTTGCAACAAAAGATACGATTTCTAAAAAATATGACCATAGATTTAAAGATATTTTTGCTGAAATTTTTGAAACAGAATATAAAACAAAATTTGAACAAACTGGTATTGAATATTTTTATACTTTGATTGATGACGCTGTTGCAAGAGTCATTCGTTCTAATGGCGGTTATATCTGGGCATGTAAAAATTATGACGGTGATGTCATGTCTGATATGGTTTCTACGGCTTATGGTTCACTTGCTATGATGACTTCTGTGTTAGTTTCTCCAACTGGTGTTTATGAATATGAAGCTGCTCATGGTACGGTACAACGTCATTATTATAAACATTTAAAAGGCCAGGAGACTTCTACGAATTCTGTTGCAACTATCTTTGCATGGAGTGGTGCATTACGCAAACGTGGTGAATTAGATAATATTCCAGAATTAGTAAACTATGCTGATAAGCTTGAAAAGGCAACAATTCAGACTATCGAAGACGGAATTATGACAGGTGATTTATATTTATTATCTTCTCTGGAAAATAAACGCAAAGTAAATTCTAAAGAATTTTTAGAAGAAATTAATATCAGGCTTTCTGCTTTGATGCAGTAATGTTAATCATGATTAAAAATTAAAGGAGCAAATTATGGGAAAACAAGTAATTTCTACTCCTGTGATTCGCCGTTTGCCAAGATATTATAGATTTCTGGGTGAATTGGAACAAGAGGGACTGGAGCGTATTTCTTCCCGTGAGCTTGCATTGAGAATGGGATTTTCTGCTTCACAAATTCGACAGGATTTTAATTGCTTTGGTGGTTTTGGGCAACAAGGGTATGGCTATCAGGTTGTAGAACTGCGTAAAATTATTGGTGATATTCTTGGTGTTCATGAAAATACTGGTGTCATTCTGATTGGTGCAGGTAATCTTGGCAAAACAATTGCCTCTCATGTAGATTTTCAAAAACGTGGCTGTAAATTAATTGCTGTTTTTGATGATAATCCCTTGATTCAAGGCACGTCTACAGCAGGTCTGACAATTATGCCAATGGAATCACTGGAAAGTTTTTGCAAACAGCATTGTCCACAAGTAGCTGTGCTTTGTATTCCTAAAAATGCAGCACAACAACTTGCTGACAGATTAATTAATCTTGGAATTTCAGGGTTCTGGAATTTCAGCCATTTTGACTTAAAAATCAATAATCCTGATGTAATTGTTGAAAATGTTCATCTTGGTGACAGCTTAATGACGCTTGCTTATTGTATGCATCGTAAAGAAGAAAATTAAAAATTAAAAATTCCAGTTGTTAATTACAACTGGAATTTTTTTGGAAATTCAGGAAATAAAAAACAAGCTCCCTGCTTGTACAGAGAGCCTGTAAAATTTAATTTTGTTTTAGAATCAGAATTACTAATTTTTAAAATTAGTCGTCGTTCTTCTTCTTGGAAACAACTGCTACGCCACCCAATACTGCAACTGCTGCTGCAATACCTGCGATTGGCAGAATACTTTCAACACCGGTCTTTGGTGAATTCGTTACTGTTGTTGTGTTATTAGCAGCAGCTTGTGTTGTTCTGGTATTATTAACAGCTGCTTTTGTAGTTGTTGCTGGCTTAGCTGTAGTAGTAGTTGTTGTTGTTGTTGAAGATGTTGTAGAGGAAGATGTTGTTGTAGAAGTTGTTGTAGAGGAAGATGTTGTTGGAGGAGTTGTGGAAGTTGTTGTAGTAGATGTTGTTGTTGGTGGCAGTGTTGTAGAAGTTGTTGTTGTTGTAGAAGTTGTTGTTGTTGTTGTGGTTGTTGTGGTTGTTGTGGTTGTTGTGGTTGTTGTGGTTGTTGTGGTTGTTGTAGTTGTTGTGGTTGTTGTAGTTGTTGTTTCTGGTGTTGTTTCACCACCTTCAATCTGAATCCAACCATCTGTTGTATTAACAAGACCATCTGCTACATAGTTTACAGAACCATCTAGGAACTTATTTGGCTTTGGAGTACCATCATTTTTAGCTTGTGCTTCATATTTGATATCATATGTCTCCCCAGGCTGTGGGTCATCAACTGTTACCATGAACAGAACCAAGTTAGCTGACCAATCATCAGATTCTTCAGTTCCGTATGTTAACCATGTAAGCTCTTCACCAATACCAGCTGTCATTTTAATGTCAAGTTCTTCGCCACCCGAATTTTCAGCTTTTTTGCTGGCAGTGATTACCTCATAAGTACATCTCGCATCAACACTAATACCAAATTCAAGAGTTTTGAAACTAGGATGATCTGCATTCATTCTTACATAAATTGGTACGCCTGCTTTTGCCTCTTCAACTGAAACAGTTTTTTGGTCAATCGTTACATCAATAGTATCAGCTGCAGCTGCTGGTACAGAAACCATTGACAATGTGCCACAAGCAACTACAGACATTGCAGCAACAGCTGCGATTACCTTTTTAAAGCTAATCTTGTTCATTTTCGTTATTTTCCTTTCAGATAAATTTATATCACACGCCGTATATTTTACCACCTATACGGCGTATAACTGTCAATTACGGATTTTCGGACTTGTCGGATTATTTCTGATGTTCAACTTTCCAATCGTGAATTGCCTTTGAGAATTTTGGCAATCCCGTAGCACCACGACTCAGAATATCATCTGCCCAATCAGGTTTGTTACCGCCACCTGATTCTGCAGAATATATCAAAATATCAGTAGCGTCTTCTGCATCTAAATCAGAGGTTTCTTCACCCTCTGCATTGCTTGTTTTGCCACAGTCTTTTGATTCACTTGTTACATCTCCTAAGAACCATGCAAATGCTTCTACCGCCTGATTTGTTGCACTTGCAATATAAACATCTTTATTACCTGAACCATATTCTGCTGAATAAATCAGAACCTTTGTAGCATCCTCTGCGTCTGCAACACCATCAAAGTTAACATCACCCTTTACACCAATATAAACATATACCTGTGTTTCAGCTACTTCACCTTCATAGAAAATATACAAAGGCGTGAGTGTGTAAGCAAATGTTTGACCATCAGCTTGCAGTTTAGCAACAATATCTTCAGGAGATAAATCTTCATCTGATGTATCTTTATCAAGACCAAATGAAATCTTGGACATATCCACATCAACTTCTTCTTCTACTTCTTTGCCGTCTACAGTTGTAACTTCTACAACCTTTGCACTCTTAACCAAATCTTCCACTTCAAATGGTCTTGGGTCATGGGAGAAATAGAAATTTCTGTTGCCTTGTGTATCGCCGTCTACTTCAAATCTAATATCTTTTACATTTACAGGCGTTGGTTCTGTAGTAGTTGTTTCTGTTGGAGTTGTATCAGAAGTTGTTGTTGTACCACCATTTGGATCAGAAGTTGTTGTTGTGCCACCATTTGGATCGGAAGTTGTCGTTGTACCACCGTTTGGATCGGAAGTTGTTGTTGTACCACCATTTGGATCAGAAGTTGTTGTTGTACCACCGTTTGGATCAGAAGTTGTTGTTGTGCCACCGTTTGGATCGGAAGTTGTTGTCGTACCACCGTTTGGATCGGAAGTTGTTGTTGTA
>JAAVHJ010000005.1 GCA_014799805.1 Ruminococcus sp.
TCTGTTGGAAGAATATTAGAAGTATCTTTCCTAGACATGAAAAATGTAAAACAGTTTTCTTGTGTGTCACAATCAACTACTAACACTTTGTAATCATGCTTTTGCAGACTGTATGCCAGATTAATAACAGAAGTTGTTTTAGCAACACCACCTTTGTTATTAAATATACCGATTTTTCTTACCTTTTTCAAAATTATCTCACCTTTCCAAATAAAAATTATTTTGCTTTAGAATTAGTAATACTTGCGTTTCCAATGATTATGATTTCTCTTCCATCTATATCAATAAACTTAATTGTATTACTGGAGGAATCATACTCATAGTTTTCAGCATAATAATCATGCTTCCCATCACAAATTCTGTAATATTTCTCTGATTTTGATTTTGTATCTAATATAGCCAAGTTTAGTGCCAAATTTATTGCTGTTGTTACCGATGCAACTGTCCCCATTATTATAACTAACGTTTTCATTTTCTTTCACCTCTCATGACTTGATAGCAAAACAGTGTGGCACGGCAATCAGCCAAACTATTATGTGCTTTATCGTTTCCCCAGTCATAATGATAATATTCTGCACAAGTCGTCAATTTTTGCCACTTGTAATCTTCAAAATATTCGCTATATTCGCCATAAATTGGTGCAAATTTTAGCATAACATCAATAATTTCAACATCTTCAGGAATAACTGCACCATTTGCTTTCAGAAATGGAATATCAAAAGCAAAATGATTGTAGCCAATAATCGTTTTGGCATTGCTTAGAATAGCATTAATTTTAGGCATTTCCTGATAAATATTTGGTGCATTTGCTACCATTTCTGGGGTGATATAATTAACGCTTTCAGCACCTTTCCATGATTTAGCATATATCGGCTTAAAATAGCTGTCATACAGTGTTTCGCCTGTTCCAGAAATAATAGAGGCTTGCAGAATTTCATCATGAGAATAATCTAATCCAGTTGTTTCTAAGTCAAATACAATCACTTCTACTGGATTATCAGAAGCAAGTCTGATTTGTTTTATAAGCTGTACAGCTGTTTTTTCCAGAACTGAAACCTTTTGTTGTAAACGCTCAATACAAATTTCTATTTCTTCGAATTCTCTTTCTTCTTTTATTTTTCGTATATCTTCCAATATTTTCTGCAGGTGTGCTTTATGCTGTGGATCTGGATGCCAGTAAGCCTTTAATTCTTCTTTAGTTGCTTTATGTACTTCTGCTCTTGACAAATACAACACATATTTATCTTTGGCTATCCACTTTTTTTTACCTGAATCCGCATAATTCTTAACATATCCCTTTTTTGCCCACTGTCGTTCCGTCAACACAGATTTGTCATTGGGATTTTTTACACGCATAATATCAATCCTATCATTGTTGTTATTTTCTTAGCTTTACTTTAGTGTCAGAAGATTTGTTATCTGTTTCGNTTACATTCCTATTAGTTCTAAGTAATCGTAAAAAGCAACTAAAAGCAACACANAGAATTAAAAAATACACAGATATTGAAAGCAAAAATTCAAGCTTATTACCCATAATTTCAAGAAACCATCGTATAAATTCCATCATATATTATACTCCTCTGTGCCTTGCTATCATCTGTGCCTCGAGCATTCCCTCTATTCTTGAAGTAATACTAACTTTGTTTATGATATTTAATTTGCGATACATATGTAAAACTTGTATTTCTTCTTCATTCACTACATCTGAAGATTTCNCTTTCACTGATGTATCAGCAATAAATTTAACTATCTCTTTTTTATTTTTAGTCACTAAATTCATCTTCCTTTCAATTTATTAGTACCTTTGTACATCTCTTTTTTTATTATATACCCAATTGAACGAAAAGTCAATATGTTACATCATACAAATGTATATCCAATTAATTGTTAAAAACGCATATTTTTTATTTTNCATAAAAATTTCTATTGACAATTTCGCCCAATNGTGTTATAATGAAAGGTAAGAATTTTAAATAAAAATTTCTATTGACATATTCGCCCAATCGTGCTATAATATAAAGATAAGAAAGAAGGTGATACTATGACTATTCCTGAAAGGCTNAGAAAANTNCGTGCGGAGCGAAAAATATCAATGAAATTTTGTGCTGAAAGTTCTGGAATTCCATACAACACTTATCAAAAGTATGAATATGGTGAACGTGAAATTAGCATAACAGCAATTCAAAAACTTGCTAACTTTTATGGTGTCAGTACAGATTATTTACTTGGTAGAGAAACAGATTCATTTAAACCAGATCCAATTGCACAACTATCAAAAGCTGAAACAGAAGAAGAGTTTCTAAAAAAATATTTTATGCTTGATCCAGAACTTCGTGCTAAAGCAAGAGAAAAAATGCAAGAAGCACTAAAAGAACAAGAAAATGTAGGGAATGATGATAAATACATCACTTACACAACTACTATTGGTGCAGAAATGGATAGACGTGAAGCCATACAGCTTGAAGATGCTAAAACGAAGAAAGGCGTCGTATGATAACTATGACTACACGCATAAAGAAGAAATAAGCATAAGCAAAAAGAATCCGCTCAGTTGAAACAATTCCATTTTGAATTTATAATCAAAATGGAAAGGAGGGATATATATNATTGGAAACAAACTAAAAGCACTTCGTATGAAAAGAGGAGTTACGATTGTTAAACTTTGTGAACAACTTCAAATGAATCACAANACCTATGCAAAGTATGAACGTAACGAACGTGATGTTAGCACGAAAACTCTTTGTAAACTTGCNGATTTCTATGGTGTAACGACCGATTATCTTCTTGATAGAGAAAATAGTAAAGACNATGAATCACAAAATCCGATTACTCAACTATCAGATATAGAAATGGAACAAAAATTTCTAAAAGCTTACTTTGAACTTGTCTCACCACAATTGCGTACAAAAATTTGGGAACAGCTTGCGGAAAATTTACAAACACAAATAGCTATCGAGAAAGATAATGAATATATTCAAAACACAACTCAAGAAAAAGATGATGATGAATATATCACCTNCACAACTACGATTGGTGCAGTGATGGACAGACGTGAAGCTATACAGCAAGCAAGCGAACTTGATGACGCTNAAGCNAAGAAAANCGTCGTCTGATAAAGATGACCACACGTATCAAGAAGAAATAAGCATAAGCAAAAAAAATCGTCCAGTTGAAACTACTGGACGCAAGAAGAAAATATGCTTACTATACTTTTAAACAAAAAAAACAAATAAAAAATAAAACTCGTTAAGTATAGTATAACACATTTTCTTCAGAAAATCAATAGCAAATTGAAATCTAGGAGGAAATTTTTATGCCGACATCAAAAACAAAAGCAAATATGCATGTACCAAATGTGCAATGTGACAAACTTCCACGAGGAAAAGAACATCCTTTCACAATGATTTCTAATGACCAATCAAGCTTTGCGTGGGACAGTGAACTGTCTCTTGCTGGATTTGGACTTATGAGCAAAGTACTGTCTTTGGGAGAATGGTGCTTTTCAATTGTTGGTTTCAGTAAACTCATAAAAGATGGAGAGACCAAAATTGTTTCTGTTCTAAAGGAATTAAAAGAGCGTAACTACCTTGTCATGGAACGTCTTAGAGACAAGATGGGCAAATATGAAAACTATTCATACCATTTCTTTGAATCCAGTGCGGAATGTTTGGAATATAAAAGGCAGAGAGCCAAAGAAGACAAAGAAAAAAAACATACTAAGGCTGAAAATAAGCCTAAAACAAAATCAAATTCAAACGCTCCATCAAGCTTTACGTCCCCTGTTAAACAAGTTGAACAGCCTGATGAAACTGAAACTACTACAATACAATCTAAACAATCTGAAACTCCAGAAAGTGAAATACTTACTATACTGAAAAGAAATATTGTTGAAGTTACTGAAGTTACTCAAAAATTTGCGGAAAAGACGGCTGATTATTTAGGTTCTGCCATTTCTAATGGAATTATTAGCCTAAATGCTGTTACTGATAAGCTAAATGCAATTATAAACAAAGAACACTCCCTTGATACTTTCTTGCATACACTTGATGAAAAATGCACTCATGCTCTAAAGAATCTGAAAAATCCAAATGCGAAATACAGCTATACTAGAAAAACAATGGTAAACATTCTGAAAGAATATGAGTTAGAAACTGTACATGTACAACAATTGACACAAGCACAAGCACAAGCAGAGGGGTTTACAGTTAGAAAAAAACCTAACAAGCCAGAACCAGAGGAAGAAATACCAAAGACATTAAGTTTTAGGGAAATGCTCACACAACTGAATTGTTCCCTACTTACAAGATATGCTAATGAGGAATACTATGGTATTAGTTTCAATAGTGCAGAAGAATTCTGGTCTTCTTTTGACATTGATGAATTCGAGTATGACGTGAGAGAATGTATTATACCTGAAGATTTAAGATATAATCATGAAAATATGGAAAATACACTGAAATTCTTAATGCACTGGGATACTCTTGAAAGTGGTGAATTTAAGTCATTTTCAGAATACGCTATTTCATGCCTTGCAGAAGTTCTCCAGACAGGCAAATGCTGTAATGACCAAGTGAACTGCCACAATTTAATTTCTTACTTAAACTACATCAACTGGGGCGGAAAAGATGAATATGAACGTGAAACAGCCGAAAATTCCATTTACGATTTTATGAAAAGTTTCTTCATTTATTACTGTAAAAAAATTGAAAAATATCCACCAAAATCTAACAAAAAAAGCTACCTTTCTAAAATGCTAATAAATTACTTAAATGGGGAATATCAAGCGTACAATGCTCATCTTTACGCAAGTATGAATAATATAAACAAAAACATAAAATCCCCTTTTGATTATTAAAATAGTACATAAGATAGGTTTATTATGAATATCGAAAAAAAACTGATGAAAATCGGTTTTTTCGTGCTGTCCAAATATAAATGAAGTAACAATAAAAATTTTTACATTTATTATGAATTAGCTATTTTGTCATAAAAATAGTATAGGAATTAATTTTGCTCTTTTCATAACATTTTTTTGATTCTGGTGAGATATGCTTAAGATACAAAAAAGCAATCTGAATAATCGAAAAAATGGCTTTTTTTTGGAGTTTTACCCTAAACGAGATTTCCCACCCGTGGTAATTATCGGATAATAAAATAAAAAAAAATAAAATACATATTAGTATAGTCTGTCAGTCTGATGGATTGACAATTTGCTAAATACTAAATAATTTAAGAAGAAATTTATTTCACTTTACTGAAAAGAAAATTGTTCTTCTTTTAAAATAAAAAAATAGGTTAGAAAAACACAGCAGATAGTATTTTTGGAATTAAGAGGAAATGATTTTTTTGTTTGCTATACTAGAGTTAAGAATATGAAATCGTAAGAACTAAATCAGAAACAAGAAAAAAACGGAAAAAAAGAAAAAGGAAAGTATAATTTTTCCGCCCCAGCTTGCTCACTTCTAAACTAGTCAGAAACTTAGAAATTAGAAAAGAAATTTGTTTTACTTCACTGAAAAGAAAATTGTTCTAGCCTTTTGTCATGCACAAAGGGTACACCCCTCTTAAATTTTAGGATAGTGTTCCATATAAATCAAAATTTCCTATTGACATATGTTTTGAAACATGCTAGACTTAAATAAATAAAAATTTAAAAGTTGGTGATACAATGAAAGAAAAAACTTACATAGGCTATGTTCGTGTGTCCAGCGTTGACCAGAATGAAGCTAGACAACTTGAAACATTGAAAAGATTTGGAAAACCTATGCATAGAATTTTTATTGATAAGTGCAGTGGAAAAGACACCAACCGTCCAGAACTGAAAAAAATGCTTGATTATGTTCGTGATGGTGATGTTTTGGTTGTAAGCGAATATGCCAGACTTGCAAGAAGTAGTGCAGATATGTTACGTCTGGTTGATGAGCTTCAAGCAAAAGGCGTTGAAATTATCAGCTTGAGAGAACAGCTTGATACCACAACGCCACAGGGAAGATTTATATTGACCGTGTTTGCAGGACTAGCAGAGCTAGAGCGTGAGACTATTAGAGAACGACAACGAGAGGGCATTGCTATTGCTAAGGCGGCAGGAAAATATAAAGGCAGACAGCCGATACCAGTCGACCTGACGGCTTTACAGATGGAGTGTAAGCTCTGGAGAGACGGAAAGCAAACTGCAAAGAGGACTATGCAAAAACTTGGCATGAAACCAAGCCGTTTTTACAGAAAAGTAAAGGAATATGGACTATAATCAATATAATGCAAAAAAACAAGGATAAGTATAGCTTATCCTTGTTTTTTGGTGTTTAATCGGCTAAAAGTTCTTGAATTTCTTCATCAGTTTTTCCCTTAGCTTTCCATTTTGCAATCAAATTTGCACGTTCATTGGCTGCACCTCTAGCCTCACCTCTAGCTTCTGCATGTGCCATTTCGGAATAATAATCTTGTTCTGCTTTTTTACGCTGTCTAACATATTCTCTAATTTGTTCATCTTTGCTTAAATCATAGATAACATCTACAGCATTCCTAAATGTTTCTAAATTTGTTGTTTTCAAAATCTCCAACTCCTCTCTACTTTCAGCCTTGAAAAGCTGTAGCCATAATTTTAAGGTGTTTTCATTCTTTGATTTAATTTCTGGACTAATCTTTTTCACCTTGGGCAACTCAAAGAAATGGATGTGCATTTTGTCTGTTAGAAGTTCATGACGGTTATCTTCAAGAACAGAAAATGATGAGTGATATTCCTGACAATCAAACATTTTAAAACCTAAAATATTAATGCAAATGCATTTTGGTACTTCACTATAAGCTTTTCCCTCTTTTAATTCTTCATTATACATTCTTGCCCAGTAGTATAAGGCACGTTCCTTATAATCTTCTTTTCTAGCAACTTGCATTTCAATATTGATAATTTTTTTGTTCACTTCCACTAAAATATCTAAGCGTGTAAGTTTTCCCTCATAAAAGGTAGGAACTAATTCTGTATTTCTAATTTTTATATTAGTAACAGAATTACTATCCAGACTTAGTGCATCAACTAGAAAACTTTTTAGTAAATTCGGATTCCTAACAAATAACGCTTTAAACATGACATCATTTGTAATAGGAATAATTTCTTTTTCCTTTGACATCGTACAATCTCCTTATAACTATAATTTATTAAATATTTTCTTCTTCAATTTGTGATAACACAAATTTTCTTAACATTCCAGCTGTAGTAAGCCCTTTTCTCTCAACAATCTTTTTGAATTTTTCAGCTTGTTCTTTCCTTAAGCAAACAGAAAGTGTTTTCATGTGAGTTTTATTCCACTTAGTATTAGCTTTTTTTCTACTATCTGATAATGACATTTTCAGCACCTACTTTCTCAATTTTTGGATATTTATTTTTTGAACTTCCTCTAATATATATTATACACTATTTATAGTACATTGTCAAGAGAAAACAGAGCATTTGCTCTCTTTTCAGTAATAATTATTCTTTTGTTTCACCTAGCAAATCTTCTGTGTATGGAATTAGAACACGTTCTCTCACTGTTGTGCTATCCGTGTAAAAAGCCCTCTCTTGCTCCCATTTTAGGAGTTCTTCAAAGCTGTCAGTATCAGGACGAGGATATGATTTTACATACTGTTTATCAAGAAGTTCTCTATAGTGGTCAGCATTCTCATCTACTTTTCGAGCTACTGTTAAAAATTTGTGGTGAAACCACATTAGTTCTACAAGGTGTGGATAATTTTTTTCCATGAAATTAATCCACTGCATGCCGTAGTTGCCAATTGGTTCTTCTTCTATGGATGGTTCAAGTCCTACCAAGTTCAGACTATAAAGACCACATATTGGATCGAATTTGTACCAAAATTCTTGTCCAGAGACTATTTTGCACATGTATACAGGAAACCATCTAGTATTTTCTCCGTTTTTTACTTTTTGTGTGATTTTCCAACCAAGTTCGCCATCTTGACGAATCATTTTTGAGTATGTCAGTTTGTTTTCTAGTTGTTCAAACGGAATTTCAGGAAGTTCTTCGTCTGGTACTTCTTTCTGTTGCTCATCAGTCAATTGCAACCATGTTTCATAATTCATTCTTCTTAATTCCTTTCTTACTCATGGTTATTATTTTCTTTTGACTTGCCAATACTTCTAAAAATAATCCCTGCTAATAGAAATACAAGTCCAAATATAACTAAAAATGGGAAACGGTTATTAACAAATTGTACAAGCACAGATGACGTACTTCCAGTAAATAAACCGTAAAGAGCGAGGAAAAGTAATATTGCACCAAAGATAAGAAGTGAAATTCCAATTTGTTTCATATCTGTTCCATTAGATTTGTTCCCGTTTTCTTTAGAATTTCTTATTATCATACCAATCAGGAAGAGTATAAAACTTCCTATAATAAATTGGAGAATAATAGATTGTGGAATCATTTTCCATCCGATGATAAGTTCTAATACAACAGCAAGAAAACCTACAATGCCTAAAGCTGTTAACAAATCACCAATTTTTTTCATACTATCACTTCCTTTTTATACTAATATATCTTTATTATATCTTATTTTATAAAAAAAGTCAATCAATTTCCAACATTTTTATAATTTTCTTTCTTTATTAAATTATGCTATGTATTATGCTGGTTTTAGTCCATTTGGAATATATTTTGATTCACGTCGTTCACGTTCAGCACTAACAA
The DNA here is from genome assembly GCA_014799805.1 of Ruminococcus sp. GTDB lineage: Bacteria > Bacillota > Clostridia > Oscillospirales > Ruminococcaceae > UBA3855. Next base: position 8,685 of record JAAVHJ010000005.1, read on the forward strand.
GTGATTGTATGTAAGTACCGCCCATGACTTTTTCAGCCATAGATAATAATTTTTCTGCTTTCTCTAGCTTTTCTTTTTCAGTTTGGTAGTCATGATTTACTTTTTGAAGACTTTCTATTTCATCACTAATCAAAACATCAATATTGTGATAATTTTCTACTGTAATATTTGGATAAGCTTTTAATGCTTGTTTGGCTTGCTCTGGAGAAAAAATTTCTGATTTTTTTCCCTCGAAAACAATCTGAATTTGTTCTCTCAGGTTATAAAAAGATTGTAAATCAGCTTTTGATTTCTCCACCTCTTTTTCTTTTTCAGAAACACTTTTTTCTAAATCTGAAAATTCTTTTTGGAGTGTTTCAAGTGTTGCACCAGAATTGATTTTTTGATTCAATTCCAGAAGTTTATCTAGTTCAGAATCATTTGTCCAAGAAAATGGCTTTTTGGAGTCACGTTTTTGCATTGGCAATGCACCTTTTGCAAATGTAATAGTGTAAAACTGAATTGTTCGTAATATAATGACTTGTGGACTTGAATGTGCTACATGTTTTGATTTTTGCATATTGATTTTTTGGGCAAGTTCACGCTCATATTTTAATTTTGCTTTAATTCTGTTTTTCAGAGCGTATTCGCTGTAAAACTCTCCTAGCGATTTCAAGCGAATAAATTGATTGCTGTTTGTAGATTTAACAGAGATATATTTTCCTGTTTTAACAATATATTTTTCTTTTTTCAGTTTTTCAAGAAGTTCATCAAAAGTTTTTGATTGCATTAAAAGTCTATCAATATCTTGTTGGAGTTTTTCTCTTGCAGATGTACGAGGAGTTTTGTATGCTTTTTCTATCTTCCTAATTTGTTCCACATAACATTCTTGTGCTTCAAATCCGTTTTCTGTTTCACGATATGGAATTTTCAATTCATCAAGCTTAGCCTGAACAAAAGATTGCTTATCTGGATTAGAGTAGTAAAAAGATTTGTAAGGCGAGTGTTTTTGACTTTCTAATGTTTCGTTTTTTCTTTCCAATGAAAGTAATTTCTTTTTCAGTTGCCGAACATGTTCAACAGATAATTCAGAATCAGAAATATTTTTGATTTTTCGGATAGCAGGAATTATTTTCTTTTCATCTTGTGTTTTCTTAAAATCTTCAACAGTTTGATGAACATAATCTGCATTCTTATCTTCTCTTGTAAAGCCATGTCTGTTTAGGAGTTCTTCCATATAAGTACGCTCGCTCTTCTCCCATGCAGTCAACTGATTTTCTCTTATGCTTTTCGGATTGAATCCTTGTTCTATTAATGCTGATTTCATAGACACGCCCTTGCTCAGACCGTTCTTTCTTCCTTGTGTGTAAAATGGAATGAAATCAATATGTAGATGTGGTGTTGCTTCGTCCATGTGCAGAACAGCATTGAAAATATGCAAATTTGGATTTCGTTGTTTGAAACTTCGAATATATTCGTCAAGCATTTGTTTTGTGAGTTTTCCATTTTCACTTCCACAAGGTGCGGTCTTGCTATCACCAAACTGAACAACGATTTCATAAAAAGCTTCTTCACGTCTACCTTTTGCAATGTGTTCATAGTAGTTTGAAATTTTTCTGTCATTTCGTTTTTGATTAGCATTGTATTCTTCTACTGCTTTTTCAAAAAGTTCGGTGTAAGCATTTTCTACAGTCTGTTTAACATAAGTAACATTTTCATGTGTTTTACTTTGGTTAACATTTTTAGCGATGAATTCTCTATTGTTATGGTCTATATTTGCTCCATGTTGAATGCTAGCTTTTCCTAGTGTGAAGCTTATACTTAATTGCTTCATATGTCCAACCTCTTTCTTTTCAATCTAGTAAAATTTTTCTTTGTATATCTCTAAAAATTAAAAAATCCATTAATTCATGTCAAAACAGATAGTGTTAACCCAATATCTGTTTTGACATACCCTGATGGGCATATCAAAACAGACTGTTTCGCTCGGCTACACTTATTGGGCAAAGTCTGCGACCTTGANGNCTATAACTTCTCACAAATTTTNTAAAAAAATTTATTTTTTCTCCAAAAAAATTTAAGTGAGAAGTTTTTATCTGCTCCGCAGTTGGGAAATTCCCAAACCCTTTTTTATAATTTTATATAACTAGCTTGTTAAACAAACTAGAAATTTTTAATTGTTATTTTTTGTTTTTCCAATTCTGTCAAAATAGTTTTCTGGTGTTTCTTCAATCGCATTGACATAAATTGAAAATAGTTTGATAAGCAATGCTGCTTCANGCTCATAAAAATAAATAACAACTTGCTCTTCATCATTGTATATGAATTTTCTTCCATGATTCAAAATCTTATTTTTTAATCGTTTGGCATATANGCTNTATTTATTTGTNGTATCAATAGCAATATAATTTTCTAAAACAGAAATCATAGAATTTAGAAAATCTCTTGTCATGAAAACTTCNACAGCACCACGTCTGTTTTTCTTATTTTTATTATTGTTCACNAATTGNCACCTCTCTTCTTAAAAAGNTTTGATAATGATAAATTTTTTTGTTGCTGATTCTCCATCAGATTCAAATTTTTATTTTCACTTTGAAAAACNAGNAGTTCNTTCCAATCTTTNAATCCTTGATAGTCAAGATGTTTCTTTACGCTTTCAGANCGAANNAAACCATTGTCTGATTCAAACTGNCTACCCTTATNATCATTATCNACACAAGAAATAATTTCNACTCCNTCAGANTGTAATTTTTTTGGAATNGTTGGNTTTAGNCCAGCCATTGAAATGAANGNTGNACCTNNCATNAATTTNTTTTTTTTNTNACANAATGANTANAAACTCATCANNTCAATTGCACTCTCAAACAAATATGCCCTTTTTANTTTNCCNTCTTTTGCNGGATANGGNGTNAACATNAANACGCTGTCACGAGTTCCAGCAACTACACCTTTNAAACGTTTNAAAGAAGTAATTCCTTGAATTTCACCGCCAATAATTTCNCCTTTNGCATTTTTATGAANAAAAACNGCNTTNTCNCCTNTTAGTNTTTCNGTTTTCTGTGATTGNTANAAATTTTGCGAGTGNACNANTTCNTCNACAATCGCAACAGGAATTTTTCTAGTCTTGCAAAGGTANGCAAATAATCTTCTCATGTTTTGTGCTGGTGGTGGCATTTCNAANGTTCTTTTTATTTTTTCAAGTTTTTCAACTGGAGGTGAAGTGTATTCTGGGGCTTGACTTTTTGGAAAATCATAAGAATGCATTGTAGAAATATTTCTTCCAGTNAGTTCCAGAACNGCTTGGTTAAAACTCATGCCAAGCAGTTCAGTAAGGCAATCAATGGAATTATTAATTCTTCCCTCTATGCCACCGCCTTTTTTAGTGGCATAATGACAGCACCATTTCTTTTCAGATGGATTAATGCAAAGTCCAGGAATTTCTTCCACATAATATTCAGTTCTATATTTTTTCAATGTGTAGCCACTTATTCGNAAATAATCGACTAAATCGGCTTCTCTTGCNTCTTGCACTAACCTGTTAAAATCTTCTTTGTTCATTTATTATATTATCACTCCTTTAAGCATAAATGCCCTTAAAGTTTTCGAAGAGGGCATTTATTAATGTTTTTTATATTCTTCGTGTTGTTTGAAATTGGTTCAAGTTATCTTCTTCAGTAGGTTGATAATCGTTTTCATCTACACTATAGAGTGCTTCACGGCTTGTTTTTTCTTCTATTGTTTCAATCACTGGGTCAGCTTCATCTTCAGGGTCATAAATGTCATCTGATGAATCAAAAAAAGAATCATCCTGTTCTGAAAGTTTGGCAAGTCTTTGTTCCAGTTCTTGTAATTCTTCTATGTCGGCTTGCAATTCTTCTTCACGAGGAAATGGAATAGTAGCACGTTCTTCNGCCTGTTTCAAGCTTAGCTGTAAATTTTCTATTTCATGTATTGTGTCTGTTTCTTGGTTTGGAATAGCTTTGTTAATAAGATGTTGTAACCTAGACATATTGTCCTGTTTTTCACNGATACCAGCGTCACAGTGGTAACTATGTTTGCCTTTTAGGATAAATTTGATTTTATCATGGATAGCATTGACAAACACAGAAAGTTTAAAACCACCGATTTTTGCTTTTGGAAATTTCTGATTNGGATTGCTCATNGNTCTATGTACCATACTCAAGAGATATGCATTAATATCTTTTCTTTCTTTTAGAATATTTCCTGANTCTGTTGTCAATGTAAAGTTTTTCATTAATGTAGCAGAAGATTTATCTTGCTGGATATTTTCAAGTAATTGCTGTTTTCCTGCGATTTGTTTAGGAATATCTTCAATTTTTTGTTCTGTGATTGCAGTTTCACGCATATAAGCTTTTTTTAGCATTTTAAGTTCTTCAATTTCGTTGCTTAACTCAATTCTTCGTCTAAAATCTGGATTTCCCTCTGCTGCTGCCTGAATTTCACCAAATGTCAAAACTTTTTCGTCACAATCTTCTGAAACTCTTGCAGGACATTTGTCATCTAAAAGCTGTGCGATGAATCTAGCTTTATCNGTGACTGTTTGATACAAGTAACTATCAAGCGTTCCCTCTGTTACATAATTAAAAATTTCTACTTCATCAAAATTNTTTCCTTGGCGGAGAATTCTTCCCTCACGTTGTTCAAAATCTGATGGCTTCCAAGGAATGTCCACATGATGTAATGCATAAAGATTTTCCTGAATATTTGCTCCTGTTCCAAGTGTTCCTGTGCTTGCAATCACGACTTTGTATTTTCCGTTATTAATATCTTGAAAAATTGCTTCACGATTCTTAGCGTCCGCTTTTGGTGCAAAGATAATCTCATCTTCTGGAATGCCCTTTTCTATTAGTTCTTTCTTNATATAGTCATATACTGAGAAATTTCCATTATCAGAATTTACAGCAATATCTGAAAAAATAATTTGCACGCCATTTTGCTCTTTTTTATCATGATAAATTTGTGCCACATTTTCAACACATTTGTCAACTTTGCTATCTTTGACATCAAGAAATCCCTCTGGAATATCTTCTCCATTTTTTTGATAGAGGGAGGCAATCGCTTGATTGCCTAATCCAACGAGCCGAGCTTCACTTGTGATTTTCAAAAGATTATCTTCACTAGGTTCTACCACACCATCTGAAATTGCTTTTGCACGGCGTGCTAAACTTCTGACATACTCTTTTTGTTCAGGACTTGCTGAAACTTTCACAATTTGAGGCTTGCCTGTTTTTAAAGCTGGGCGTGGTAATTGTAATTTTTCAGCACTTTGAACATCCGCAAATTCTTTGTACATTGCCATCAATTCAGGCAAATTTGCAAATTTAGCAAAAGCNGTTCTTAATTTCAATTTTCCGTCTGCNCCTTGTTGATTTTTCGTTACTACNTTTCCAAATGTTGCTGCCCAGTCGTCAAATCTTGCTACGCCTGCTTGTTCAAGCAAATCTGGACGNAGATAACGTGTCATGACGTATAATTCTGTCATGCTGTTACTTACAGGTGTGCCTGTGCAAAATAGAATGTGTCCTTGTCCGAGCGTTTGGTTGAAATAATCTGTCTTCATTTGCATATCTTCTGCTCTTCCTGATGGTCTTGTTGTAACTCCTGCGACATTCGTCATTTTGGTCACAACAAAGCCATTTTTATAGGCATGTGCTTCATCGCATACAAGGTAATCAAAGCCCAATTGCTCAAATTCAAGCAAATCATCTTTNGCTTTTGACTTACTTTTTGGGTTAAGCAATTTTTCAAGTTTGGCTTCCAATTGTTTTTTAGCTTTTTCGATTGNTTTGACAGAATAATCTTTTTTTCCATGAGATTGTAATTTCTTTTCACGGAGCATATCTGCCAAGTCGTCAATTTCTTTTTGTATAAATTTTGCACGATATTCACGGGACATAGGAATTTTTTCAAATTGTTCCTGTGACATAATCACAGCGTCATATGAACCTGTTGCTACCCTTGCCGTGAATAAATTTCTTTTAGCTTCTGTAGACAAATCGTCATTTGTAACAGTCAGAATTTTGGCATCAGGGTACAATTTTCGCCATTCGCTTGCAGTTTGTTCAGTTAGTGCTTTTGGAACAACTACACAGGCTTTATTAATTAAGCCTAATTCTTTCTTTTTCATAACTGATGTAAACATGACAGCTGATTTTCCAGCACCGACAACATGTGCAGCAAGTGTATTTCCGCCATATACTGCTCTTGCAACGCAATTTTTCTGGTGTTGTCGTAGTTCAAAATTNTTGGCAAGTCCAGAAAAAGTTAAATGTGAGCCATCGTANTCACGACCAACAAGACTATTAAAAATATCATTGTACTTACGTTCATATTTTTCTTTTCGTTCTGGAGTTGCGAAAATCCATTTTTCAAATTCTTGACGAATCGCTTTTGCTTTTTCCAATGCAATTTTAGTNGCTTGTGCNTCTGTTNTTGTAATTGTTTGGCTTTTGTCCTTTGGATTAGGGTATTCTCGCTTTACAACAATACGACGTTGATTTAGAATTTTATTTGCTAGTTCATACATGTTGTAGTCACTTGTGCCATATGTTGTTGTTTCATTCTGATTAAAGTCTCTATTACGACTTTTTGCTTTTATCACTTCAAATTCCCCTGTTGCTGANGAAAAATTTACGCTACATTTTTGGTCATTTTGATTTCTACCNCTTAAATGNTGNAAAAATTCTGTATAGTCTTCTGAATCAATCCAAGTACANCCCATTTGTGCAGAAATTTCTTCTGCTTTTATGTCTTCTGGAATGACTTGCTTTAAGGCTTGCATGTTTCTTTCATATTCTGGATTAATTTTTGCATGTTCTGTAGCAAATAATAATTTTTTTCTAACATTGCCTGAAAGATATTCGCTACGTTCTACAACACCAGAATAGGGCTTATCAGGCATATTTTTTTCAGGGTCAATGAAGATATACCCTTTGTCCAAAAGTTCCTTACAAACTTGTTCAGAAACTTGCGAAAAATTCATTGGGTAATTATCTGATAATAGCGTTGCCATGTATGGAATGTCTGGCTTNCCTTTTTTGTCAAGCGAAATTTGTAGTGCTTCTTCTACGGTCTTAACGGACGTAACTTCAACCATTGCATTGACCGTACGACGTGAAAAAATATCTGCTTTTTTTTCGTCCTTAGTTTCTAATGCTAGCAAAACTGGACAATCTGAATCAGTTTTAAAAAGNTTTTGGACTTTTTTNTCTGATAACAAACCAAANTTTTTTTGATATTCATCATATTTTTGATTAAGTTGCTCACGCAGAGGAATCAATTTTGAATCGTCAACAGTATTTTTCTGCATGGTGATTAAATTTCTCGCTATTGTGCGAATTTCACACAACATAGAAATTTGNTCTCTTTCAGAATCCTTGCATTTAATAGCAATCATGCTATTACCCTGACGGTAATATACTTTGCCATCTTTGATATGAAAGGAAAAATTTTTGCCCCAAGGTTCGATTTTTTCCTGTCTTTCAGCAAAAGCTTTTTCACGTTTTGTTACTGTAATCTTAGCATTCAAATTCTTAATTGCTTCATTCAATTGCACTTGTAAATCAGTATTTGGAATTGGTGTACAAGTCATTCGTCCCTGATAAGATGATTTTTCAATTTTTCCAAGTACCATTTGCGGATTCTGTGCGAAGTAAGCATTAATGTTCAAACCACTGCCATTAGGGTCAGGCACAGTATAGCACCAATCAGGCTTTTTTTCATGGAATTGCAAAGCTGTTTCACGCTTTTTCAAAAAAATTATGTCAGTAGGTGTTTTTGTTCCTGCTGATGAAAAAGCATTATTCGGTAATCTGATTGCACCAACAAGTTCTGCTTGTTCCGTCAGATACTCACGGATTTTTGGATTTTTCTTGTCAAGTGTTCCACATGATGTAACAAAAGCAACTACTCCACCAGAGGCAACTTTGTCCAATGCTCTACGAAAGAATGCGTCATGAATTCGCCAATCTTCTCTATAATCAGGGTCATTCAGGTTATAATCACCGAATGGCACATTGCCAATCACAAGGTCAAAGCTATCATTTTCTAGCTTCGTATGTTCAAAACCATTTTGAACAATCTGTACATTAGATTTTTCTCTGTGTAATTGCTTTGCAATTCTGGCAGTAATACTATCAATTTCAATGCCAGTAATTTCAGAATCGCTAAAACTATTGGGCATTCTGCTGATAAAGTTGCCTGTGCCACAAGACGGCTCTAAAATGCGTGCGTCTCGTGGCAAGTCCATATTTTGAATTGCTTTGTACATTGAATCAATAATGATTTGTGGTGTATAATGTGAATTTAGTGTGCTAGAGCGAGCATTTGCATATTCTTCGTCAGTCAGCATTTCTTTTAGTTGTTTTCTATAATAATCATACTGATGAAAACTTTCATCAAATAATTGTGGCAGTCCGCCCCAACCGCTGTAACGTCTTAGACGATTTTCGGAATTTTGTTTGCTATTATACTGGTTACTTCTTTTGTCATAAAGTTCTTCACCATTTTCTTCCGCTTTTTCGAGGCGAATCATTTCACGAATTGCAGCCAAATTATCAGAAATTTTTCTTGATGGGCTACTTGCATATGCAATTTCAGGTAGATTTTTTTGTACTTTTGGCAATGCAGATATGCCACCATGACTTTCAATTGCACTTTGTCTGCTATATAATTCAGCTCTAAGCCCCATTACTTTTTCAAAGTTTTCTAGCGATTTTTGAAGTGTCTCAGGTGTGAACGGGAATCCATCTTCAGGATTATTGATTCTTCCAAGTCTGTATGTTGTACCATTTTTTAATGTTTCAGTTAATGTCCATCCGTATCCTTCAGATTCAACATTTAATTCACCGAAACCGTGTTTTTGTGAAAATTGATTCAATGTTTCACGCAAATAAGGTGATTTATCATTGTTAGGTTCTTCGTCTTCAATTATTTCTTCTATTTCTTCTGATTCTGTTGTATTATTGCCTGTTTCATGTAATTTTTCATAATTTTCATTTTTATCATGGTATTCTGAAAGTGGTTGACGAGTTTGTTCTACAGCTTGCAAAATTTTCTCAAAATTTTTTTCCAGCTCTTTTTGCAGATGTATATCAGGATTACCATAATCATCATAAACACATTGATGTATTGTATCTATCGTAGGAACACCATCTTGACGATATTCCAGAATTTCAAGTCTTTTTGCTTCATGTTTCAACTCAAAAGTAAAGTCAGGGTCACGCATTAAGTCTCCATTTTGAATATAGTAGCTCATCATGGCATAGGTGTCACCGCCTAAATGCTCTATAGAAAGTGGCTCAATTCCACCATTTTCATCATAATTTCCATATCGCTCATATACATGTGTACCATCTGCAATTTCAGGAAATAAATCTGTAAATTTTTTATATAAACGTTCAGGACGAGTTTGGTGTTCAATTTTTGGGGTATGTTCTTCCTTAATTTCATTTTTTAAATCTTTGAAATCGGAAATTTTTATGTTCTGAAAAGAAACATTGTCATCAGTTCTATTTTCCTCTGAAATACCACCTTTTCCGTCATTAACACTGTAAATAGTTGCTTCATTTTCGTCGAAATTCACATCAATAGAGATTGTAAATTCATCACTTTGCTGAAATGTTGCATAGTCTAAATCGCTTATTCTCTGCCCAATATTCATCAGTTCCCAGTATGGTTTTTCGCTATTGGCAGCAATATGTAAGATTTCATCAGCAGTAATTCCACTTGCTTTATAAGTGCCACTTTCACCATTCATTTCTATTTTGTAAAGAATTTCATCTATTGTTTTATTTTTTGAATCTTTTTCTTGAGAAGAAACATTGCTATCAGTTCTATTGCTCTCTGAAATGCTTTCTTTTCTGTCATCCTTATTGCGAATAATTTCCTGTTTATTTTCAAGTCTTTGTTTACTATTTTCTTCTGCTTGTGCTTTTTGTTCGTTTTTTTCTGCAATCTTTTTAGCTATCATTTCTTGCATAGTGGCTTCAATTTTCATCAAAGCTCGATTCGCACTATTTGTAGCATAAGCTAAAAATGCCATTTTTTCTGATTCTGTTCTTAGCATTTGAAAAGCAGTAGGATTGGCAGGAATAGTAAATGAGTTGTTCCCCATTTCTAGCCTGCCCGACATGATGATTTGAACAGCATTGGAGAACGATTGCTGAAAAGCTTGATATTTGTATGGTGGGATATTTAGAGCTTTCATGCATTCCGTAACTTCTGGAATTCCTACTTGTCGAAGTGTTCCAGTGATAATACTCTCTTTTTCAGATATGCCAAGCTCTTTTTTTACAACGCTAGCAGTTCGCTTATTAAGTGTCCAAATACGTGGTTTTTTTTCTTCTTCTATTTGTGAAAAATCATACAATTCAGTCCTCTTGCCATTTCTATCAATAAAACGTATGCCAGAAGCTCCAGCTTGTAGAGTGTAATCAAGTTGCTCCCACTGTTGTCTTGTCGCTATGAATTGTGCGTTTGGTCTTTGTGCAAAGAATTCAAGAGCTACGCCAGTCTTATGTTTGAATACCCGACCTTGAAATTTCAAAAAGTCTATATACATTTCAGCATTTTTTGTCATTTCTCTTAATTTTTCAGCACCAGCAGAGCTAAATGCGATTACCTTAACTTTATTTGTATTTTCCAAAAATTTTCCTCCCTTGCTTATTTAAAATAATTCTTTACATTTTCACTCTGTTATGATATAATAAAATTGTTTTATTTTATTTGAGCTATAAATTCCACACATTGAATTCTGGTTCTGTTGCTGTTGCATAGGCTACTATGATAGAAAAGGAAATTTCTGTCAGGGAGTATGCACCAGCAAAAATAATATACAGAATAGTCCATAATTTTTTCTTCTTTGCTTTTACCACTTTGAACAAACGAAAAGACGAAATTATGCCATAAACTGCAATAACAATCCATGAAAAATTTAATACCATAGTTACTGTCATTTTTCAATCCTCCACTGTTCCGCCATTGCAATTGCAACTCCAAGAAATTTCTTTTTGTTCTTTGTAAAGCGGAATATAATGTATTCCTGAATATTTCCACCAACCGCAAATATGTTTTGTGTCAATTTTTAGTTTTGCATGCTTTGCTCTTTTTTCAGTGTAAAGCTTTGCATCACGCATTTGTTTTGCTGTTCTTGAAGTGTATACAGGTAGTCCACTCTTAATAATATTATTTCTAATTTCTTCTAAGTTCATGAAGTATCACCTTGCCATTTTGAAAATTATTGCTTTTCAGTTTTCCATTGATAATAAGTTTTACCCTGATAATCATTTTGAATGACTTCTGGAAGAACAATAGTTGTTTTATTATTTGTTGCATAAGAAATTTTTTTGCCAGAAAGTAACATTTTTACTTGTTTTTCAGTAAGTACTTTTCCATAAATTTTACCAATCATCATACCGCATTTTGCAGTACAATAAATCCCATAATTTCCATTTTTGACTTCTCCACTGCACTTAGGGCATTTACCAAGGCTTTCATGCTCAGAGGAATCTCCATTATTTCCTGTTTTCCACTGATAATAAATCTTGCCTTGATAGTCATTTTGAATAATTTCAGGCAAAACAGTTGTTTTTTTACTATTTGCTGTGTAAGAAATTTCTTTACCAGACAACAATTTTTTGACTTGTATTTCAGTGAGTACCTTTCCGTAAACTTTTCCAATTATCATGCCACATTTGGCTGTGCAGTGAATGCCAAATTTTCCATCTCTAACATCACCGCCACATTTGGGACATTTTCCGAGTGTTTCATATTGAGTTCCAAAAGATATACTAGTATCTTCTGTGCTATATTTTTCACAAAGCATTTTTACAAATTCTGTAATATCATGCATGAATTTTTCAGAGGAATATTTTTGATGTTCAATTTGTTGTAGCTGCATTTCCCATTCCGCTGTGAGTTTAGGAGATTTCACTTCATCAGGGACGACCTTAATTAAATTAATTCCTTTTTCTGTTGCTGTAATCTGCTTTTTNTTACGAACGGCATAACCACGCATTACAAGCATTTCAATAATTCCTGCTCTAGTTGCTGGAGTGCCTAAGCCTTTTTTTTCAGTTTCNTCATCATATTCATCAAGTCCAGCGTGTTCCATTGCAGATAAGAGAGTATCCTCCGTGAAAGTTTTTGGTGGACTTGTCCAATGCTCANATTTTTGTGCNGAAACATTGNTAAATNCTTGCCCTTGTGNAATTTCAGGCAATGTTTTTATATTTTCTATTTCANTATCAGAATTTTTATTTTTTAGTGCCAATTTGANAGAAGTTTCAAGTNATTTCCAACCANTTTGTAATAATTNTTTTNCCATTTGNNGNAAANTTATTATTTTCGCATGTAATATCTACTCTAACAGATTCATACTTGTGTGATTCTGCGGTTGCCATGATAAGTTTTGCAGAAATCATCATCAAAATATTTTTTTCATCATTAGGCAATTCGTTTAAGTCAGTTTTCGCAATATTAGCAGTTGGAATAATAGCATGATGTCCAGTTACTTTTGCATTGTTGATACAACGATTTACATTAACAGTTTGCGGAGTNCCAAACTGTGGGAATACCTGAAATATAATCTTTATCATATCGGTTGCTGTTTGTTCCATATCATCAGAAAGATACTGTGAATCAGTTCGAGGNTAAGTAGACAANTTCTTTTCATACAANGATTGTAAAAAATCAAGCGTTTGTTTTGCAGTATAGNCAAATTGCTTATTTGCTTCACGTTGTAGCGTTGTTAAATCATAAAGTTTAGGTGGATTGACTGTTTTTATTTCTTTTTTAATTTCTGAAACAACTGCCGTTTTTCCATTTACCAAAGAAATAAGATTATTTGCCTTATTTTCATCATCAATACGTTCTGAACTAGCAATAAGACTGCCACAATCGAGTTCTACAGTAAAATATTTCTGTTTCACAAAATTCNTTACATCGTCATCACGCTTAACAATCATAGCAAGTGTTGGTGTTTGAACCCTGCCCAATGTCAATGCCTGACGATAACGGATAGAAAATAACCTTGACNCATTCATACCAACAAGCCAATCTGCCTTACTTCTGCAAAATCCTGCTTGGTATAATGAATCATATTCAACAGCATTTTTTAATTTTTTCATNCCNTNTCTAACTGCACTTTCTTCCAAACTGGAAATCCACAGTCGTTTGACAGGTTTTTTACACTTAGCTAAATAATAAACATAGCGAAAAATACATTCGCCCTCTCTATCTGCGTCTGTTGCACAAATAATTTCATCAATTTTATTGTCATTCATAAGATTTTTGAGTGTATTGAATTGTTCTTGTGCATCTGGTTTTACCTTAAATTTCCAGNTTTCTGGAAACATTGGNANTTGTGAAAAATTCCACGGCTTTTCTGCCCATGCTTCGCAGTAATCNTTTGGCATTTGTAAAGCAACCAGATGACCAAAGCACCATGATACAATATAGCCATTTCCTTCGATATAACNATTTTTAGTCATTGTTGCTNCCACAACAGGAGCAATNCCCTTTGCTACAGAGGGCTTTTCTGCAATAATAAGTTTCATTATTTTTCCTCTTTTCTTTTAGAATATTATTTTTTCTGCTTATTTAAGCAGAAGTAATGAATTGCATTAACTCACGTTGCTCAACATATTNAGGATTTTCATATAATTCAATCGCTTCTTTTATTACATTGTTATCTATACNTTTTAGCCAATCAGGTATTTCATCGNATTCGTTTAGNTTTAGAAATAATAATTTCTTTGGCAAACAACAAAGCATTTCTAANANATATTNATGTTCTGACATTTTTTCCNCCTTATTTCATTNTNNNGTTTCTGTTTCATTTTGTTTTTTGGTATGTTCATGGTAAGCAACAGTNACAGCATTTACCATAGTATCTACGTCCAAAATATCAATTTTATCCTGAATTTGCTTGCTTAATTCCANNATTTTTATAATCTGTTCNCCTGTTATNTTGCCATGTTTAAACCATGCGTCAGAAATTTTTCTNTGCAAATCTTCATGATAGAGNTTGTCATAAATTGTTTCTAATTCNTTTATTTTNNNATTTTCNGANTTTATTTCTTCTGTGAGAGANTTAATTTTTTCTTTTTTCTTCTCCTTNGATTTTTCTAGTTTTTCTAATTCTCTCTGNACACTTCGCAGTGTNTAAGGTTTTTCTGTTTTTTCANTCATGTTTNTTCCTCCGTTTNAACNATTTTTTNAAGTAANTCTTCTATTTCAGNTGGATATGCCANACTNCCANTATCNTNACCNAANATANTACTTNTCACCNAATTTGAAANTNCCTGNAAAAATTTCTTTTGGATTGTTTGGATGAATCGTATTCTGNTTAATNACNCTNANAATATTNTGCTGATAAAANGCATAATNTGGTGCAAGTCTAACTGTATCNTCATATTCAGAAACTTTNTGACTGCNGATAACTGAAAANTCTGTTGGNGAAACAGTTGCNGTTANTANNTGTCCATAATTTTCTGTTCCGTCNGTNCCAATNATNCCNCCAGAAACACCAGCTTTTTTNATTTCTTGGCGTTCAGAATCTGANAATACGCCTACNCTAAAATCTAANTCGTTTGTNTAGCAATTTGAAATAATTGCGTTCTCCGTGCNAGTGCTAGCTTCACCAGCAATACCACCAGCGGATACTTCGGTATATAGCGTAATTTTNCTAGCAAGACANCCTTGTATATTGCCTCCNTAATATCCAGGAATTTCTTGTCCAGTCGGATTATATCTTTTTGCACCACTAGCACTGCCGACAATTCCACCTGCATTGAAAATATTGCCNTTTGNTGAAAATTGATAAANTGCNGAGTTAAGTNACATTTGCTGGTTTTCCAGAAATTCCACCAGCATATAGAATATAATCATCAAGATAGGCAGAAATTACGAAATTTGTAACATAACAATTTTCAATTTGACCTCCTAATCCTGTAATTCCGCCAATTGCATATTCACCTTGTCTTGTTGGTTCTACAGGTTCAGTATCTTCAGATTTTTCAATAATATTTCCATCTTCATCATATTCAACTAAATCAGGCGGTACGACTGATGGAGCAGTGACAACTTCTGTAGCTTGTGTTTCTTCTGTTTGTGGTTGACTTGCCAAAATGGAAGAATTTGAAACACTACAATGTTGGATTAAGGTTTCTCCAGTATCATATCTTGTGCCATCTTCAGCAGTATAGCGATAGTTATAAACAGAACATGCAATAAAACCATAATCTTTATATTCTACTGTTTCAATCGTGGAATTCGTGACATTAACATTCTTAATTACTGCACCCGAAACTTTTCCAAATAGAGGACTGTCCAAATTTTCAATAGTATATCCACCACCATCATATTCAAAATATTCTGAACCTGGGTCAGACTTTAACTCATTGATAGTATCAATAGGTGTATGACTAGTCCAGTCAGGAAAGACAATGTCCGCAGTTTGTTTGAAATATCCCCTTGCTTTTTCTTCGCTCATAAGTTCCAACTGGTCATAGTAATCAATCAAGTAAGGGTCATCTTTTGTTCCGCTTCCACCCCCATACTTGACAAGTACACGATATAACTTTGTATCTTCTGAAAAATTATAAGATTGACCACCATAATATTCAATTTTTTTCGCATTAGGGTTAGTGCTAAACCCCCATGTATATCCAGATACATGACTAAAAAAATCAGTTTTGTCAAACTTAGGCAAAGTAATTTGTGCTTTTCCGTCCACAACTACGCCTTTTAATTGCAAATCTTCTGTTGGAATAGCCAAGTAAGAACGGTCAATAGAAACTGTAATTTGTTGTGCTTCATTTTCAATTTCTTCTTGTTCAGGAATTAGCATACCATCTTCATTGACGGATTGCTCTGTTTTAGTTTCATCTGCAACAACATTTTCAGGTTTTGCTAGCATTTTTCCAACTCCGAAACTCATAACCGCCACAACCAAAAGACACCCAACAAAGCTAATGACCAAAGTAGGAGAAATTTTTCTTTTCTTTTTTGCTGAAAATCTGCTTTTATCGTGAATGCAATCAATACTTAATTCGGATTGTCCACATTTTTCAGAAGTTTCGGTCAATTTTTCAAATTTTTCATCAGGTAGTGCAGCATTAATATCACTTTCTGTGGCATAAACTATATAATCAGCCATAATCAATTTTGGCTTGTATTTTTGACGAAAATCCATATACTGATGATTTTCCAAAAGAATTTCTTTGGTCAGTTGTGGTATTTCGTCAGATGATGAACCGTTTAAAACAATAAATATTCTTGCTTCCTGTTCTTTCTTAGATTGAATGTGTATATCACAGAAATAATTCATTGCAAGTTGTCCCTCTCTTTCTTTCGTTCACGAACTATCATAATAGTACAAAATCCGCCTCCACTTGCCAGTATAACCAGGTCAGACCAGTAAAATTGCCATCGCATTATATTTTCTTTTTCTTCGGTTTCTTGTATTTCATTAATTTCAACATCATTAGAAGAAAAATCAGAATTTACTTTACTGAAAAGAAAACTGCACAATAAATAACACATTGTGATAATTGCAATAACAGTGAATAATTTATTCTTGTTAATAAAATTTTTAGCTATTTCAACACGCTTTGTATACTTCATAACTACTTCCTTTCTCTCTAATTAAAGCCTTTTCTTTTACAATATGCATTCCAAGACTCGCTTCGATATTTTCCACTATAAATATATCTTTGGGCAAATTCAAGCTGTAATTTGTTAGGCACAATGCCAAGACGTTCATTGCGTTCAGCCTGTGCATAGATTGTAATGCTACCTCTTCTCTTGTAGGCATTTTTCTCACTCCTAAGTAGAAATATTATAGTTATTTTCAAACCCTTTTTCAGTTAGTTCTTCCCACTGCTTGTCATTGTCTGTAAATTCCAAAGCATTCATAATATCTTCTTTTGTAAAAAATGCTAGTCCGATAGAATGTAAATCATGCTGATATTCACAGATATATGTAATTTCTTCTATTGTAGGTGAAGTATTGTCAAGAACACTTGACCAATATTCATATTCCTGTCCCCAATAATTCCACCAATATTCATCACTAGAGTTATTGTAATTTGTTGCTGCTTCATTTACTTTATTCAACACCTCATAGTAATATGGATTATCTACTAACTCTACATGTCTAGTGCAATTTTCGTCTGGACAATACTGACCACTGTAAACTGTATTGCTAAATGTAACACATTTGGTAAGAATTAAATCAAATACTTCTTGCGTATAAGAAACTTCGTAAATACCACCCTCTGTATGATTTTCAGTATTTTTTTCTTTCTCCAAATAAACGTAAGCAATTGCAATAGCTTCTTTTGCTGTAACTGTCAAATCCATATCCCATGCAGATTTTAGTGTTGCTTTCCTCTCATCAATAGAAAAACTCTTGTCATAGATGACAATAGGTTCTGGGAGAGTCCTTTCCATGTAAACTAAACTACTTTCAGTCAGATTATTATAATCATAATACATATTATCTATTATAGAATTAAATTCTTCTTGGCGATTTGCAACAGCAGTATTAAAAAAGTCTAAAGCATTTTGATATTGTTCTGGTACATTTACTAGTCCTGCTGCTGAGGAATATGCATATTGTTCAGAAATATTTGCACTCGCACCACCACCCATTAATAGGACTACCATAGCTAATACCATTATCAAAATTACAACAAATATAGCAATAATTATTACAACAGGATTCATCAAAGCAGCAGTAACATTTATGACAATAGTTTTTGCTACTTTTACAGTAAAAATAACGGCTTTTCCAGTAAATTTACCTGTTTTATAAATCATTTTTCCTGTTTTATTAATCACATTTCTTGATGTTTTGATATTACGGATAGTACGTTGTGTTGTTTTGATAGTTCTATCAACTGTTTTGATTGCTTTTTTGGAATTGGTGTAAGCAAATCGCATACTTTCAATGCCAGAATCAGAAACATCATTTTTATTGATATTTTTATCAAGCGGATTTGCCTTTGAAGCAATATTTTTCAAATTTGATTTTATGACACTAAGGGGAGCGGTTGCTATTCTTTTGAAAATATTTTTTTGAGATTTAACAGGCTTATTTTCAGTATTAATATTTATCTCATCTTTTTTATCTTTCAATATGTCCACTTCTTTCAAACAAAAATAATTTTACTTTACTGAAAAGAGTATGATTATTTATTTAAATTTTCACCGAACTTTGTAGAAATAATACTATATATCTTAGTGTTTGTAGGAAATTTATTTTCAAATGGAATCGTACCATATTCGTCAGCATATATCAGACCTTTACCAGCACCAGCATTTGTGACATAACGCATTGTTTCAGGAGAGATTTTCAAAAGCCTTGCGAGTTGTTCACGGTCAGTTGCATTTTGTGAAAGCATGACGACAAACTGCGTATTAGAAAGCATTGACCTTGCCATTTCTGAACGAAGTAAATCCTCAACATTTTGAGTAATTCCAGTAGGAACACCGCCCCACTTTCTGGCTCTTTTATAAAGCTCATAGAAGAAATTTGCCGACTGTTCAGACTTAAATAACAAATACATTTCATCAATGTAAATTCTTGTCCCTAGACCTCTTAGCCTGTTTTTAGCCACTTTATCCCACAAATTTTCAAGAACAATGGTCATGCCAACAGTCTGAAGATTTTTTCCCAAATCTTTAATGTCATAAACAACAATTCGCTTGTTGATATTCACATTTGATTCATTTGAGAAAACATTCATAGAACCATGTACATATAAATGCAATGCTTGACGAAGATAAGAAGCTGTTGATTTTGTTTCATCTGTAGCATTTTCTTCATATTTCTGCAATTCTTCATAATATTCTTTTAGAGTAGCTCTTTGATGATTCTTGTAAGTGCTATGCATTACATTATCAATAATTGTTTTCTGAATTGGATTAATTTCTGAATTTCCTAAAATTGCTGAAAAGAATGATAGCAAAAAATCAAGTTTTGCTTTGATAGGGTCGTATTCCTTATCCTCTTTATCTGGATTTTCTGTCAAATCCAGAGGATTAATATGTGTTTCTGAATTTGGTGAAATGTAAATCACTTCGCCCCCAAGAAATTCTACTAACGCACCATATTCTCGTTCAGGGTCTAGTATAAGAATTTCATCTTTTGTGGCTAAGAGGGCAAATAATATTTCAAGTTTCATCAAAAAGCTTTTCCCACTTCCAGGAACACCAAGAACAAAGCCATTTGGATTTTTTAATTTTCTTCTGTCAAATAAAATAATATTTTTTGTCATTTTATTGAGACCATAGTATAAACCGCCCTCGTGTAAAAGTTCTCTTGCATTGAACGGCATAAAAACCGCTGTACTTTCAGAAGATAATGTTCTCCTAACTTGAATGTTATGCTCTTTATCACATGAAAACGAGTTACCTAACGGTAAAACACTTGAAAATGCCTGTTCTTGTCTATAAGAAGCATTGATAGGCTCAATCTGATGTTTCCGAAGAATTATTTCTAATGCCTCTGTATTTTTCTGTAATTCTTCATAACTATTAGCAGTTAGCATAATAATAAATTGGCATAAAGTCATCTTCTGATTACGTTCCTGCAAATCTTGCAAAAATTCCTGTGCTTGTGCCTTATCGATTGCAAGTTGCGTCCCCTCTATTGGGTCAATGAATGCTCCGTGTGATGCTTGTGCAGCTTTACGAACTTTATCAATTTCCTCCTGTTTCATATCTGTAATTTTTCTTTGCAACATAGTAAATGCTTCTGTTGGTTCTACAAACTCTACATTTTTACTAATGATAAGTGACTGGTTCATATCCACAATGTCTTTGAAAATAGTATCCTCAACTGATGTTGGCAATCTTTTGAAATAGATACATCGAGCAAATTTATCATTATACATGAAATAGTCTTTTTTGAATTCAAAATAGTCTGGGCAACAAAGCAGTTTTTCTGATTTTCTTGCAAATTCTTCACGAGAAATGGGATGGATTTGTGCATTTACATCACGAAGTATGTCCGCCATCAGGCGTACTCTATCGTTGGCATTTAACGTAATCAATTCTGTTCCAAGTTGTTCCAGACAATTAATCAAGTGCGTTTCAATATTGAAAAATCTAGTGCTTGCAGTTTCAAAGTTGATTGCTGACACTGTCACTGTGATAAATTTACGACACTGCATTCCGTTCTGTCCCTGCATCATGTTATCTTGTAAAATTTCATTGAATTCGTTACGAAATTCATTTAGACCATCATTTTTATTTTTTAACAGAATTTTTGCTTTAAATTCCTCTTTATTGAACTGTGTATTCAGAATTGTAACTTGCAGACTGATAGAACTATCAAAACCGTTCAGTAACTCAATATACAATTGCAATTTTTCAAGTTGTTGTTCTCTGGTGAGTGCTGAGTAGTTGATGTCTGGTACAAGATAGGTTTTAGAATATAAATTCGTTGTTTCTTTTCCGATTTTGACATTACTTTTTAGCAAACAAATGTAATTACTAACAAAGTATTCATAAGGCATTGTTTGCATAGTAGTACGCTTAATTTTTCGCTTTTCTCTTGGTTTTTTATTCTGTTCTTTTTCTTTTCTTAAATTTGAAACACGTTCTTTGTCAATTTCTTTTGCGGATTTTTTCAAAATTTTCACTCCCATTCATCAATTTCATCATTTTCTATTCTTTGTTGCAGTGTATCCAGCAAAATCATTTCTTCATGTAAAGAACAGAACAAATTTACTTCTGTATCTTCATACACTCTTTTTTGTGGAAAAAAATTAAACATGAAAAACACTCTTGCAAATTCTTCAAATTTCATATCTTTAAATTTCAAGAATCCCCATGCTGCAAATGGTGCAACTGAGAAAATTACAAGCCATGTCAATATATCTGATGGAATATGACCATAACCAAACACTCCTAACGGAACGCCAACAGCCAAAGCTCCTCCAATAGCAAGTATTTGCCTAACCGACAATCCAGCGACCAATTTGCTTTTATATGCCTGTATTTCCGCTGGAATTTTTACTTCAATCATGCCTAAACCTCCTTATTTCAACCTATACCACATATTTTTTTTGACCATGAACCACTTTTTACAACGCCTAATCCTAATGAAATTAAAACTACTATTTGTAGCATTCCATTAGCTGATGGCAGTCCGTTCTCTGATACCATTCCCGTTGGATATAAACTGGCAATATATTTTGCCGTGGCTGAATATACCAAAAACATTATAACAATTACAGCTATTTGCAAAATTGTTGCGATATAGTTTTTTATAAAATTTTTGGCAACATCATGCGTTGTTTCTGAGGCAAATGTAGCAAGTGGTAGCGGTGCAAAAATTGTATAAATTGATAGTTCAAACACCCGCCCAATCACAATCACAAAAATAACATAGGCAATTGCTTTCATTACTAAAAAATATGGCTGTAATAGAACAACTTCAAGTGTTGGCATGAAATTCATTGATGTAGTTGGATTAGCAAAAGCAGAATTAGTTAAATCTGTTCCATCAGGGAATGTTGCATTAGGATAAAACATCTTCACAGAATCTTGCGATATAGAATAGTAAAAATCTTTATAATTTTCACCTGATGCTCTCTCATACCAGAAATCCCACCACCCTTTTTGAACTTGCTCAACAAAAGATTCTTTCACTCGTATATAATACTTAATAGGTGTGCTATATGGTAAAAAATCAATAGACGTGTTTGTTGCAGCGTCATTAATAGATTTAAATTCTGCATACAGGTAACCAATAATTACATCTGCATTTTGTACTACTTGCTTGATTACAATAATTTTTATCAGAAAAATCAAGATATTTTCCCATTTTGATGACCACTCAAAATTAATTGATTTTCTGAAAAAATCTACCATCAAGAGCAAAGTGGTTACTACTAGTGCCATAGTTTTAGACGCATTTCTAACCGCAATTGCAATTGCTCCCGAGGACGTTCCATCAAGACTATTGACAACCTCATATGGAGAAGTTTGCGAAAATGCAAAAGCCTTTTGTAAAATTTCGTTCGTTTCTGCTACATTCTCTGTAATAGTTGCATATATATCTTGAATTTCAAAGCCGAAAATATCGGCATGTGCTACTAATGGCGAAAAAATACTTATTACTCCAAAAAGAATAAAAAATAAATAAATTTTTGTTCGTATTGTTATTTTCCGTTGCGGTTGTATGTAACGATTCAAAATATCACACTCCTTTATACAAATCGTGGCAGAATTGCAGAAATTGATGCAATAATTGCCCCCGCACCTAGTGTTTTCAAGCCTGTGATTTTCGTAACAGCATTATTATCCTTAATGGCAAGTCCAAGCATAATTGCACCGATAAATAGTCCTGATACGCCAACTTTGCGTATCCAGCTACTAATGAAATTCATGATAGCTGTAAACTCTGCGTTAGCAGTAGCGTCAGTATACACAGTTGGGATATTAAATATACTCAATTCGTTTACAGCAGCTCTAATCATAAAGCCTGATACCATTGTCAGAATGCATTGTAACTTTTCTTTTGCATCTTCCGTATTCATAGATAACGCAAACTTAATTGCACCAATAAAAGCTACAAATCCGCCAATTCTTGCAATCCAAAGACTAAAGAATTCTATTCCGTCTTCGGCAAGTATATTTGGAGTTCCTACAGGTGGTTCAGGAAGAATATTTGCTAAAAAAGTGATTACACTTATCATATTTATCATTTTTAAACCTCCTATTCTTAATTTTTATTTTATATTTTCATTTGTCCTAGCACTTCTGCTAGGACAAATGACTTTAGTAAATGGAGAGAGTTAAAATTAATGGACAACACAATAAAAATTAGGAGAATAAATCAAACATGTCTGCACCTGTGCAGATTGCAGCAACAACAAACCCTGCAACTAGAGTCAATAAACCTGCTTGTTTTTGTTCTGCGTTATTATCCTTGATGGCAAGTGCAAACATAACACCTCCCACCAAAGCAACAAATACGCCAATACGTCTAAGCCATGTAATGAAAAATTCAATAACCGTTTGGTATGTACTATCAGCACTTGTACTTGTACCAACATTTTCTAATTTATAAATATTTGGCATAATAGCAATATTTGCAATGGACACTTCTACTTCTGGTACTTCCATTGTAATAAAATCAGCATTAGTAAGTACATCAGGGATTCTCTCTATGTCAATAGTAGCGTTAGAAGTAGAAACTTCTGTTGCATTTGCTGTCATAGGTACGCAATTCAAGACAATTACCATTGTTAGCACTGTCATCATCATAGTAAGAAATCTTGTTAAAATAGACTTCTTTTTTGTTTTTACATCATTGTACATGATAAAAAATCCTCTTTTCTTAATCTTAATTTTATGGAATGCTTATTCAAAAACATCCATATCAAAATCATCAATTTCTTGCAATTCGTCAAATTCAGAAAATCCTTCACTAGAATATTCTTCTGTAACTGAAACAGATTCCAATTCTGTATCCTCTAAGTTGTCAATATATTCAGGGTCTTCTTCTGGCTTGTCGTAGTATTTAGTATCAGTATCCTGTTCTGGTTCATTTTCCTGATTTAAGGAAAACATGACGGAAATTTCATCTTCATCATTCAACACCTCCTCTCTTTGTTTGACGGATTCACCTAATTCTAGTGATTCTAATTTTGAAACTTTTCCATATCTAGGAATTTCCTTAACATATTCTTCGGAAAATGTTTCTAATTCTGAAATATCACCATATTCAAGCGATTCCTCAATATATTCCTCTGAAATAGCTTCACTGTCATCTTCCTCATCGGCATATAGTTCTGCTTCTTCATAGGTTTCAAATTGAATGGTAACTTTTGTTACCTGTGGTGGAGTATCATTTCGTTTGAAAATACTCTCTATTTTCTGCTGTGCTGTTTGCTCTTCTTTTTCGAGATTAACAGACACATTTTTTCCTTTTTTAATTGATTTCTGTTGTTCTTCAAATTCTTTTACAGTAACTGCCCTAACCGTCTTTACATCATAGGCATTATCAGGATTATAATCTTCTAAAAACTGATAATTTGGATGTTTTTCTATTGGATACTTCGTGCAATAAAACGGATTATGTGAACGGATTCTCACAATGCAATCACTGATGGGCATTGTCGCAACTTCGTTTGTTTGCATAAGTTCACGCCCGAGAATACTATTATTTTCAGATGTGCTTGGAGATTTACCTTTTGTACGGTTCTCACCTTTTACATCAATTGTTTCTTTTCCAAGTGCTTCGGAAATATATTTCAGGGTGCTTTCTTCTTGTCCGCCCAGAAATAATAAACTATCACAGTTACCAGTGATAACTTCCCATGTTTTCTCATATTTTGCTTTTAGTTGTGCTAAATTTTGAATAATGACATTCAAGCTCATTCCCATAGAACGCACAAAAGCAATCACTTTATCAAAATCTGGAATCTGCCCTATGTTGGCGAATTCGTCCATGATACAGCGTACATGAACAGGAAGTGTTCCACCATATTTGAAGTTTGCACGATTTGACAGAATGTCAAACATTTGCGTATACAGCATTGCAACAATGAAGTTATATGTTGAATCTGTTGCAGGAATAATTAAAAATAATGCGGTTTTTCTATCACCCATTGTTTCAAGTTTGATATTATCACAGCAAGTTAAATTCATCATATTATTCATATTAAACATAAAAGTTTTTACATTTGCACTTGATAAAAACGATTGTCCTGTTTCTTCAGGGGCATTTCTAACTTCCTTGTATAAACGACCAGCAAGCGTATCGCCTTTGCGTTTTTCAAGCTCTATGAAATCTTTATCAAGTGGACACAAGAACGCTTTAGATTGTCTTGCACGAAAATCTTCTTCGCTTTCATCTGGATTTCTTTCAAGGAAAAATCCATCAGGTGCTTGACCTCCTCTTGGTGGATACTGCAAACGTCGCATTTTTTCTGTTACAGAAAAGAAATTAAGATGTGAAATATCTCTTGTTTCTGAAATAATCTTTCCATTTTCATCAAATCTTGCATGATATTCACTTTCTTCAAACAGCAGAAATGTAATTGCTTCAAGTAAAGATTGCCCTTTTTGACTCCAAAAGTCATCTTTTTCGCCATCGCCTTTGGTTGACTTAAAAAGCACATTTATCATTTTTTTGATATTATCCTGTGATAAATCGCCATTGTGGTCATAAACATAATGAAACGGATTATAGTTATTAGAATGCTCCATTTGAATCAGATTCAAAACACGCACCTTATAGCCTGTTTCAATTAGCATTTTCCCTGTAGATTGAAGAATTTCGCCCTTTGGGTCTGTAATAACATACGAAGTGTTCAACTGCATAATATTAGGCTTTGCATAAAACCTAGTCTTACCAGAACCAGAACCGCCAATAATAAGTACATTCAAGTTTAGAAGATGTTGCCTTGCATTTAACGAAAGCTTTACTTCTTCCGTTAAAATAATGTTGTTATCAACAGTCACTCCCATAAATTCGCCTTTTTTGTCAAATACACGCTTTCCATCAGAAGTTAGAATTGGTCTAAATTCAGGTTTTTTTTCTTTTTCAGCTAGTGATTTCATTTCACTGTCATCGCCCCATTTGGCACTGCCATGCTCTACTCCTCTACGGTGCAAACGTTTCTTTTCTTCTGTGTATTTGTAAAGTGCATAAATACTTGTACAACAGATACCCATAAAACCCATCTTTCCAGCATAACCACCTTTTGTTTGTAAGGCTTTCGTAATCAAATCTGGATTGGATAGCACTCTATTCAAGCCTTGACTCAACAGATTCACATCCACTTTTCCATCAGATTTTAGAGAATAATCCATCGCAGCACCTAGAATAAACGAAAATATAATTATTAGTAAAATCACAATGCCATAGATAATTAATGTAGACATACTTGTCTTTTTTGGCATTCCTGCTCTTGATTTCGCCATTATCTCCTACCTCCCATAGAAGATGGAGGAGAAACAGGAGGCATGTTTTGTGGCATATCTGAAGTTGGTGTATTCTCATATTCTTCTCTAATCCAATCTGGAGCTTCTGGAATATCGGTAATATTATATGCTTCTGGCGGAATATATTCAGGAACCTGTGCATTGTCATATTGCTTTCTAAACCACTCTGGTTCTTCTGAAACATCCGTACTATATGCTTCTGGGAAAATATATTCAGGAACCTGTGCATTGTCATATTGATTTCTAAACCACTCTGGCTCTTCTGGAACATTCGTACTATATGCTTCTGGAGGAATAATTTCCTGCTGAAATGGTCGTTGATTCTGCCCATGTTGTAGTTGTTGTTGTGGAATGGATTCTTGTTGAAATGGTCGTTGATTCTGCCCATGTTGTAGTTGTTGTGGTGGAACAGATTCTTGTTGAAATGGTCGTTGATTCTGTCCATGTTGTGGTTGTTGTGGCGAAACAGCTTCTTGCGAAGATGACGGCTGATTTTGCATAAGGTCTCGCTTTGGCAATTTCAATTGCATATCAGATATTGTCTTGTTTTCTATTTCAGACAGATTCGATAATTCTTTCGCAATATCAAATTTTTCACTTACCATTTCCATCAATTTTTCTGAATGTGCTTGAGAAATATCAAATTTATCGCTAATTTCTGCAACTGCTTTTTCAGGTTCAGAAATATCAATTTCTAACTTTTTGTCATGATGTGAAAGAATTACAGATTTTTCTTTCACTTCTTCAATCAAAACTACTTTTTCAGGATTCTGCGTTTCAGCCATTCGGAACACTTCTTTTGCCATTTGTTTGGCAATGTGTTCTGAAATGCCTTGCCTACGATAAAGCTGTGTCATTTGAAATAAAGAATCTTTTTTATCTGAAAAGGAAAGCCGTAATACTTGTTCATCAGATGATTTGTATTCCTTGCCATTCTGGTCTGTTTCCATACTGTTGATAGAAACACTCACAGAAAAACTATCTTTTCCTGTTCGTTCAACGGCATTAGAAACATCATTAATAGGTACTGATTTTGTAAATATATTACCCTCATCATCTGTACGACGCATTTGGCTAACAATAGCAGGATTTGTCATATCAAAGTCATTTTTAGTAAATTTATAATCCAAAGAAGAACTTTCTTCTCTAACATAATAATCCGAAACTTTTTCAGCCTTATCTATTAAGGCATTGATTTGTTTTGTATCTTGTAAGCCCATTTGCTCACGAAAAACAGTAGCCATTTGCTTTCTAGTCATATTTTCAGGGGTTAGAATGGCAAATTTACCAGTTTCATTACTTCGGAATACAATGCGAGGAATGTGGTCAGTCTTAGGCGTTACGTGCCAACAAGAAAATTCTTTTGCATAAACATTTTCGCCCTCAACTTGAATGTTAGTGTCAATATTAGAAAATTCTCTTTGTGGATTATCACCAAAAAATTGTTCTTTTTCTAATCTTTGCAGATATTTTTCGCCAAATTTAGCACAGACAATACTAGATTTATTAACATCATAACCAAATTTTTCTTGAATCTGGTCACTAAGTTCTTGTCTTGTTGGAATTTTATCAAATGAAATTTCTTTTCCTGAATGAACATCTTTCAAAATATAATAGCCTTTTTCATCTTTATCAAAAGTAACTTCTTTTTCTACTTCATTGCATTTGCGAACAAACTCATTTCTAGCAATATGAATTGCTTTTTCGTCTGACTTTTCATACAGACAAAAATATTCGCCATCTTTTGTTTTGCCAAATTGTGCTGATAAATCATGCTTGTTTAGTTCACTGATAATAAATGGCATTTCCCATTTCTGTACCTTGAAATTTCCTAGTTCCTGTGGTCTTTCTGCAATTTTATCTTTCATCATCTCTGTGCAGATACGCTGGAAAATTGGCAAATCACTTGTTCTAACATTCGCATAAAGATTATCCTTACGTTCTGAACCTGTAAATGCGACTGGAATGCCATATTCTTTAGCTTTTTTGGTGATATATTTTTTATCCGTATTAGTCAATCCTTGTTCTGATGCAGATATACTATCTCCGTTTTTCTTTGCACTAGCAATTAAATCATGGATTTTTGTTTCTCCTGGCTTTAAATCTGTTAAGTCAGTAGATTTTATCGGCTTTTTCTTTTGATTTTCGATAAGCATTTGCAGAAGTTTTGCAATTAAATCAACAGTCCTGTCAATCATATGCATTCCAGATTCTGCAACTCTAGTTGCCATTTGTAAAGTAGCACCAGTTACTTCATCACTCATATTCATAAATCTCAATCACTCTTTCATAAATAAAATGAATTAAAAAAACCGAGGATTTGACAGGTGTAGTTCACCTAACAAAACCTCTGGTTTTCCAGTCAGTCTTTCAATCTATATTTTTCTGTCCTCTCAATCTGAATAATTTTTCCATCCTGCACAACAAGAATAACACTTCCATATTTCATAGTGCTTAAAAGCTTTTCGAGTAATTCTAAATCCGAACGCTTCAAAATTTTACTGTTCATGGATATTTCTTTTGCCAATTTTTACACACCTTTCTATATATTATGCTCCAAAACGAATTTTTTCTCGTTCTGATTCTTTCACTTTACGAAGAAGTTCTTGAAATTGCTCAATTATCTGAATTTCATCATCTGAATCGGCTATACTTGCGTAGGTTGTAAAAATCATTTCCAGTTCAAAATAGTGTTGATGAATGAATTTAGAAAGCACACCAGTGACATTTTCAGTCATAACATCTTCATCAGACCGTTCATCATCAATTTCATTTTCAGAAAAGTTGATATTAGTAT
>JAAVHJ010000006.1 GCA_014799805.1 Ruminococcus sp.
GTATAGCATATTTTAATTTATTTGTCAAGTGTTTTTTCAAAAAAATTTAAAAATTTTTTGAAAATTTTTTCTGGAAATAGATTGACTTTTTTAATTTTACATCGTATGATAGAAATATAACTAGTGATTTATCATGAAAGAGAAAGGAGAAAAATTTTTTATGAAAAAGTTAATTCATAGTATAATCACAGTAGTTTCTCCCTTAGCAAGCTTTTTACTTACAATGACAGTAAATTTCATTTGTGAAAATAATAATTTTAATAATGTTAAAGATGAGAATTGTTTATGTTACACGGAAGACATGCCAGAACGTATTCTTACAATAATAGCACGTACGAACCTATTATTTTAAATGTTTATGATGCTGATGGTAAAACTATTATTGATACAAAAAACTGAGCTGAACAAAATAGCAAACTGAGAAAAGTCAATGATTCACTGACTTTTCTTTTCTAGTATTCCAAAATGATTTTTAAAAATTTTGCTTGCATATTCTTTTAGAATATGTTATACTAATTATGTATCACTAAATAAATAAAAAATATCATGAGAAAGGAGAAATTATTTTTTATGAAACATGGATTTATTAAAATTGCCTGTGCGTCACCTGAGTTAAAACCAGCTGACTGTGAATATAATATCAATAAAATGCTTTTGTTGATTCAACAAGCTGTGCAGGAACAAGTAAAAATTCTTTGTTTTCCAGAATTATCTGTCACAGGTTATACTTGTGGTGATTTATTCTTGCAGGAAACTTTACTGGAATCTGCAAAAGAATCTGTTCTAAAACTTGCATATCAAACAAGAGAACAAGAAATTGTAATTATTCTAGGACTTCCGATTGCACATCATGATAAATTATATAACTGTGCAGTTGTAATTTACAAAGGCGAAATTCTGGGCGTTGTGCCAAAAACACATATTCCTAATTATGGGGAATTTTATGAAGCAAGACATTTTACATCTGGTAAAAATATTGATATAGATATTACCATTGGTGAAACTACAGCTTATCTTACGACGAATCAGTTATTTTGCTGTAAAGAATTTCCAGAATTAAAATTCGGCATAGAAATCTGTGAAGATTTATGGACAGGCGAAACACCATCTATGAAATTAGTACAGCAGGGTGCAAATTTAA
Organism: Ruminococcus sp.; assembly: GCA_014799805.1. Taxonomy (GTDB): domain Bacteria; phylum Bacillota; class Clostridia; order Oscillospirales; family Ruminococcaceae; genus UBA3855. The sequence continues at coordinate 1,142 of JAAVHJ010000006.1, forward strand.
TTTTTAATTTATCAGCCAGTGATGAGATAATTGGCAAAGCGGACTATCGCAGAACAATTATTAAAGCAAAATCTGGCAGTTTAATCTGTGCGTATGCGTATGCTGATGCAGGAATTGGCGAATCTACACAAGATTTAGTATTTTCAGGGCATAATATCATTGCAGAAAATGGTTCTATTTTGGCAGAATCTAAATTATTTCAGCAAGAAATGATTATCGCAGATATTGACCTGAAAAAAATCACCGAAGAAAAACGCCGTATGAATACATTCAGTACAAAATATAAAAATTGTCTCTGGAATTATTTTTCTATGCCAATTACAGAAACAAACTTACAACGCTATATTCCAAAGCATCCATTTGTACCATCTGATAAAACGATTCTGGACAACCGTTGTGAAGAAATTTTACAAATACAATCTGTCGGATTACGTACCAGATTACAGCATATTTCTTGCAAAAATGCCGTGATTGGCTTATCTGGTGGCTTAGATTCTACACTTGCTTTGATAGTTACTGTACATGCATTTGATATGTTGAATTTAGAGCATTCGGGCATTATTGCAGTGACAATGCCTTGTTTTGGCACAACAGACAGAACTTATCAAAATGCTTGCCGTCTTGCAAAAGCCTATGGTGTGACTTTGCGTGAAATTCGCATTCAGGACAGTGTCAGACAACATTTCAAAGATATTTGTCATAATGAAAATCAGCATGATGTTGTCTATGAAAACAGTCAGGCAAGAGAACGCACACAGGTCTTAATGGACATTGCCAATCAAGTGAACGGCATTGTTGTTGGAACAGGTGATTTATCAGAACTTGCATTAGGTTGGGCAACATATAATGGGGATCATATGAGTATGTATGCTGTCAATGCCTCTATTCCAAAAACTTTAGTACGATATTTAACAGCTTATGAAGCAAGTCATACAAATGGAATTTTACAAGAAGTATTATTAGATATCTTAGATACGCCAGTTAGTCCAGAGCTGTTACCGCCAGATGAAAACGGACAGATTGCACAAAAAACTGAAGATTTAGTAGGCCCTTATGAATTACATGATTTTTTCTTGTATTATATGCTAAGATTTGGCTTTACACCAACTAAAATTTATCATATGGCATGTTATGCATTCCAGAATCTATATTCTGAACAAGAAATTTTAAAATGGCAAAAAGTATTTTATAAGCGATTTTTTACACAGCAATTTAAACGTTCCTGTTTGCCAGATTCACCTAAAGTTGGTAGCGTGACACTTTCACCAAGGGGTGATTTCCGTATGCCGAGTGATGCAAGTGCAAATATCTGGCTAAAAGAACTTGACAAAATTTCACAATAAAATATAATTTATTATTACTAGAAAGAAGGTGTCCTTTTGGGCGACAAAAAAAACAAGAAAAAAAATTATTATCTGGTTGATTACGAAAACGTTCACAAAGCAGGATTAAATGGCATTGAAGAACTCCACCGAACAGATACTGTGATTATTTTTTACAGTGAAAATGCAGATTCTTTATCATTTGAATTACATCATTATTTGGCAAATACAAAAGCTGTTGTGAAATATATCAAAGTTGATACAGACGGTAAAAATGCATTGGATTTTCAGCTTTCTTCCTACATAGGTTATTTAATAGGAAGAAATGAACATTGTAAATGCTATATTGTCAGCAATGACAAAGGCTATTACAATGTACAGGATTTCTGGCTGAAACGTGATGCCAAAATTAAAATTGTTTCCTGTGTGAAACCACAAGTAAATAATAAAGGCATTAAAAAATCAGATATTTTAGATGTTTTGCAATCTATTTCGCTCACAGAAGAAGAAAAAAATCAGACTGCCGAAGTTGTCAAGAGACAGTTAAAAACTGGAGCTTCCCAGCTTTCACAGCTCAAAGTAAATATTAATAACGAATTAATTCACTATTTTGGCACGGAAAAAACGAAAAAAATTTACGCAGTAATTAAGCCTTTAATTAAATGAGGTTAATTATGAGATATATTCTATTTGATTATGACTTTGCAAAAGATAATAATTATTATTGGGACGGTTTAAATTTACTAGGAAAAGAAGATATTTTGCAAGTAATTTGTTCTCGTTCTGATGAGCTACAAATACGTTTTAAATTATCAGATGTTTTTTGTCCAGCAAAATTAATTATTTCTGATTCTTGGGAATTCGTATTGCAGGGTATTTCTATAAAAGAAATTATTGTAATTTCTACAAGGGAAAAATTTCTTGCATTGCAAGAAAATCCACCAGATAAAACTAAAATTTATCGCTATGCAAGCATGAGCAAATATTTTTCTGATACTTGGAGACGAGAACGAAATGAAGTGTTAAATAATCTGGTATTAGAAGATTCTCAAAAAGAACAGGTTAGTTTTTGGGTAAGAAGAGCATTTTGTATAAAAGATTCTGGTCGGCGAAAATATAAAACACATAATAGATTACAAGCAATAGTAAAAAACAGCGAACAGCTAACACAAATTTATCAAGCTGTCAAGCCGTTTTTATAAAATTAAATTAAAATTTAGGAGGTTTTTATTATGGGTGAACTTACTTATAAAGAAAGTTTTATCAAATTTATGGTTGACTGTGGTGTATTGACTTTTGGAGAATTTACGCTCAAAAGCGGACGCATTGCACCGTATTTTATTAACTGTGGCAATTACAAAACAGGCGCACAGCTTGCAAAACTGGGGGAATACTATGCTGAATGCATTCATGCAAATCAGATTCCAGTAGAAACATTATTTGGCCCTGCTTATAAAGGCATTCCGCTTGCAGTTTCTGCTGTAGTTGCGTTGAGTAATAAATTTGACATTGATGTTTCTTATTGCTTTGACCGTAAAGAAGCCAAAGACCATGGCGAAGGCGGTATGTTTGTTGGAAAGAAATTAACTGATAATGAAAAAGTTGTGATTATTGATGATGTCATGACTTCTGGCAAGGCATTGCGTGAATCTATGCCGAAATTAAAATCTGCTGCCAATGTGAATGTAACAGGTATGGTGATTACTGTTGACCGTATGGAAAAAGGCACAGGTGAATTATCAGCCGTGCAGGAAGTGAAACAAGAATTCGGTGTGACAGTTTATCCAATTGTAACCATGCTAGATATTATTGATGCAATTCAAAAAGAAATTATTTCAGGAAAAGAATATTTAGATAGCATGCTTGCTTATCGTGAAAAATATGGTGTATAATTTTAAAAAATAAAGAAACTGCTGTATGTGTGCATGCATACAGCAGTTTTTCTGGTTATGTGCTTAATTTTCCCAATGCATATAAAAGACACTGAATCACCAACGAATTAACAGAAATATTATTTTCATTGGCAAGTCTTTCTAATTCTTCTGAAAGATTCACTGGTAACCGAAATGTTTTAGAAATTTTGTCATAACCTTTTTCAATTTGAAATGGCTCTTCGGGATTCATGCAAATTCTCCTTTCTGTAAAATATTGCTAGCTATATTATACAATATTTTGTCGAAAAAAGATACACCCAAAAAAGATTGCATTTTGTAATATATTATTATGTCAAATTTGTATTCTTAAATTCTTGCATTCCAGAATTTTCTTCATTCATATGAGACAAAGCAAATTGAATACATTGATTAATTAACTGATTGAATGAAAGATAATTTTTTGTTGCAAGACGTTCTAATAATTCTGCGGTTTTTTCTGGAATGCGTATTGTTTTTGATACGCTTCTATAGCCTTTTGCAATTTTAAACATAAAATTTTTGGAACTCCTTTCTTAGTTATTATAATAATTTTAGTATAGCATAATATCTATTCAAAAATTTTATAACTAGAAAAATCATTCTAAAAAATTACAATTTTTGCTGATTGCGTAATTCCTGCAATGCCTCTGTCATGACTTCAAGATAGGGCATTTGGTTTGCCTGTTCTTGCAATTGCGAAATTTCCAGGATAAAATTTCCATACTGATTTAATAAATTCTGATTTTCTTCCAATATTTTGCATAAATATAATTTATGCATTTGCAGTTTATTTTTTTCTGATAAATCCAGAATTAGCATTCTGTTGATAATTTTTTGTATATTAGAAAATAAATAATTTTGTACATCTTGATTAACAGATTCAAATATATTTTTTTCACTGAATGTTTTTAAAGCTAATTTTTTTTGAGAAAATAATTCTAATTGATAAATCGCAGTTTTTAATTCTTGGCGAAATGCTTTTGCTTTATGTTTCCAAAATGTTAAAGCTATTTTATAATCCTGTATGCTAATTAAATTCATGATATTAACTGGAAATTTATTTTTATCTGCTTGTTTGAGAAAATAATAATTTACACCCCAAAATATTACAACGCTAATTAATCCAGCAATTAATTTTTCTTTTGGTTGCAGAAATTTTCCTGCATAAATCATAATTTCTGTAATCAGAAATAAAAAATTAAATAAAACTATTTTTAATTTTAACAAGAAAATATTTCCCCTTTCTTGACAAATTTTTAAAATTATATTACAATATGTAAGAGGTGATTTGTTATGCAGGAATTATATTTGCTTTCTCATGCTTATGAAATCAGTGGTCATGAAGAAATAAAAATTTTAGGCATTTATACCAACTATCAGAATGCAGAACAAGCCAAACAAAGATATTTACAACAAGAGGGCTTTTGTAATTTTCCGTCACATTGCTTTGTGATTGAAAATTATATTCCTGATAAAGATTGCAATTGGAGCAATGGATTTTTTATGACAAATCCAGAAGTTTTTCAAAATTTTCAAAAACTTTCAAAAAAATTATCTGAATTTTTAAATTTAAAAGAAAATTGGGAAAATCAGGAATATTTTAATTTATTACAAGAAATTAGCTGGAAATTATCTGCTTCTGATAATATTACAGAGATTGCAGAATTTATCGAACGCATGACAGAGAATTTTTTGCCAAATAAAAAGCCAAAAGAATTATATTTAAAATTCGCTGAAGTAATTTTAAATTTATAAGTTATAAAAAGGAGTGATTATCATGTCAGAAATTATTCAAAAGCTTAGAACTACACAAAATCTTTCTGATGAAGAATTAAAATTAATTTTAACAACAGATTCTTATGATGAAGAATTAACACAAAATGCTGATGCTGTTCGCCGTGAGCATTACGGAACAGATGTTTATTTAAGAGGGCTAATTGAATTTACAAATTATTGCAAAAATGATTGTCTTTACTGTGGTATTAGAAAAAGTAATCAGAATTTATCACGCTATCGCTTAACAGAACAGGATATTTTAGAATGTTGCAAAGAGGGTTATGCCTTAGGATTTCGGACTTTCGTGTTGCAAGGCGGAGAAGATATGTATTATACAGATGAACGTATTTGTAATATCATATCTGAAATTCATAAAAATTATCCAGATTGTGCTATCACGCTTTCGATTGGCGAAAAAAGCTATGATAGTTATTTAGCTTATTTCAAAGCGGGGGCTGAAAGATATTTACTAAGACATGAAACAGCCAATACAGAGCATTACAGCAAATTACACCCTGCAAAAATGAGCTGTGAACATAGAAAAAAATGTTTATTTAATTTGAAAAAAATCGGCTATCAAGTCGGAGCTGGTATGATGGTTAGCAGTCCATTTCAAACGCTTGATAATATTATCGAAGATTTGCGTTTTTTACAGGAGTTACAGCCCCAGATGATTGGCATAGGTCCTTTTTTATCTCATCAGGATACGCCGTTTAAAAATAAGCCTAACGGCGAATTAAAGCCAGTTTTAAAATTATTAGGTATTTTAAGGCTGATGTTTCCAAAAGTATTACTTCCAGCAACAACGGCTCTAGGAACATTGCACCCTTTAGGGCGTGAGCTTGGACTAAAAACAGGTGCAAATGTTATCATGCCGAATTTATCGCCTATCTGCGTACGAAAAAAATATATGCTTTATGATAATAAAATATGTACAGGCGATGAATCCGCACAATGTCGCCAATGCACAGAACAACGTGCGAAAAGCATTGGCTATCAGGTTGTCATGTCACGGGGTGATGCAAAAGATTTTGAAAAAAGATAATAAAATTATTGCAATTTAAAATTATCTATGCTATAATAATAGTATAATCATTATAAAAGGAGGATTTTATATGCAAAATTTTAAAAAATTGATTGCTGGGATTTGTAGTCTTGCTATGCTTGCAACAGGGAGTATGTTTCAAGTCTCGGCATTCGCAAAACAAGAAAAAGAAATAATTTTACCAGATAATTTTTTATATTACAAGGGCGATTTAAATCAAGATATTTCTGTTGATATTGCAGATATTATTTTAATGCAGAAATATTTACTTGGTTTGCAAACAATCAGTCATGAGCAATTTGATATTAGCGATATGAATTATGATAATATTGTCAATATTTATGATTTTGTATTGCTGAAACGTGCTGTTTTAAATCATAACTGGGAAATGGTTCTTGATGAGTCTTCTACAATAGAACCAATACCAACAGAAGAAACAACGGAGCCTCCAACAGATTTCACAGAATCTACAGACCCTAACAATCCAACGGAAGAACCAACAGAATCGAATAAATTTATAACAGCTCCCATTTCAGAAATTACAGCTTCGCTTCCGACACAGGGAAATGCAAATTTAGTGATTTTTTATGTAGATTTTCCAGATTGTCAATATGACTATGCACCATCTGAAGAAGAATTAACAGAAATTGCATTCGGCACAGAAAATGATTCTAATGCAAATTATCCATTTGAAAGCATGACGGCTTTTTATAAACGTTCATCTAAAAATGCCATGAAATTAACTGGCAAAGTATTTAGATATACAACAAAAGAAAATCGTTCTGCTTATGATGCAGATAAAGCAAAACTTGCCAAAGAATGTTATCAAGCTTTTGATGATGTCATTGATTTCAGTCAATTTGATGGCAATGGCGATTCTAAAATTGATGCAACATTGTTTAGTGTCCCAACAAAAGCAGGTGATGATGATTGGTGGCCATGTGCAGGAGATTCTGGTATTATAGACTATATGCCAGACGGCATGAAAATTGGACATATTATCACAGGCAATGCACAAGTAGAATCTATCACAGATTATAAAAATTTTAACTCTAGTTATTTGCATGAAATGGGGCATTGCATGGGATTGCCAGATTATTATTTATATAGCTCTGATGATTTTGAGGGCTTCCATGGTGAAGAAGATACCGCTGGTACAGAATTAATGGACGTTGATGCGTCTACAGATTTTTGTTGTTTCTCAAAATTAATGCTTGGTTGGTATAAAGAAAATCAAGTTTCTGTTTATGATAAAAATAAAGGCGGGGAACAAAGCTTTATTTTAAATAATGCCCAAATAGATAACGGAAATTGTTTAATTCTGCCTTATGGTGATGTGAATTATACTGGAGAATACATAATTTTAGAATATATCACACCAGATAAAAATAATAGTAGCAGTGTTTATTCATGGATTACTGTTGGCAATGGGATTCGTGCCTATCATGTAAAAGCTGATATTCATGATAATGGCTGGTGGACGCATTTCAAATATGAAAACGGTTCAGAATTTACAAACAATGATGATGACGGCATTCGTTTGATTCGACTTGCAAATGACGCTGAGGGCGGAGATGTTTTTAAAACTGGTGATGTGATTGACGGAAAAATTTCAGGTTTCCATTGGTATGCTCCAGACGAAACAGAATCTATTGATACAGGTTATCGTGTTACAATTGGCGAATGTGCAGACGGACAATATACAATTACAGTTACTCAAAATTAAGCAAAATTAATAAAAAAATCCCCTCTTGTGAGAGGGGAATTTTTTTATATTAGCTCTGTTCAGATAAATATAAGCTTGCACGGCTTTGAATCATTTCCGTGGCAGTTTGTGCGGTTTGGTCACCAGCAAAGAATTTTTCTGCCTCTTCTTGAATAATCGTATAAATTTGTTCATTGTAATAAGTTGTTTCTGTCACACTTGCAATATAATTTTTTATCTCATCTATATCTGCTTGTGTTGGCATATCTAATTCTATAGATTCTTGTCCACGATAGATAGTATAAGGCATGACTTGTGTTTCCCCGTTTTCATCTATATAAGTATCTGGTTCTAAAGCCTGTTGTGCTTTTTTATCAAATGCTTCTATTCTAACAGGTGTTGACCAGCTTAAACTTTCCTGAAAATCTTCTGATAGCATGAATTCAAAAAATTTCCATGCCTGCTCTTGCATATCAGAATTTGCAGAAATCGCAAGTGTATAATCTGGCTGGAAACGTCCGCCGTTACTGTTTTCAGTGACAGTCGGATAACCAACCCTTGTGACATCGGCATCACCAAAATAAGTTGCTGTTTCACGAATCTGGTCTTTCACATTGCTAATATAGCTATCTCTAAATAAAACTTTATCATTGATATATTGAAAATCTTGTTCATTCCAGTACTTTTCCCAATCGTCCTGCGTAAAAGAATCCATGTTTGTATTTACCTCTTCAGGATAGGTTGCACATAATTCTAGTAATTCTATAAATTCAGGTGTATTAAAATTGCAAGTTGCATTATTTACATCAACAAATGCATTCATATTCCCCGTAAGGAAACGATAAAATGCACCATTTCTTGACATATCTGAAGAAAATGCTGACATGCCTTCTGGCAAATTTTTAATCAATTCTGTAAATTCTGCAACAGATAAACCGCTTTTGCCGTTGACATGTTCTGTTTTTGCTTCCAATGTCTGTACAGAAAAGCCAAAACCTAATTTATATAATTTATCACCATATTTCAACGCATCAAAGAAATTTGTAAAATATTCATTTTGATTGAGATTGCTGACACGGTCAGTTAAATCTATAAACATGCCTTTATTCGCAAAACTTTCATAAGAAATCGAATCTACACTGATAATATCTGCAACGACTCCAGATAGCATGTCATTGTTTAATTTTTCCATGCCTGCCTCATAATCCTCATCCGTACTATAATTAGAATAATCTACAACACCAATACGATAGTCTGAATTAGCACGGTTAAATTTAGTAACAGCCCTTTGCAGATTTGTAGACAATGCAAATGTCGCCAGAGTAATTAATTGCACGTTTTCAAGTTCTTTTTGGTCACGTTCCTTTAATAGATAAATTCCAGCTTCTTCGCTTCCATCACCATAATTATAGGTTGTGACAATAAAACGACCATCTTCTAACGCTGTTATCTGACCGACTGTATCACCACTAAAATCTGAATTTATCCAATTAACAACTTCTTCACAAGTTCCATTTTCAAAATTAATCCCATAAGTCGCCTGAGAATCATATACAAAGAAATCATAATTACCAGCACCCATACTTGCACTATTAAACCATCTTGGCATATCAGAAATTTCTATTTTTTCAATCGCATTCGTTTCTGGATTAATCGTACCGAAACTGTACTCCCAATTGCTATCCTGATAAACAACAATTGTTTTATCTTCCGTTGCAAATACATTGTCGATATACTGGAAATCGCCTGTAACCTCCCCAGTTTTTTTGAAATCTTTGTCATAAATATCAAGAGCTGGCTCTCCCATTTCAGTATAAGAAACAATATAATAACTGTCTTTACTGGAAATTAAATTATTCATGGAAATATCTTTTAATACTTCATTCATGTCTCTTGTTTCCAGAACATTAAAATCTTTGTCGTACACTTCCATTGTGTAACCTAAATCCTGATAAGGTTCTTCTTCATTTTCTTCATCATAAATATAAGCATCAAACAGAAATACTGGATTTCCATCTGCATCTGTAAAATAGGATGCAATATAAGCATTTGTTTTTTCGTCCAATGATTCTAAATAACTAAGCTTGATTTCTTTTTTAGAATTATCTGCCATATTATATAAATACATTTTTTCTTCATATTTATCATCATAACCAGAAATAAATAAATTATCTCCGACAGTGTAAACTCGATTGAAGCCTTCTAATCCATCAATTTTAATTGATTCCGAAGAATAAGAATGGTCTAAAGAAATATTTAATGTCGAAGTTTTGCCAGATTTGCTTGAATTTGATGAATGATTTCCGTTAGAATCTGCTTCCTCTTTGGTACAACCTGTTAATACTGTTGTCAACATCATAGCTGCTAACATAGCACTAATGCCTTTACAAATTAAATTTTTTTGTTTTTTCTTCATAAAAAATTACCTCCTAAAGTAATTCATGTGTACTATTCTCATTAATACAGAAAATAGTATAACATACTGTATTGCATTTGTCAAGAGAATTTATTATTTTTTCATGTTTCTTATACAAATCTTAATCAGTTCTTAATCATTTTGAAAATTTTTAAAAATTCTCCTGTTTTAATACACTGCTACTAATAAAACACTTGACAAATAAAAAACATGACAAGTTTTTAAAAAAATTTTTAAATTCGTTAATTTGCACAAAAAAATTTATCATACTTGACAAATTTAAAAAAAGATATATAATATAAGTAATAGGCAATTTTTGTGTGAATTTATTTTTAAAAATTTTAAAGATTGGAGAGTAAGATTATGAAAAAAATAAAAGCTTTTTTAGCTAGTCTCATGATGCTTGCAACACTTCCACTTGTGCAGGATAGTAACATTGTTTCTGCTGTAGACAGCAATGCATTAAATGGCACTTATGTGATTCGTAATGTGAACAGTAGCATTTACATGAGTATTGATTCTAATAATGTTGTGCAGAATACGCTCACAAAAGCAACTGAATTAAATACTTGGAAATTACAAGCCACAGGAAATGGCTATTATCAAATTTTAGCCATGAATGGCAATGCCTTAAACGCTGAAACAACAGATGCAAATATTAGTGTTTCTAAAGCAACTGGTGCAGATAATCAATTGTTTAGTTTAGATGCAAATACAGATGGCAGTTTCAGAATTGTTAATAAATCTTCTGGAAAAGCAGTAGAAGTGATTAACGCTGAAACAACCGCAGGGGCAAATATTCAGCAATGGGAACTGAACGGCGTTAATTGTCAAGATTGGGAATTAATTCCAGTCAATTATGCAACAGGAAATCTAAAAGAAACTAACGTCACTGTGACTGGAGAAGATTACATTGTAGGTGACTTAAATGATGATAAAATAGTTAATATTTATGACTGGGTTCTTGCAAAGAAAATTTTATTATCTGGCAAGGGGACGGAACATCAGAAACTTGCTGGAAATGTCACAGGTGATGGAAACTTTGCTGTAAAAGATATTATTGCACTGCAAAAATATTTACACGGTAACGGAAAATTAATCAAACAAGATATTAGCTCTGAACATCGTTATGCTGGAATTGATGCAAATTACACAGAGGGCGTTTCTGAAACAACAAATGCAGGCTTTACAGAATCGGCTTATTTAAATCTTGATAATAAAGAAAATGTCACGGCTACTTGGAATGTGTCTGCAAATGCTGATGGTGTATATGCTTTGACAGTCAAATATGCAAACGGCGGTACAAGTGACAGAACTGTTGCTGTTACAGTAAATAATCAAATTGTTTACTGGACACTCAAAGGCGAATCTACTGGAGCTTGGACGACTTGGCAAGAAGAAGTGATTTATTTGCCATTACAAGAGGGCGTAAATGAAATTACATTTACATCACAGACCGCTGACGGTGCAGCTAATATTGATTATATTTGTATTAAAGAATCAAAAGAAAATGCAAGTGCTTCACAGCCAATTGCTCCGATTAAAGGAGAAGTGATAAATTCTAATGAGAATAATCAATATGGTGTTGGCAGACAAGTAGAAGATTTAAACCGTGGTGTAAGTGTTGCGAATACAGGCACAGGAATGTTAATTTCATGGCGAATTCTTGCAACAGATAGCGATAATACAAGCTTTAAGCTTTATAAAAACGGAGAATTATTAGCTAATATTGCTTCTGGTGAAGCAACAAATTATTATGATGATGGTGGTACGGCTACAGATAATTATACAATAGATACTTTTGTTGGCACAACTATGACAGAATTTGCAAATTCTGCAATTGTATATGCAACAAAAAATTCAGGGCAAAGCGGTGCATATTTTGATATTCCAACACAGAAACCTGCTGACATGACAATGCCTGACGGAACAACTTGTACTTATACAGAAAATGACTGTTCTGTTGCAGATGTTGACGGTGACGGCGAATATGAAATTATTGTAAAATGGGATCCGTCTAATTCACAGGATAATTCTAAAAATGGCTATACTGGCAATGTGTATTTAGATTGCTATAAACTCAATGGCAAAATGCTATGGCGTATTGATTTAGGCAAAAATATTCGTGCTGGTGCACATTATACACAATTTAATGTATTTGATTTTGACGGTGACGGAAAAGCAGAATTAATTTGCAAAACAGCTGATGGCACATTTGACGGTACAGGTAAAGTAATTGGAGATGCTTCAGCAGATTATCGCAGTGATGCAGGAAGAATTTTAACAGGTCCAGAATATTTGACGTTATTTGATGGCGAAACAGGAAAAGCTTTAGATACACAGGACTATGACCCACCAAGAGGAACTATTACAGATTGGGGCGACAATTACGGAAACCGTGTAGATAGATTCACAGCATGTGTAGCTTATTTAGACGGTGAACATCCAAGTGCTGTATTTGGACGTGGCTATTATACAAGAGCTGTTATTGCGACTTGGGATGTCAAAGACAAAAAACTTGTGAAACGTTGGACATGGGACACTGGTTATGATAAATCAGTTGCTGGTTATGGTGATGGTAATCATCATTGCATGGGAGCTGATGTAGACGGTGACGGAAAAGATGAAATTGTTATAGGTTCTGCTGTTGTAGATGATAACGGCAAGTTATTATATACAACTGGCAATGCTCACGGTGATGCATTGCATATTGGTGATTTCGACCCAAATAACGAGGGTCTTGAAATCTTCCAGTGTTTAGAAGACGAAACACACCCAAATGGCAAAAAAGTAAATTATGGTGTTCTGTTGCGTGATGCAAAAACTGGTAAAGAATTATTCCGTGAAACTGCTTCAGATGATACAGGCAGATGTTTAGCAGATAATTTGATTGCAGGGAATGATAGTGCAGAAATGGTTGGTTCCCATTCTGGTAATGTATATGCTGCAACTGGTAATCATGAGATTGTTTGTCAATGGTCTGATATTACCAAATGGGGTCAAAATTCTGTTGTTTACTGGACAGATGTGTTAGAAAGAGCTGTTTTAGATAGAACTATGATTGACCAATACGGCAAAGGCAGAGTATTTACAGGTGACGGTGTAACTTATAATAATGCTTCTAAATCTAATGCTTGTATCACTTGTGATTTAACAGGTGACTGGCGTGAAGAAATGGTTTTCCGCAAATCTGACGGAACAGGCTTGCGTGTATTTACAACAACTTATACAACAGAATATCCAATTTATACACTCATGCATAACTCACAATATCGTGTGCAAGTTGCTTCCCAGAATAATGGCTATAATCAGCCACCGCATACAGATTATTTCTTAGGCACAGGCTACGATTTGCCAACAGCTCCAACTGTTTATACACCATCTTCTAAAAATAATTAATATTTTAAAAAGTCCCTATGTTAATATAATATAGGGGCTTTTAATTTTTTTATAATAGCTTGACGAATATTAATAATTGTGTTATACTTATAAGTATAAATAAATAATTTTATTTCAGAAAGGGTGTTTTTTTATCATGTCTACAGAAATACATGATATGTCGCATTATGATAAATGCCGTACAATGATGATGAAACATAAAAAAAATCATATGTTACGTATTAGTATTGTTGCATTTCTCATGCTTATCAATGCCTATGTAAGAGTCATACGCTCACCACTTGAGTATCATGCGGGTTATCTTTTGGTTTTTTTCTTTGGTATTGGAGTTTTAATCTATTGTATTATTACGTTAATTATTGGCTTGTTTGCCGTGCCAGAAAAGCCAAAATTATTAGCTACTACTTGTATTTTGCTTTTTATGGGCATTATTAGCAAATGGATTGCATTATATCTTGGAATCCCTATGTTATTGTTGTTTCTATGGCAAATACCAGAGACAAAACAAGCTGTCTGGATAAAACAACAAGAAGGCTATCCGCATTTTAATGAACGATTTACAGGACAAATGCGAAATTTTGGCAAAGAATATCAACCAGAACATAAATTTGATGATTTACATGATATAGAAATGCCAGATATACCAGAAACGCCCTCACCTGATTTTGCAGTAAAAGAAATGCCCTCTATTCCAGAATTTGCACAAGGTATTCCAGAGTTATTATCTTCTGATTTGACAGCACCAGAAAAAACATCAGCTCCAGAAATTATGGAAGATATATCAAACTTGATAATTTCTGATTTGACAAAACCAGAGCAAACAGCTCCAGAATTTACACAGGATATACCAGAGTTATTATCTTCTGATTTGACAGCAACAGAAAAAATATCAGCCACAGAAATTATGGAAGATATATCAAACTTGACAATTTCTGATTTGGCAAAACCCAAGCAAACAGCTCCAGAATTTACACAGGATATACTAGAAACAAACCAAATGCAAAATAATGATTTGGGAACAGATAGAATTTTAATGAAATATTCTGATAAATAATATAGATATTCAACTATTTAAAAATGAAAGGGGTTTTGTGATAAAAACACCCAATATGTCGCATTATGAAAAATGCCGTAAGATGATGAAAAAACAGGAACAATATCATAAATTGCGAATGGGGCTTGTTATATTTACTATGCTAGAAAACGCTTTTTGGAGAATTATAATTTTGCATGTTGAAGAAACAATATATTCTCTTGGGGAATTTTTCATGGAGATTGGTATTTTGTTATACTGTGCGATATTATTAATCATTGGAGTGTTTGTCTTGCCGAAAAGACCAAAATTATTAGCAATTGCCTGTATTTTACTTTTTATTGGCATAATGTTTGGTTGGATTGCTTGGTATATTGGAATAATTATGCTAGGACTTCTTATCTTGCAAATACCAGAAACAAAACTAGCTGTTTGGCTCAAACAACAAGAGGGATACCCGCATTTTAATGAACAATTAACAGAACAAACGCAAAATGTTAAGAAAGGCTATCAATCAGAATATAAATTTGATAATTTACATGATGCAGAAATGCCCTCTATTCCAAAATTTTCACAGGATATATCAGAGCAATTATCTTCTGATTTGACAGCAGCAGAAAAAATATCAGCTCCAGAAATTATGGAAGATATACCAAAAACAACTTCTTTTGATTTGACAGTAATAAAACAAACACAAATGAAACATTCCAAAAATAATAAAAATCCTTAAAAGAAAGAGAGGTTTCGCCTTAAATAAGGCGATTAATACTATGAACAAAATTATTAATGATATTTTAATACAAGGTGGCTGGTTTAAAGGTAGAAAAGTTCCTATTGATGATGTTATAAATCACTGGAAAAATAGGAAATATCCATTATATCCCAATCAAATAAATTTCATTGAAGAGTTTCATAACTTAAAATTTAGCTTCAAAAACATAAATAATCATCGTCATATTATAGATATAAATCCTCTTCGCAATGATGTTCCATTATGGGCTTTAAAAAAATATATCGAATATGTAGGTGCTAATCTTGTTTGTTTTGGTGAAGTAGTCTCTCAAAATACTTTTTTATTCATCACACAAGATTCAAAAATATATGGTGCTTATGAAGATGAAATTGTTTTTTGGGGAAATAACTTTTATGAAAGTTTAGAGAATGTTTATTTTGACAATATATCATGGGAGATTATAAAAGGTTTCTTTCGTGATTAAATAGCAAAGCAAATAATGATATATAATATTCCATAAAAATCAAAGTAAACTTTATGGATTATTGCAAAATCTTAAAAGAAAGGATTTGAGATAATACTATGTTTGCAGTTACAAATAGTGTCGGTATGTTCGGCATGAATGCATTCCCTGTCACGGTAGAAGCCGAATTATTCAGAGGTTCACCGCAATTTGATTTAAGCGGTCTGCCTGACGCTGGTATTAAAGAAAGTCGTGACCGTGTGCGAAGTGCAACATCTTCCATTGGAATTAAATTTCCGAAAGGCAAAGTATTAATTAATCTTGCACCCGCAAATGTCAAGAAATCTGGTTCATCATTTGATTTGGCAATTTTTGTGGCACTCATGCAAGCAATGGATATTTTACCATTACGAATGCCAGACTGTGTATTTATTGGAGAATTAGGTTTGCATGGAACAATCAGGGGCGTTCGTGGAATTATGACAATGGTTATGCTTGCACGCAAAAATGGCTTTCGTGAAATTTATGTCCCACTGGAAAATGTAAGAGAAGCCTCTGTAATTGATAATATCCGTGTATATGGTGTAGATACAGTTGATAGATTAATGCAACATTTATTAGACCAGTCTGTTATTCCACCTGCTCCGCATTATATGCCAGAGATTCCCTCTACACTTGCTGGATTGCTGGATTTTAAAGATGTTCGTGGACAATTTAAAGCACGCAGTGGCATTGAACTTGCCGCCGCAGGTGGACACAATTTATTACTAGTAGGCAGTCCTGGAAGTGGTAAGAGTATGTTAGCAAATCGTTTGCCAACGATTCTCCCCCAGATGACACATGAAGAAATTTTAGAAACTTCTAATGTTTATTCTGTTGCAGGATTATTGCCACCTGAACAGCCTTTAATTGTGCAACGTCCATTCCGTGCACCACATCATACAATTTCATCCGCTGGATTGGTTGGCGGTGGAAGTATTCCAGTCCCTGGAGAAATTTCTCTTGCACATAATGGTGTATTATTTTTAGATGAAATGGCAGAATTTAATCGTGCGACACTGGAAATTCTAAGACAACCGTTAGAAAATCGCAAAGTTTCGATTTCAAGAGTTTCAGGCACAGCAGAATATCCCTGTAATATTATGCTTGTTGGTGCAATGAATCCTTGCCCATGTGGATATTATGGTTCCACACAAAAGCAATGTACTTGCACACAAAAGCAAATTAAAAATTATATTTCCAGAATTTCAGGACCTTTGTTAGAAAGATTTGATATGCATATTGATGTTGACCCAATTTCTTATGATGAATTTGCTTCTAAAGAACAGCCAGAATCTTCTGTTTCAATTCGGGAACGTGTGAATCTTGCCAGAAAACGACAAGAAGAACGTTATAAAGGCTTAGGATTTTATTGCAATTCTATGATACCAGATAATTTACTGAATGAATTTTGTAAAATGACACCAGAAGCGGAAAATTTATTTAGCAAAATGTATATACACTATAAAATGAGTGCAAGAACAGGCGCAAGAATTAAAAAAGTTGCCCGTTCTGCTGCGGATTTGCATGGTAATGAATTAATCACAAATCAAGATATTTCTATGGCAGTACAATTCCGTGGATTTGATAGTAAATATTTGCAATAATATGATTAATTAATTAGTAAAGAACAAAAAGAAAAGAGAGAATTTAATTTATGAAAAAATTTTTTGGCATAGTAAACCGATATTTAAAAGCATCGGATTTAGGCTTAGTTTTGGCATCTTTAATATGTTCAGCGATTAGTTGCGCCATGCTCTTAAGCATTGCCGATAATGAATTACTTGAACGTTGTGATAGCAGTACAGTACGGACACAAATCATTGCAAGTATATTAGGATTAGGCATTGTAATTATTTTAAGTATAATTGATTATAATAAACTTGTAAAATTATGGTGGATTTATGCCCCTGTCGCCCTTGGACTTGTAGGATTGACGTTTACAAGTTTAGGCTATCGGCGTGGCGGAGCAGATGACCAAGCATGGATTGCTATTGGAAATTTTTATTTGCAACCGTCTGAATTATTAAAGCTTGCATTTATTTTAACATTTTCTATGCATTTATCTAAAGTGGAAGAATCTATGAATGAAATCAAGCATATGTTATTATTATGTTTTCATGCAGCTGTGCCAATATTATTAATTGCCAAACAAGGTGACTATGGCACAGCAATTGTATTTGTAATTATTTTTCTTGCAGAAATTTTAAGTGCGAAAATTGCTGTTCGTTATATTATCGCTGCAATGGTAGCCATTCCTGTAACATGTCTGCTGGCATGGAATTTCCTGCTTTCTGATATGCACCGACAAAGAATTCTTGTTATTATGCACCCTGGAACAGACCCAGAGGATTTAGAATATCAGCAGGATTTAGGAATTTCCGCACTTGCCAACGGTCAAATTTTTGGTGCTGGTCTGCATAGTGAAAATGGCTATGTCAGTGTTCCTGAAATGCATAATGATTTTATTTATGCACATGTCGGGCAAGCATGGGGATTTATTGGTGCATTATTAATTTTATTATTCTTGACTTATATTTGCATTAAAGTTTTAACAGATAGTCTTTATACAAAAAATCATCAAGGCAAATTAATTTGTATTGGAACATTTGGCATGATATTTTCACATTGTTTCATGAATATTGGCATGGTGCTAAAAGTCATGCCTGTTATTGGAATTCCGTTGCCGTTTTTGAGTGCTGGTGGTACTGCGGTTGTCTGTATGTATACAGCAATTGGGCTTGTCAATAGTACCCGTTGTCATAATGTCAGAAAATACAGAATGTTCTATGATGCTGAACCAGACAGATAAGGAGAATTTTTATGAAAAAAATGATTCCTGTATTTCTAATCATGCAAATGATAATAATGTTTTGTTTTTCTGCCCAACCTGCAGAAGAAAGTTCAGAAACCAGTTCAGGCTTTTGTGTCATGCTTGCAAAATTATTATATTTAGATTATGAAAATTATGCTATATCTATTCAAGAAATTATTACGAACGGACTAGAATTTATTGTCCGGAAAACAGCACATTTTACAGAATATGCAGTTATGGGATTTTTATGGTATTTATATCTTGCAAATAAAAAATATAATATTTTAATTTCTATCAGTGCAACTAGTTTATATGCTTGTACAGACGAATTTCATCAATTATTTGTAGCGGGTCGTTCTGGACAAATCAGAGATGTTTTCATTGACACTTGTGGGGGAAATTTTGGGGTTTTCATTGCATTTATATTCTTGTGTATTTACCAGTGTTGCAAACATCAGGAAATTTTAAAAAAAGGCGTTTGGCAAATATAAATAAAAAGCTCTTGTATGATTTAAAAAATACAAGAGCTGATTTATTATTTTAAATGCCCGAATTGCTGAATAAATTGTTCTAATGCTGGAAAAGAAATATCATAGACTTCTTGCATTTTTTCTTCTGAATCCATTGTTTTTCTCACCTGACGAATGCCAATATAAATATCATCATCGAACGGCATATCCCATTCTAATATATCAGCAAAATCTGTGCCAGACAGCATAAACCGCATTTCTTGCGTTTCTTGATAATCACCGAAATATTCTTCCAGATTTACAAGTGTATTTTCAGGAACAATATAAGCATCAGCATCAGAATCTGAAATTACAAGTACAGCTTCACCTAGTTGAAATTCTGCAAAAAGCTTTGTCATATCACCAGTATTGCCATCATTGTCCGCATTTTCCTGAGAAGCTGGCATATAATAGACATCTACAACAGTCTTACCATCATTATTTATATCATCAATATACTGTGAAAATAATTCTGAAATGCCCTCTGAACAAGCCGCATGAAATAAATCATTATCTGAGACTAATAAAATTATCATATCAGGGTGTACTGTTGTGACAACCTGCCAAATTAAAAAGCCTGCTATTACTACAAAAAAGCCACCAATTCCCATCCACCATTTATTATGATAAATAAAATTAGAAATTTTTTGACTGAAACTATATTTTTTTTGTTCTTCCCGTTCCTCATGAATTACTTCACTTTCAGTAATGACACCTTGTTTTAGTCTGATTAATTCTAATTTTTCTTGTTTTAATTTTTCTTCATAAGCAATTTTTTTTTGTTCTTCTTGTTTTTGCAGTAATTCCTGTGCTTTCTTTTCTTGTTCCTGCTGTTGCTGTTCTAACTCACGGGCAACTTCAAAAAGAGATTTTTCTTTCGGTTTTTTATTTGCCATAGCATTCATACTCCTTCATTTATTAAATAAATAAAAATTAATAAACAAAAGACGGACTTCTGCGGGAAATCCGTCTTATTATTATTATTCTGATATATCAGTTTGATTTTGTGCCAATGGTTTCATAGTTGGGAATAATAATACATCCCGAATAGATGCACTATCTGTTAAAAGCATGACTAATCTGTCAACACCGAATCCTAAACCACCTGTTGGAGGTAAGCCATATTCTAATGCTGTAATATAATCATCATCTACTTGACAATTTAAATTGCCTTGTTCTCTCTTGGCTTTTACCTGACGTTCAAAACGTTCTTTCTGGTCTATCGGGTCATTTAATTCAGAAAACGCATTGCCCATTTCTCTGGCATACATGAAATATTCAAAACGTTCTGTAAATGCTGGATTAGAAGGCTTTCTTTTTGCCAAAGGTGAATTTTCCACAGGATAATCATAAATAATTGTTGGCTGAATTAATTTTTCTTCTACAAAAGCATCAAAAAATGCAATTAATACATGACCCTTTGTTGCAGAATTGCCCTCTTCAACTTCCACATGATGTTCTTTTGCACAAGCTCTTGCATCTTCATCTGTTGCCCAATCAGAATAATCAACACCTGCATATTTTTTGACAGCTTCAATCATCGTCAAACGTTCCCAAGGTTTACCAATTGCAATTTCTGTGCCTTGATAAGTAATGACATCTGTTCCGCAAACGTTCTGTGTAATTGTTTTATACATGTTTTCGATTAAATCCATCATGCCTAAATAATCCGTATAAGCCTGATACATTTCTACTGTTGTAAATTCTGGATTATGTGACGTATCCATGCCCTCATTACGGAAAATTCTGCCGACTTCATAGACTTTATCAAAGCCACCAACAATTAATCTTTTCAGATTTAATTCTGTTTCAATACGCAAATACATGTCCATGTGTAGTGTATTATGATGTGTAATAAAAGGCTTTGCAGATGCACCAATTTCAATTGGCAATAATACTGGCGTATCTACTTCCACATAGCCTAAATTATCAAGATAATTNCGAATTTCACGCATAATCTGACTACGCTTNACAAATACATCTTTTACTTGTGGATTNCAAATTAAATCTAAATAACGCTGTCTGTAACGCATATCCTGGTCTTTTAANCCATGCCATTTTTCTGGCAGAGGCAATAAAGATTTTGATAATAACGTCACNCTCTTGGCATGTACGGAAATTTCNCCTTTCATCGTACGGAATACAAAGCCCTCAATGCCAATAATATCGCCAATATCCCATTTTCTGAATGCCTCAAATGCTTCTTTGCCAATATCATTCATGCGTACATAAACTTGCATTCTGTCTGTATGGTCACGGACATCTAAGAAATGTGCTTTGCCCATTCTACGCCAACTCATGATACGCCCTGCAATATAAACTGTTTCTTGCNTGATAGCTTCTAGTCCAGCAGATATTTTTTNTTCATCACCGTTTGCAGAATNNAAGACAGCTTTTTCTTTCTGTTCATAAATTTCACGTAATTGTGCATTCTTGACAGATACAGGATAACTTGTTAAAGCAAATGGATTTNTCCCATCTNCTTTCATGGCATTTAATTTATCAAGGCGAATTTGTCTGTAATCCGTAGTATCTGTTGTTGCTTGCTGATTTAATTCCTGCATAAATTNTCACGCTTCTTTCTGAATTTCTCTTGAAATTTCAAGTATTTCATATTGAATTTCNCCAACTGGAGCTTCTACAATAAAAATATCTCCAACTTTCTTATGCATTGCAGATTTTCCAATTGGTGATTCNTCAGAAATTTTATGCTCTAAGAAATTTGCTTCATTTGTGCCGACAATTTTTAATTGTTCAATTTTTTCAGTGCCGACTTTGCGAAGTGTTACCACCATGCCAATATCCACTTCGTCCAGATTTAAGCTATCATCATCAACAATTTCAGCATTTTCGATAATATATTTTAACTCTGCAATTCTGGATTCCAGCAAAGCCTGTTCATTTTTNGCTTCATCATATTCAGCATTTTCAGACAAGTCACCATAAGAACGTGCTTCTTTTAATTTTTGTGCAACGTCTACACGTTGGACATTAATTAATTCTTCCAATTCGGCTTTTAAATTTTCAAAGCCTTCTCGGGACATTCTTCTTTTTTTCTCCATAAAATTTAGCTCCTTTCAAGTATGAAAAATCAGGGCTTTGCCCTGTATCCTGTTTATTATAATATATTTTTAGCAAATTGTCAAGTTATTTTTCAGAAAAAAGCATTGTATTTCTAGTTGACAGAATAAATTTTTTATGCTATACTGGATTAAGAAATCAAAAAATATCTTGAAAAGGAGTATTTAACATGAATGAATTACAAAATCCTGAAATGATTATGCCATCTCTGGANAGAAAAGAATTACTTGCCCTTGTTGCTGAANACAATGCAGGTGCAGAATTTCAGGATAATTTTTTATATTATCCAGAACAAAATTTGCGTGTCAAATTAGAATTCGGACAAATGAAACAAGTTAAAAATTATTTNCATGTGCAATTATTATTTATTTTACAGCACCCTTGGTTTGACGAAGATTTCATAGAATCTTGTGCAGGAATTGGAACTAGCCCTGATAAAGCATTAAAATCAGGTGTCGCTAATTTCTGTGGAAAAAATATATTAGAACTTGTGTTAAAAGCTTTAAAATTAAACAGCACAGAAATGATTACAGCAAATATTATGAATGAACTACATGAATTTTTTGTACCAGAATACAGACCTGTGCAACATGGCGGAAAANNNNCNNAAAGNACNGATTTATGGGAAATTATCAAGCATAAAATTCCAGAATATCTTGGCACAAAGCGTTGTTACTGGATAAAATTAACTTGTGCAAAATTTCAAGAAACAACAACTTGTGAAGTTAGTATTAATAATATAAAATATCAAGATTTGACAGATTTGTTATATCAAGAGGCTTTGAAAAATCCTGAATTTCGGGTAGATAATCAATTTTTGTTATTAATCCAAAAAGAAGAAACTTATACACCTTGTCCATTTGAAAAACAAGATGTCGGCGAATTAGCCTTTATGGCATTAGATAAAATGACAGCAATTACTGATAAAACAACACAGCAAAAAATTTTTCATGAAATTAAAACACTCTGTCCAGATAGTTCNATTGCAACAGAATTAATTGCATTTTTGCCAGAAATTGTTGCACAAGCTGTTTTAAATTTCCGTGACAATGACAGCTTAATTCCAGTCATTAACTATGGTAAGCCTGAATTTAAATTCAAAAAATCACAAGTTCGCAGTTATGGCTATATGCAGGACGCTGTCGAACAGTATTTGCGTAAAATGCAACCTTCTAAAGAAGAATTACTAAATATTGTAAAAATTAGTAGTAAATTTGAAGTATTAACAAGGGCTTTAGGTGAGAATGTCCCTATTCAAGAATTGCGTATGTCAGAGCTTGTTTATTTTGTAGACAAAGATTATCATATTTGGTAAAATTCTAAAAATATAAAAGAAAGGAAGTAACCAAATGAAACAGTTTTTTAAAAATCATATATGTTTTATAAAAAAAATAGTTATTTTGATACCAGTTTCAATCTGTTTAACTTTTTTAATTGGAATTTATCTATTATGTTTTACTAATTTCTCAGTATATTTAATAGATCATTTTGCCATTCGTGAAAAACATCATTTTACAAATAGAGAAACTTCTTTAATTTCAGATGTTATACATATACGTTGTAATAAGATTGAAAAAATGATAGGTTTCTATGGGAAAGACTGTTCATTTGCTATTTGTATTTCAGATTTTGAAAAAGAAGATTTAAATATAAATTATACTAAAACAGTAAATTTTTATGATGAAGTATTATATGAAGAGAATAATACTGATAAAATATTCCCAATAAAATGTAATTTTGAAAAATACGAGGAACAAGATGTATTAGTAGTTGAAATTTATGATTACGATCCTACATTGTATAACATAGTTCCGCAACCGTCTTTATTAACTTGTCTTTTAGTTTTTTTAATCATTTCAATTGCTTTAACTTTTTTAATCTATTTCATCTTTTCAAGAATAAAAAATTTAATCATAAGAATCAAGAATAAAAAAAATTTTTAATGAATAAATCACAAAAAAAACCGTAATAGTATTTACGAAAAATACAATCGTATTTGGTAAAATTCTAAAAATCTAAAAAAGGAGACAACTAGATGAAACATTTTTCTATGAGTCGTAAATTAATTATTTTAATAAACATTTTAATTATTTTAATAGAAATTTTTATACTTTTTTGTATGGATTTACCAATGCGGTTATTTTGGACCTATAACTATCCTGAAAAATATTCTTTTACGGATAAAGAAATTTCTTTAATTTCAGATGTTATACACATACGTTGTAATACTATTGAAAAAATGATAGGTTCATATGGGAAAGACTGTTCATTTATTATTTATATTTCAGATTTTGAAGAACAAGATTTAGATATAAATTATACTAAAACATTAGATTTTTATGGTGAATATGAATATATAGAAAATAATACTAATAATAAAATGTTTCCAACAACATGTTATTTTGAAAAATATGAGGAACAAGATGTATTACTGGTTGAATTTCATGGTTACGATTCTACATTATATAAAATAGTGCCACAAAGTTCTTATGTTATTTTGGGATTTATCTGTTTAATGTGTTTAATATTATTTTTAATCTTTTTAATCATAAAAATTAAGAATGAAAAAAAATCTTTGATGAATAAGTCACAGAAATAAAATGTTGAATTTAGAAAAAATGACAAAAAATAATTTTTTTTTGAAAAAGACTTGCATTTTGAAATAAAAAGCAGTATAATAGACTGTAGTGATTTAAAGCTTAAACGCTTTAAAATAGTAAAGTTTAAAGGAGTTTTTTTGAAATGGAACGCAAAGGCAATCTTATGACATATAGACCTGATATTAAGGTCTTTGATGCGACTATCCGTGATGGTGGGCTTGTGAATAATTTTTTCTTCACAGACGAATTTGTAAAAGCTTTGTATCTAGCTAATCTTCGTGCTGGTGTGGATTACATGGAAATGGGCTATCTTGCAGACACAGATGTTTTTAAACTTGAAGATTTCGGCGACTGGAAATTCTGCAAAGAAGAAAATATCCGTAGAATTGTTGGGAATAATGACACAGATTTGAAATTATCTGTTATGGCAGACGTGGGCAGAACAAATTTACAACGTGATTTGCTCCCAAAAAGTGAAAGTGTCATTGACATGGTTCGTGTAGCGACTTATATTAATACGATGCCAGCTGCAATTGAAATGATTGAATATGCAAGTAGCTTAGGCTATGAAACAACTTGCAATATTATGGCAATTTCTAAAGCCAATACTTCTGATATTGAAGAAGCTTTGAAATTATTAGCAGAATCTTCTATTAAAGCTGTTTATATTGTAGATAGCTATGGCTCAATGTTCCCTGAACAAATTCAGACACTCACAAAAATGTATCTGGATTACATGGAACCTGTTGGCAAATCTGTTGGTATGCATGCACATAATAATCAGCAAATGGCTTTTGCCAATACAGTAGAGAGTTGCTCTATGGGTGCAAGTTTCTTAGATGCGACCGTCGGAAGCATGGGCAGAGGTGCAGGCAATTGTGCAATGGAATTATTATTAGGTTTCCTGAAAAATCCAAAATATAATTTAACACCAATTCTGCAATTCTATCAGGATTATATTCTGAAACTCAAAGAAGATGGTTTAAAATGGGGCTATGATATTCAGTATTTATTAACTGGCAAAATGAATTTACACCCTTCTTCTGCAATTTCTTTCACAAAAGATAACAGACATGACTATGCAGATTTCTATCATCAATTATTTGATTTAGAGCCATAAATTTCATAAATTAATTGAAAAGCCGTATCTCCTGTGAGACACGGCTTTTTTCTGATTATTTTGCTTTTGTGTTAATTTCTGTTAATAATTTTGCAAGCAATTCTTCTATTGTCATATTGCCTAAATTATCGCCTTTGCGTGAACGAACAGAAACTGTCTTTGCTTCTACTTCGTTATCACCAACAGTTAGCATATATGGAATTTTATCAAGTGTTGCCTCACGGATTTTCTTGCCCATTTTTTCAGCTCTGTCATCAATCGAACAACGAATACCAACGTTTACTAATGCATTTTTAATTTCATTTGCAAAATCAAGATGACGGTCTGCAATCGGAATAATTTTCACTTGTTCTGGAGCAATCCAAAGTGGCATTGCACCTGCGAAATGTTCTAACATGTAAGCTAATGTTCTCTCAAAGCACCCCAAAGATGTTCTGTGAATAATATAAGGTGTTTGTTTTGTGCCGTCCTTATCGATATATTCCATGCCGAATTTTTTGGCAAGTAACATATCAATTTGAATTGTTACCAGTGTATCTTCTTTGCCAAAAACATTTTTATATTGAATATCTAATTTTGGTCCGTAGAATGCCGCTTCATCAATGCCGATTGTATATTCTAATCCCAAATGGTCAAGAATTTCACCCATGACACGCTGTGCTTCGTCCCATTGTTCTTTTGTACCCTCATATTTATTATTTGGATTTTCAGGATCCCATTGCGAAAATCTGAACGTACAATCTTGTAATAAACCGACAGTATCTAAGAAATAATTTGCAAAATCAAGACAGTTTTTAAATTCTTCTTCTAATTGGTCAGGTCTTAAGACATAATGCCCCTCTGAAATCGTAAACTGACGCACACGGATTAATCCATGCATTTCGCCAGAGTCTTCGTTTCTGAACAAAGTAGAAGTTTCTGTTAAACGCATTGGCAAATCTCTATAAGAACGCTGTTTATTTAAATATACTTGATACTGGAACGGACATGTCATAGGACGGAGTGCAAAACATTCTTTGGATTCGTCATAAGGGTCACCCATAATAAACATGCCATCAAGATAATGATCCCAATGTCCAGAAATTTTATAAAATTCACGCTTTGCAAATAAAGGCGTTTTTGTCAAAATACAGCCATGTGCCTGTTCGTAGTCTTCTACCCATCTTTGCAATAATTGCACAACTCTTGCACCCTTTGGCAATAATACAGGCAAGCCTTGTCCGATTGTATCCACTGTTGTGAAATATTCTAATTCACGACCTAATTTGTTATGGTCACGCAATTTTGCTTCTTCACGGCGTTTTAATTCTTCCTCAAGTTGGGAAGCCTTTGGAAATGCTGTGCCGTAGATTCTGGATAGCATTTTATTTTTTTCTGAACCTCTCCAATAAGCACCTGTACAGGATAATAATTTAAATGCTTTGACTGGTTCTGTTGTCATCAAGTGAGGACCTGCACACAAGTCTACAAATTCGCCTTGCTGATAAAAAGAAATCGGTTCGCCTTTGCTAACATGTTCTTCACAGAGTTCTATTTTATATGGTTCGTCCATCGCTTTTAATTTTGCAATTGCTTCTTCTGGTGCAAGTGTAAATTGTTCTAAAGCAAGTTTTTCTTTGACAATTTTTTTCATTTCAGATTCAATTTTTGTTAATTCTTCTGGTGTGAATGGGTGTTCCGCATCAAAATCATAATAAAAACCGCCGTCAATTGCTGGACCAATGGCTAATTTTGTATTAGGATATAATCTTTTCACAGCCTGTGCCAGAATATGTGACGCTGTATGCCAGAATGCTTTTTTGCCGTCTGGGTCATCAAATGTCAATACTTCAAATGTACAATCTTGTGTTAAAACTGTTCTCAAATCCTGAACAGCTCCGTTAATTTTTACGGCACAAGCGGATTTATACAAGCCCATGCCAATGCCTTTGACAATTTCAGCAACAGAACTATTTTCTGCAACTTCTCTGATACTGCCGTCTTTTAATGTTAATTTCAGCATAAAAATTCTCTCCTTGTAAAAATATTTTAAAAATATTAAAAAACACCCTGAAATTTTGTATTACCAAAATTTCAGGGCGATAATTACCACGGTTCCACCTGAATTCATGCATAATCAGCTTATGCATCTCATTAAGACCAGATAACGATAGTCAACCGCTGCGTATTAAACAGTCTCCAAGGGTGGTATCTCATCACAAATTACTTGTTTTGCTATTAGTTTCAGCCTGTTGCTAACAGCTCTCTGAAAAACAAGGGCGGATTGCCATTTGTGCAGACTTCCTTGTCATAGATTTTTAATTATTTTGTTTTAATAAAACTGGCTTTATCAAATAAAAAATGCCAAAACCAATGCAAGAGCCTAATAAATTTAATAACAGGTCATCAATATCACATGAGCCTAATAATGTTATTAATTGCATGATTTCAATGCAAACAATCATAAAAAATGCTGTAAGAAAAAATTTCAGAAAATTTCTTTGTTTTTGCGAAAAATAGGGAAGAAATACACCCATAGGCAAAAACCATATAATATTTCCAATAATATTCTGAAACGCATAATCATGAACAGAATGAATAGAAATAGGATCCATTTGTTGGATATAATCTAAAATCGTCCGAAATGGAATTAAATTAACAGACCATTTGATGCTTTGCCAAAATCCATAATCTTCTATTTCCTGTATGCGACTTCCTCGCACGAAAATCCTTTGTAAAAATAATAAATACAGCAAAGCTAACAAATAAATAATAAAACATATTTTTATGAAAACAGTAATCCTTTTAGATTTCATAGTTTAAAAGCTCCTAATTGTGCTACAAGTCTATCATAGCATAAAAAATTGCATTTGTCAAGAGAGAATTTCTGCTTTTTCAAAGAAAAAATTTAATGCACTATATTCTTCTTCTGCAAATTGGAATCTGTTTTGATTTTCATAATGATTTTTCGCATAATCATAAATAATAAATTCATGATTCACAATTCCAGATATATCGCCAATTTGTAATTTATTAATATTTTCAAAGCAAATTGTTACATCATGTTCTTCTGGAAAATCAAAATAAATTTCATCTTCTGTGATTGTAAGTAATAAGTTTATTTTCCAGATATTATTAATATAATCAAAATATTTTTTAATTTCCAGATTTTTAATATATGGCTTTTGATTTAATAATTTTTGAATTTCTTGCATAGGCAAAACTCCTGTTAAATTTTTTTAAATTATAGCACAGAAAAATATTTTTGTCAAGAAAACGCTTGCTTAAATCTGCAAACTATGCTATAATAAAATCATAAATCAGAAAGGAGTGTTTCACACAATGAGTAAATTATTAATCGTTGATGACGAAGTAAATATTAGAGCTGTCGTCAGAGAATACGCAGAATTTGAAGAATACGAAGTGGAAGAAGCAGAAAACGGCATGGAGGCAGTCGAAAAATGCAAACAGCATGATTATGATTTAATTATCATGGACGTGATGATGCCAAAGCTTGACGGCTACTCCGCAAGCAAGGAAATTAAAAAACATAAAAAAAATATTCCAATTATTATGCTGTCCGCAAGAGGTGAAGAATATGACAAATTATTTGGCTTTGAAATTGGTGTAGATGACTATGTTGTGAAACCATTTTCTCCAAAAGAGTTAATGGCTCGTGTCAGAGCAGTTTTAGC
This sequence comes from Ruminococcus sp., assembly GCA_014799805.1. GTDB lineage: Bacteria > Bacillota > Clostridia > Oscillospirales > Ruminococcaceae > UBA3855. The sequence goes on from JAAVHJ010000006.1 coordinate 30,785, forward strand.
CAGAAGTAAAGCTGTTGCAAATACAGCCCAAAAAGACGAACGGGAACGCATGATATTTGAGGGCTTAGAAATTGACTTATCTGGACGTGAAGTTTATGTAAATGGTACAAAAGCTTCTATGACACCAAAGGAATATGATTTATTATTTTATTTAGTCAGAAATAAAGGACTTGCTTTAACTCGTGATAAATTATTAGAATCCGTTTGGGGATATGATTTTTTCGGCGATGACAGAACTGTTGATACACATATTAAAATGTTACGCAATAGCTTAGGGGAATATCGCAAATTTATTGTCACACTTCGTGGAATGGGTTATAAATTCGATGCTGATACATAATAATTATCAAAAATTAATCAAACTCAAAAGAAGAGTAAAACAAGAAAAAGACCGTCCTTCTGTACATACGTTATTAGCAATGTCGTTTATTATTTTTACAGTGATTACTTCGGGATTAATGTTAGTAGAAGTATTATTTTTGGAAAAATTTTATTATTATTTTAAAATCAAAGAAACACAGAGAATTGCAAGTAATTTACTAGATGCTTATGGGACTGAAGATTTTAAAGAAAAAATGCGGGAAACAGCTTTTAATAATCAAATTTGTATTTCTGTTGTAGATAATAAATGCTATATTTTACATGAAAGTGATGTCATGGATAATCGTTGCTTATTGCATGGTTGGAATAACTGGCGTGATAATTTATCACCATTAGTAAAAATTATTAAATTCAGTGAAACTGGCATGATTTGCATGAAAGTTTTTGATAATAATATTAATATGGAAACACTTGTTTTAGGCAGTGTGATTGGCTCACAAGAAAACCCTGACGGTTATATATTATTTAATACAGCTTTGGAACCTGTCGACTCAGCAGTTAGTTATTTAAGAAAATTATTACTCATGATAGCAATTTTATTATTAGTAATTGGCTTTATGATAGCATTATTTGTATCAAATCGCTTATCTGTACCGATTATTAGAATTACAGAATCTGCCAAACGCATGGCACATGGCGATTATCAGACAGAATTTCAAGGTGGTAGCTACAAAGAAATTGATGAACTTGCCCAAACGCTCACACATGCAGAACATGAAATTTCTAAAGTAGATACCATGCAAAGAGATTTAATTGCCAATGTTTCACATGATTTGCGAACACCTTTGACTATGCTGAAAGCTTATGCCGAAATGATTCGTGATTTGTCTGGTGATAATCCCGTCAAACGTAATGCACATTTGCAAGTCATTATTGAAGAAACAGATAGATTAACAATGCTTGTGAATGATATTTTAGATTTATCGAAACTTGAAAACGGCAGTCAAAAATTAGAACCTAAAACTTTTGATGTTACGACATGGCTAACAGAAATTTGTTCCAGATATAAAGGCGTTTCGGAACAAATGGGCTATCATATTACATTTACACCTGATGAACCTGTAGAAATTACTTGTGATGCAAGTAAAATGGAACGTGTTGTTTGTAATTTAATTAATAATGCTATTAATTATACTGGTGAAGACAAGCAAGTTTTTATTCGGCAGGTTAATACAGAAGAAGGCGTTAAAATAGAAGTACGTGACACAGGTGCAGGGATTGAAGAAGATAAAATTAATAAAATTTTTGATAAATATTATCGCAGTGAAAATCATAAACGTGAAGTTGTTGGCACTGGTCTGGGATTATCTATTGTAAAAGCGATTTTAAAACTGCATAATTATAGTTATGGTGTGCGGTCTAAATTAGGTGAGGGGTCAGTATTCTGGTTTTGTATTAAAAAATAAAACTATCACAAAACTATCACAAATCTATCATATAATTTTCATAAATATGATTTATAATAAAGGCGAACTTGGGCTTTTAAGCTTAATTAGTTCAATTAATAACGTTTTACCCCAACGTTATTATAAAAAATCCCCAATAATCCCTATATCATGCATAAGAACTTTCCTTTTTTAGGAAAGTTTTTATGTTTCTGCACGTAACTTTTCTGTGTCAAAATTTTCAGATTGTTTTCATACAGCTATCACAAAGAACTGTTATAATAAAATTGTTCCAGAAAAACTGGAGCTAGATTTCTCCCCCTTTTCAGATTAATTAACGTAACTCCAGCGTTAATTACATCAAAATCCCTATAATCCCTATATCATGACAAAGCACCTCTGTTTTCACAGAGGTGCTTTGTTTTATATTAATTAATTTTTATTTAAGCTTGCAACAACTTTTCAGCAGATGCTAATTTCACACAGAGTACAAATAAATCCATTGCTTGCTGTAATTCTGGTACTTCTGGATAAGTTGGAGCAATACGAATATTTCTGTCTTCGGGGTCTTTGCCGTATGGAAAAGCAGCTCCTGCACCAGTTAGAACAACGCCTGCATTTTTACAAAGTTCAACAATCCGTTTTGCACAGTTTGGCAATGCATTAAATGATACAAAATAACCGCCCTGTGGTTCTGTCCATTCGCCAATGCCTAATGGTTTAATTTCTGCATTTAATGTATCTAAAACAACCCTGAATTTTGGTTCAATTAAATTTCTTTGTTTTTCCATGTGGGCAAGAACATTTTCAAATTTGCCATCAAAATATTTTACATGACGCATTTGATTAATTTTATCAAAGCTAATCGTAAATACCGTTAAAGCTTTTCTAATATCATCAAGATTATTTTTAGATGCTGCTAACATAGAAACACCCGCACCAGCAAAAGTCACTTTTGCAGTAGAACCAAAAATATAAATCATATCTTCGTTATGATATTTTTTTGCTTCTGCAAGAATTGGTAAAATCATTTTCGGATTATCACAAAGATGATGAATGCAATAGGCATTATCCCAGAAAATACGGAAATCTTTTGCCTTAGGTTTCAGCATAGCAAAACGTTTTACTACTTCGTCACTGTAAACAATACCAGACGGATTAGAATATTGTGGCACACACCAAATACCCTTAATAGATTCATCTTCTGAAACTAATTTTTCTATCATATCCATGTCAGGACCATTTTCATCTGTTGGGATATTAATCATTTCAATGCCGAAAAATTCTGTAATCGTAAAATGTCTGTCATAGCCTGGAACAGGACATAAAAATTTTACAGAATCTAATTCTTTCCAAGGGGTATTGCCTAATAAACCATGTGTATGTGCATAAGTAATTACCATGTACATAGCTTGTAAACTTGCATTACCAAACATGAAGATTTCATCTGGTTCAACACCTAACATTGGTGCAAATAATCTTCTTGCTTCTGGAATGCCGTCCAGTAAGCCATAATTACGATAGTCTCCGCCTTCGCCGATTAAGTCCTCATTTGTGATACAAGTTAATAAATCTTTGCTTAAATCTAATTGCTTTGGAGATGGCTTGCCTCTGGACATATCTAATTTCAGGTTCTGTGCCTGATAATTTTTATAAGCTTCCAAACATTCCTGATAGAATGCCAAAAGCTCTTGGTGGTTGTACTCTGTCAGATTCATAAAACATCTGCCTTTCTGTAAGTAATCATTTCAAATATATTATACAGCAGAATTGTCATTTTGGCAAGCAATTTTCATAATTTTTTCTAAAAATTCGTAGATTTATACGGAATTTTAAAAAAAAATATCATTTTCGCTGTGAAATTTGACGTTATATTTGTTCGTGACACAAAATCACTTGTCTTTTATACAAAAACAAATCAATAGAAAATGCCAAAAAATAGATTTCAAGAAAGTTTTTTTTAGATACCTCTTGACAAATCTATCAAAAACGTTTACAATATTATTATTGTATGTTGTGCAAGCACTGTTATGAAATCATAAAACAGTGTTTGTGTTTGTTCTGCAACAAGTATTTTATATATTTTTTCATGATACATACTATTTCCGCAATATCTGCGGTTATTATATTCTAAAAATATAAATATCAATCACTCACTTGTACGGGACTTCCATGCAATAAAAAATAAATTTTTATCAAATTAAAGGAGGTTATGCCCTATATGCAAATTGCTATTATTGTAATTCTGGTAATTGCATTGGCTGTGGTTGTGGGTATGTTCATGAATACCAAGAACCAAGATGCACAAAAAATTAAAGATGCTGAAAAAGCGGGTTTTGAACATGGTATTGCACATCGCAAAAAAGAAGAAGAAGCTGTACTTGGTTCCGCTGAACAAAAGGCACAGGAAAAGATTAAAATTGCTAATTCTAAACTGGAAGAAGCAGAACGTAAATTAAACATAGCAAATCAGCAGTTAGAAGAAGCAGAAGAAAAAGCAGAAACCCGTAAAAAAGAAGTTTTAGTAGAGGCAAAAGACGAAATTTATAAACTTCGTCAGGAAGCTGAAAAAGAAATCCGTGACAGACGTAGTGAAATTTCCAAGCAAGAACGCCGTGTTCATCAAAAAGAAGAAACACTTGACAAAAAACTTGATAATCTGGAACACAAAGAAGAATTAATTCAGGAAAAACTGAAAGACGCTGAAAGACTTTGTGAAGAAGCGGAAGCTGTAAAACAAGAACAAATGAGTACTTTGGAACGTATTTCTGAATTAACAAAAGAACAAGCCAAAGAATATATGATTCGTACGCTGGAAGATGAATTAATACATGAAAAGGCTGTAAAAATTTCTTCTTATGAACAGCAATTAAAAGAAGAATGCGAAGAAAAAGCAAGAGGTTATTTATCTTTGGCAATTGCTAAATGTGCATCTGACCAAGTTTCAGAGTCAACGGTTTCTGTCGTTGCACTTCCAAGTGACGAAATGAAAGGGCGTATTATTGGACGTGAGGGACGTAATGTCAGAACGCTGGAAACGCTGACTGGTGTAGATTTAATTATTGATGATACACCAGAAGCAATTACACTGTCTTGTTTTGATCAGGTACGCCGTGAAATTGCAAGAATCGCACTGGAGCGATTAATTTCTGACGGCAGAATTCATCCAAGCCGTATTGAAGAAACTGTAGAAAAAGCTAAACGTGAGGTAGAACATAAAATTAAACAAGAGGGTGAAAGAGCTGTGATTGACACTAATGTTCATGGCTTGAATCATGAGCTTGTAAAATTATTGGGTCGCTTGCATTTCAGAACCAGTTATCGCCAGAATGTATTAACGCATTCTATTGAAGTTGCTAATTTATGTGGTGTATTGGCATCAGAATTAGGTGTAGATGTGAGTCTAGCAAAACGTGCAGGATTATTGCATGATATCGGAAAAGCATTAACCTCAGAAGTGGAAGGCTCACATGTTCAGATTGGTGTAGATGTGTGTCGTAAATTACATGAAAATCCAGAAGTCATTCATGCAATTGAAGCACATCATAATGACGTAGAACCCCGTACAGCAATTGCTTGTATTGTACAAGCAGCAGATGCTGTTTCCGCTGCAAGACCTGGTGCAAGAAGTGAAAATTGCGAAAGCTATATTAAACGTCTGGAAAAACTGGAAGAAATTTGTATGTCCTATAAAGGCGTTGAGAAATGTTATGCTGTACAAGCAGGGCGTGAAATTCGTGTCATGGTTCAGCCTGAAGTTATCAGTGATGAAAAAATGGTGCTGACGGCACGTCAAATTGCACAGCAAATTGAAAGTGAAATGGAATATCCTGGTCAGATTAAAGTAAATCTAATTCGTGAAAGTCGAGTGGCAGATTACGCTAAGTGATAATTCAAAGGACGGCTTCTTGCCGTCCTTTTTATTTATTATTTTATTTATTATAATAAAAAAACAAGGAGGAATCGTTATGCCAAAAACGGCAAAAACAATTTTTCATACAACTGAAAAATCAAATTTTATTTTAAACATGAAATCACAAGATTATTATCATTATAATCTTAAAATTTTATTAGGCTTTTTAATTCTCATGCCAATATTTAGTTTCATTCTGGAATTTGCAAAAGTATATAGCGTGCCAGCTATGGCATTGTCAATCACAGGTGTATTTGCCATTGTATTTGTATTGATTGGCTTTATGAAAAGTGAAACACCTAAAAACTTATTTCTGCCTGCTGGAATTTTGGGAGCAATGCTATTATGGGGACTTGTGAGTTTATATAATTCTTATTTTTATCATGTTTCTATTTTTGGTTCTGATGGGCGTAATGAGGGTTGGCTGTCAATTTTATTTTATGGCAGTTTTTTCTTATTAGGTGCACAACTTGGAACTGATAGCAATCGTCTAAAGTTATTACATGGCATGTTTTTTATGGGATTAGCACAATGTGCATGGGGATTATTACAATCTTTGCCAATTAATATACCATCTTATTATAAAAATTTAGAACCGTTATTATTATTAAGATTATTTTTGCCGTCAGGTTTCACAGGCAGCCCCATTTTTTTGGCAATTTTATTAAATATGTTAGTCATTCCAGCTTTACTCGGTTCAATTTTTGAAATCAAAAAATCAAGAAAATTATTTTATACGATTTGCAGTATTTGTTTTATTATTCTTGCTGTGAAAACGCAATGTGTTTTAGGCGTATTTGGTTCTGTATTGGCAATTTTAAGTGTATTTATTTATGCACTTGTTAAAAAAGCTGGTAAACAAGCTTTGCTTCGTTCTGGAATTGCTTTATTTGCATTTCTCATTGGCATTGGCTGGCTATATATTTCACCGTCTATAAATCATTCTTATAATCGTGCAACAGGACAAGATATACCAATTGCAAACCAATTTTCCTTATATGACGGCGGTATTATTTGGGAAGATAGTTCTTATCGTCTTGCTGTAAGTGGCTATTATATTCAAAACGGTGCAAAAAATCCAAATGGCAATTTTGATATTGCAAATATTCCAGAAACATACCAATTTATTTTAAAAAGCACTGCAAAAATTATCAAGCGTTTTCCATTGGCAGGAAGTGGTTGCGATAGTTTAGTTTATCCGCAAATTTATCAAAATCCTGCAATTGCCTCTAATCCGAATACGTTTGACAGGTGCTATAATTATTACTTACATATAGCTGGAACGTTGGGAATTCCTATGTTACTATTATTTTTGATTTTAATGACATTAGTTATTAAAAATGGCATTTCTGCATGTAAAAATTCTAATAACTGGCTACATGTCAGCATATTTGGAGCAGTGTTATTTTATTTACTTTTCATGCTGCTTGGCACAAGCAGTATTACTGTTACACCGTTATTCTGGATGTTGGCAGGCGTATGTGTTAACCTCCCAAAAAGCCCAAAATAAATGGCAAAACTTGTTGATAACTCACAGCAAGATTCATATTTTCACTTTTTCTGACATGTGCTGTAGTAATGCCAATAACTTCACCATAAGTATTTAATAATGCACCGCCACAACTACCATCTGCAACAGGTGCAGTAAACTGAATCATGTCTAGATTATCAATTTTGCGAAATCCTGAAATAATCCCGTCAGAAACAGAATTAAATAATCCCATAGGGCTACCAATTGCAATGACTTTTTGCCCACGCAAAAGCTCTTTTTTGCCGTCATAAATTTTTAAGGGCTTCAGCTCTTTGTTAATTTTAATAACAGCTAAATCAAATTGTGTATGATATTTAATCACCTGACATGATGTATAAATTTCTTCATCATTTTCTAATCTCACGGAATATATTCTGCCGTCATGAATTACATGACAATTTGTTAAAATATAGCCTTGTCTGCTAATTGCAATTCCTGAACCGCTCCCTTTAAAATTACCGTTTCTGTCATAAACGCCTATGATTACAACTGATTCGGCAAATTTAGCAAGTTCTTCATAATGTAATTCTCTGCGTTTCGGTTTTTGCATCATGCGATTAATATTAATTTCAGGTTTTCGCATTGGTTTAGAACTAGCATTTGGCTGTTGCCGTTGTTGTTTCCAGCTGGCAGGTCTGACAGTATTTATTTTATTTACTTTTTTCTTAAATTCTGGAATATTTGCAATGCTTGCTGTACCTAACTGTATTACTTGTGATTTTTCAAGATATTCACTTGCAATTTTCAAATCTCCCTCTGGTAATAATAACATGACCTGTATATTTAACTGCATTGCAAAATAGCAAAATAAATATTCTTTGTAGCCAATTTTTCCAGAGCAAACAAATTTACTATTATTTTGATTTATTATGTCTGATAAATATAAATCAGCCCAATATAAAATAGAAACCATTAAATTTCTTTCAATCGTTGGATTATAATAATTATTTATTTTATGATATAAATTTAATATCTCATGAAATGCATGTGCATATTTTTGGGTTAAATTCTGATTATTCAGAAATTCATGATATTTTTTATGATATTCAATAATTTTAGTTGCATCCGTCAGAACAGGAAAATTTGTAATTCTTTTATAACAGGCTTGTTCTTGCAAAATTGTATCCATATGGGAAATTTCCTGTAAATAATTCTGCGAAACGCCAATTGCTCTGATAAATAATTTATTATCCTGAGAATTTATAAATCTTTGCATAAAAATCCTCCTATTTTTTGATTTATTTTTAAATCTATTATAGCATAATTGAAACAGTCTGTCAACTGCATGATTTATCTTGACAAAATGCTAAAAATATGCTATACTGTAATAAAATTTTTATTTAATAATTTATTAATACTAATACAGAAAGGATTTATCTGCATGAATATCACTTCATTTCCACTAAAAGGCAAAGGGCTGGAAAGCTTAGTTACGGAAACAAAAACCTGTTGGGAAGTATTACAGAAAGAAAAACGTCCGATTTTTATTTATGGCATGGGAGATGGTGCTGAAAAAATTATGACAGTTTTTCGGCAATATCATATTGCAGTTGCTGGCATTTTTGCAAGTGATGCATTTGTGAGAGGGCATTCTTTTGCAGGATTCCGTGTACATAAATTATCTGAAATTGAAGACATGATTGAAAATTTTGTTGTTGTGTTAGCATTTGGTACAAATTATCCCGACATGATTCAGCATATTCAGAATATTGCAAAAAAACATACACTTTATGCACCTGATGTTCCAGTCATTGGAGAAGGCTTATTCACATATCAATATTTTTTAGAACATTTGCCAGAATTTAACGCTGTATACAGAATGCTTGCTGATGATGAATCCCGCAGAGTATATTTAAATATTATTCAATATAAAATTAGTGGTAAAATAAATTATCTGGAAACTATCAATCATGAACCTGATGCTATTTTTCGTGGAATTCTGAAACCAACCAGAAACGAATGCTTTGTTGATTTAGGTGCTTATAACGGCGATACGATTCGGGAATTGCTTTATTATACCCATCAGAAATATTATTCCATTCATGCTGTTGAACCAGATAGAAAAAATTTTAAGAAACTAGAACGCTATGTAACAGAATCTAATTTAAAACATGTAAAATTACATCATTGTGCGGCTTGGTGTAAAGATACAGAATTGCCATTTCGTTCTAAATCTGGCAGAAATTCTAGTCTTACAACAGAGGGCGAATTGTTTCCTGCTCGTTCCGTTGACAGCTTAGTTCACAATGAACCTGTGAGTTTTTTAAAAATGGACGTTGAAGGCTTTGAACGTGAAGCATTATGTGGTGCTTTTAAAACAATTTATCGGCATAAGCCTAAGCTTTGTGTTTCTATTTATCATAGAAATCAAGATATTTTTGAATTGCCTTTATTAGTTAAAATGCTAAATCCAAAATATAAGCTTTATATTCGGCATAGATTATATATCCCCGCATGGGATACAAATTTATATGCTTTACCTGATGAAAATTAAATTATGTTCAGTTTTGACAAAAAATCTATAAAAATATCATGTTTTACCCTTGATTTTTATATTTAGTTATGTTATAATAAAAATGATTATAAAATTAATTTTAAATAATTTTAAATAAAGAAAGGATAATCAATCATGAATAATATAGAAGCAAAAGCAAAATTGGAAGCATATGGACAGCTCCATTTGCTTGACTGGTATGATGAAATTTCTGAATTTGAACAGTGTCAATTATTAGAACAGATTGACGCATTAGATATGCAGTTATTAGATGTTTTTAAAAAATATCAACAAAATAATGAAGTTCCAAGAGGTAAACTAGAGCCTATGGGAGCATTGACAATAGAAGAAATTGCAGAAAATCATGATAAATTTGAATCTGCTGGACTAGAAGCCATTCGTCATGGCAAAATCGGAGCAGTTTTATTAGCTGGTGGCATGGGGACAAGATTAGGCTTTGATAAGCCCAAAGGCATGTATAATATCGGCTTAACAAAAAATTTATATATTTTTGAATGTTTAATTCATAATTTAATGCAAGTCGTTGACCAGGCAGGCGCATTTGTGCCTTTGTTTATCATGACAAGTGAAAAAAATGATGAAGACACAAGAGAATTTTTTGCAGAAATGAAATATTTTGGCTATAATCCAGAATATATTCATTTTTTCATACAGGATACTGCACCCGCTGTCGATGCAGATGGCAAAATTTTACTGGAAGAAAAAGGAAAAATTGCAACCTCTCCCAATGGTAACGGCGGTTGGTTTTCCTCATTGATAAAAGCAGGGTTGCTGAATGTTTTACAACGGGAAGAAATCGAATGGTTAAATATATTCTCTGTAGACAATGTTTTGCAGAAAATTGCTGACCCTTGCTTTATTGGTGCAACCATTTTATCTGGCTGTGAATCTGGCAGTAAAGTTGTCAGCAAAGCTGACCCTGAAGAACGTGTTGGCGTTTTATGCTTAGAAAATGGCAAGCCTTCTATTGTAGAGTATTACGAAATGACACCTGAAATGATTGCCAGCCGTGAACCTGATGGCAGATTGTCTTATAATTATGGCGTAATTTTAAATTATTTATTTCAGACAAAAAAATTAACAGAATTACTAAATAATCAGCTTGCTGTGCATATTGTGAATAAAAAAGTTCCATATATTAATAAAAACGGAGAATTTGTTAATCCTACAGAGGCAAATGCCTATAAATTTGAAAAACTTGTATTAGATATGATTCATTTACAAGATAGTTGTTTATCTTATGAAGTAGACCGTGAAAAAGAATTTGCACCAGTGAAAAATGCAGAAGGTGTTGATTCTGTTAGTTCTGCACGGGAATTACTTCAAAAGAATGGCATTGAACTTTAAAAATTTTAAGAGGCAGAAATTATGCATATCAGAAAAGCAACAGAAAAAGATATTCCAGATATTAACAGATTATTGCATCAAGTTTTGACAATTCATCATGAAGGCAGACCTGATTTATTCAAACAAAATTGCAAAAAATATACAGAAAGTGAATTGAAAACAATATTACAGGATAATCAAAAACCTGTATTTCTTGCAATTGACCGTGCAGGAAATACATTAGGCTATGCATTCTGTGTGTTAGAAACTTATCATAATGATAATATTCAAACAGACCGAAAAGAATTATATATTGACGATTTATGTATAGAATCTTTTATGCGTGGTAAACATGTCGGCAAAAATTTATATCAATATATTTTGGATTTTGCCAAAGAAATTGGCTGTTATCGTGTGATATTAAATGTTTGGACATGTAATCCTAATGCAGAAGCATTTTATCAAGCTATGGGCATGAAGCCTTATAAAACTGGCATGGAAGTAATTTTATAATAAAAAGCTCCCTTATTCAGGGGGCTTTTATTTAGTGTATTAGAGCATTACACTAGAGCAAGTCCATATTTACAAGTGTGGCGTCTGTATAATCTATCAAACTCACAGCAGATACTTCTAAAAATTCTACACAACCGACAGAATAAGGCTTTTCCTGCACAGGTAATATATTTGTGATACCACCACCGAACAAAATCATACATGCTGTTGCAAAAGCAACTATTTTTTTCAATTTCATGTTTCTATCTCCTTTTAAATTTAAGATTAAAACTATATAGAATATTATAGCAAAATACTTCCTGAAATGCAAGTATGATTACTATTATTTTTTATCTAAAAATTTTTTGTAAAACCCTATCTATTTTTCAAAAAAAGAAACAGCACAATGCCGTTTCTTTTTGATTATTTATTATAATAATAAAGGCTGTAACTGTTTGCCGTTCAATGCACTGACAACAGTATCAGCAGTTTTAGAAAAATCAGCCACTAATGAAGTTGGTTTTTTCTGTGCATCATCTTGCCGAAACGGCACAAAATAATAATATCTAGTATTTGCCAATAAGCCAATATGTTTCATACTGCCTGCAAGAGAATCATTAGAGGCAATTGCTAATACAACAGGTTTTTGTCCTCTTAAATGCGATTTGACAGCCATTGTGACAGAATTATCTGTAATACTTAATGCAAGTTTTGCCGTTGTATTAGAAGTACATGGTTCAACAAGCATAATATCTGTTAAATTTTTAGGTCCTATCGGTTCCGCATCTTCAATCGTAGCAATAATATTTCTATTTGCAATTTGTTCTAATTTCTGACATTGTTCTTTTGCTTCGCCGAATCTGGTAGAAATATTGCTGGCATTCCATGACATAATTGGAATTAATTCAGCTCCACAAGAAACTAAATATTTTGCTTGTTGAAAAGCCTGTGCAAATGTACAAAAAGACCCTGTCATAGCAAAGCCGATTCTTACCCCCTCTAAATCATGCATTTCATATCCCCCTTTCGTCTAAGATATGCAAAATGGTTTTTGCAATAATTTCTCCTGCTGTAATAGGGGCTGTTTTACCTGGAAGGGATAATGCCCAGACAACACGTCTGTTTAACATTTGTGCAGATTCTAAATCAATTCCCCCAGGTTTAGATGCCAAATCTAATATCAAAGCATTTTCTTGAATTTTTTCTAATACAGGTTTTGTTATCACTTGTGCAGGAACTGTATTGCAAATCACATCAAATTTTTTCACAGCATTTTCTAATTCTGAAAATGCCATACTTTCACAGCCTAATAATTCAGATTCTGCACGTTTGACAACGTTTCTAGCAACAACAGTTACTTTTGCACCCATCGCCTGTAATAACAATGCTAACCGACTGCCAATTCTGCCAAAGCCCAGAATCATAATTTTACTGCCATAGATAGTACTTGCCATTTCTTCCAGCATAATCTGAATTGCACCTTCTGCTGTTGGAACGGCATTTCTGGTAGCTAATTCTTCCCTTGCTAAGTAATCAATCATTTCAAAACCAGATTTTTGAAAAATTTCCTGTGATTTTCCGAATTTTCCGCCTAATACTAAAGCATTTGGTTTTAATAAAGGCAATAAGCTCTTTACAGAAATATTTCTCCTGCTAAAAGGAGCATTGACCAACACACCATCATCAGAAACAGGCATTGGCAAAACTAATACATCACACATTGGCAAACCATCTGCTCTGGATTCTGCGAGCTTTACTGTTTCAAACGGAATGACTTGCCTTGTAAAGCCCATTGCATATGTCTCAAATTGTTCAGCAAGTTTTCCAGCTGTATAGCCATATCGTAAATCCCCACCCGCAAC
>JAAVHJ010000007.1 GCA_014799805.1 Ruminococcus sp.
TCACGCCCTCCTCAATCTCTACAAAATCATCAGCATAATAATAGTGGAATTTTGATTTTAAAAAATCAAAAATTCCCTAGTCTTTTATTAATAAATTATGAGCAAAAGTTTGTACACATTGTAGCTTGTTTTTAATAGGAATTATATATTAAAATAGTTGATAAGTGATAAAAAATATAGTATAATATATTTATAAAAAAATTGTAAGTAGAATATCTATAAAAAGTCTTTCAAACATGTTTCAAATGTTTGGCTCAAAAAATTATTTGTTATTCTAAATCTTTTGAGATGTACAAAATTTTTATAGGCTTACTGATTCATCATATTGAATATGGCAGTTATTTTAGGATGAAATCAATTTAATACATAATCAAGATACCTCTGCACTTGATATGATGCCGATTGTCAACTTTTTTAATAAATGGTACACTGCTTTGTCAAAGAAAATCAAGGCTGTCATTGCTCCCGATGTAGCACCTATCATCAAGAGAATTTTTGAAATGAGGGCAAGCTGTCGCAAACTTCAGTGGTCTAATCTACTGTCAGGCTTATGGCAATAAAGTACATCTTACTTTGAAAATCACTACCAACGACAGTTTAGTTATCCATGTTTATAACTAAAAAATTGAAAATTTAAGATTGACAATAAGAAAATTTTGTGGTATAGTATAAAAAGAGGACTTCGACAAGATGAAGGTGGGTTGAAAATGGCGAAAGAGCCCGTGGAATACTTAATAAAAAGTTACTATAAAGAAATATTTCATTACTGCTATAATCGGCTATATGGGGATTTCCATGCAGCAGAGGACTGTACACAGGAAGTTATGCTGGTTTTGTATAAGAAAGTGAACACTTTGGACATGTCAAAAGATATTCGTTCATGGCTGTATTCTGTAGCAAATAAAGAAAAAAAAGCTTATCAAAGAAAGAAAGTGGACATCGTGGATATAGACACCGTGTCGGAAAAACTTTCGGAAAATTCATTTGAATGCAGTGTATTGGATGTTCTGGATGAGAAGGAACGTCAATTGATGGAGAAATATCTGTCTGGTGCAGATAAAAGAAAACTAGCAAAAGAAAATAATTTGACTTTAGGTGCATTATACACAAAGATTTCGAGAATTAAAAATAAGATAATGAAAGATTTAGCAAAACAAGATAATTAAATAACATTAAATTATATCTTTTTTGTCGATTTATACAAAATTAAAACTTTCATGTAAGAAAATGCTTAATTTCAGACGGTATACATATATAGAAAGGAAAAATTTTATGAAAGATTCTTGGAATGATTTTCTGGATGAGGACTTGAAAGAACAATTCATTCAGGAGATAAACACAGCGTTAAATAAGGAACTAAAAAAGTCTGCTAAGAAAAGAGATTATGACAAGATTGAAGAACTTACACAAGCATATACTGAACTGATGGGAGTAGAGGCACAGGTAGAGACTTCCATGCAACGTTGTATTTCAGAAGTCAAAAGTAAAGTAAGCCCGAAAAGAAAAATTACACGAAAAATGCGAGTTGTTTTCGCTGGTATAAGTGTTGCTGTCATGCTGTTTGTCATGAATATCATTACAGTATCTGCCTTTGATATGAACATATTTTCGTTTATTGTACATATTGCTGATAATGACTTCTCGGTTAATTTCCTTGCTTCTAATGAAGTTTCTCCCGAAGAAATCATTCAGCTTCCTGTTACACTAGATGACCCTTACGGAATGATTGCAGAATGTGCCAAATATGAAATTTATCCAGAAACACCACATTATTTGCCAGAGGATTATGTACTTACATTATGTCGTTATGTGGATATGCCATCATATGAAAAATATGTTAAATTTACTTTTACCAACCAACACAATGCAAAACAGTCCATTATGTTTGTTTATGACCTTTACGAAGATAAGGAAAGTATCAGTAATACAAAATTTTCCAATGTTGAACATCATTTGAATGAAATCGAAATCAATGGTAATCCTGCGATTTTAGCAGAAGAAAAAAAAGATAAGCAGTTTACAGTTGTCTATGTTCTAGATACACTTACGATTTCCATTTTTACGCAGGATGTATCATGGGAAGAGGTAGACAAAGTAATCAATTCTATCAATTAATTGGAGGATGATAGTTATGAAGAAAATATTCTCGTTATTATGTGTGACAAGTTTGCTGTTATGCAATATGCAATCTGTCTCTGTGCAAGCTGTAGAAATTGAAAAAAACTGCACAGGAATTGCGGAAATGCGTTATGAAGGACTTATAGATAGATATTCCATTCAGGTCAGCAATTATAATGGCAGTCTGTGTGTAAATTCAATAACAAGAGCCTCCTCTGCTATAGCGGAAATCGGAGTAAAAAACCTGACTGTACAATATAGTTATGATGGAAACAACTGGTATGATGAATGGAACGCAGGTGATTTTCTTGCTTACAACACAGATGAGCATAACCTTTCCAATTATATTATTTCATTGGAACGAAGTGGATGCTACTATCGTGTGACATGTAAGCATTACGCAAAAGAAAGTTTTTGGAAAACACAGAGCAATTCCAACACTTCAAACAGTGTTTGGATACCTCAAAGTATGTTTTCAGAAGATTAGAAACGGCGTAAAAGTATTTGTAAATTAGAAATGATACAGATTTATTCGTGATAAAATGGTGTGACAACAATCGAAGCATTTACTTTTTATTATACTAGCTTAACATCTGTCACAATTGAGAATCCAGATGGAAAAATATCAGAATGAAAATTTGAATTAATTTGCTTTACTGTTCAAAAAAAGTCCAGCTTTTCACTGGACTTTTTTAATATGCTTTAGTCTTTCTAAAAGTTCTCTGCTCTCAGAAAAAAATAATATAATATTATTTAAATTGCATGCCCTTTTGCACGAATGACATCAATAATGGCATTGACTTGTTTATGACAAGCTTCTTCGGTCGGAGCCTCTGCCATGACACGAATTAAAGGCTCTGTGCCAGATTCACGGACTAAAATTCTTCCTGTTTTACCAAGTGCAATTTCAGCAGATTTCACAGCATTCTGTACATCAGGGTCGTTCTGTGCAAGTGTTTTGTCATGGACTTTTATATTCACAAGTACTTGCGGATAAATTTTTAACTGTGCTGCAAGTTCACTAATTTTTGTTTTCCTAGCAATCATGACTTCCATAATTTTCAAACTAGTCAGAATGCCATCACCTGTTGTGGCATATCTTGAGAAAATAATATGCCCTGATGCTTCACCGCCAATACGACAATCATTTTTAGACATATACTCATAGACATATTTATCGCCAACAGCAGTTTTGGCATAGTCAATGCCTAGCTCATCAAATGCTTTATATAATCCGAAATTTGACATCACTGTTGTAACAACAGTATTATTTCTAAGCTTTTCACGGTCTTTCATATATCTGCCATAAAGATATAAAATATGGTCACCTGTTAAAATATTGCCTTTTTCATCTACGCAAAGACATCTGTCGGCATCTCCGTCATAAGCAAAGCCGATATCTAAATTATTTTCTACAACAAATTTTTGCAACCCTTCCATATGGGTTGAACCTGCATTTTGGTTAATATTCAAGCCATTTGGATTTGCATGAATCACATAAGTTGACGCACCTAATGCGTCAAATACAGATTTTGCTAAATTCCATGCAGAACCATTGGCACAATCTAAGCCAACTTTAATTCCTTTGAATGAATATAATCCTAGTGAAATTAAATAACCAATATAGCGATTTCTTCCAGAAACATAATCTACTGTACGACCAATTGCTTCCCCTGTTGCAAAGGGTAATTCCTGAAAATTTTTTCCAAATAGACTTAAATTACCATCTAAATAATTTTCTACTAGTGCAATTGTTTGTTCGTCCATTTTTTCGCCATTTTTATTAATTAATTTAATACCATTATCATAATAGGGATTATGACTTGCAGAAATCATAATACCACAGTCAAATTCATCTACTCTTGCCACATAAGACACAGACGGCGTTGTTGTAACATGCAATAAATAGGCATCAGCTCCAGAAGCTGTCAAACCGCTGACCAGTGAATATTCAAACATATAGCTAGAGCGTCTTGTATCTTTGCCAATCACAACTCTAGCTGGTGTTGTATCACCGTTTTGTTTTTTCAGTTCGCCATAGTACCAACCAAGAAATCTACCGACTTTATATGCATGGTCAGCCGTTAGATTTTTATTTGCCTCACCACGAAAACCATCTGTCCCAAAATATTTACCCATAGTTTCAAATTCTCCTATTCTAATTAATTCAAGACGCATTTTTAAATTGAAATACATCCCATTTAAGAATAACATAATTTTCAAAATTTGTCAACTATTTTTTTAAATACAGTAGTAAATAATAGATAGCAAAAAAAAACAATAGCTTTTAAGAAATAAAAATAAATTATTTAATTAACAAAATTGATTTCCATTTTTTTCTGAAACCTATTGACAAAACATAAATCTTATTATATAATTAAACATATAGTAAAAAAATAAAATAATGTTTCGAACTATCATATTGCGAATATTTGAAAGGAGTAAATTTTATGTCAAACGAATCAAAAGAAAATAGCAATCTTCATAAAGGGCATAGAAACCGTATCCGTAAACGGTATCAAAATACTGGTATTGAATCTTTTGAAGAACATGAAGTTCTGGAAATGTTGTTGTTTTATGTGATTCCCCAGAAAAATACGAATCCGCTCGCACATAAATTGTTAGATAAATTTATGTCTCTAAAAGGTGTGTTTAATGCTAGCATTCCAGATTTGATGACTGTAGATGGTGTCGGAATTGCAACTGCAACGTTTTTAAATTTTATTGGAGAATTATTTAATTCTTATTCATGTCAAGAATATACAGGATCTACTTTAAAAAATACTGAAGAACGATGTGCATATTTTTTAAATAAATTGCAGAACGAAATGAAAAAAGAAGTTCTGTTAGTAGTTTGCTTAGATAATGCTATGCGTGTTCATAGATGTTCCAAGTTAAAAACAGGTGAATTTGAAACTGTGCATTTTGAGATACAGGCTTTAACAAATGTTATTCTGCAATCGGGTTGTAAAAATATAATTTTAGCACATAATCACCCTGCAGGTGAGGCAGTTCCATCATATGAAGATATTAAAAATACAAAATATATTAAAAGTGTGCTAGAAAAATTGGGAATAAACTTGGTAGATCATATTATTGTTGCTAATAAACAAGCTTGTTCTATGACAGAATTAAATTTCCTCTAAAATAGCGTACGAAAAATTAGATAACAAGGCATAAAATAGCTTTTTTAGCAAAAACCAGTAAACCGCCAGTGCAGAAACAAGATTCACAAGGATTGGTGACACTGCGATGTCATAAATGTTCTATATTACAGATATTCTTTAGAAAACTGTTATAAGAAAAAAAGACAAGATTTCCTTTTCATCATTGATAACCAAATGCAGTTTGAAGTCATAAAACCAGCCCATAGAATTTTTTCGTATTTTAGCATATTTGCTGAATACACCATGCCGATAGGTTCTATGGTTGTCACATACTCTGATTGAAATGGAATCAATAAAAAATATTGTCAAAGCGATTGTTTTCACGAAACGCAAAGTAAATTTGCGTTATCCGCAATTTAAAACAAATCTGAAAGAAGATGTATATTTTATTACAACACAAGAATTAGAAGACAGATTTTCTGATAAAACACCAAAAGAACATGAAGCATTGATTGCCAAAGAATATGGTACAGTGTTTTTCATGAAAATTGGTGAAAAATTAAAAAATTGAAATTTCTTCTATGGGAATTCGTGTGGATGAAACTTCTTTGCAAAAGCAACTTGCAGAAGCTGACGCCCTTGACAGAAATCAATATGATTATCATAAAATGATTACCAATAATACATTACCATTAACAATTGGCGGTGGCATTGGACAATCCCGTTTGTGTATGTTATTATTAGAAAAAGCACATATTGGTGAAGTACAGTCTTCTATTTGGAATAAAGATATGATTACAAAATGTGCAGAACATGGCATTACGTTATTATAATAATTATAATATAAATTTATCCCTGCTTTCCAAAAGGAAGCAGGGATTTTTTTATAAGCACTTTTTTATTTAGAGAATTATTGAAAGGTATTTCCCATCAAATCGTTTACCCAATCCATCATTTTCTTCAAATTTAGAGAAAGTTACTTTATTAACATCAGGAATAGCGATTCTTTTTTTTTGAAGATAATTATTCACAATTTCTTTTATAATATCTAACGAAGTGTTTTCCATGAAAGCAGTTGTATATACAAATAATTCTACCATTTCTTCCAACGCATTCAAAAGCGCATTAATATCATTTAGTGTATTAGGAGGTAAATTTTTATATAGCTTCTTAAATGTATTATATTTTGTGTTTTCTGTATCTGTTTCTGTCATCACGCATTCTGGGATAATTTCTATAAAATCATGTAACCATTCGTCCCAATAGGAATTGGTTACTTTCCACATTTGTTCTGAAAGGGGAGACCAATCTTTATAAGGGCATTGTGTGATCAAATAGCTTTCAATACACATAATGATAAATGCCATTCTCCCCTCTATAGATATATTTTTTAACTTTTCAAGTAATTGTTGCATTATAATCACTTCCGGCTGGAATAGCGTTTTTTTACAGCATAAATTTTAAAAAAAGGCTGATATATTCTGACCTTTCTCTATTTTTTATTATGCTTTTGCATCTGATTGTGCGAATTTTTTATAATAATAAAAAATCTGTTCTTTTGTCGCAAGTGTTTCTGAAAAAGCACTTGCACTTCCAGAAGCAATCCCTAGATTTAAACTTTGTGCAAGATTGCCAGTTTTAGAATAAGCTGTCAGAAAACCTGCTAACATAGAATCTCCTGCTCCAGCAGAATTAATCACTTCGCCTTTGAAAGCTCTTTGTTGATAAACTTCACCATTTTCACAGATTAAAACAGCTCCTTTTTCTGCCATAGAAACTAAAATATTTAAAGCACCCCATTCTTGTAATTTCTGGGCATATTTAATCACTTCAGCAGGTCTATGCAATTTCACACCAAACAATTCACCCAATTCATGATGATTTGGCTTAATCAAAAACGGATGATAAGCAAGTGTTTTTTTTAAAACATCACCAGAGGAATCTACAACAAATTTAATATTTTTTTCCTGATAGCGTTGCATAATATCACAGTAAATACTATCTGGAATGCTATCTGGAATGCTTCCAGCAAGAACAAAATAATCATTTTCTTGTATTATGTCCAATTTTTCATAAAGCTCCTGCATAGAATTTTCATCAATTTTTGCACCAATCCCATTAATTTCTGTTTCTTCTTTTGCATGAAGCTTAATATTAATTCTAGTATTGCCTTGTGGTAATAAAATAAAATCCTGTGGCACACCTGATTGCTTTAACAAAGCGGAAACAATTGCCCCTGTATATCCTGCTAAAAAACCTAGTGCCATAGTTTCTGTCCCTAAATGATGCAAAACAGTAGAAACATTCAAGCCTTTTCCGCCAGCAAGCAGTTTTTCCTGACTAGCTCTGTTGACTTGTCCAGACTGATAGTTTTCAACTTTTACAAAATAATCTAATGCTGGATTCAGTGTCAATGTATAAATCATAAATAAATTTCCTCCAAAAAATTTAAATTTATATTTATTATAGCATATTTTTTTGCTTCTTGCAACAAAAATTTTATCGAAATATCTCAGCACCAAAAATTTTTAGTATCTCCATTTTTTGAAAGAAATATAAATATTAAAAAAATAGCATTATCTGATAATAATATTTTTCGTTCTACAATCAGTTTTTACTTGACCTACAGTTAATTCTTTAAAATGAAACAAAGATGCTGCTAACGCCGCAGAACAATTTGTTTCTTGAAACGCTTCTGCAAAATGCTCTAATTTACCAGCTCCACCACTTGCAATGACAGGAATTGTAACTGCATTGACAACAGCTTTTAGCATAGGCAAATCAAAACCGCCTTTGACACCATCTGTATCAATAGAATTCAAGCAAATTTCCCCTGCACCAAGTTGTTCAATTTGTTTCACCCAATCTAATAAATCTAACTGCATATCAATTCTGCCACCATTAATAAACACAGTCCAGTTACCAGATTTTGATTTTTTCGCATCAATACCAACACAAATACACTGACTGCCAAAAATATCTGCACCGTCTTTAATTAATTTCGGATTCTGCACTGCTTGTGAATTCACAGAAACTTTATCAGCTCCAGCTCTGAGCGTTTCCCGAATATCATCAACAGTTTTAATCCCTCCGCCAACGGTCAATGGCACAAATACACACTTTGCTGTTTCTCTCACGACATCAAGCATAACACCTCTGCCCTCATGAGAAGCCGTAATATCATAAAATACAATTTCATCTGCACCTTGTTTATTATATTCTTCTGCACATGTCACAGGGTCGCCTACTTCACGAATGCCTTTAAAATTAACACCTTTGACAATTTTGCCATTACGAACATCTAAACATGGAATAATTCTTTTTGCAAGCATAAAAATTCCCCCTTATTTCGCATATGCAATGGCATCTTTTAAATTTAAAGTCCCTTGATACAGAGATTTTCCACAGATAGTACCATATAAGCCCATATTAGCACAAGCAATAATATCAGAAATATTATGCACACCACCACTTGCAATAATATTACAAGTTACAGACTCATGCAATGCTTGTAATTGCTCCTGATTCACACCAGAAAGCGTACCATCTTTTGAAATATCTGTAAATATAATCGTCTTGACACCCATTTTTTGCATTTCTTGTGCCAAAGCAATATAATTTACATGAGACGCATCTAGCCAACCCTCTACAGCAACAAAGCCATTTTTTGCATCAATGCCAACAGCAATTTTATCGCCATATTCTTTGACAGCCTGTTCTACTAATTCTGGATTTTTTAACGCAACAGAGCCTAAAATAACCCTTGCTACACCACCCGTTAAATATAATTCTATTGTATCCAGATTGCGAATCCCGCCACCAACTTCGACTTTTAAGCTAGTATTTTTCGCAACGTCCAGAAAAATATTAGTATTCACAGGTTTTGCATCTTTTGCACCGTCCAAATCCACCATATGAATCCATTCTGCACCAGCTTCTATAAAACTTTGAGCCGTTTTCATATAATCTTCTGCAACTTTATGAGCCGTGCCATAATCGCCCTGTACTAATCTAACACAATTTCCGTCTTTAATATCAATTGCAGGTAAAATAATCATAGCTATAAATTCCTTTTCTTAAATTTTAAATTATTTTAAATATTTGCAAAATTTCTCAAAATCTGCAAACCGACTTCACCACTTTTTTCAGGGTGAAATTGTGTGCCAAATACAAATTTTCCATCAGAAACGATTGCAGGCACTTTTCCGCCATATTCCACCCATGCAGAAAGATTTTTATTATTTTCACAATTCGCCTGATAAGAATGCACAAAATAAACATAAGGCGAATCACCTAAATTTTCTAATAATTGACAAGAATTTTCTATTTCAAGCTTGTTCCAGCCCATATGGGGAATAATTAAATTTCTTGCAGGGATTTTATCCACAACACCAGAAATGAAATCTAATCCGTCACAGGCTTCAAATTCATAGCCTTTAGAAAATAACATCTGCATGCCTAAGCAAATGCCTAACAAGGGCTTTTGTTTTGCCTGCGTTTTCAAAACAGAAACAAGTCCTTTTTGTTCTAACATTTTCATTGCACTGGGAAATGCACCAACCCCTGGAAGAATAATTTTATCAGCCTGTTCAATTATAGTCTTATCATCTGTTAATTGATTTGCAAGTCCTAAATAATCCAATGCATGTTTCACACTGAAAATATTCCCTGCACCATAGTCAATAATTGCAATCATCCTAATATTCCTTTCGTAGAAAATACTTCACCTGTTTTTGTTTCTGCAACAGCAATTCGCAATGCATGTGCAACAGATTTAAAAATCGCTTCTGTTTTGTGATGGTCATTTTTGCCATATAAAATATTACAATGCAACGTTATCCCTGCGTGAAAAGCAAATGCCCGCATAAATTCTTCTGTTAAACAAGTATCATAAGCACCAATCATAGCATTTGTAAATTCAGCATTGAATACTAGAAACGGTCTGTTACAAATATCTAAACTACAAAATGCAAGACTTTCGTCCATGGGAATATAAGCCGAACCATAACGCACAATGCCTGATTTATCACCTAAAGCTTTTGCAAAAGCCTGCCCTAAGACAATCCCTGTATCTTCCACAGTATGATGTGCATCTACATGAATATCCCCAACAGCATGAATTTTCATAGCAATCTGACTATGAACAGACAATGCCGTTAGCATATGGTCAAAAAAGCCAATTCCTGTAGAAATTTCTGTTTGATTATCTTCTGGCAGAATGATTATTTTAATATCCGTTTCTTTTGAAGTTCTGGTTACAGTGGCAGTTTTCATTCATTTCACCTCAATTTTTAATATTTATTTTAAAAATACGACACAACCACATTCACTTGGATGGTCAAGAATTTTTTTATTTGCTTTATTTTTAATATATTTTAATAAAATACAAGCAATTGTCAAATCTCCGCCAGCAAGTAAAATATTATATAATCCAATAATAAGCCAACTAATACTTCCAATACAAATAGCTATGATAGAAATTACAATTCCTAATACAACAAACGGTGAAAGCAAACCAATATAATATTGTCCAAGTGAAACAGCTTCACTACAATAACAATAGGGTGTGATAGACTCCCACATAACACCAAATTGAATACTACTCCATGATTTTTGACAAAATAAATGCCAACCCAAACCGTGTAAAAATTCATGTACGGGAATAGAAACTATCATAGCAATGATTATAACTAGACATTTTGAAGATTTAAAAATTTCAAATAATTCTTTTATGTCATTTATTTCAGAATGCAAAATTAGAAACAATCCAATAAATAATATCATAAATGGCAAAGCAATTACTAATGCCAAAATATTAGCTTTTAAAATAGAAACAGTCGCATTTTCCGGTGTATATTTATTTTTTGCTAAATTTTCGCAAACTTCCTGATAATGCTTTTGACGATTCTGCATAACTTCCTTTTGTGTCATCTATTTAATTCTCCCATAATTCCTTGCAAAGCAGTAAGCAAACAATTCATTTCTTCTGGTGTACCAATTGTAATACGCATATACTGATTAATTCTAGGCTTATTCCAGTAACGCACGAAAATTTTTCTGGCTTTTAATTTTTCAAAAATTATACTAGCATCATAATCTGGGTGACTTGCAAAAATAAAATTACTTTTAGAATCTGGAAAAATAAAGCCTAATTCTGCTAATTTTTGTTTCGTATCTTCACGGGTTTCAATAATTTTACTGGTACAGCTCCTGAAATAATTATCATCTTTTAAACTCTCTGCACCACATAGCAAAGTCAAATGATTCATTGTATAAGAATTAATCGAAAATTTCACGTCATTTAAATATTTTATTAATTTTTCATTGCCGATTGCAAAGCCAATTCTCATACCTGCCATAGAACGGGATTTAGAATAAGTTTGAATTACTAATAAATTTTCATATTTTTTCAGCAATGGCAAGCAACTTTCACCGCCGAAATCAATATATGCCTCATCAATCATGACAACACTATCTGGATTCGCCTGCAAAATTTCCTCAATGACAGCAACAGATTCTAATACACCTGTTGGAGCATTCGGATTCGGAAAAATAATACCACCATTCGGAATTTTATAATCATCTGGATTAATTCTGAAATCTTCTGTTAATTTAATTTGCTGATACGGAATTTTATAAACATCAGCCCAGACATCATAAAACGAATATGTCACATCTGGGAATAAAATTGGTCTTTGCGAATTAAAAAACGTCAGAAATGCCATAGAGATAACATCATCAGAACCTACACCAACAAATACTTGTTCAGGCTTTACCTGATAATTTTCGGCAATTGCATTGATTAAAATTTCTGCATTTGGGTCTGGATAAAGCTTCATCTTAGAAATATTAAAATTATCTAAAATATTCTGCACACTAGGAGCTGGCGGATAGGGATTTTCATTTGTATTTAATTTAATAACACCTGAAATTTTAGGCTGTTCGCCGGCGACATAAGGCACGACACGGCGAACATTATTTTCCCAGCTCATGAATTTTCACCTTCATTTTCAAAACGTACTGCAATTGCATTCGCATGAGCTGTTAAGCCCTCACGTTCTGCAATTAAGATAATATCATCTTTTGCTTCACGCAAAGCCTGTTCTGTATAATAAATATAACTAGAACGCTTTACAAAGCTATTCACACCTAAAGGCGAGAAAAATCTTGCTGTACCACTGGTTGGCAATACATGATTCGGACCTGCATAATAATCCCCTAATGGCTCAGACGCATAAGCCCCTAAAAATACAGAACCAGCATTGTCCAGACAGCCAATAAATTCTAATGGATTTTCCATCACAACTTCTAAATGCTCTGGAGCAATCGCATTTGCAAGCTCTACAGCTTTTTCACGGGAATCTGCAATTAAAAATGCACCATAATCTGACAAAGATTTCTGAATAATTTCTTTACGTTCTAAATAATTCATTTGACGAATCATTTCAGCTTCTACTTTATCAGGCAAAGTTTCATCTGTTGTCACTAAAATTGCAGATGCAAGTACATCATGTTCTGCTTGTGACATCAAATCAGCGGCAATAAATTTTGGGTCTGCTGTTTTGTCTGCAAGAACTAAAATTTCACTAGGACCAGCAATCATGTCAATATCTACAACGCCGTATAATAATTTTTTCGCTGTTGCAACAAAAATATTACCAGGACCAACAATTTTATCTACTTTTGGAATTAATTCTGTACCGTAAGCAAGACCAGCAATTGCCTGTGCACCACCAGATAAAAATACTCTATCCACACCGCAAATAGCAGCTGCAACTAAAATATCTTTATTAGGCGTACCGTCTTTGCAAGGCGGTGTTACCATAATAATTTCTTTTACGCCTGCAATTTTTGCAGGAATTGCATTCATCAGAACACTTGACGGATACGCTGCTGTACCTCCTGGAACGTATAAGCCAACACGCTCTAAACCTCTTACTCTTTGCCCTAAAATTACACCATTCGGCTTTGCATCTGTAAAGCCCTGTAATTTTTGTCTGTTATGAAATTCTGAAATATTTTCTTGTGCATTTAATAACGCCTGTACAAAATTTTCATCTGCTTCTGTAAGAGCATCATTAATTACTTCTCTTGGAACTTCGTAATATTCAGGCAAATTGCCATCAAATTTCTTTGTATAATTCTGAATAGCTTCATCTCCGCCATTTTTGACAGTCTCAATAATTTCAGAAACAATCTGTGTTACTTTTTTATCTGTTTCACCGCTTCTGCGTTCTAATTCTTTCAAGAAATTATACTCTTGTATGCCATCACATTTAATTTGTTTTACCATGAATTTTTTCCTCTACTTTCTTGACTAAATTTTCAATTTCTTGCTGACGCATTTTCAAACTAACTGTATTCACAATTAATCTTGCAGAAATCTGTGCCACATCTTCCACAACAGCAAGACCGTTTTCTTTTAGTGTAGTTCCTGTTTCTACAATATCAACAATGCCATCAGCAAGACCTAACAAAGGTGCAAGTTCAACAGAACCTTCAATTTTAATAATATCCACGTCCATATTTTTATTTTCAAAAAATGCTTTTGTTACGTTTGGATATTTGCTAGCAATTGTCTTAATACCAAAGCCATCATAAAACGGATAATCTTTTTTTGTCGCAAGGGCAAATTTGCATTTGCCAAAGCCTAAATTCACAAGTTCAAATAACTTGCCATTCATTTCCATAAGCGTATCTTTGCCAACAACGCCCATATCACAAACGCCATGTTCTACATAAGTAATGACATCAGCCGCTTTTGCAAGTACGACTTCTAAATTTCCATCAGGAATAGACAAAATTAATTTTCTGCCTTTTTCATGAACAGACGTGCAATCATAGCCTAAACTTTCTAATAATTTCACTGTATCTTTTTCTAATCTTCCTTTTGTCAAAGCAATTCTTAAAGGCTTATTCATGCAATACAACCTCCTGTTCTTGTTCTGAAGAAATTAAAATTAATTTTTTAATATTTCTTGTTTTGGCATAATCTTTTGCCAAATCAAAATCTGCTTCTAAAAAATGCTCTACACATAAACCAGATTCACGTAATGCAACAGCCTTTTTTACAGCCAATGCTTCACAACCCTTTTCGGCAACAATTAAAATATCTGGAGCTGTTATTTTAGGTGTATATTTTTTTGCAATGACATTTGCAACAGCATCTACATTTACAGCCATGCCAACTGCTGGAATATCATAGCCAAATTCTGATAATAATTTATCATAACGCCCACCAGATAGCACTTCTTCGCCATAGCCTTCTAAATAGCCTTTAATTACAAGACCAGTATAATAATCTGTTTTATTTACTAATCCCAAATCAATAATAATATTGCCATTTTCATTCATATCACAAACTGTATGATATAATTCCCGCATATTTTCTAAAATTTCAGCAATTCTAGTGTCTTGAAAAATTTCTTCTGCTCTGTCGAATACTTCTTCTCCGCCGAACAGAGTCGGCAATTTTTTCAAAGCATTTGTAATTTTATGTTCACCAATTTTATCCAGCACATCATTCAAAGCAGGATAATTTTTTGCTTCAATCAAGCTTCTGATTTCTTCTTTTTGAGCAGGTGTTGCATTTAATCTATGCATTAATTCTCTAAAAATCCGCACATCGCCCAGTTCCAACGAATAATTCACAGAAAAATTCACATTTTCGGCAATATTTTCTCCCACAGAAGATAATACAGATAAAGCCATTGAAATCACTTCAATATCTGCCATTTTAGAACCAGAGCCGATTAATTCAATGCCTGTCTGGTTAATTTCTGTACTCTTGCCTTTTAAAGACGGTGCAAATTGATATACAGGCTGTGTATAATATAATCTTAACGGCAACATTGCTTCTTTTAATCTTGTTGCAACAACTCTTGCAATTGGCACAGTAGAATCAGGTCTGAGTACAACCAGACGACCTTTATTATCTGTTAATTTGCATAATTCTTCCTGTGGAAAATATCTTGAATTTAAATTATACACATCATAAAATTCTAAATTAGGCGTAATTAATCTGGAATAGCCCATAGATTTAAATAACTGACGTGTTTTTGTTTCAACAATGCGTTTCAAAGCACATTCTTCAAACAAATAATCTTTTGTCCCCTCTGGGGTAATTAAATCATATCTACGCATACAGACCTCACTTTAACGTATTACTATAGTATCATATTACTATATTAACATATTTATCATTACTTGTCAAGACAAATCCAATTATTTTAGCAATATGTTAATAATTATCAAAAAAATTTTAATTATTTTCAAAAAAATGACAACTGTGTTGTTTTTGGCAAATCGCCGAAAGCACCAATATTTTCTAGTATTTCAATAATAGTTTTTGATGTACCGCTTAAATCCTGAAATTCTTCAATAGATAAATACTCACTTTTTTGTGCTGTTTCATAAATATTACTTGCTGCTGAAACACCCACACCAGCAAGTGCAGAAAACGGAATTCTAATTTTTCCATTTTCTAATAAATATTTATAAGCATGTGATTTTTTCAAATCAATTGGCAAAAATTCATAACCTCTGGAAAGCATTTCATTGATAATCATTAAAATATCCAGCAAATCACTTTCTTTTTTGGTACTTGCATTTCCTTTAGCTTGTAATTCTATAATTTTATTTCTAACAGCATCTTTTCCCTGAATTGCAAGATTAGGGTCAAAATCACTGCCACGTACTGTAAAATAAGTCGCATAATATTCTAATGGCATATACAATTTAAACCAGCCTAATTTCATTGCAGCAATTACATAAGCCGCCGCATGAGCTTTTGGAAACATGTATTTAATTTTCAAGCAGCTATCAATATACCAATCAGGCACATTATGTTCTTTTAGCATTTGTATACGTTCAGGTGTAAAATTTGCAGGTGCTTTGCCCTTACGGGTAAATTCCATAATTTGAAATGCTTCTTTAGGTGCAACGCCTTTATAAAGCAAATATGTCATAATACTATCTCTTGTGCCAATTACTTCTGAAATCGTACAAATTTTATTTTCAATTAAATCTTTGGCATTGCCAACCCAAACATCAGTACCATGAGACAAACCCGAAATTTGCAGAAAATCGCTGAATTTTTTAGGCTTTGCATCTTTTAGCATTTGAATTGTAAAACCTGTACCCATTTCTGGAATGCCTAAACTTCCAGTTTCACAGAAAATATCATTTGGCGTAACTCCTAATACTGTACAATCTGTACACATCTGAATGACTTTTTCATCATATCCAGAAACATCATTGATTTTAATTCCTGTTAAGTCTTCTAAATGCTTATATAGCGTAGGCACAACATGTCCTAATTCATCTAATTTCAAAATTGTATCATGCAGGGAATTAAAATCAAAATGTGTTGTAATCAAATCAGAATCTGTTGCATCTGCGGGACGTTGTACGGGTGTAAAATCATAAACTTCATAATTTGATGGCACGACGACCATTCCCCCAGGGTGTTGACCAGTTGTTCTTTTCACACCAGTACAACCAATAGATAACCTGTTTTCTTCTGTTGGATTTAAATTAATTTCTTGGTCTTCCAGATATTTTTTGACAAAACCATATGCTGTTTTTTCAGCAATTGTGCCAATTGTTCCAGCTTTGAATACATTTTCACGACCGAATAATTCTTCCGTATAGCGATGTGCATTAGACTGATACTCATTAGAAAAATTCAAATCAATATCAGGGGCTTTGTCGCCATCAAATCCCAGAAATGTCTCAAACGGAATATCATGCCCATCTTGCAATAATCTTTCGCCACATTTTGGGCAATCTTTTGCAGGCAGGTCAAACCCTGACCCATAAGAACCATCTGTAATAAATTCACTATATTTGCATTTTTGACAAACATAATGCGGTACTAATGGATTTACTTCTGAAATTCCAGCCATAGATGCGACAAACGAAGACCCAACAGAACCTCTTGAACCGACATGATAGCCATGTTCTTCGGAATGATATACTAATTTCTGTGCAATCATGTATAATACAGAAAATCCATGTTTAATAATAGAATCTAATTCCCTGTTTAATCTTTTTTCTACAATTTCTGGAAGTGGGTCACCATAAATTTCTTTTGCTTTTTGATTTGTAATTCTTACTAAATCTTCTTCAGCTCCTGCAATATTTGGTGTAAATGTTCCTTTTGGAATTGGGAACACATGCTCACAGGCATCCGCAATTTTGCAAGGGTTTGTAATTACAATTTCTTCTGCTTTTTCTTCGCCTAAATAGGCAAATTCTTCTAACATTTCGTCAGTTGTCCGCAAATATAACGGTGCTTGTTCTTCTGCATCAGAAAATCTTTGCCCAGATAATAAAATTTTACGATAAATGCCGTCTTTTTCGTCCAGAAAATGCACATCACAAGTAGCAACAACAGGAATATTTAATTTTTCACCTAATGCAATGATTTTTTTATTATAATCTCTAAGCTGTTCTTCGTTATCAGCATTGCCTTTGCGAATCATAAATAAATTATTAGCAATTGGCTGAATTTCCAGATAATCATAAAATTTTGCTAATTTTTCTAATTCTTCATCTGATTTACCATCTAAAATATTCTGAAATAATTCACCAGCTTCACAAGCAGAACCAAACAGCAAACCATCATGAAATTGATTTAACAGTGATTTTGGTATTAACGGATGTCTATAAAAATAATCAATATGCCCATAAGAAACAAGTCGATATAAATTTTTTAATCCAACTTGATTTCTAACTAAAATAATCTGATGATAAGAATTTAATTTTGTAATTTCAAGTGGTTGAATTTTAGAATCCCATTCCTGCAATGTCTGAATATGATTTTCACGTTCAGCCCTTTCTGCAAGTGCAATATAAATTTTCGCTAACATCAAAGCATCTTCTGATGCCCTATGATGGTCAAATTTTCCTAGTTTTAAATGCTTTGCAATTATATCAAGTTTATATCTTTTCAAATCTTTGAGTAATCGTTTTGTTAAAATCAATGTATCCATCCAACTATAATTAAATTTTATATGATGCCGTTCTAAAACGCAATTAATAAATCCTGTGTCAAATTCTGCATTATGAGCCACCAAAACAGGATTTTCACCACAGAAATCCATAAATTTTTGAATTGCCTCTGCTTCTTTGGGGGCATTGGCAACCATTTCGTCAGAAATACCAGTTAATTCTGTAATTTTTTGCGAAATTGGTTTTTCTGGATTGACAAACATCTGAAACGTTTCAATTACTCGCAAATTTTTTAATTTTACTGCACCAATTTCTGTTAATCTATCAGAAATTTTATTTAACCCTGTTGTTTCCACGTCAAAAATAATAATTTCATCATGAAGACTTCTGTTATCATTACCATTTATAATTCTTGGCGGTTCTAAATCATTTACAACATAAGCTTCACAACCATAAATTACTTTAAAATTAGAATCTTTCAGACTTTTTTCCGCATTTGCCGCATCGGGAAATGCTTGCACAACACCATGGTCTGTAATGGCAATCGCAGGGTGTCCCCATTCATAGGCTCTGCGAATTAATGCACCTGGGTCTGATACAGCGTCCATTGCTGACATGTTTGTATGACAATGTAATTCTACACGTTTTTTCTTAGCATGATCTTGTTTTATTTTTCTTTTACGAATAGAAATAGAATCTGGTGCTAAAATTGCCTCATGTGCAAAATCATCATCTTTTATTTTTCCAGCAACTAGAATACTAACACCTTTTTTTAATTCTTGTAAAGGCAATTTATTTAATTTTTCAATACTATCAAATAATTTTACTAAAATAGAACCAGAAAAATCTGTTATTTCATATTTTATAACCCGTCTGTCGCCTTTTACATCACGGGTTTCAGTTGCAAAAATATCACCATAGACAACAATACGTTTGTCTCTGGTCTGTAATGCTTCAGGGATTGCAATTGGCTCTTCTTTAATCGCTCTGCCTTTAATCACAATATCTTTTCCTTTTTCAGCGTCCAACTGAACATTGCCCATAGAAACAGACTGTGGCGTACTAGAAATCACAGGCGGTGTATAAATTTGTTGTTCTGACGGAACAGGCGTAACAGAAATATATTCTGTCATAATAGTTTCAAATTGCTGTTCAGAAATACAATCTTTTCCTTCCAGAAATACAGTTATTTTTTTACCAAAATGCTTTTCTACAAATTTTTCAAATTCCGTCCTGAATTTAAATTTTTCAAGAATCACATAACCGCCATTATGCAAAGTAATTTTAATACTATCTTCCTGAAAATCCAAATCTGATTGATTTAAAAAGCCATTAATAATTGGCAATTCCCGTTTTAGCATTTCTACCACAACAGGATAACTTTTTTCTGTAAATAATTCTGCATCATATCTACAATCTAATCTGAATTTCTGAATTTGCAAAGCAAGGCTTGTCACTTGTTCAAATTTTAAAATATCTGCGAACGGCACAACGCTTGTAAATTTTGCAACAAAAGTTACTTCCTGAAAATTTTTAGCATTATATAAAATAGTTTCAATCACACCTTGTTGAATTGAAACAGGAATATCCGTTGTATATTTTCTTAAAAATTCTAAAATAGTTGCATGTTCTAGCATAAAATCCCCCAAATTATCATTTTCAAAGCTGTTCTAATTCTTCCAGCAATGCGGAAACAATTTCATTTTCAGGTACACGTTTTAAAATTTCACCATGTTTAAATAATAATCCAATACCGTTACCACCAGCAACACCAATATCTGCTTCTCTTGCTTCTCCTGGACCATTTACCACACAGCCCATGACAGCAATTTTAATATTTTTATTAATATTTGCAACAGCTTTTTCAATTTGATTTGCAAGTGTAATTAAATCAATTTGTGTTCTACCACAAGTCGGACATGCTACAATCTGTACGCCCTCACGTTTGTCAATGCTTTTTAAAATATCTTTTGCGGCTTTAATTTCTTTAATAGGGTCATCTGTGAGAGAAACCCGAATTGTCTCACCAATATTATCATGTAATAACGCACCAATGCCAATTGCAGATTTAATTAATCCCATACGCTCTGTACCGGCTTCTGTTACACCTAAATGCAACGGATAATTACATTTTTGGCGGGCTAATCTATAACTATCAATCATGCGATTGACATCAGAAGATTTTATAGATATTACGATATCATCAAAATCAAATGTTTCTAGCATTTTTACATGATACAAAGCACTTTCTACCAAAGCTTCGGGAGTCGGTGAACCATATTTTGCAAGAATTTCTTTTTCCAGTGAACCAGAATTTACACCAATTCTGATTGGAATCTGTTTAGATTTACAAGCCAATGCAACTTGCTTTACTCTATCCATACTGCCAATATTTCCAGGATTGATTCTGATTTTATCAACACCTGCAGAAATGCATTCTAACGCAATTTTATAATCAAAATGAATATCTGCTACTAACGGAATATTTATGTTTTCTTTGATTGCTGGGATTAATTTCACAGCCTCCAGATTTGGCACAGCGGTTCTGATAATTTCACAGCCTGCCTGTTCTAAAGCAATTGCTTGTGCTACATTGCCTGCAATATCCTGAGCAGGTATATTCAACATAGACTGTATATAAATTTTTTCGCCATTTAATATACAATCTCCAACTTTTACAGGTTTTATATTTTTATTCAAAAAAACCAACTCCAATCTTATTATATTATAATTTAAAACAATTGCCAGAGGAGTCAGCTCTGGCATGATAATTAATTAACCAATTTAAAAATATCCTGAAATGTGACAGCAATCATTAATAAAAACATCACAGCCATACCGATAAAATGCACCATGCCTTCACGTTCTGGGCTAATAGGCTTTCTTCTGATTGCCTCCAGTAATAAAAATACAAATCTGGCACCATCTAAAGCTGGAATTGGCAATAAATTAAAAATCCCAACATTGACAGTAATAAAAGACGCAAGCGACAACACAGAAGTCAAACTTTGCTTAAAATTCTCACCAGAATTTGCGGCTTCTCCAATCGTTTCAATAATGCCGACTGGTCCTGACAAATCATGAAAACCATATTTTCCTGTGACCAAATCTTTCAGAGAAATCCAGATAAGCCGACCTACTGAAATTGTATCTAAAAAGCTATATTCTACGAGATTAAAAATAGTTAAATCCTGTGCCTGCACTTTAAAATCAAATCTTCCCTGTGTGTGTGTATTATAAAATTTCACATTATTCAGCTTGATTTTTTCGCCATTTCGTAAAACAACTAAATCCATCGTATCAGATTCTGTATTTTGCAATTTATAAGACAAATCTGTATCTGTTAAAATTCGCATACCATCCATAGAAATAATTTTATCACCAATTTGCAAACCACATGTTTTACTAGTTGAATAAGAAGCACCAGTTTCAGTATCTCTTGGGAAATCTGCAATTTCAAGCGTAATCATATCACCATATAGCAACGTTGTGAACATAATTAATATAAATCCAAGAATTAAATTCATAATCGCTCCAGCAAGAACAACTAGCATTCTTTGCCAAACAGGCTTATTATGAAAAGAATTTTTATCATTGCTTTGACTATCTTCGCCCTCCATGGCACAAAATCCGCCAATTGGCAATAATCTTAGAGAATACTCTGTTTCTTTGCCTTGTTTTTTTAAAATCACAGGACCCATGCCAATGGCAAATTTATTCACTTTAATTTTACAAAGCTTTGCCATAGCGAAATGCCCAAATTCATGAATTGCAATAATAATACCAAATACAAGCATTGCCGTAATAATTGTTATCATAATATAGCCCCTTTTTGAATTTGTGTTCTAACAAATGCTCTTGCTTGTGAATCTGCCTGTAAAATATCTTCATAATCATGAATTTGCCCATTTGGAATATTTTGCATTGCAGACTGGACCAATTCACCAATTTGCAAAAATTTAATTTCATCACGCAAGAAATAAGCAACTGCTTCTTCATTTGCACCATTGACAATCGCTGGCAACAAACCGCCTGCTTGAATCGCCTGAATTGCAGAACGTAGACAAACAAAAGTCTCATAATCTGGCTTTTCAAAACTTAATATCCCGCAATCTGTAAGTGATAAAGCTTTTGTCGGGCAGGGCTTACGCTCTGGATATAACAACGCATACTGAATTGGAATTTTCATGTCTGGCACACCCATTTGCCCAATCACAGCAAAATCTTCAAATTCTACAGCTGAATGCAAAATACTTTGTCTATGCACAACAATTTCTATTTGGTCTGGTTCTAAATCAAATAGCCATTTTGCTTCAATAAATTCAAGCCCTTTATTCATCAGCGTAGCAGAATCAATTGTAATTTTATTGCCCATATTCCAATTAGGGTGTTGTAACGCATCTTTTGCAGTCACATGCAAAAGCTGTTCTTTTTTCATGTTAAAAAACGGACCACCAGAGGCTGTTAAAATCATTTTTCTAATTTTATTATGCTCATTGCCTTGCAAGCACTGGAACACAGCCGAATGTTCACTATCCACAGGATAAATTTTTACGTTTTTTTCACGGGCTTGTTTGATAACAAGTTCACCGCCTGCAACAAGTGTTTCTTTATTCGCAAGTGCAATATCGACACCAGCTTCAATTGCTTTGAGTGTCGGCAACAAGCCAACCATGCCAACTACGCTATTTAATAAAATATCATTATTTTTATCAGATGCAATCTGACATAAGCCTTGCATACCAGTTAAAATTTCAATTTTTTCACCAGATAATAAATTTTTTAATTTATCTGCATATTTTTCCTGATAAATACAAACATAATTTGGCTGATATTTTTTCGCTTGTTCTGCAAGTTTTTCTACTTGAGAATATGCAGATAATGCCGTAATTTTTAAATTATTTTTTTCAATTACTTCTAAAGCCTGTGTGCCAATAGAACCAGTTGAACCTAAAATAGCTACTTTTTTCATGCGAAAACCTCTCTATTAATTCAATAAACCCATCTCCAGACAGACAGGTTTATTGAAATTTCATTTACATCATCAAAAAATAGGAAATAATTTTATACAAGTATAAAAAGCCGGAATGACAAATAATACACTATCAAATCTATCCATTAAGCCACCATGTCCAGGCATAATATTTCCATAATCTTTAATACCTTTTTGACGTTTAATCACAGAAGCTGTCAAATCTCCCAGAACACTGACACCAGCACAGACCAATCCTAATAAAGCCGATTTTAACCCCTGCCAAATATTAAAATCCATTGCATTGCATTTTGCATAAATCAGGAAAATTAATACAAATATCACAGCATTGCTAATTAGACCACCAACAAAGCCTTCTATCGTTTTTTTAGGGCTAATTTCAGGGCAAAGCTTATGTTTTCCCAATGCAATACCTGAAAAATAGGCACCAGAATCCGCAATCCATGCACCGCAAAGTGCTAACATGACATAAAATAAACCATGCTCTTGAAAATTAAATAATATTAAAAATTTAATAGAATACGGCACAAGAATCATACTGGCAATCATAAATGCACCCTGTTCTACTAGAAAATTTTTCGGGTGTCGCATATAATCCCAGAATACCAATGCTAGACAAATTGGTAGTAATACAATATCTAGTTTACTCCTTATTTTTAAAAATATTTCTAAATATTCTAGCAAAGAAAACATGCCATAAATCATAACACCAACTGTTGCAAGCTTAAATTCTAAACCGCCAATCGCTCGAATTAATTCAAACAAAATAATGCCTACGACTAATGCCAAAGCAATAGGAAATACAATCGTTTTATGCAAAATTAACACAGCAACTAGAATCACAATTCCGACACTAGCAGAAATCAGTCGTTGCTTCATGTTTAAATGCCTCCAAATCGTCTGCCACGATTTGCATAATCAATCAAAGCTTTGTTTAATTCTTCAGGTGAAAAATCAGGCCATAACACATCTGTGAAATAATATTCTGCATAGGCACACTGCCAGATTAAATAATTCGACAATCTTAATTCACCACTAGGACGAATGACTAAATCTACATCAGGCAATCCAGCTGTATATAAATGTTCTGCAATCGTTTGTTCTGTAATATCTTCTGGATTTAATTTACCAGATTTGACTAATTCTGCAATTTCTCTTGTGGCATGTGCAATTTCATCACGACCGCCATAATTACAGGCTAATAAAACAGTTAATCTGGAATGATGTGCTGTATCTTGTTCAAGCTTAATCATGCGATTTTTAATATCTTCTGGATAAGCATTTTTATCCCCTAAAAAAATTGCTCTTACACCATCACCTAAATGCATTTGTACTTCGTCAAGATATTCACGCATAATTTTTAAAATACCATCAATTTCATTTTTAGGACGTTTCCAATTTTCAGTAGAAAATACATAAAAAGATGCATATTTAATGCCAATATCTTTACAGTACTGCATAATTTTTTTGAAATTTTTTCCACCTTCGACATGTCCTAAACTTCTTGGCAAACCACGCTTTTTCGCCCATCTGCCATTGCCGTCCATGATAAAACCAACATGTACTGGAAGTACTTCTGGTAATTCCGTTGATTCTATCTTTTTTTTCATAAAAGCCATTTTTTAATTAACCCCTAAATTTAAATACTCATGATTTCTTTTTCTTTTTCAGAAACTGCCTTGTCAACTTCGTCACAATATTTATCTGTTAATTTTTGTAATTTCTTTTCAGCGTCTTTCTGGTCATCTTCTGTAATTTCACCATTTTTCTTCATTGCTTTGAATTTATCTAAAACTTCACGGCGAATATTTCTGACACTGACTTTGGCATCCTCACCGTATTTTTTCACACTCTTACAGAGTTCTTTTCTGCGTTCTGCAGTTGGCTGAGGGAAAGATAATCTAATTACTTTGCCATCATTATTGGGAGTAATTCCTAAATCAGAAGCCTGAATTGCTTTTTCAATTGCTTTGAGTGTAGACACGTCCCAAGGCTGAATGACTAATACACGAGCTTCTGCAACAGAAATAGCTGCCATTTGCTGAATTGGTGTAGGAACGCCATAATAATCTACATTGATTTTATCTAAAACAGCTGGCGTTGCTCTGCCTGCACGAATCGATGCAAAATTATTTTGCAGGCTTTTCACACTTTTTTGCATTTTTTCTTCTGCTTGTCTTAACGTTTCCTTCATGATACATCAAACCTTTCTTAATAAAAATTTTTTAATTTTATTCTTCAGTAATCACTGTGCCAACTGGTTTACCTAGAACAGCATCTAAAATATTATCTGGTCTGCTCAAATCAAACACAAGCATTGGCAAATGATTATCACGGCACATAGTTGCAGCAGTCATATCCATGACAGCTAATTCTTCATTTAATACTTGACTAAAACTTAATTTATCATAACGTTTTGCATCTTCAAATTTATGCGGGTCTTTGTCATATACACCATCAACAAGAGTCGCTTTTAAAAATACTTCTGCTTCTGTTTCGACACCACGCAAAGCCGCCGCTGTATCTGTTGAGAAAAACGGATTGCCCGTTCCACACCCAAAAATAACAACTCTGCCTTTTTGCAAATGACTCATTGCTTTATTGCGGATATATGGCTCTGCCACTTGTTGCATAATAATTGCTGTCTGCACACGAACTTCTACACCCAGTGATTCCAGAACATCCGCAATTGCCATTGCATTAATTGTCGTTGCTAACATGCCCATATGGTCGGCACGGGTTCTGTCAAGACCGCCGCTTAGACGACCACGCAGGAAATTTCCGCCACCAACAACAATACCGATTTGTACACCAACATCAACGCATTTTTTAATGCTTTCACAGATAGTATGAATCACAGCATAATCCAAACCAATTTTCTTTTCTCCAGCGAGTGCTTCGCCGCTGAGCTTTAATAAAATTCTTTTATATTTCAGCTCCATAAAAAATCCACCTCTCTAAACTATATATATACTACTATCTATTTTACACTAAAATTACAAATCTGTAAAGAGTTTTTTAAAAAAATTT
Source organism: Ruminococcus sp. (assembly GCA_014799805.1). Taxonomy (GTDB): domain Bacteria; phylum Bacillota; class Clostridia; order Oscillospirales; family Ruminococcaceae; genus UBA3855. The sequence continues at coordinate 26,203 of JAAVHJ010000007.1, forward strand.
TTCTAATTTTAAAAAATATTTTTGGACAAGCCACATAATATAAATTTTAATTGCATATCTTGCTAGTAAATAATAAATTATTAAATTATCAAGGAGGACAACCTGTCATGAAAATTTTATTATATCACAAAAATTTACATTCTGTTGAAAAAAATATTCTAGAACGTGCCTCACAGCGAAAGCATATGCTGAAAAAAACAATGATTTGGGATATTTTATTATTTATCTTAATTGGCATTGGAAGTACGCTAATCTGGATATTTTCACCTGTTTTGGCTCAGATTCCAATGTTGAGCATGTTTATTCCAGTTCGTATGAGTATATGGGAACATTTAAAATTGCTTTACTTTCCGACATTTTTTATCGCATTCGCAAGATATTTATTTATGGGCAATTTACAAAAAGGCATTTTAACAACTTATGCACAGGGCGTTTTGCTAGCCATGAGTGTCATGACCGCAGGGCATTATATTATCACAGGAATTTTAGGCAAATTATTTATTTTCACGGATATTATATTTTTTTATTTTAGCATGTTAATTTTAATCTGGTATTTGCGAACACATGCCGATAGACAGAAAAAAAGCAGTCTGTCAGGATTTTTAATCTTATTTCTCATAACAGTCTGCTTTTTTTATTTTACTTATCATATGCCTTTAGAATTAGGCATATTTCAAGAAATTATTCTGCAATCGCAATAACTTCTACTTCTACCAATGCACCTTTTGGCAAATCTTTTACAGCAACACAGCTACGAGCAGGTTTCTCTGTAATATATTTGCCATAAATTTCATTAAATGCACCAAAATCTGAAATATCCGCTAGAAAACAAGTTGTTTTCACAACTTTAGAAAAATTACTTCCAGATGCTTCTAAAACATGTTGCAAATTCTGCATAACTTGTTCTGTTTGTCCCTGAATCGTATCTGATTCAATATTGCCAGTTGCAGGAACAATTGCAATTTGCCCAGAAGTATATACGACACCATTTACTTTAATTGCCTGAGAATAAGGTCCAATTGCACTTGGTGCTTGTTCTGTAAAAATTTTTTCCATAATAAATCACTCCTAATTTATAATTTTAAAGCCTCTATCTGTTAAAGCCTGACGAATTTGTCTGATATGCTCATGATTTCTAGTTTCCAGACCGATTCTTAAAATACAATCTGTAATATCATCCCCTTCACTAGCTCTTTCATGATGAATAGAAGTAACATTACCGCCTAAATCAGCCAGAATTGCAGAAACATCTTTTAATTGTCCTGGTTTATCTTCCAACCGAATGACCAGAACATCACTGCAACCTGATTTTAACTGACCTCTCTTGATAACTCTTGACAAGATAGTCACATCAATATTACCACCTGAAACCAGACAAACAACGTTTTTATGTTTAATATCAGGAATTTTATCAAACATGACTGCTGCCACAGAAACAGCACCTGCACCCTCAGCAATTAATTTATGCTGTTCAATCAAAGCCAAAATTGCTGAAGAAACTTCATCATCTGTTACAGTCACAACGCCATCTACATATTTTTTAACTAACTCAAATGTATGCTCTCCTGGTTCTTTTACTTTAATACCATCTGCGATAGTACCAACTTTTTCAAGGCAAATAATTTCATCACTTTCAATTGATTGCACCATAGAGGGCGCACCGCTTGCTTGCACACCATAAACTTTAATATTAGGATTTAAATTTTTCAACGCAAAGGCAACACCTGAAATTAATCCGCCTCCGCCAACAGGTACAACAACAATATCTACATCACGAAGTTGCCGACTGATTTCAAGTCCAATTGTTCCCTGACCTGCAATGACATCTTCATCATCAAACGGATGTATAAACGTATAACCTTTTTCATCACGTAATTGCAAAGCTTTCTGATAGGCATCATCATAAACACCAGATACCAGACAAACTTCTGCACCATAGCCCTTAGTTGCTTCTACTTTAGAAATCGGCGCACCGTCTGGCAAACAAATTAATGAATAAATTCCATTTTTAGTAGCTGCCAAAGCAACACCCTGTGCATGATTTCCAGCAGAACAGGCAATCACACCTCTTTGTTTTTCTTCCTCACTTAATTGTGAAATTTTATAATATGCACCACGAACTTTAAACGACCCTGTAATTTGCAAATTTTCTGTCTTGAGATATACATTTGCATCAGGGCAAATTTTAGGTGCAGGAATCATGTAAGTTTGCCGAATCACATCTTCTAGGACATAACTTGCATGATAGATTTTATCTAATGTTAGCATAAAATCTCTCCTTTTTGTTTTGCATATAATTGCTCTACTAATTGCCGAGCAGACCTTGCAGAACGTCCGCTTTTTCTTAAAGCAAAGCGTTCTGCTTCCAGCATAAGCTTATCAGAATCTAATTCTAATTGATATTTTTCTGCAAGTTGTTTTACAATTTCTAAATATAAATTTTTATTTGGCTTGTCATACAAAATCTGAATGCCAAATCTTTCAGACAGTGAAATCGTTTCCTGAATCGTATCATTTCTATGAATTTCGTCACCGTCTCTTTGTGAGAACGTCTCACGGACAATATGTCTTCGGTTACTGGTCGCATAAATCACAGTATTATGCAGTCTGGCAGAAATACTACCCTCAAGAACAGCTTTTAATGCACTGAAATCATCATCATTTTCTTGAAAACTCAAATCATCAATAAATAAAATAAATTTCAACGGATTTTCGCTTAATTCTTCCAGTAATTTTGGCAACAAATGCAATTCATTCTTGCTTAACTCAATTAATCTTAAACCCTCATCAGCGAATGCATTCGCAACAGCTTTGACCGTTGCAGATTTTCCAGTGCCTGCATCTCCATATAATAAAATATTAGACGCTTTTAATCCATTTAATAAAGCCTTTGTATTTTCAATAACTTGATTTCTTTGTGATTCATAGCCGATTAAATCCTGTAACTGCACAGAATCCGGATATTTCACGGGCTTGAGAACAAAGCCATTTTCAGCGTTGTTCTTTAATTGCATATGAAACATTTTATAAATCGCATAATCACCATAGCCATGTTTATGAACATTCGCAATCCATTCAAAATAAGCTGTTTCTAAATCAATTGATTCAGAATGCCATTTTGGAAGATAATCAACTTCTAATTCTTCTAATAATTCACTTTGGAGCATTTCAGGCGTTGTAGAAGCTACTTCTGACAAAATCCGCAAATCATTTCTAGCTGATTCCTCTATATAAGCCGGAATCTTTAGACCTTTTGATACAAAATACACGCACGGATTTTCAAGTGGTAATATTTTAGTTTTTAAATATTCTGTCCAGTTATCCGTTTTCGCTAAATTATATAATGCATTGCAAAAATCTGCATGATATTCTTCGCAATTTTTAGGATTGTCTGCGTCTGCATATTCATCAACACAGCATACAAATTCTTGATAGACTTTATCAAGTCTAATTTTACTGAAAACAGATAACGTATTTAATTTTCTAGCTAAATCTTTTGCGTAGCTCATATTATTGGATACTTCCATTTTTAATAGATTCTACCAAACCACCATTTTCAATAATCGTCTGAATAAATGCCGGAAATGGTTCAACTTGATAATCTTCCCCAGTTGTTTCATTATGCAAAACGCCGTTATTTAAATCAGCATTAATAATATTACCCTCTGCAATCGCATCAGAAGCTTCTGGAGATTCTACAATTGCAAGACCAATATTAATGGCATTGCGATAAAAAATTCTTGCAAAACTTTTCGCAATGACAAGAGAAATGCCACTTGCTTTGATTGCAATTGGTGCATGTTCTCTGGAAGAGCCACAGCCAAAATTCCAACCAGCAACCATAATATCACCAGTTTGCACACGACTTGTAAAAGTCTTATCTAAATCTTCCATACAGTGTGAAGCAAGTTCTTTATGGTCACTTGTATTTAAATATCTTGCTGGAATAATTACATCTGTGTCAACATTATCACCATATTTAATTACTTTGCCTTTCATTTCCATGATTACATAACCTCCTCAGGAGCTGAAATTTTTCCAGTGATAGCACTTGCAGCAGCAACTTCAGGACTAGCTAAATAAATTTCAGAATCTACATGTCCCATTCTGCCAATGAAATTTCTGTTAGTAGTCGCAACGGCACGTTCACCCTCTGCCAGAATGCCCATATAGCCACCCAAACAAGGGCCACAAGTTGGTGTAGAAATAACTGCACCACATTCAATAAATGTCTTTAAATAGCCTGCTTCCATAGCTTCCAGATAAATTTTCTGTGTTGCTGGAATCACAATGCAACGTACATTTTTAGCAACTTTTTTACCTTGCATAATTTCAGCTGCAACTTTTAAATCTTGTAATCTGCCGTTCGTACAAGAGCCTATTACAACTTGCTGAATTGGAATTTCATCAATTTCATCTACAGTATGCGTATTTTCTGGCAAATGCGGGAATGAAACAGTATGTTTAATTTCAGATAAATTAATTTCATAAACCTGTTCATAAACAGCATCTTCATCTGCTTCATAAACAACAGGTTCTCTATTGGAATGCTCTTTAACATAAGCTTTTGTAATCTCATCAACAGCAAAAATGCCATTTTTTGCACCAGCTTCAATTGCCATATTTGCCATACAAAGCCTATCTGCCATAGACAAACTTGCTAATCCATCGCCAACAAATTCCATAGATTTATATAATGCACCATCAACACCAATTTTGCCGATAATATGCAAAATAACATCTTTCCCAGAAATATATTGATTTAATTTTCCAGTTAAAATAAATTTAATTGCAGACGGAACTTTAAACCATGCTTTGCCAATTGCCATACCACAAGCCATATCTGTTGAGCCAACGCCAGTAGAAAATGCACCCAATGCCCCATAAGTACAAGTATGAGAATCTGCACCAATCACAGCATCACCAGAAACAACAAGACCTTTTTCAGGCAATAATGCATGTTCAATGCCCATTTGTCCGACATCATAAAAATTTGTAATTTCCTGATTACCGCAAAAATCACGACACATCATGCACTGTTGAGCAGCCTTAATATCTTTATTTGGTGCAAAGTGATCCATTACCATAGTTACTTTTTCTTTATCAAAAACAGTCTCTTTGCCCATATTCTGAAACGCTTTAATCGCAACAGGCGAAGTAATATCATTGCCAAGTACTAAATCTAAATTTACTAAAATTAACTGTCCTGCTTCTACAGAAGATAATCCAGCATGTTGGGCCAGAATTTTCTGTGTCATCGTCATACCCATGTTTATCAATCCTTTCTATTAATCATTCATAATGGCACCTTTATCAGCAGAAGAAACTAATTTTGCATAGCGTTTCAAATAGCCTGTAATATTATTTTTAATTTTAATATCTGTACAGGCTTTACGTTTTTCAATTTCTTCATCCGATACAAGCAATTGAATACGATAATTTGGAATATCAATTGAAATTTTATCTCCGTCTTGTACATAAGCAATTAAACCGCCACGCACAGCTTCAGGCGAAATATGTCCAATTGCAGCACCTCTGGTTGCACCAGAAAATCTACCGTCTGTGATTAAAGCAACTTCTTTATCAAGACCCATGCCAGCAATTGCAGACGTTGGGGAAAGCATTTCACGCATACCAGGACCACCAGAAGGACCTTCATAACGAATGACAACGACATCACCAGAAACAATTTTCCCTGCATAAATAGCGGAAATTGCTTCTTCTTCACTATCAAATACTTTTGCAGTTCCCTCATGAGTAAGCATTTCAGGTGCAACAGCACTACGTTTTACAACACAACCATCAGGTGCAAGATTTCCACGTAATACAGCAATACCACCTGTTTCACTATATGGATTTTCTATAGGTCTAATTACTTCAGGATTGCGATTGATACAACCTTGAATATTTTCGCCAAGTGTTTTGCCAGTAACCGTCATAACATCTGTATGAATTAAATTTTTCTTAGCCAATTCATTCAGGACAGCATAAACACCGCCTGCTTCGTCTAATTGCTCCATATAAGTATGCCCAGCAGGTGCTAAATGACATAAATTAGGTGTTTTTGCACTAATCTGATTTGCAATATCTAAATTAATTTCTACATTGCATTCATGGGCAATTGCTGGCAAATGCAACATACTATTTGTAGAACAACCTAAAGCCATATCTGCTGTCAAAGCATTTTGAAAAGCTTTTTCTGTCATAATATCACGAGGACGAATATTTTTTCGATATAATTCCATCACTTGCATACCAGCATGTTTTGCTAACTCAATTCTCTTAGAATATACTGCTGGAATTGTTCCGTTGCCTTGTAAGCCCATGCCTAATACTTCCGTCAGGCAATTATGAGAATTTGCCGTATACATACCTGAACAGCTTCCACATGTCGGACATGCATTTAATTCATAATCGCATAATTTTTCTTCGTCAATTTTACCTGCCTTATAAGACCCGACCGCTTCAAACATACTAGATAAACTTGTTCTTTTGCCATCAACATGACCAGCAAGCATAGGTCCGCCACTGACAAAAATAGTCGGAACATTTACTCTTGCGGCTGCCATTAATAACCCAGGGACATTTTTGTCACAATTTGGAATCATAACCAATGCATCAAAAGCATGTGCCAAAGCCATTGCTTCTGTAGAATCTGCAATTAAATCTCTTGTGACAAGAGAATATTTCATACCCTTATGACCCATAGCAATGCCATCACAGACTGCAATTGCAGGGAATACAATTGGTGTACCGCCTGCCATAGCAACACCTAATTTGACAGCTTCTGTAATTTTATCAAGATTCATATGACCAGGGACAATTTCATTATAAGAACTAACAATTCCCACAAGTGGACGTTCCATTTCTTCTTTTGTCAATCCTAGTGCATGCAATAAAGAACGCTGTGGTGCACAATGTGCACCTGAAACACTTGTATCAAATACCATATTATTACCTCATTTTATATTTATCAGCATTTATATATAGCAAGATAATCCCGAAAATTCGGGATTATCTCACGACAAAAACAACTAAAAATTAAAATAATTAGTTATTAATTAATTTATCATCTTCGCTATTCCAGCTATATAATTTACGAATTTCCTTGCCTACAACTTCAGCAGGATGTTCTGCATGTAATTTACGCATAGCCTTGAAATGTACTTGATTTCCAGCATCGGACATCTCCAACAAAAATTCTTTTGCAAAAGAACCATCTTGAATATCAGCCAGAACTTGTTTCATAGCCTTTTTAGTTTCTTCTGCAATCACCTTAGGACCAGTGATATAATCACCATATTCAGCTGTATTAGAAACAGAATAACGCATACCCTCAAAACCAGACTGATAAATCAAATCAACAATTAATTTCACTTCATGAATGCACTCAAAATATGCATTTCTAGCATCATAACCAGCTTCTGTCAACGTTTCAAAACCTGCCTGCATTAATGCACAAATACCGCCACAAAGTACAGCTTGTTCACCAAACAAGTCAGTTTCTGTTTCAGTTCTGAAAGTTGTTTCCAGAACGCCTGCACGACTTCCGCCGATACCATCAGCATATGCCAGACCAATTTCTTGTGCATCACCTGTTGCATCTTGATGAACAGCAATTAAACAAGGTGTACCTTTGCCAGCCTGATATTCAGAACGTACTGTATGACCTGGAGCTTTTGGAGCAATCATAATAACATTTACATCTGCTGGAGGAACAATGCAACCAAAATGAATATTAAAACCATGTGCAAATGCAAGTGTTTTGCCTGCTGTCAAATATGGCTTAATTTCAGATTCATATAAAGCTTTCTGCTTTTCGTCTGGAATTAAAATCATGATAACATCAGCAATTTTAGCTGCCTCTGCTGTTGTCATAACTTTCAAGCCTTGTTTTTCAGCTTTTGCCCAGCTTTTGCTGCCCTCATAAAGACCAACAACAACATTCACACCGCTTTCCTGCAAATTCAATGCATGTGCATGACCCTGTGAACCGTAACCGATAATTGCAACGGTCTTGCCATCTAATTTTTGGATATTACAATCCTCTTGATAAAAAATTCTTGCTTCTGCCATTTTAAAAAAACTCCTTTTTTAAAAAATTAAAATATATTCGCTGTGTGTACCACGGCTTAATATCTCACATCAAACAAACTTATTATAGCACAGTCTCTAATATTTGTCAAGCCATATGTAAAAAAATATCCATTTTTTCTTTGCTGAAACTTTGCCCAACGAAATGAAATTTATATAATTACACCATTATTTTTTCATTTGCATGTGCATAGAAAATTATTTTTGGATTACAACTCATAACAAGTTTCCAATCATCTTCAAGCTTTGTATTTTTCTCGTAAGCATCAAGATAGTCTATTGGCTCTAAATCTCCAACAAAACAAAAGCCATTATCTAAAATCACAGATATACTGTCCTTGCTATGACTTGGAGTAGATAATATCTCACCCTGTATTCCCATGCTGTGAAGAAAAGCTCTACTTTCTTCACATTTAACCAAAAAAGCTTTTTTCTCATTGATAGGTGTATATTTTATATTATCCTTGTTAAATATCTCATCAGAAAAATGGACATATTCAATTTGGGTATCTATCAGCAAAAGATTTATCCCAAATTCCATAAGCTCACTAATAAGTCCTATATGGTCTGGGTGATAATGTGTTGCTAAAACATAAGTGATATCACTTAGTTTAATACGATTCTTTTTTAGTTGTTTGTAAAACAAGGGCAATGTACCTGCATAATCAGTATCAATCAGTAAATTTCCGCTTGTTCCACGAATGAAAAAAGTATTCGTATTACCATATTTCAATTTACTTATCAAACACACTGCACCTCTTAACTGCTACTTATGTGAATTTTTAAAGACTTGTTTCGCTATTTAAATAACTGCAACCTCTTTCAATTGCCACAACACCAGTACGACACATTTCTAAAATGCCTAACGGCTCTACTAAAGCAATAAAAGCTTCAATTTTAGAAGTTTCGCCTGTAATTTCCACACAAAGTGTATTCGGCGAAAAATCGACAATTTTAGAACGAAAAATATCAACTGCTGATAAAATTTCCTGTCTTGTATCAGGTTTATTTCTTAATTTAATCAACGCAAGTTCACGATAAACGCTTTTTTCACGTTCCATGACTTTAACTTCCTTGACATTGTAAAGCTTTTTCAATTGCTTGATAATCTGATGACAGATATTATCATCACCTGTTAATGAAATCGTAATTCTGGAATAATCATGATTTTCTGTTTCACTAACAGTTAAGCTATCAATATTAAAGCCTCTACGATTAAACATACTAGCAACTCTTGTTAAAATACCAGGTTGATTTTCTACCAGAATTGCAATAACAAAGCGTTCCATTATGATATATCATTCCTTTCTGTGATAATATCTTCAATACAGCCACCAGGGGGGAGCATTGGTAATACAAATTCATCTTGATAAATTCTAACATCAATTAATACTGGTGCATTTTCAGCAAATGCTTGTTCAATTACAGCTGGCATATCTGCTAATTCAGTAATTCGATAGCCTTTCATACCAAATGCTTCTGCAAGTTTTACAAAATCTGTTTTTCTGCAATGCAAATCTGTATTAGAATAATGCTTGTCAAAAAACAGAGTCTGCCATTGACGAACCATGCCTAAAACTTGATTATTCATGATAACAATCACAACAGGAATATTTTCAGCTGTTACAGTGGCAAGTTCATTTAAATTCATGCCAAAACTGCCATCACCTGTAAATAAAACAGTTTTTTTGCCAGTTGCTTTCGCTGAACCAATTGCCGCACCAAGACCAAAGCCCATTGTTCCTAAACCGCCACTTGATATAAATGTTCTGGAATTCTGGAACGGATAAAACTGTGCAACCCACATTTGATGTTGTCCAACGTCTGTAACAATTGGTGTATCAGAATTTGCATGTTTTGCAACTTCTTGAATTAATGCATATGGTGTAATTCTATCTGTTGCAGTCACACGTTCAAATTGTTCAGATTCTAAAGCTTTTAATTCAGCAATTCTTGCATTCCAATCTGGGTGTTGTTTTTCTGGAATTAAATTCAATAAACGCTGTAATGCATTTTTAATATCACATTCCATACCCAGAACAACACTGACATTTTTATTTAATTCCGCACCGTCTGCATCAATATGAATAATTTTAGCTCTACGGGCATATTTTGCAACGTTTCCAGTTGCACGGTCACTGAATCTAGCACCAATTGTAATAATTAAATCTGCTTCGTCCTGTGCAACACTGGAAGCATAATGTCCATGCATGCCCTCCATGCCCAAATATCTTGGGTGACTCACTGGTACAGCAGACAAGCCCATCATAGTACAACCAATTGGAGCGTCAATTTTATCAGCTAAGGCACAAAGTTCTTCACTGACATTTGCCGTAACAGCTCCACCACCAAAATAAATATATGGCTTTTCTGCTTCTGCAATCATTTTAACAGCAATTGCAAGTTTCTCATCTTTGACTAATTTTTGTGATTTTTTTTCTACAACTGGACATGCAGTATATTCAAATTTTGCAATTTGGACATCTTTTGGAATATCTACCAAAACAGGACCAGGACGACCAGATTTTGCAATTGCAAATGCTTCCCGAATCGTGTCAGCCAGTTTATCAACAGATTTTACTAAAAAATTATGCTTTGTAATTGGCAAAGTCACACCTGTAATATCGACTTCTTGAAAACTATCTCTGCCAATTAAACTATTTGGCACGTTACCAGTAATTGCGACAACTGGAATAGAGTCTAAATAAGCTGTTGCAAGACCAGTTACTAAATTTGTTGCACCTGGCCCTGAAGTAGCAATAACAACGCCTACTTCTCCGCTTGCTCTTGCATAGCCGTCAGCGGCATGTGATGCACCTTGTTCATGTGCTGTCAAAATATGTTCAATACGGTCACGATATTCATATAATGCATCATACAAATTAATAACTTGTCCGCCAGGGTAGCCGAATACAGTCTTTGTACCCTGTTCAATCAATGTTTCTACAACGATTTCTGCGCCTGATAATATCATGCTTTTCATTCCTTTCTGTTTTTGAATCGAAAGCCTACGCAATCTTATCAAAAATGGTTCTTATTTTTTATTATAGCACGTTTGGAATAGCAAGTCAAGCAAATATTTTAATTTTTCGATTCTGCACAAGTTTTAACATAACGATTTGTCAAAATAACAAAAAGCCTGACGAATCACATCAGGCTTTTTTCTGTTCTTTCAACATGATAACTAATATAATCATTCCCAGAATCACAAACGGAATCATAAACAACAGCATATAATGCATTTGATTTAATTTTTCTGATTCCTGTAATTCTAACAGCTTTGGACAAAAAATAACTGCCATACTACCTGCAAAATTATTATTCACAGAATGTGCAATCGCAGCTGGATAAATAGACTTTGTTTTTTTCGTAATCCATAGCAAAGCACAGCCAATGGCAATACAATAAATACACATCATAAAAATTCCAAGCCATGGATATCCCCAATAATCCGTTCCGAAATTATGTCCTCCGATAGTTAAGGGAGCATGCCATATTCCCCAAATAATTCCTCCAATTATTACTGCACCTGTTGTACCCGTTAATTTTTCAAGCTTAGGGTATAAATAAGCTCTCCAGCCGAATTCTTCCCCGAACGTGTAGAAACTCAATGCAGGTGCAATTGCTAGCATAATTCCTGTCGTTCCTAAAATTGATACAAGTGAATTTGATTCCAATATATTTTTTAAAGAAAACCCATTGTCAAATACATAAGTCATAATAATACCTGCAATCATTCCGCAAAATACTGTAAATAATTCGCTGAAAATATAATATTTAAAATTCCCTTGTAAATACAAATGCAAATAACTATCTTTCCAGCCCTCTTTTGTAATAATTCTTGTCAAAATATTAGCAATTGCAGGGGAAAACATTAATAAAATACTAACAAATCCGAATTTCGTAGAACCTGCCCAGCTGATATAATCGCCATGTATAAGATTCAAAATAATTTCAGGAATCCATGCTATAAGATAAGCAAATGCAACAAATAAAATAATTCGTTTTATTTCCAATTTTTTATTTATCATAGCATTCGACTCCTTTTAAATAACATTTACAGGAAATTTTATAAGAAAAATAATATAATAATACAGCTCCATGCATAAAAATTCCAATAATAAGCCATAAAATTTCTGGTATAGTATCTCCCCCTGTGAAATTTATAATTTTTTCATAAAAATTATCTACAGAACCAAAAATACTTAAATCACCAAATAATGCATAAATAATAATAAATAATAATACAAATAAAAATAATATTCCTCGATATAACATTCCTGCTTTTGTACCGAATCTTAACATAAATGGAATATCAATTGCACTGAAAAAAATATGTACAAAAAAACAAATTGCATATAATAACAACATACTAGTTTCATCACCTGTTAGTGACATAGAAAAAATATCTATTACATAACATAGTATAAAATTAATTCCTGTTATCATAAATACAAATACATATTTTGTCCATACAACACCAGTGACACATTTTGGACTGGAAACCGCAAAATAAGACCATTTTTTATTTTCATCACACTGGAAAAAATTGGGCTGAAAAGAATTTAACAGAAAAAAATCAAGTACATATACAAACGCACCTAATAATGCATGAAATTCTTTTGAAACTTCTGCATTTTCTTCAGATGGAAAAATATCAGGCGTAAAAACAATACTGGATAATGCCAGAATACTGAAAAATAAATAAAACAAATTTTGCTTATTCTGGATAAATTCTTTATATAATAATCCTTGCATTATTTTTCCCTCCTTTTGATAGCAAAATAACTGCATACAAAATTAATCATAAAAAAAGCAATTATCAGAAATGGCACATAAATTGCAAAATTATCTATCAAAAAATTTAATTTTTCAAGCATATCATTTAAAAATTTCATATTATCATCTGGATATAATTTTTGATATTTTTGCATTTCAGACATCATATAAATAGCGAATCCTAAATAACAAAATGCTAGTATCACAAAAATACTGCCACTCACTTTCGTAATTGCTTTTTGTGATTTGCATAATAAAATTAATGGGTCTTGATAAGCATTAATCATCAAAGCAAGTAACGCAACAGCTAACACGATTAAATAAATACTTCTGTCAAATGTAACATCATTTATAACTGTATAGCCCCATGCACTCAACATGGACATTCCCAATGCATATACAAATAAACTGAATTTTATGATATATTTTATCATCGTTTTTTGAAATGCACTGACAGGAAGCGTATCATAAAATAAACAATACTTGCTTTTGATATCAGAAATATGTACACCATTTTCACCAGTAATACAAAAATAAATCACTGGCAATGCAATCACAAATAATGCTTTTATCATACCATTAAAAAATTCCATATCTATGATAGAATCATCTAAATTCGCTAAATTGCCAATTTTCATGCTTAGTAATACTAGAAATGCAAGTCCTGTTGTGATAAATTGCACGATAAACGTACTTAAATAAAATTTCCTGCCTAAATATAACTCCCGAAATAATAAGCCTTTCATCATGACCACTCCTTTTTGGAACGATTCACATAAAATAGCATAATTTCTTCTAAGCTTGTTGGTTCTAATAATAATCCAGCATATTTTTTTTGCATCGCAATTTTATCAGCAATCATAATTTCAGCTCCAAAATCCGTTAATCTTGCACTAATCATATCATTTTTATCAATTTGCTGATAATCTTTTTTAGAACATTTCATCATGCCATGCTGTTCTAAAATTTCATCTTTGTAGCCTGAAATTAAAATTTTTCCCTTGTCAATAAAAGTCACACTATCCGCAATTTTTTCTAAATCACTTGTAATATGTGATGACATGAAAATACTATGATTTTCGTCCTGCAAATACTCTAAAAATATATCTAAAATTTCATTTCTTACAACAGGGTCTAAACCTGTCGTTGCTTCGTCCATAATTAACAATTTTGCATTGTGTGACAAAGCCGTTGCAATCTGCAATTTCATTTTCATGCCCTTAGAAAACTGCCCGATTTTCTTTTTTTTGGGCAATTGAAATCGTTCTAAATAATTTTCGTACACTTGATTATTCCATTCTGGAAATACATCACATAAAATTCTGGCAATTTGTTTCGCATTAAATATATCCTGAAATGGCAACTCATCAAATACAACTGCAATTTGTTTCTTGATTTCGATTTCATTCTGGATACTATCCATACCTAAAATATTAATTTTGCCTGTATCAAATTTAATAATATTCAGCAATGCTTTAATTGTTGTTGTCTTACCTGCACCATTTTGACCGATAAAGCCCATGATACTGCCTTTGGGAACATGAAAATTAATGGCATCTAATAAAAATCCATCATATTTTTTTGTCAAATTCTGAATTTCAATTGCATTTTCAAAATTTATCATGTGCTATCACCTCCGTATATAATTTTTAAAATTTCTTCCAGTTCTTGCAAAGAAACATTACAAATTTTCGCTTTTTCACAAGCCTGTGTTAATAAATCTTCTACTTGTCGGAGCTGTTCTTCACGAAATAGCTCTACATTTTGAGCTTTTACAAAACTACCTTTGCCTGTATAAGATTCGATAAATCCCTCACGCTCTAAATCTTCATAGGCTCTTTTCGTTGTAATCACGCTAATTCTCAATTGCAATGCAAGATTTCGCATAGACGGCAAAGCTCCGCCCTCTTGTAACTCCCCAGTTAGAATTAAATTTTTAATCTGTGAAGAAATCTGCTGATAAATTGGCTCGCCTGAATGATTGCTAATCATAATATCCATTTTAAAAAATCCTTTAATCAAAAAATTAAAAAATTGTATATATTATTTATATACAATATATATTATAGCAAATTAAAATCCCTCTGTCAAGCATTTTCTAAAAAAAATAAAAAAATCCAGCAATTTTTTAAAATCACTGGATTTTTTTATTATTATTCTGAAAAATTTACTTCAATATCACCAATATCATTTTGAATTGCAATTTGATATTTGGCATTTTGGCTAGTTGCTAATTGCTTTGTTTTGACATGATTCAGATAAATATCTCCAACATCTGTCATGCAATTTAATCCGTAATTATCAGGATTTCCTATAATTTGCAGGGTAATATCACCCGTATCACTTGTTAAATTTAAATTGCCCTCTAAATTTAAATTCGTAAATTCAGCTTCGCCAATATTAAAATTTGCTGTTACAGTACCTGAAAAATCGGAATTTTGAATCTTACAATCACCTGTATTAACTTCTATACTAGTATCACCAGAACAAATTAAATTTTCAGCATAAACATCCCCAATAGAAGAATTTAAATTAAAATAATTTTCTGTTGTAATATGATTTAATATCATTTCACCTGTACCAGATGCGACTTCTAAATATTCTGTTTCAAAATTTTCTACATGACAAGAACCAATTTCACAATTTAAATTTGTTTTCCCTGCATGACTATCTTGTAATTGAATACTCCCTGTACCAGAATTGACATTACAATCATTCTGCACTTGTAAATTATCTATCTTACAATCGCCTACATCAAATAGTAAATTAAATATATCACATTGCAAATCAGAAATATAGCAATTCCCTATATTTAATTTTATCATTACTTGCTGATATTCTTGCTCAGGAAGTGTAATTTTAATCTGACTGATAGCAGAATTAAAAACATCAAAATGAAAAAATTGCAAATGAAAACTATCTTCATCTTTCAAATATAACGTTTCATTTTCTGAATAGACTTCTACAGAATCTGATACATTAATCAATTCTACAGTACAAACAGAATCTTTTTCACCTTTTTGCAAATAAATTTCACCCTCTGTAAGATTGATATCCAAATCAGAAATAGATTCAAAATTTTCAGTTCGGCTAATTAAATGCTTTTCTCTGTCTGCTTTTGCACGAATTCCGCCAATTAGCATATTAGAAATGCCTACTCCTATTAAAGCTACACTAATTATCCAATATAATTTTGGAAATTTCATATTTAATAAATTCATGCGATATTCTCCTTTCCGAATAATTTTCTGCAAATCGCAACCGTATGCCCCCAAAGCATTTTTGTTGTATGGATAATTAATTTTAAACAGGGTCTCCAGATGAGCATCGTAATTCCACCACAAAATAACCCTGCACCGATATCCCCAATACCATCACCAAAAAGACCTTTTGTCATAAACATAATACCCTGCATGGGAGCAATAAAAATCGAAGTTGCAAATGTTAATACAATAAGTGTTAATGCAAATACCAGTGCCAGCCATAAAAATAATACAACTAACCAGAATGGGCAGGTTGCAAGCAAAATAAAACTTCCTGCTATGATAGTACTAATATTAGATTTTGACTTTGATTTTTTAAACTCGTTTAATTCTGGTTCAGATTCTGATAAAATTCTTTCAGCGACTGACTGAGGCGAACCTAAATTTTCGATTGCTTCTTGTGCGGAATCTCCTGCTTCTTCCAGATATTCCCGATAATATGCCATAGCACTTTGTCTTTCCTCTGGTTTCAGACTAGATAAATTTTTTTCTAACTCTTGTAAAAATTCATTTACCGTCATGACAAATTCTCCTCTCTTAAAATTTCATCAATTTGTAGCTTGTGTTCTTCCCAGTCTTTGCGGTACTGAATCAGCATAGCTTTTCCCAATGCTGTAATGCGATAATAACGGCGATTTCTGCCCATATAGGCACGGTCAAATGTTTCTAATGCACCGTTTTTTTGCAATCTTCGCAAGACTGGATATAACGTAGATTCTGAAACTTTTACAGCATTTTGAATTTCTTGTGTAATTTTATAGCCATAAGTTTCTTCTCTGTCAACCAGTGCAAGCACTAATGCATCTAGCAAAGCTGAACTAATTGGAAACATGCGAACAGCTCCTTTCATAGATTTTTTATAATATTATATTTCATATAATATTATAATCTACCTATACTATAGCACATATAATATGATTTGTCAAGTGGTTTTTCAAAAATTTTCAAAAAAAATCAGACCAGAATATTTCTAGTCTGATAAAAATTAATTATTTTATAAATCCGTATCTTTGACAGTGACAGGCAAAACCTGAGCAAACACGGCAAAGAATTTAACTGGAATATATTTATCAATATGGCATTTCCCAAAAAACCATTTTCGATAATTACAAGCTTTAATCATGTCCGCAAAAAAAGCATGCATTTCTAATCTTTGTGTGACATCAACGCCTAAACAATCTTTTAGCATAGCAGGCGGTTCATGTGTCAAAATATAATCAATTTTGTTATGATGTTTCTGCAAATTTTTGACAGCATTTTCTACTTCTCTATGTGTAGGACGTTCTTGTTTCCACCAAGTTTCTGTTGTGCGATATTCAAAATCCTGACTATGCCCACCCCCGAATACAAAAAAACTTCTTTTTTCGATTTCAAAAATTTGCCCCCGCATAAGATGAATAATATTCGGTGCAATTCTATGAATTTTCCCACCATGCCAAATTTCTTCTGGATAGGCTAGCAATAAATCATAATTTTCATGACAGCCGTCCAGAAATGCAACAGTAAACGGCAAAGAAGCCATTTTGCTTAAAATTTGCTTTTCTTTTCGGCTATTATCCCAGATAAAGCCAAAATCCCCGCATATGATTAAAATATCTCCCTGTTTTAATTTTTTAATTTCTTTGGTTTTAAATCTTTCCCATTCGCCATGCGTATCACCTGTTACATAAATCATTTTGTTTTGCACCCCTTTAATATATATTTATTTATATTATTATAACACGCTATTCAGACAACTGTCAAGTATATCTATCAGAAAAAAACGCATACTAATTTAAAAAACAGAAAACTTTAATTTTTAATCAAAATTTAATTGACAAATAATTCTGCATATGATAAAATAAAAATAATCAAAAATTTAGTTTATTTTATAAAATCAGGAGGAAATCGCATGAAAAAAATAAAAAAATTGTTATCTATCTTTCTGTCAATGATAATAATTTGTTGTTTTTGTACTTGTTTCTGTCCAGAGTTAAACAGCAAAGCAGTTGCATTTACACCAAATTTTGAAATTAACAGTAATGCAGGATTATTAATTAATATAGATACTGGAAATGTTCTATATGAAAAAAATCCAGATACCCAATATATGACAGGGTCTTTGGTGCAAATTATGGAAGCTGTGCTAGTATTAGAAAACTGTTCAGATTTAAAAATGCAAATTACTTGTAATTCTGAATTAATTCAACGTTATCAACAGACAGAATATCCTGAAGATTTGCGTTATGCAGATATTTATGACGGGGATATTTTAACAGTGGAAGAATTATTATATGCTATGATGTTAACTTCATCTTGTGAAGCATCTGTTATGTTAGCAAATCAATTTGGTAATGGCAGTGTTGCAGGCTTTGTTGACATGATGAATAAAAAAGCACAGGAATTAGGCTGTACAAATACAAATTTTACCAATGTGACAGGTATTTATGACCCTGCACAGAAAACAACTGCAAATGATATGGCAAAAATTACACAGTATGCACTTACTGTTGGAAAATTTGTTAATTTTGCATCAGCGGCATCTTACGCACCAACGACACCAAATACAGAACGGCATAATATGGACGAATGGATATGGACGCATTCTAACAGCATGGTACAAGAAAATACAGAATATTATGTTAGTGGTGTAAAAGGCATTAAAACAGCAAATTTAAATCAACAAGGACGTAGTATTATTTGTCAAGGTACAAAAGACGGCAATACGTATTTAATTATATTATTATCTGCACCATTTAACGACAGTGAGGGAAATTTAAAATTTTATCATCTGGAAGATGCAACAGCTTTGTTAGAATGGGCGTTTTCTGATTTTACCTATCAGACAGTATTAAGCGAAAATACAGAATTAGGACAAATTGCTGTACAAAATGGTGAAAATGCTGACTATGTATTAGTAAAACCAGCAAAATCCTATATGATGCTTTGGTATGACGGAGCTGACAGTAATGCAATTGCACAAGATATTAAATTAGAAAATAATATTTCTGCACCTGTACAGGAAGGACAAAAATTAGGTACTGTTACATTGAAATATTCTGGTCAGGAATTAACAACAATTGATTTAGTTGCAACAACTTCTGTAGAATTATCTAAGAAAAAATATTATATTACTTTAGCAAAGCATTTTCCTGATACTCCTTGGTTGACAAGAGCTATTTTTTTAAGTGTTCTAATCTGTGCAGTTTATATTGCCTTATGTTTCTATGCACAAGCTGTTCATAAACAAAAAGCCCAGACACATGCACCAGTGCATTTGAAACCAAAAGCTTCTGCAATCAAAAAAGAAGCGACAAAAGAAAATCGTAAAAATAAAAATAAAAAATAAAATTTTTAAAATAAATTTAAAACCACTCCCAGAATCTAAAAACAGGGAGTGGTTATTTTTATAAAAATTTGTTTTTTTGCTTCGGGATAAAATTTTTGTTGACAAAATTTTTAATTTGTGATAAAATAATAATGAGATAGTTTTTTATAGTCAGGAAGTGAATGGCTTACCATGCTTGCACATCAAAAAATTTTGAATTTAGAAGATTTTTTTAGAGATAGTAATAATCGTTCTCCAAAAGGCATTTATTTTTATAGAATTAATGGCTTAAATTCTGAAATTAATAATTTTATTAAAAAATATTATGATATGGCCAGAAAAAATGGCGTTGTAATTGAGGGAGGCATTCCTAATCCAACCAATCAAAATCTTGCTTATTATCAAGAAACGATGGGAACTTATTTTCAAATGCAAGAAAGTTTTATGCAAAATAATTTAAGAAAATGGTTGCCAAGAATGAATCCCACACAATGTAATGCAGTTGCTTCTTCGATTTATGTAACACTGGAGCATTTAAAAAAAGCAGGAAAATCAGAAAGTATTTTAAAAAATATCTACATGAAATTCATGTGTTGGCTATATTATAAATTTGAACGCATTACAAGCCAATTAGGAAATTGTCAAGTTCCGAAAATTCTTTATGAAGGCGATATCAGCAATCATGAATTATTATTAATTTCTGTGCTGGCACATGCAGGCAGTGATGTTGTGTTATTGCAATATCAAGGTGATAGCAATTATTTAAAATTAGATGCACAGTCTGCATTATCAGAAAAATTAAATTTACCCAATATGACAGCATTTCCAGAGGGATTTTGTTTAAAACAAATCCGTGAGGATTTACAACAGGAAGTAATGCAAAAAAGATTATATGGCAATTTACCTGATATTGCAAATTGCACAAACGCTTGGATTTCTGGTGATATTTTTGAAGATATTCGCAAAGTGCCTGCCCAACGTGGACAAGATACAAGATTTTTTTATAATTGCTATTGTCGGGTATCTGGTGTAGAAGATAAACAAGCATATGCTAGTAAATTATATCATGTATATTCTGATTTGAAAAATGCAGGCAGGCGTATTGTTGTGTTAGACACGCCGCTTGCACAACCAGATGCGAGTGAAGTTTCTATGATTCAGAGAAGAAATTCTATGAAAGCAGAAGATTTGATTCAGGATTTGGCATGCAATTTAAAATATCCATCTAATTTACAGCTTCAAAGAATATTGATTAAAAATTTTGTAGATATTATGCTGGAAGCGTCTAAAAAAGCAGACATGAATTTAAATAAACTCATGAATTATGGCATTTGCCTGTTATGCTGGCTGAAACGGCACGAATCTGTATTATTGAAAAACTGGAAATTTCCAGATATCAGTTGTTTGATTTATTTAGGAGGCTGTCAGAACGAAAAAGAAGCAATGTTTTTTAAATTTTTGGGAAGATTGCCAATTGATATTTTAATTTTAACACCAGATTTAAATCAAACATGTTGTTTACAAGATAATTTGCTTTATGAACAACATTTGCCTGATAGCCTTGTTTTGAAAAATTTTCCAAGAGAAATTTCTGAAATTCGTGTCGGAACAATGGCTTATCATGCAGAACGTGAACTGGATACACTTTTATATCAGGATTCTGGTATTTATCGCAATCAGCAATATCAAAAGGCAGATATTCTCACACTTAGAACAACTTATGAAGAAATTGCTTTATACTGGCGTGAAGATGTGAGTTTTCGTCCTAATTTTGAGATTATCAATCAGACTGTTCAAATTCCTGTGCTTTGGGCGAAAATTTGTGGTGTCAAAGATGGTGATGTCCATGCATATTGGGATTCTGTAAAAGCACTTATGGCAGAATCGCCTTATGTCATTTACAGACCGCCGTTTCGTCAGCCCAATGCAAATATGCCTATGAAACCCAGAGTTGTTGATTTTTTAACTTGTGGGAAACTGGAAAGAGATAAAATCAAAGCTGATAGATATTATGCTTATGGATTTTTAAGACCTGAAATGCAAGAACATATGCTGGATAAATTACAGCTCCTGATTGACAAAGAATTTATTAAAGGCACTTATGAAAATGGCACAGAATATGATATTCTTGCAACGATTTTACATTTGGATATCAGTCTGATTCGTGAAATTCAGAAATTTGATTTTACAAGAAAAAACCCAAAATTAATTTATATTCTTGCCAATGAAAAAATGATGTCTTTGGAAGATAGTATTATTATGGCATTTTTACATTTGATTGGCTTTGATATTTTATTTCTTGTGCCAACAGGCTATCAGAGTGTGGAAAAATATTTTCAAAAACTTGAAATAGAAGAACATCAAATCGGACAGTATTTATATGACTTACGTCCGCCAGATTTGCGAAAATATGCTGGCAAACAAGTGAAATCCAATCCATTTGGAAAATTTTTTAAGAAAAAGAGGTAATTTTTATGGCAATTAATTTAAAGCACCCCCAGCGTGACAGT
This sequence comes from Ruminococcus sp., assembly GCA_014799805.1. Classification (GTDB taxonomy): domain Bacteria; phylum Bacillota; class Clostridia; order Oscillospirales; family Ruminococcaceae; genus UBA3855. The sequence goes on from JAAVHJ010000007.1 coordinate 48,156, forward strand.
GACACTACAAATTCAGTGATTGCTGCACAGCCAATGACAACACAGATTACAGATATTCAGCCTGTACAACAGTATGATATTATACAGGACAAACAACAAGTGATTCAGGCAATGGATATGCAGGAAATTGACCAACTCACAAGTCAAATTTCTGTTGATGATATGGACTCTATTGTTTCATTTGGTTCAGAATCTGCTGAAGCAGTTTCAAAAGCATCTGACGCAGTGCTAAGCAATATGAGTTTCAATCAAATTAATGAATCCAGCGAAATGCTAAAGGCACTTTCCAGAATTATGGAACAATTTGATATTGATGAATTAAAAGAACCAAAAGGTCTGCAAAAATTATTTAATAAAGCACAGGCACAAATTGAAAAAGTCTTGAAAAAATATAATTCTATGGGTGGCGATATTGATAAAATTTATGTCGAGCTGAGAAAATTTCAAGAGGAAATCAAGCAATCTAACCGAAAATTAAGCATGTTATTTGAATCTAATGTGGAATTTTATCATGAATTAGAAAAATATATTTATGCAGGTGACCAAGGTTGCAAAGAAATTCAAGCAGCAATTGACGAAACACAAGCGGAAATAGATGCTACAGGTAATCAGGAATTGCGTTTCCAGTTGCAGTCTTATCAAAATGCACTTGCTTTGTTAGAACAGCGTGTACAGGATTTAAGAACAGCTGAAATTGTTGCTATGGAAAGTATTCCAATGCTGAAAACAATGGAATTCAGCAATTATAATTTATATCGCAAAATGGAATCAGCTATTATTATTACACTGCCTGTATTTAAACAGGCTTTGGCACAAGCGATTTTATTAAAACGTCAGAAAATTCAAGCAGAAGCAATGTCTGAATTAGATGCCAAAACCAATGAATTATTAATGCGTAATGCACAAAGTACGGTTGACCAAGCAAAGATGACTGCAAGAATGGCGTCTGGCAGTTCGATTCAGATTGAAACGCTGGAAAATGCTTGGAAAACCATTACAACTGGTATTGATGAAGTCCAACAGATTGAAGCAGATGCCCATAAAAAACGTGAAGATGATAAACTCAGATTGCAGGCAATTAAAAATGATTTTAATAAAAAATATCATGTGCCAAATAAAAAATAATAAAAAACAAGTGTAATGTTTTATGAAATTAAAAAAACTAATGGATAAATTATTAAAGCGTCAGAAAACGCAAGAACAGGCTTTATTAGAATTAGAAAAGAAAACAAGTGAATTATTAATGCGTAATGCAAAGAATACAGCTAATCAGGCAAAAATAACGAAAAAACTAGCTTCTGGCAGGTCAATTAAGATTGAAACGCTTGAAAATGTTAGGAAAACCATTATAACTGGTATTGATGAACTACAACAGATTGAAACGGATTCTGATAAAAAGGGAAAAGATGATAAACTTAGATTGCAGGCAATCAAAAATGATTTTAATAAAAAATATCCTGTTCCCAAAAAAAGAAAAAGAAAAAAATAAAAATAACCAGAAATAAGAGTGATGTTTTATGGAAATTGAAAAATTAATTCAGGAAAAAATTTCTGAAATTGAATCAACAGAACATGTGAAGATTTTGCATGCGGTCGAATCTGGCAGTCGTGCTTGGGGATTTGCGTCCACAAATAGCGACTATGATGTAAGATTTATTTATGTCAGAACAAAACAGGATTATTTGAAATTAAATCCTGTTTCTGATGTGATAAACTGGCAATTGGATGAAGTATTTGATATTAACGGCTGGGATTTGAAAAAAGCTTTATGCTTATTAAAAAATTCTAATCCGACTGTGTTTGAATGGAATTTATCGCCGATTGTTTATCAAACAACTGATTTTTGGCAGAATCATCAAGAAATAATAAATCAATATTTTTCTTGTAAAGCTGGTATATATCATTATTTAAATACTGCTAAAACCAGCTATCAAAAATTTTTAACGAGTAATCAAATTAAATTAAAAAAATATTTCTATGTGTTAAGACCAATTTTGGCTTGTCGTTGGATTTTGAAATATAAAAAACCTGCTCCTATGCTATTTACAGAACTTACAAACAGCATGTTAGAACCAGAAATGCAGAATTTAATTCAAAATTTATTAAATCGAAAAATAAATAGCTCTGAATCTAGTACAAGTAATCCGATACCAGAATTAAATACCTATTTGCTTAGAAATTTAAATTTATTAGAAAAACAAGCAAATTCACTTTCTGATGATAAAAATCAAGATTGGAATATGCTAAATCAAATGTTTTTAGATGGTTTAGATAGCTTTTGCTAAAAAATTAAAATTAGAAGGAGCTGAAAAAATTGGCTGTTAATTATAAATTATTAAAGCAAACGGGTTTCATGCAACAAAAGCAAAAAAATCATTTTTCTGTTAGAATTCATATAACGGGGGGCTATGTTACAGCGAATCAACTTGCAAAAATTGCAGAAATTGCGGATAAATTCGGCAATGGCTATGTACATTTGACTTCCAGACAGAGCATTGAAATTCCATTTGTAAAATTAGAACAAATTGAAGCATTTAAACAGGCTCTTGCAGATGGAAATTTAGAAACAAGTAATTGCGGAGCAGGTGTTCGCACGGTGACAGCCTGTCAAGGAAATGCAATCTGTGCAAGTGGCTGTATTGATACATATGAACTTGCCAAAGAACTTGATGCACGTTATGCCTCCAGAATATTACCGCATAAATTTAAAATTGGTGTGACTGGTTGTCAAAATAATTGTCTCAAAGCAGAAGAAAATGATTTAGGCATTAAAGGTGCAATGCAATTAAAATGGCTAGAATCTAAATGCATTCACTGTGGGCTTTGTGAAAAAAAATGCCGTCATAAAGCATTAAAATTACAAGATAATAAAATTATAATAAATAAAAATTTATGTACGCTTTGTGGGAAGTGCTATCATGCTTGCCCTGTGAAATGCTGGGATGTACAACAAGGTTATATTATTACATTTGGGGGATTGTTTGGGAATACAATTAGTAAAGGCGAAACTATTTTGCCATTTATTGCAGAGAAACAGAAATTAATAAAAATCTGTGATGTTGCAATAAAATTTTTTGAACAACATGCCAATTCTGGAGAAAGATTTAAATTTACACTTGATAGAACTGGCTGGCAGAAATTTAAAATGATACTACAAAATGCTTATGAACAAGCGTAATTATTAAGAAAAAACTGTCAATTCTGACAGTTTTTTCTTATAAAATTTATTTTTATAGTAAAAGTTATTTACTTTTTTAAAATCCTATGCTATAATAATAAATTAGAAAGGATTGATGTTAGTATGCTCCAGATTCAGCATATCAGAAAACAATACACCACTGGTGATTTGATACAGACTGCACTTGATGATGTGTCTTTAAATTTCCGTGACAATGAATTTGTTGCAATTTTAGGTCCTTCGGGGTCTGGAAAAACAACGATGTTAAATATTATCGGTGGTCTTGACAGATATGATTCAGGTGATTTAATTATTAACGGCATTTCCACTAAGCAATATAAAGATAAAGATTGGGATTCTTATCGAAATCATACAATTGGATTTGTCTTTCAAAGTTATAATTTAATTCCACATCAGACCGTTTTATCTAATGTCGAATTAGCTCTTACAATTTCGGGTGTTTCTAAATCAGAACGCAGAAAGCGTGCAAAATCAGCTCTTGAAAAAGTCGGTTTAGGCAATCAGTTGCATAAAAAACCAAATCAAATGTCAGGCGGTCAAATGCAACGTGTCGCTATTGCAAGAGCTTTAGTGAACAATCCTGCAATTTTACTTGCAGACGAACCAACAGGGGCTTTAGATTCTGAAACTAGTATTCAAGTGATGGATATGCTGAAAGAAGTTGCCAAAGACAGATTAGTCATTATGGTAACGCATAATCCAGAACTTGCCGAAGAATATGCAAACAGAATTGTTCGTGTCAAAGACGGAAAAATCTTAGAAGATTCTAATCCATTTGATTCTAAAAATTTATCGCAAGAAGCAAGCTATAAAAATATGGGAAAATCTTCTATGTCAATGCTCACCGCATTGGAATTAAGTTTTAATAATTTAAAAACCAAAAAGGGCAGAACATTATTAACTTCATTTGCAGGGTCTATCGGCATTATTGGCATTGCTTTAATATTATCGCTTTCTAATGGCGTAAATACATATATAGAAGATTTACAAAAAGATACTATGACAGCTTACCCAATTTCAATTGAAGCACAATCTATGGATATGTCAAGTTTAATTGAAATGGGGCAAAGTCAGCATAGCAAAGACAAAGAAATTAATCATAATTTAGATGCTGTTTATGGTGACAGCTCAACAATTGAAGTTGCCAGTACTATGCAAACCAGTATAAAAGAAAATAATTTAACAGCTTTTAAAGAGTATTTAGATAATCAAAACAGTGAAATTCATAAGTATATCGGCGAAAATGGTATTGTTTATAGTTATGATACAAAATTTAGTGTGTATACTTATGATGACGATAATAAGCTAATTAATACAGATGGCAGTACACTACAGAAAAATAATAATCAATATAATTTCATGGATATGATGATGCAAAGAAACAGCATGTTAACAGGGTCTAATTTGCCGTTTGAAGAATTAATGCCAAGTGCTGATAATAGCAGTCTTGTTAGTAAAACTATTACAGATAATTATGAGCTTGTTTATGGCTCTATGCCAAATGCCTATAATGAATTGGTATTAGTTCTTGATGAAAATAATGAAATTTTACAAACATTGCTATATCAATTAGGGTTTCTGCCCACTGAAGAATATCAGGAAATTGTAAAATTATTAGATAGTGGCGAAACTATTACTATCAATTCTAAAAAAATTAGCTATACAGATATTTGCAATAAAGATTTTTATTTGATTCCAAATTGTGATTTCTATCAGGAAAATCAAGAGAATCATCAATTTGATAGAATACAAGAAAATAGCACAGAACTAGAAGAGTTACTAGAAAATGCTGTGAAATTAAAAATTACAGGTATTATTCGTCCGAACGAAGATTTAGATAATACGTTGATTTATCAGCCAATCGGCTATACAAGTGCATTGACAGAATATTTAATTAATTATACGCAAAAAAGTGATATTGTCAAAGCACAGGAAGAAAATCCAGATAAAAATATTTTGACTGGTTTGCATTTTGAAGCCAAAAAACAAGATGAAAAAATAGAAGATGTCAAGAATTATATTTCTGACATGGGTATTTCAGAAAAAGCCTCTATGTATCAGACAATTTTAATGTTAGAACAGATTTCTGGAAAATCTTCTGATTCAGAAAATTCTGAAAAAGATACAGAATTCACTACAGAGCAAACTACAGATATTATTAAAAATAATCCCCTTGCACATGCAAATTCCAGTTTTTCTGGTA
>JAAVHJ010000008.1 GCA_014799805.1 Ruminococcus sp.
GTATGGATAAAATGCAAAATGTTCAAAAATCGCCTTAGTATCTTTTTTATTTTTATTTTTTAGCAGTATTTAAAATTCCGAAGATGCTTACCTAGAGGCTACTAGATAAGATAGCTATCTATTTTTCATAAGAAAGTTTATTCATGTCAAGAAAAATATGGGAGATTTATGATTTAGTGATTGACTTATTTTTCAGATTGTTGTATAATAAGAATAGAATGGAGGTTATAAAATGATAACAGGTGTCATTAAGAATAAGATAGATAAAATTTGGACGGATATATGGGCAGGCGGTATCACCAATCCGTTGACAGTGATTGAACAACTCACCTATTTAATGTTCATTCGTTCTCTTGATGAGAAAGAACTTGAAACAGAGGAATTTGCTAATCTGACGGGTGAAACGGCTGACTTGATTTTTCCGCAGTCAGAAACAGGGCAGTCTATGCGTTGGAGCAAATTCAAAAATAGAGATTCTCGTGAGATATTTGATTTAATTTCTCAGCGTGTTTTTCCGGCTGTCAAGAAGATGAAGTACGGCAAATTGCCTGATTTTAATGATAATGGTGAACTGATTGAAGTCCCCGACCGTGAAGAAGTTGGACAGATGCAGACTGCATTCACCAGATATATGGATAGTGCGGTATTTGTGATCCCAAGTCCTCAGGTATTACAAAAGATTATTACTGGATTGGAAGATTTATATGAGCATGATATTGCTGACCTTGATATGCAGGGAGATTTATATGAGTATATGCTCGATAAGTTAGCGACTTCTGGAAAGAACGGACAATTCCGCACGCCTAAGCATATCCGTGAAATGATGGTGGAGCTGATTCAGCCAACTCCTGAGGATTTAGTTTGTGATCCGGCTTGCGGAACGGCTGGCTTTCTGATTTCAGCAGCAGAATACATCAGAAAGCATTATGAGGGTACTATGTCCGAAGAACAATGGACTGCCTTTGAAACTAAGAGCTTTTCCGGCTACGATACTGACCAAACTATGCTTAGAATCTCTGCTATGAATCTGATGTTGCATTCTATTACGAATCCTGATATTGCCTATAAAGACAGTGTTTCAAAGCAGAATGATATCAGCGGAAAATTCACAGTTGTTCTTGCAAATCCGCCGTTTAAGGGTTCTGTTGATGCGGAAAGTATCAACGATAATCTGAAAGCTGTTACTAACACAAAGAAAACAGAACTCCTTTTTCTTGCGTTGTTTCTCCGACTACTCCAGAAAGGTGGAAGATGTGCGTGTATCGTTCCTGATGGCGTACTGTTCGGCTCGTCCAAGGCTCACAAATCTATCCGTAAGGAGCTGATTGAAAATCATCAGCTGAAAGCCGTTATTTCTATGCCAAGCGGTGTTTTCAAGCCGTATGCAGGTGTTTCAACGGCGGTACTTGTATTTGTAAAAACAGGTGCAGGGGGTACAGATAATGTTTGGTTTTATGATATGAAAGCGGACGGTTTTTCCCTTGATGACAAACGCACAGAAATTACTGAAAATGATATTCCTGATATTATTTCCCGTTTCCATAATCTTGATGGCGAAAAGGACAGAGAACGCACGGAGCAGAGTTTTTTTGTGCCGAAGCAGGAACTTATTGAAAATGATTATGATTTATCGATAAACAAGTATAAAAAAACGGAGTATGTAGCGGTTGAATATCCCCCGACTTCTGAAATTATGACAGAGCTTAATGATTTGTATAAGAATCTGGGTGGTATGCTTTCAGAGTTGGAGGGATTGCTGAATGAATAAGAGGAAAACTGTTAAACTTGGAGATATTTGTGACATACTGAATGGATATGCTTTCAAAAGCAAGAATTATGTTGATTCTGGAATTAGAGTAATAAGAATTACAAATGTACAAAAGGGATATATTGAGGATTCTAATCCACAGTTTTATCCATTTGAAACAAGAAAAGATATTGAAAAATATATGCTATATAGTGGAGATTTATTAATGTCATTGACTGGTAATGTTGGTAGAATTGCTATACTTACAGACAAATTTCTTCCTGCTGCACTAAATCAGCGGGTTGCTTGTATACGTCTAAAGGAGAATTCTCCAATTGATAAACGATTACTTTTCAACATGCTAAATTCTGATTTTTTCGAACAACAATGTATATTATCATCAAATGGTGTTGCTCAAAAAAACATGAGTACAGAATGGCTTAAAGAATATCAACTTCCAATATTTGATATTGAAATACAACAATTAATAACTTCAACTCTCGACAAAGTAACCCACACTATCGACCTTTGCAATCAGATAATCGAAAAGCTGGATTTGCTTATTAAAGCGAAGTTTGTGGAGATGTTTGGGGATTTAATTCATAATAAGCAGAAGTGGATTACCTGTAGTGTTGGAGATATTGCTGAAACAGTTGACCCTCAACCAAGTCACAGAACACCTCCTATTGTTTCTAATGGAATCCCCTATATCGGAATAGCAGAGTGCAACTACAATACACAAACCATAGATTTTACAAATGCGAGAAAAGTCGGAGTCAATGTGTTAGAAGAACATATTAAAAGATATAGTATTTCCGAAGGCGATTTTATAATTGGTAAAATCGGCACAATTGGGAAACCATTTTTTGTTCCTACTGACCGTACTTATACACTGTCGGCAAACACAGTTCTTATTCAACCAAATAAAATAAAAATTAACTCTCAATTTTTATTCGCTATATTTCAGTCTGAATATATGAATAGAATAATTGATATAGAAAAAAAGTCAACATCTCAGCCAGCTTTTGGTATACAGAAAGTAAGAGCAATTGAGATTCCTCTTCCTCCACTTGACTTACAAAATCAATTCGCCGCCTTTGTAAAACAGACCGAAAAATCAAAATCAGCAGTGAAACAGGTGCTTGAAAAGGCTGAAACGCTTAAAAAGGCACTTATGCAGGAATATTTTGGATAATAAGAGGTGATACTATGTCAAATTTTGTATTTTTATCTAAAACAGAAGAATATAAGCTCTTTTCTGCCGCAGCAATAGAAGCTGAAAAAATTTTTGTAACCTCTCCGGCAATGTGTGCAGTGGGTTGCCGTAAAGCTCTGGAGCTTGCTGTTAAGTGGGTGTATTCTGCTGATACGACAATTCATATGCCCTATAAGGATAATCTGCAATCACTGATACATGAGCCATCATTCCGCTTTGCTCTGGATAGTCAGACATGGGGGAAACTGCCGTTTATCATCAAGCTTGGCAATCTCTCAGTACATACGGAAAGAGCCGTAAGCAAAGCAAATGCGTTACTTTCCTTGCAAAGTCTGTTTGAGTTCATTCAATGGCTGGATTATTGCTATGGAGCAGATTATGAAGAACGGTATTTTCAGCCTGATCTGATTCCAACGGAGAAATTTGCAATCGACACAAAAAAGATGAAAGCACAGGAAGCACTGATTGAACAGAAAGACAGCGAAATCAAGGCATTGCAGAAGAAGATAGCAGAAATGTCAGTAAAATTGACTGCTGAAAAGAAAGAAAAGCAGGAAACTCGTAGATTCTCATCTCATGCCAGTGAATTTGAGACCAGAAAATGCTATATTGATGTTGACTTGAAGCTGATGGGCTGGAAATTTGAGGGTACTGATGCGGATGTCTGGGAAGAATATGCTGTGAACGATATGGGCGGTATACAAGGAAAAAAAGGCTATGCTGATTATGTGCTTCTGGGTCGTGATGGTCTGCCCCTTGCTGTCATTGAAGCAAAACGCACAGGCAAAGACCCGAATAACGGCAGAAAGCAGGCTGTATTATATGCGGATTGTTTAGAGCGTAAATTCGGACGCAGACCAATGATTTTCACTTCTAACGGCTTTGAAACTTATTTTTGGGATGATTTCACTTCTCCGCAAAGAAGAGTAAGCGGATTTTTTACAAAATCCGACCTTGAAAAGCTGATGAATCGCCGTGAGACTCGCAAAAGGCTGAATCAGATTGCCATCAATGACAAGATTACTGACCGCTATTATCAGAAAGGAGCTATCCGAGCTGTTTGTGAGCATATTGAAAAGGGTTTTCGCAAGGCTTTGCTTGTGATGGCAACAGGTACAGGCAAGACTAGAACAGCTTCAAGTCTGACAGATGTTTTAAGTCGTGGGGGATATGTAACAAATATACTTTTTCTTGCTGATAGGACTGCACTTGTAAAACAGGCAAAAGACGATTTCAAGCAATATCTTCCCGATATGTCATTATGTAATCTTTGCAGTAATAAAGATGATAAGAATGCTAGAATTATATTTTCTACTTATCCTACAATACTCAATGCAATTGACAGTGCAAAAACAAAAGACGGCAATCCAATATTTTCACCAGCACATTTTGACTTGATTATTATTGACGAAAGTCATAGAAGCATTTTCAAGAAATACAGGGTAATATTTGAATATTTTGATGCAATCATGGTTGGATTGACTGCTACTCCGAAAGTCGATGTTGACAGGAATACATATGATTTCTTCGAGGTAGAAAATGGTGTTCCGACATATGCTTATGATTATGAAACCGCAGTCCAAAAAGACCATGTTCTTGTGCCATATTATAATTATGAAGTGAAGCTGAAATTTCTTGACGAGGGTATCACTTATGATGAGCTTTCCGAAGAGGACAAGGCAAGATATGAAGAAGATTTCGCAGAAGATGGCTATATTCCTGATTTTATTTCCTCAACAAAGCTGAATCAATTTGTATTTAATGAGAACACTGTAGATATTGTTCTGCAAGACCTGATGGAGCGTGGAATTAAAGTTGCAGGTGGTGACAGACTCGGCAAGACGATTATATTTGCTCAGAATAAAGATCATGCGGAATTTATTATCAAACGATTCAATGCACTTTATCCACAGTATCACGGGAATTTCGCCCAACGTATCACCTGTGATGATAGTTATGCGCAGACAGTAATCGAGGATTTTAAGGTACCCGATAAAATGCCAATTATCGCTGTTTCCGTGGATATGATGGATACAGGTATTGATGTTCCGGAGTGCGTGAATCTTGTATTTTTCAAGAAAGTACGTTCAAAAACGAAGTTCTGGCAGATGATCGGAAGAGGGACAAGACTCTGTAAAGATTTAGGCTGTATAGATGCTATTGATGGAGAATATACGGACAAGTGCAGATTTCTGATTTTTGATTACTGTGGTAACTTTGAGTATTTCAGACAGCATAAAAACGGCTATGAGACGGCGGAAACCAAATCATTAACTGAAAATATTTTCTGTAAGCAGATACAACTGATCTATCATTTGCAGGAGAGTGCTTTCTCAGATATGGAGTATCAGACTTTTCGTAGTCATTTAGTAGATATTTGCTATCAGGATATATGTAACTTATCCTATGATCTGGTATCCGTTCGCCTGAAAAAAGAATATGTGGAGAAGTTCAAACAAGCTGACAGTCTTATATCGCTCTCTGAAATGGATAAACATGAACTGATTAAGCAGATTGCTCCACTGATTACACCCAAAGATACAGATGAGTTTGCAAAGCGTTTCGATAATTTTATGTATAGCTTAATGCTTGCGAATATAGACCAGCTTCCAGGACTGAAATATCTGAAAAAACAGCTTTGTCAAACTGCTTTACTTCTTGAAAGAAAAGCAGCTATCCCACAAGTACAGCAAAAAATGGATATTATCAAGGCTATTCAGACAGATGACTTCTGGAATAGTATTAATATTCTCACATTGGAAAGAATACGTTCTGAACTCCGTGACCTGATGCAATTTCTTAGCAACGATAAAATTCATAAGATATTTACGAATCTTTCTGATACTGTAATAGACCCCCAAGAAGGCAATGTTTTAGATGCTGCTTATGATTTTGAGGATTACCGAAAGAAAGTCAACCGCTATGTAGAAGAGCATAAGAATGATGCTGTTATCTATAAGCTAAATCATAATCTTCCACTGTTTCAGGCAGATTATGATGAACTGGAACGAATCCTTACACAGGAACTCGGCGATACTGAGGATTATCAGCGTGAATATGGCGATACGCCTTTTGGTCTGCTTGTACGGAAAATTGCGAAACTCGATCACGATAGTGCTATGTCTGCATTTTCGCAATTTATCAATGACAGCTCGCTGAATCAGCAACAGATTGAATTTATCCTGAAAATCATCAATCATATCGAGAACAATGGATATATCGAAGATGTGAAGATACTGATGAAACCGCCATTTGATAAGCCTTACAGCTTTATCAAGATGTTTGACCCGAAAACAAGAGCTATGATTATTCAGACAATTGAGAATATTAAAAACAATGCCCTGCAAGTGGCAGCTTAGATTTGATGCCATTTCATCTGATGTATAGAGAGTAAGATAATTTGAATATAGTTTGTTTACCGCAGAATAGAGTTTGTCTGTTCTGCGGTTTTATTGTTTTTTCATTAAACACGGATAATTATCCCGAAACATAATCTATTGTAATTTATACTGAGATGTGATATGATAATTTTGATAAGAATCAGTCCAAGAAGGAAGGGGTATCATGTTAGAACACATACGATACATGGATATTCAAAATTATCGTCAAGATATTGCAGGTACTTTAGCTTGATAAGAAGAAGGTTCATGCTGTTCTGGGGAACAATCTAAGAATCTTCGGAGAGTGGCTTGTTAAGCATGTACTATCATATCCTGTAGATACAGTCAAGATTTTAAAGGAAATCATTATAATAGAAGATACATCATGCTAGAAAGGAGGAATTGAGATGCGTGAAGAAAAAATAATAGTTGATGGTATAAATGTATATCTTGATGATGGTGTGAGAAAGTGGGCTTCAGCAAGACGTCCGTATTATCGCCTTAGGAGAAAGCGAGTTACAGAACAGCAAGCCTTTGAAATCATTCGTCGGGCGGATACGTTCTTTTCGTGGTATCTTAAACTGGATAGTCATTATGAGGAGTGTATCCGTGATTTAAATTTCAACATGTGGTGGTTTGCTTCAAATCATTGTCCAGAAAAGTACGGTTGGATACACCCTAGTGGGGTGGTAGGACTGAATGGAATCACTCAAAAATATCCGACAGTGAATGAATTTATTGAGGAATGGTCAACCTATATCAGGAATTTTCCATTTCTGGATTTGGTGATCGGTGTAACCTGTTGGGATGAGCAGTGTCCGGAACGCTGGGAAGAACATGGAAAAATCTATAAGTTGCCTTACAAGGAATTCAAGGAGCAATCAAATATACTTGATTTTATAGATCTGGAAAGAAGACGGTTCGAGGAAGCGGTGGAGCTGGGTATTTGGGTGCATGATGGAATTATTGAAATCATGAATGCAGAGAGAGCCGTCGAAGTTTACCTGAGGTATGAAAAACAATATGAGGAGCAGAACAGAAGAATATACATGCCTGAATACTATTCTAATTTCCAGCCAGATATTGTCACAAGAAATTATTTACATCGATGTCTTGCTGCCTATGGCATTGCTGACCCAGAAAAGCTGATTCAGGAAAAAACCAGTCCATACCAGACTGAAAATTTGAAAGACGACATTTATTCAGATAATCATAATTCTGATAAAGATGATTCTGATATTGAAAGAGGTGACAAACAATCTCCTGTTTAACTGTTGTTTTAATATATTTTATGTTGTTCTGATATTTAATAAATCTGTTTTCATATAATTTAATTATGAAAACAGATTTTTGGTTTTATTCAGATGTTTTCTATGTTTGTTTCGATATTTTCTATCATCATTTTGATATTTGATAAATCTGTTAAAAGAAATAAAATACGTGAAGGAAGTTTTTCTGTGCATGTGACGATGTTTTTTATCGTTGATTTAATTTGTGATAAGGCTGTTAGAAGTTTTATGATTTTATTTTTACATTTTATTTCTTTGAAGTCACTTTTTAACAATTTGTTTCAAGTGATGCTTTATATAAAGCGATTTTTTTTGTTATTGTATGCATTTATTATTTTTGTTCTGACTTTTTTAATATTAATGAAATAGGGATATCAGTTTTGTTTCAATATTTTATGAATTTATTTTAAGATAAAATAATTGAATTTACATTTTTTAACTATTCATAAGAGCATTTGGCATTAAAGATGGCTTTCATGAGCCTTAATGGTGGGGGTATCAGTCTTGTTTTGATGTTTTATAAAGTTGTTTGGATAAGAAAATATTTTGAAGTGATATTTTTTAAACTTATAGTAATGCTTAAAAAAAAGAATCCTGATATTTTTCACCTGCTAAGGAAGTCAATATTTAAGATGATGACAAAAATGATTTATGCTTTTGGACTTGTGTCACTTTTGATTAAAAAAGGACATAAATTTATGATGGATTATCCATCGAATTGAGTCTTTCTGTTCCAAAAATCCGTAAATTATATTGAAAAACCCTTTTTTCAAAAAATTCAAAAATAATAAGTGATGTAAAAATAAAACAAAGAACAGGAATGTGTCACAAAAAAACAGCTCCGGATAATAAAACCGCACTTACTCCGTATTAAGTAAATGCGGTTTTTTATTATCTTTTTGCAAGTCCATCCAGGTAGGCTTTGAAAAGCTGTTTGTCAGATTTGCAGAGCGTCCGATAAGTTTCTATAATATCACGTTCATCTGTGGAGAGCATGTCAGAGTTAGCAACAATCGGGGTATCCGGTTCAAAAAACTGCGACAGTGTTATCTGAAAACCACTGCATATTTTTTCCAGTGTCAGAACGCTTGGAACAGTGTTTCTGACAAAAATATTGTTAAGAGATGAATACGCAATATCAGATTCTTTTGCAAGACGATAGATTGTCCAGTGACGTTCCTGCAAAAGCTGATTCATACGTTCTGTAACGAAATTTGATTCTAATTCCATAATGGTTTTACTCCTTGCTTTCATAATAATAGTATATACTATTATTTTAAAGCAAATCAGGATATTTGTGTAGGTGTAAAACTGAGTGATATTTTTTGCTTCTCATTATGATAATATCCATCACAGTGTCAGATAATGCGGATTAAATTCCTGAACTATAATCCCTTGCAACTGCGTTAAAGTGTTGATATAATATGGGAAAAAGGAGCTGATTCTATGAGTAAACAAAAATGCAGTTTAGTCTATTTCCGCAAATATTCTGATTTCTGTTTTCAGACAGAGGATGGTTTTAAGATCCGGGTTGCTGAGAGCAAGGACAATCAGACAGAAGTTTTCGTGGAGTATTGCGGTATCTCACGCAAGACTGTCATCTTTCAGCAATGTGCATTGGCGGTATTTCGCAAGGTGTCCCCTACTGACTGGATCTGCGGAAATTCAGGGTATCTGGTACAGCTTTATAAGCAGAAACAGTGCGTATCATGTCAGAATATTGAAAACTTTTCAAAATAATATTAAAAAACGCTTGACATTATTTCTATATTGAGATATAATATAAATAGCTCTGCTGAGAAGCGGTTCTAAGCGTTGAAATAGTGAGGGTATTGTCATCAGACAACAAGTAGAGAAAATATTTTTTTGACTTGTGCAGGATTGTATTAAAGAAGCACCTCACATTGTTTATCAGATTCATAAATTTGGTACTCATACACACCAAATTACAGTAAAGATTTTAAAGGAAATTATTAAAGATAAAAATATGAGGTGTATATTTTGAGAAGATACGAATCGACAGTATTAGTGACAGCGATGGCAATTCTGAGCAGCTGTATTCTATGCGGATGCAGTAAAGAAAATGAATCAGAATCCACTGCACAAACTCAGGAGACTGTAGCAACACAAGCGATGGCAATACTTGAAACAGTGGTTCAAGAAACGGAACAGGAAACTGAATCAGCGTTTGAGAGTGAACTTGAATTATATGAGGATATTCTTCAGCATCCAAAGAATTATTCTGAAATATGGCAGAAGTATACTGGTTCTATCGAGTATAGTATTATTGACATTAACCATGATGAACGGTATGAGTTAATTATTGTAGAGCCGATAGATATTTCATCACATGTGATTCAGCAGTTTACTATTGTCATGCCAAATCTGAATGAACTGGAATATATCAGTCCTGATGAAAGTAATATGATGAATTATTATACATTCTACGACACAGGAGTGATGAAAACTACCACAGCCGCTGGAAATTTCACTGTAAGATTCTATTATGATACAAAAGACGGAAGTTACTGGCTCTCAGAGATGACTAGTGAGGATGAAATGCAGCATGTATGGCTCGGAGATGTGAATGCCGAAGAATATACAGAACCTGAATCTTATTTATTTGAAGGAGAATCTGCTGAGAAGAAACTTGCAGAACTGACAGCAGGTACAGAACTTGATATACCATTTTATGCTTATGATTTGCAGCATCCAGAGGATATTACTTCATTGAGTATTGTAGAAGATATTGATTCTATCCGTCAGACATGGGATAAGTTCTTGCAGGAAAATAGGAATCATCTGGGTACTTCCTCAAATGAGTATGCAATTCTGTATATTGATGATGATGACAGTCCGGAGATATTGGTTCATTCTGACGAGCCAGAACCAGGAGTCAACAATCTGTATACTATTGGAACGGAATATGTATATTATGTGATGCAATTTGATGAAGGACTCGGTATACGTTTCAGTGGCTACAGTGAGAAAGAGAATTTATTCTGGACAGATGAGGGCAGTGGCGACGGATGGGGTTCGACATTTTATCGCTTAGAAGATGGTTTACCTGTCAAATTAGACTGTTTTTTAGCAATAAGTGGTGGAGAGCAAATGCATTTTTATTTGAATGATATAGAAGTATCAGAGTCAGAATTTTCTCAAAAATATAATGCATATCCACATGACAGCAGTTCAGATTATACATTTCTTTCACACTCGGAATTTCAGAATCAGATTACAAAACTTTTGCCATCACAACCGAATAACACTAGCAATACTACGAATCATTCCTCTGATGATGGCTGGAAAGATGCCTATCTGCAAGTAATTGATGAGCTTACTGCACAGATGACAAAATATACAGCACCATATGAAGGGGCATTAATGTATATAGATGATGACAATATCCCAGAGATGTATTTCTGTACAAATATGAATCCAGGGGAAGTTTATGGAGGAATTTATACTTATCAGAATGGTGAGGCGGTACTAGTACATGAAGTTAGCAATCGTGAGTTCTACTATGGTCATAAGGAAAAAAATGGTGAGTTTGCTACTCATGGCTGGAATACTGATTCTGAATATATGACTTTTTTCACTATGAACGGAACTACACGAAAGGAAAATAATAAGTTTATCTGTAACGTGGATACAACTGCCCATAGTTACACAGTTAACGGAAATGATTATTCTGAGTCAGAATATACAAATAAACGCAGTGCGGAAGAAGACGGTTTTATTTGTGCTGAGATAGTGGATGCGGATAAGCTAAAAGCCAAAATCAGTACAGAAGAAATTAGCACAGCTCCGCAGATATCTACTATTTCCGGTACAGCAGAAACAAAGTATCTAATTTGTACAGATGCCGTAACATGGGATGAGGCAGAACGTCTTTGTGAACAGCGAGGTGGACATCTGGCTTATATTAAGACAAAAGCGGATTATGATGCGATTATTTCAGCATTGGATACTACCAAACTTCGCTATCTTTGGGTTGGGGGTACTTCAAAGCAAGCTGGTGGTGTATGTATCGGAAAATGGACAGACGGCAGCAGTATGACCTATATCAATGAGAATAATTTATGGTTCAATGGTGAGCCATCCGGATATGATCCGAAAGCGTCTAATTACGACTATGAGCCGTATATTATGCTATGGAACATTAAGGAACAATGGAGTTTCAATGATAACAGTGATGTCGCTCTTGATACATACAAGCATGAATATTTCGGTTATATATGCGAGTTTGATTCTGCTTCATCTGGTATAGAGATTGAGTAAGATAGAAAGGATATAGAGATGAGAAAAAAGATAAAAAGAGGAATCGCTAGATTTACCGCTGGATTGATAGCGATAACTAGTATTCCTACACTAGTTAGTGCAGAATATGCTGATACATGGAATGGAATCAATCCTGATATTAACAGTGATGGAGAAATAAATGCATTAGATGCATCATATGTACTGGTCTATGCTGCTGAGAACGGTGCAGGCAATGTCAGCAGTTTTGAGGAATATATGACAAATTACTTTAGTTCAGGTACAGAATGGCAGTCATTGTATTTAGATGTCATTGATCAGTTCGGTGATTCTCATGCCGAAGAAAATTTACCATGGCAGTATAAGCTTGCCTATATTGATACAGATGATATTCCTGAACTTCTGGTAATGTGCTATGGTGAGGTACATTATTATACAGTTGATAACAATGAAGCAATTGAATTTCTTACTTCTGTGGCACAAGCACCATATTTATCTATGGGAACAAATGAGTATTGTGGGTATATTCCTAAAAGTGGTATCATTTTGACCACTTCTCCGCATGCCTTAAGTCATTCAAACGGTTCTGATGATTTTGTATATTCCCTGAAAAACGGCAAGGCTGAACTGATTGCCACATATGTAACGGAGCTTGCTGGAGAGTCTAACAGTTATGAATTTAACTATTATATTGATGGCGAACAGGTTACGGAGAGTGAATTTAACGAAAGTTTAAGTGTTTATTTTTCTCAAATTGATATGGATGAAACAACACTGTCCTATGATGAGCTCAAAACAGAACTTTCTATTGTGTCGGATACGAGTACTTCTAGATCATCTGAGAATATCAATCCTGACCTTAATGGTGATGGTGAGATAAATGCATCAGATGCATCTTATATCCTGGTATACGCAGCTGAAAACGGTGCAGGT
The DNA here is from genome assembly GCA_014799805.1 of Ruminococcus sp. GTDB lineage: Bacteria > Bacillota > Clostridia > Oscillospirales > Ruminococcaceae > UBA3855. Next base: position 12,826 of record JAAVHJ010000008.1, read on the forward strand.
AATATCAATAGATTTTCGGAATTTATGGAGCAGTATTTCGGAGAAGGTACACAGGAAACAGTCAATTGGTGGATTTCGTATGCGGACAGAATTAAATCCTATGGCAGTGATACAGACATGCAGTTTGCATTTATCTATTTGGATGATAATGATGTGCCTGAACTGTTGGAATTTGATTCTAACAATCAAGCTATGATTACTTTTGTGAATGAAGATTCCTGCATAACTTCTGAGAATATATATTATCTATATGGTTCTGGATATGATGAAAGACAAGGAATTGTTTATTGTTTTGAAGATCTTGGTGGTGAACTCTTATATACTGCAAAACTGTACGAAAGTGAGCTTGAGGAGCATCAATTCCAAAGTATTCCTTTATCTGATGATTACGGCTTGACAGGTGAATATGATTACTATATTGATACAATTCAGGTGACAAAAGTTGAATATGAACAGCTCCGCAGTGAATTTATTCATGAAGATGCAGAACATACATATCTTAGTTCTTTAAATCGTATGACCTGTTCCGAAGCTCTTACCTATCTGGATAGCTTTACCCATCAGGATGAAGTTTTCAATGATGAGCTTGCTTTGTTCGATGACATATTAAGAAATCCAGAGTCTTATCCAGAGGTATGGAATATCTACAATAAGAATGATGCTATTTCCTACAGTGTTATTGATCTGGATGGAAATGGACAATATGAATTGATTATCGGAAATTTGCTATTCTCAGGCAGTTATACTTCGATGACAGTTGTTCAATTGTCATCAAATGAAATCAAGATCAGTCATCCGAAAGATTTATTCGGTCAGTTGACATTTTTTGATAATGGTGTTATTCTGGCTGATTTCAGTGGTTCAACCATCAATTATTTTACGTTCAATATCACTGATTTGAGCGGATGGTCTGCTTATACTGAAAAGCTTGCTATAGATACATATGAGTTCTATGCTTATCCCTGTAATCCAGAAACCGGAGAAATTTTTGAGGATAAAATGCTGACGGGAAAAGAGGCAGAATTGAAAATAGCAGATATCTGCTCCAGTACTCCGCTTGATATGCAATTTACAGAATATGATCTTTCTGATCCGGATAGTTTTAATACACTGATTGTAATTGACAATCTTGACGAAATTCGTCTGACATAGAATGAGATTTTACAAAAAATATAGATTATCTGGGAAGTATGCAATTCTGTTATGTGAATGATATAAAGGTCTCCATTGCTAGCTGAATACCAGACCTATACTTGAGTATTAACCGCATTACCAGAATGTTTTCGGGTACTGCGGTTTTTATATTTCTTGAGCAATAAGGATTTTATTCCGGAAGCAGAATCACTTGAAATTTACATTATAATATGCTATAGTATATTTACTGAGAATAATTTTACAAAGGAGGAAAAAATAATGTTAAAACATAAGCATTACATGGATATCGAAGTGCTGAAACCTGAAATGAAAGACATGTTTCATGAAGGCGACAAGATTATCATACAGGAGAAAATTGATGGTTCAAACGTCAGCTTCCAGTATGACAGCGAAACAGATTCTATTCAGTGCTTTAGCCGTAATCAGATACTTTCTGCTGAAAATACGCTGAAAGGTTATTATGAGTGGGTACAGAAACTTGACAAAGAGCTTGTAAAGTTGGTTCTCGGCGACAAACTGCGTATGTTTGGAGAATGGCTTGTAAAACATACTGTAAAGTATCCGGAGAAGCGTTACAATACAGTGTACTGCTTTGATGTTTTCGATACGGAAAATAAGTGTTGGCTTGCACAGAATGAGGTAAAAAGTCTGGCAGATAAGCTTGGTTTGAATTATGTTCCGGTTTTCTATGAGGGCAAATTTACCGCTTGGGAGGATTATAATTATCTTGTAGGCAAGACAGAAATGGGCGGAGAGCTTGGTGAGGGTATCGTCATTAAGAAACAGAATAATCTTTCAGATAATATTGCGTATACGAAAATTGTACACGAGCGTTTTAAAGAGGTATGGAAGAAAGTTCGCCATCATTCAGAAAGTTCCGAAGAGAAACGTGAGAAGAAACGTCTGGAGGAGCTGACAGAGACCATTGTAACACCTGCGAGAGTGGAGAAAATTCTGTATAAACTTGTGGACGAGGGTATTCTACCGGAGGATTTTTCTATGAAAGATATGAAAATGATTTACAAGACACTTCCATCAGCGGTATATCACGACTGCGTTAAGGAAGTACCCGAAGTTGTAAATCAGATTGAGAATTTCGGCAAGTTCTCAAATAGCATTTGCATAAGACTTGCAAAAGAGATTTTAAAAAAGAGGGAGGATGTAATATAATGGGTGATAATCTTGGCGACCGAATGAAAGGGTACGAAAATATTACAAGATACTATCTTACACGCAGAACACCTGTAATTATACGTCTTGACGGCAAAGGATTTCACAGCTTTACAAAGGGATTTGTTCGCCCTTTTGACGATATTCTGACAAATGTTATGTATCAGACTATGAAAGAACTGTGTGAAAACGTTGAGGGTTGTGTAATAGGCTATACGCAGTCAGACGAGATTTCTCTTGTAATGTGCGATTATCAGAAACTTGATACAAACGCATGGTTCAGTAACGGACTGCTTAAAATTTGCAGTATTACTGCAAGTCTGGCAACATCTGCATTTAACAAATATTTCAGAAAAGCGGTAGAAAATACGGATGGTATATACAAAAAAAGAATTGATAAAGCAAATTTTGACAGCAGGGCTTTCAGTATTCCAAAAGAGGAAGTAAACAATTATATGATATGGAGACAGCAAGACGCAATCCGTAATTCTATTCAGGCAACTGCTCAGGCATATTTCAGTCACAGTCAGCTATTGGGTGTAAACTGCAATAAGGCAATAAAAATGCTTCTGTCTGAAAAAAATATTGACTGGAATGGATTTCCATTGAGTTTGCAGAGAGGAGTTTGTTGTATCAGAAAGCCTTTTGTAATCAATGAGGGTACGGCTAATGAAGCACTGAGAATGAAGTGGGTACTTGATATGGAAATCCCATTATTCACTGAGAAACGAGATTATATTGAAAAAAGAATTTATTTTGAGGGTGTATAATATGTATGATCACTTTATCGGAAAGTCAAAATTTTATGAAATAAAATCTCTTATACAAGATTATATCGACTATGGAAAAGAATACAATGGTTTAAGTTTAGAAGAAATCGGAGACAGAGCGTTTGAATATTATCAGAATGGGGATATGAGTTCTTCGCAATATGATTATCTTATCAGCATGATTGAAGACTGGGAATAGTTTTATTTTTTATCGTTGTACTGATATATTTTGAATTGACATTTTTTAATCCTGTTTTATGGATTCAATGAAGATGTTTTTCTTCTGCGTTAAGAAAAAAGTAATATTTATGATTAAATCCATGGAGTCTGTCTGTGTCTATTTTATGGACGTAGTTTTTATCGCAGGATGATCATAAATTATGGTGTATCATTCATTAAATCCCTGAATTGCAAGAAATTTTCTGACGATTCATAAATTTTAAGAATAATGAATGGTGCAAAAACAAGAAAGAGGGTATAAAAATGTCACAAAATTTTTTCAGTTGTTTATTCGAAACAGAGCAGAGACTAAAAGATAAACTACCAGAGGCACGAAGCGAAAATCATGATCTGTCCCTGAAAACAATTGGAGTATTAAAGCAGTTCGTCAACTCTTGCAAGTGGAATGATACAGAAAAAACTCGTTTGATGATAAGAAATATTCATCGAAGAGCTGTAGATACTGCTAAAATTTGCAATGTGTCTCCGCATACTGTCAGAAGTGCGAGAAGTCAAGCTTCTAAAAAGCTTTTTCGATTGTTCGGTGAAGATGTGTTCAATAAAATCATGAATGGAGACAGAGAGCTTTGTAATAGAACACTGGCACTGATATATGCAATCAGTTTTGGATATGATCGTGTCGAAAATTACATGCCTGAGGCACTTCTGAGAAAGCTGGAGTCACAGCAATCAAGTATTGATGTTAAATTCGCTCCTGAAGAACTTAGTGATGTGATTAGATTTCTTGGACGTTTCGACTTGATCGCAATGCAGAAACAACTTGAAAAGTTAGATCAAGAAAAACTGATGTATGTATTTGAAATTCTGAAAGACGACTTATTATTAGATGATGGCGAGCAAAATGTGAATATGTTGAAATTATCTATTTTGAACCAAATTATGAAGTATAGGTAGAAATCAAAATAGTCAGAAACAAATGATTTTTGGATAAATAATATAAATAGTGGAATTAATTTTAGTGAATTTGCAACTTGAAAATTATATATATTTATGGTAAGATAAATATGCACTAATGTTGGAGTTGCTGAATCATCATTTTCTGAAAGTAATGCCATACTGGTGCGAATTTCCGTGATTTGTTCCCGACAGATACTATGTGTATCTGTTGGGAACTATTTTTGTAGCTACTGATATTCTAAAAATTCCTGTTGAACCGTAGAGATGGTTCAGCAGGAATTTTTATTTTGTCATACAAATTAGCCCTGTTGTGTAAAAAAATGTCATACAATTTTATTAATTATTTTTAATGACTTACTAATAGTCATATATGATATTGCTTTTGTTACACTATACTATTCATCAGACGTAATCTGCGAAGCACAATATTTAAGCAATTATATGATTGAAAATCAATCACATTCTTAATTGTTTTTTGAATAGAATAGAAATATAATGCTAGTCAAAAGACAAATAGTATGATTTAAATGCATGTATTGCAAGAAAGGAGTAATTGTTATGACAGAAACAAAAATATGTGCCTTAGATTCTTCGGCATTAAGCAAACAGGAACATAAAAATTCACAGTGTTCGAAAGATGTTTACAAAGGAAAGAAAACTAGAAAGATACATACATACGATAAAGAAACAGGATATCACATTACATCAGTATTTCCAGTATTGAGCCCAGAGGAATGCAAAGAACAGGCTGTTAATATCACAGCGGAAATTATAGCTCTGATGAAAGAAAACTGATCAGTAAAAATATGACTTGCTATTTTGAAAATAGTATGTTATAATTACAAACAAGTATGAATTATGAGTAGGAGGAATAGCGAAATGATTGCAATTTATGCAAGGCAGTCTGTTGACAAAAAAGATTCTATTAGCATTGAAATGCAGATTGCAGATTGTCGTAAAAAAGTAATAAATCATTCTGAAATTAAAATTTATCAGGATAAGGGCTTTAGTGGTGCGAATACTGACAGACCTGAATTTCAACATCTAATGAATGATATTAGCAAAGGCAGAATCCAGAAAGTTGTTGTTTATAAACTAGACAGAATCAGCCGTTCATTATGTGATTTTATGAATATTCAGAAACGATTCAATGAGTATGATGTTGAGTTTATCAGTGTACATGAAGATTTTGATACTAGCACACCAGTTGGAAAGGCAATGCTCAATATTCTTATGGTATTTGCAGAGTTTGAAAGAGAAACCATTCAAGGACGTGTCAAAGAGGCATCTTATGAACGAATGAAGCAGGGATTTTTTGTTGCAGGAATTGCCCCTGTTGGCTTTCGGAAAGTGTCAATGAAGATTGCTGGCAAGAAGACGCATTGTCTGGAGGCTGATCCCAATACAGAATGGGTGATTCGTGAGATATATGAACTCTACGCAAAACAAGATACCAGCATCGGCAGTATCGTAAAAAAGATCAATCAGAATCTGGAATATTATGGATTCCCAGATGCAGTATCCAACATCAGAATCAGCAGGATACTGAGGAATCCTGTTTATGTGAAAGCTGATGCAGATGTATATCAGTATCTGGAAAGCAAAGGAGCTGATATAGTAGATGATATTGCTGAGTATAATGGTACAAGAGGATGCACACTTTATGGAAAAAGAAAGAATAAGACAGTCAGCAAGTTTACAGATCTGAATGGAGCTTTTGCAAAGCTTGGATGGCATGAAGGCTTGATATCTGGAAAACAGTGGTTAAGAGTACAATATAAACTTGACAATAATAAACAAGTGAAGAATTCTGGCAAAGGTACTCATAGTTGGTTGTCGGGGATTGTAAGATGTGGGTATTGTGGGTATGCTATTATAATTGTAGATGGACAGTCCACAGGAAGAAAATATGTGAATTGTGGTGGCAGAAAGGATAAGAAAGGTTGCGAACGTAAGAAAGGGATTATTTTTGATGATATTGAAAAAGCAGTGGAAAATGATTTGCTGAGTCATATGATGCAGTATCAATACATTAGGGAGTCTAGACAGAAAAATCATGAACAGGAAGTGAATCAATACAAAATAGAGTTACAAAAAGTAGAAAAGGCAATTAAAAATATTGAAGAAAAAATTCTTATGCTTGAAGCTGATCAATTTGCAATGACGATAGGGGTATTTAATAAAAAGCTGGAGGAACTGTATACTCAAAAACAAGCCATCGAGCAGAAGATCATACAACTTAGAATGATAGATACAGAAGAAATTTCAGATGATGCTATTGAGAAGTATCTTGCTTCATGGAAAGATCTGAACATAGAAGAAAAAAAAATAATTGCCAGATTATTTATTCATACAGTATATGTGAAGAACGATGAAATTTGCATTAATTACCGTATTAATCTAAATAATCAGACACAAAAAGATAATAATTAAAAATAATCGTCAGGATATAATAGTATCAATTTTTATCTATATCTAGCCAAAAATATATTTTTACTTTTATATCCTTTCTTGATAGAAAAGACCGTATGAGCATGTGGAATGCCTTAGAAGTTCGTGTGCCGTTCTGTGATTACAGAATTGCACAGTATTTATATAATATTCCTTGGGAATTCAAAGAATACAAAGGTTATGAAAAAGGCTTATTGCGAGAAGCAATGAAAGATTATTTACCCGAAGAAGTGCTTTGGCGTAAAAAGAGCCCTTATCCAAAAACGCACAATCCAAATTATCTGATGACAGTTACAAAATTACTAGAAGACCGTTTGCAAAATCCAGAAGCACCAATTTTGCAGATAATCCGCCGTGAAGCTTTAGAACAGCTCCTATATGGCAATGATAATATTCAATTTTATGGGCAATTAATGACAAAGCCACAAACAATTGCTTATTTTTATCAATTAGATTATTGGCTGGAAACTTATCAAATTAAAATTAATTTATAATATAAAAAAATTCTGCTAGCAGCTACTAGCAGAATTTTTATTTATTATTTCAGAAATGCATATTTCATTAAGCAAAAATCATAAATATTAATTTCCTGATTACTATCAAAATCCCCTGCTTGCCAATTTGCTAATTCACCGTTCCCATGCAACCATTTTTGTAATATAATAATATCTAATATATTAAATTCACCATCTGCATTGACATCACCCATGATAAAATTATCTTGCTTATTATCATTTGTATCAGGTGTTATCCAACCACCATCATCTGAAATTAAACATAATAATTTAATCGTATCACCATAATAGACATCATCGCCATAATGAATAATTACATCACGCAATGCATCATGCCATTCTGTATTATCTGTGCAATTAGACGCAATCAAAAATGGTGCAGTAAAACACAAGTCTGAATAATCTTCAACTGCTGTGCCATCTAATTGATAACCTGCCATAATTTCCCAAGGGTCATTATTCGTATCAGAAATTATAAAATTAGTAATGTTTTCAGAAAATTGCTTTGCTATGCTATTATTATTTATCATATAATCCATGCCAATTCGCCAAGGTGTACGACAAGCATTATAATAATAACAGCCGTCATATTCACTCTCTAAAAAATCAGCTCCAGCAGGGACAAATTTGCCTGTTTCGTCCCGAATTACAAAATCAGGTAAGATACCATTTTGATATTCTGCTGTAATTTCTGTGATAATCTCATAAGTAGTATCATAAACTTTTAGCCAATTCTCATCACCAGAAACTTCTGCAAATACAGGCAAATAATACATAATAAAATCAGAAGTTCTTGTTGCATGATAATAAATTTCAGAACTATCGCATTCAGAAACCCAATCACCAAGTGTTAATATCCAATATTCATGATTGACATCATATTGCATAATATCAGAAATCATAGCTTTTGCTTCATCAAGATAATTAATTTCGCCGTCACTGCCCCAAATAGAATCTGCTAATAATAATGCATAAGCAATATCCATGTCGCCGTCAGTTGCAGAATCACAATAACCACCTGTCATACTGCCTTCTTCTGCACCATCAATTAAAGCCGTTCCGTTATCACATTGTTGCCATGACATCAGATGTGAACCAATGCTGCTGGGGTGGGCTTTATAGAATCGATACATGCCATCAAAATAGTTTTTCGCATTTTCATCGTATTCAGCCATTTCTGCAAAAATTAACATGCCATAGCCATGGGCTTCTGAAACAGTTACTGCAACAGATTGATTATTACCAGAATATTTTTCTTCACTGTACCAGACATAATACTGTTCTTCATCTGTTACATAAGTATCTTGTGCTAAATATTTTTCTTTCCATTCCTGATAAAAATTTACCGTATCTTGCGATAAATTGTTTATATCTCTAGCACAAGCATTGACAGCAAAACTAAAATTACTTGCTACGATTCCTAAAGCTGTCACAAAGCTAACTATTTTATTTCTTTTCATAAAAAATAATCCCTCCTATGTTTCTGGAAAATAAATTTTTTCTTGTGGCAATAAATCACCAATATTTAAGCCGTTCTGTTTTTTATTTCTTAAATCTATTACAAATTCTGTAATATCCTGAATATTCACAATCCAGTTTTGTACATAATTTTTAACTGCTTGCCCTCGGAGTCCTATTTGTATCGAACGATAATTTAACGCATTGCCATAAATATCCCGTTCAGGGTCCCACTGTACCCGAATATCAGAATTTTTAACTTGTTCCTGCCATTCTTGATAAGATAAATTATTTTCAATTGCAGAATAACTTGATACAATTGCATTTTTTAGAATTTCATCAAAAGCCTGACGCTTTATATCAATTGCTAGAATATGCTCTTGATTTTGTTTCAACCCCCAACCGCAACGATACATCATCCATAAAAAAGACGGTTTTATCCAAGTCATGCGAGTTAATTTAAAATTTTTTCCAAATGTTCCTAACTGAACAGCTTCTTTTGCAATCTTAGAATGATACGCCTGATACACACGAATTGTATTCTGATTATAAACGGCTCTGATTTCTTTGTAATTCATACTAAAACCTCTTAATTAGAAGATTTTAACACCAGTTTTTTCAATAATACAAAGTCATAAATATTTACAATGCCATCATCATTTATATCACTGCATAGAAACGCCGTTTCATTAATATGCTCTTTTCCAATCAGATATTTTTGTAATAAAATAATATCTTGCAAATCAACAATTCCATTAAGAGAAATATCACCCTTTATAAAAGCTGGCACTGGTACTTCTTCCGAAGATTCTTGTGTAGATTCAGTTACATTTTCAGAGCTATCCTGTGTAGATTCCGTCACATTTTCAGAACTATCCTGTGTAGATTCCGTTATGTTTTCAGAACTATCCTGTGTAGATTCCGTTACGTTTTCAGAACTATCTTGTGTAGGTTCAGGAATTGTCACATTGCCATTCAAATAAGTAGTATTTAATAAATTAGCCCAATACATACCCATTTTTTCATAGCCTGCTTCATTTGGGTGAACACCATCATATAAATCTGTATTCTGGTCTACCACACTGTGAATATCTCCAAAAGCAACACGTTCGCCCTTAGCCTGTTTTTCTGCCACAAGCTCACGAATAGAATTATTATAAGCATCAATACTGCCCTGTACTGCATTTGTAAATCCTTCTGGGTCTGCATTATAATCGATTCCATAGCTCCAAAGCCAGTCATAACGTTCAGCAATATTAATATCTGGAATTGTGGAAACATATAACATATCATCTTTGCCGTCCATACTTGCTAAAATTGTAGTAATTAAATTTTCCAGACGGTCTGTAATACCAGTATTATAATTACTTAAAATATCATTTGTACCAATTTGTAATAATACAACATCAGGGTCATAGGCTTCAATCATATTTTTGCCATCGCCATAATCTTCCTGAATGGTTTCTAAAATTCCCTGACGGGTTTCCGTGCCTGTCATGTACTGAATCGCATAACCGCTATAGCCAGCATAATTTCCATCATAAGTGATATTTTCGCCATTATAACTAAATGATTCTGTATCACTACCTTTTGGACCTACCATATCAATATTAGAATAGCCTTGTTTTTCTAATTCATGATAGAGATATTTCCGATAGCCGCCACTAGTCCAATAACCATCTGTGATAGAATCGCCTAATGACATGATTTTAACTGTTTTTTCAGATTGTTCTTCTGGAAATACTGTCAAAGAACTTGTTGCACAAACAGCACAGGCAATTGCTGTCAATGACGCAGTTAATTTTCTCATATTCATGCGACATCTTCCTTTCTTAAATTAAATGATTCTAATAAAACCCTCATTTTATTGATTTTTATGAGGGTTTTATTAATTTACTAATTAAAATTATTCTTTAGGCTTTACCATAATGCCCAATACATCAAGATTTTCTTTCTCAACAGGTGACGGACAAGCACTCATGATTTCCGAAGCGTCTTTTACTTTAGGGAATGCCACAACATCACGCAAACTTTCTGCTTTACACAGCAACATAGCTAATCTATCAAGTCCAATGCCCAAACCTCCATGCGGAGGCGCACCATAATGATAAGCTTCTACTAAAAATCCGAATTTCGCTTGAATTTCTTCATCAGTTAAACCTAATGCTCTGAACATTTTCTGTTGCAATTCATAGTCTGTAATACGCATAGAACCTGAACTTAATTCAATGCCGTTTAATACTAAATCATAAGCTTTTGCAACAACTTTTTCAGGATTAGATTCTAAATATTGCAAACATTCATCTTCAGGCATTGTAAACGGATGATGCATAGCAAGCCATGTCTGAGAATCTTCGTCCCATTCAAAAAACGGAAATTGCGTAATCCATAAGAAATTTAATTTATCTTCTGGAATCATATTTAATTTCTTTGCAACTTCTAAACGCAATGCACCTAATACAGGAAGTGTAATGTTATTTTTATCTGCAATAAATAAAGCCACATCGCCTTTTTCGCAATTAATTCTAGTTAAAATAGTTTGCATGTCTTGTTCAGAGAAAAATTTTGCAAATGCACAAGTTGGCTTTTCGTCAGCCCAACGAATAAATGCTAAACCTTTTGCACCGATACCACGCACAAATTCTGTTAATTTATCAATTTCTTTTCTGGATAAGATTTTCACAGCATTTTTTGCGACAATACAACGCACACTGCCACCAGATTTCACAGCATTAGCAAACACACTAAAATCAGAATCTTTTACCAAATCTGAAATATCTTGTAATTTCATATCAAATCTGGTATCAGGCTTATCAGAGCCGTAATCATTCATAGCATCTGCATAAGACAATCTAGGCAACGGCAAAGATACTTCTTGTCCCAGAACATCTTGAATTAATTTCTGTACAAAGCCTTCTGTTAATTTTAAAATATCTTCTACGTCCATAAAAGACATTTCTAAATCAATTTGTGTAAATTCTGGTTGTCTGTCTGCTCTTAAATCTTCGTCTCTGAAACATCTTGCAATTTGAATATAACGCTCCATACCTGCAACCATAAGCAATTGCTTATAAATCTGCGGTGATTGTGGCAACGCATAAAATTCACCTTGATGCACTCTGGACGGAATTAAATAATCTCTTGCACCCTCTGGAGTAGATTTCATCATCATGGGCGTTTCGATTTCGATAAAATCATTTGCATAAAAATATTCTCTTGCACATTTGGCGATTTTATGACGCATAATTAAATTTTTCTGCAAAACGGGTCTTCTTAAATCCAGATAGCGATATTTTAAACGCATTTCTTCGCCTGCGTTTGTTTCGTTCATAATAACAAATGGCACAGGTTCGGCTTTTGCTAAAATTTTAATTTCTTCGGCAATAATTTCAATATTACCAGTTTTCATATTTGGATTAATATCCTGACGAATTACAGATTTGCCTTTTACAAGCAATACATATTCATTTTTGCAGGATTCTGCTTTCGCAAAAATTTCTCTATCTGTTTCATCATTAAATACTAACTGCACTTCGCCGCTTCTGTCTCTCAGCACAATAAAAATTACTTTATTTTTATTTCTGATATATTGCACAAAGCCACCAACGACAACTTGCATATCAGGTTCTGTGACTTCTCCGCAACCATGTGTACGTCTTAAATTTCCCATAGATTCAGCCATAATTTACAACTCCTTAATTTAAATTCATTGCTAATCTATCTGCAATTTCAATCTCTGAAAAATGCTTGACAAAATCATTATCTAATTTAATAGCAATTTTTTCCCCAGATTTCATATTTTTTAAAACAGCTTCATTTTGTTCTAATTCATTATCGCCCAGTACTAACACAAATCTGGCATGAATTTTATCAGCATATTTCATTTGGGCTCTTAAACTTCTGCCCATCACATCAGTTTGTGCAGAAATGCCCTCACAACGGAGCTGTGCTGTAAATTGCATCGCTTTTGCATTTGCGGATTCGCCCATAGGAACAAAACAAATATCACAAGCATTAGATTCTGATAAATTTACGCCCTGATTTTTGAGTGTTAATAACAAACGCTCTAATCCCATGCCAAAGCCAAGTGCTGGTGTAGGCTGACCACCTAATTGAGCAATTAAGCCGTCATAACGACCACCGCCGCAAATAGTTCCTTGTGAGCCAATATCCGTTGTTACAAATTCAAATACTGTTTTTGTATAATAATCTAAACCTCTGACAATTCTAGGATTTACAGAATATTTTATATTTAATAAATCCAGATTTGCTTTTAAATTTTCAAAATGCGTGTTACAATCTTCACATAAATAATCTAAAATCACAGGGGCATTTTTTGCAATTTCCTGACAAACAGGACTTTTGCAATCTAAAATTCGCATTGGATTTTTTTCCAGACGCTCTTGACAAGTTTCACAAAGTTGTTCTTTAGAACTAGAAAAATAATCTTTTAAAGCCTTATGGTAATTTTTTCGGCATGCAGGACAACCTATGGAATTAATATTTAATTCTATTCCTGTTAAGCCTATCTGGTCAAGAATTTGCTTTGCAAGACTGATAACTTCTGCATCTGCACTTGGCAAACCAGAACCTGCCATTTCCACACCAAACTGGTGAAATTCTCTTAATCTTCCTGCTTGTGGGCGTTCATGTCTGAAACAGGATAGAATATAATATACTTTTTGTGGCAAAGCTTCATTCAGCAAGCCATTTTGGAGCATTGCTCTGATAGTTCCTGCTGTGCCTTCAGGTCTAAGCGTAAATTTAGATTCTTTTGCAGAAACTGTATACATTTCTTTTTGTACAACATCTGTTGTTTCACCAACGCCACGGCAAAACAGCTCTGTTTGCTCAAAAGTCGGGATTCTGATTTCTTGAAATCCATATACATTGGCAGTTGTTCTTAGAAAGTTTTCAAGATTCTGCCAATCACGACTAACAGACGGCAAAATATCTTCTGTGCCGTTCGGTCGTTTTAATAAACTCATTTCAATTTCACACTCCAATTATTTCATAATTTTTCTATGTTATCCAAAATATTTCTGCATAAGTGCCTTTTTCAGCGTTTCCGCCTTTTCCAGCACCCGTTTCACTGCTGATTTTGATTTTTCGGTTTGTTCTGCGAAGTCGGCAAATTTCTGTTGAAGTTCAAGGGGTGGAAGAATTATTTTACGCTTTTGAAAATCTTTAAAATCAATATTATCTGCCGTCACTGCTCTAACTCTTTGCAAAATATCACTTTCAATTGATTTAAAATAATGCAACATAAATTTTACAATAATTTTATCATTTGGCACAAAAGCCTTCATATCCTGATTAATGGTAACAGGAACACTGTTGATTGCAATTGGCAATGTATGTTTTAATATTCCACTTCTTATTACCATAAGAACAGATTCAGATGGAATAAATTTTACAGAACTATTCTCAACAGCTTCATATGTTATATGGTCTATGCTGTCACTTATTATTTCTGATTTCATATCTTTTGGAGAAATCCATACAATATCACCTGTAAAATATTCTGGATGACTTTTAGATGGTGTCCCTCCGCCGTAAATAGCTTTACAAACATCAGTAATACAGACAGTATGCCATTTCATGGAATTATTAATAGCATCTCCAAACATCTCTACAAATTTCGCTTTAACAAGCAAATCTAACTTTTCAATTATCTGATTGCAAAGTTCAATAGTGCAAGTTACTTTGTCGAAGATTGAAGCTATTTGATGCTGTTGTTCAAGAATAGGAAGATTCAATTCAATCTCTTCAATATAGCCTTTTGAAATATGCTTTATTCCTGCACCCTTAAATCCATTTTGCAGAATATGTATATTTCCAGATAAATATTGATAAACAAGTTTAACACTAAAGTCATTTCTTTTTGCAAAAAACACAATACAATCTGTTGATGTTGAAAATGGTTCATTACAGTAATGTATACTTGCATTGCCACCTGTACCAAAAATTAAAGCTTCACTATGATATAATGCCTGATTATAAAATTTAGTTTGCATATTACTTGAATTGAAAAATTTATACTTTCCAAAAACAAGCCCATCACCAGCTTTAATTTTAGATTTTTTTTGTGCCTCAAAATAATCACTAAATTTATTCATTTAGTACTCCTTGAACCATTTACTTCCTATGCCTCTGAATTTTAATTACTATCCAGAGGCATAACAGTCTTATTTTTTAATTTTTTTAAAATTACAGAGACGGACTGCCAATTTCCCGCCAGTCCAAATCGCCTCTTTCTAAAGCCATAATTAAAGCTTCTGCTGTTGCAATATTTGTTGCCATAGGAACATTATGCACATCACACAAACGCAATAGCGTCATGTCATTAAATTCCGTTGATCTTGGATTCGGGTCACGGAAAAATAATAACACATCAACTTCATTGCAGGAAATTCTTGCTGCAATCTGCTCACCGCCACCTTGTGAACCGCTAAAATATTTCCGTATTGGCAAGCCTGTTGCTTCACCTACAACTTTTCCTGTTGTACCTGTGGCACATAAATCATATCTTGACAGAATGCCACAATATGCAGTACAAAACTGTATCATCAATTCTTTTTTGGCATCATGTGCAATTAAAGCAATTGTCATAACTTAACATCATTCCTTTCTACCGCTGGAGCGGTTTATTTCTTATTTAATCACCAGCGGAACTTGTTCGCCAGTCAATCGCTTGGAAATAGCATCAAATGCCGCCAGACTTGGGGCATCTACTGGAAGAACTTTTCCTTTTCCAGTTGCTTCTTTCAACATGAAATCATCAGGAATCACGCCTAAAAGCTGAATTCCTACTGTATCAATAATTTCGTCCAGATGATGAATCATATGACTGCGAATTGTTTCTGGACTGACTTTATTAATAATTAATCTCTGTCGTTTATTGCCACGAGTATAAAACTCATCTGACATCATAGTAGCGTCACGAATACAAATTGGGTCAGGTGTTGTCACAACTAGAATTAAATTTGCCTGTTCCACAATATCAAATACATGGGAACTGATACCTGCACCAGTATCAATAATAATAAAATCATAAAATTTTCTAACACTTTTGCAAATATCTACGACCTGTTTTGCAGTTACTGTCATAAATGGGTCTTTGGGAGCACATAAAATTTCCAAATTACTTGCAGATGGTACACGGGTTACAGCATCTAAAATAGGCATTTTTTGCTTTAACACATTACCTAAATCATAATTTACATTACCATTCATACCAAACATAATATCTAAACAACGCAACCCGAAATCAAGTTCAATAATCAGTGTTCGGTGTCCTTGTTTTGCAAGTGTATAGCCAATCCCATAACTAATAGATGATTTACCAGTACCACCTTTGCCCGAAGTAATTGCAATCAATTTTGGTTCTTTTGCCAAACAGAACGCCTCCTTTCCAAATTGGTCAACATATCACAAGTATCTATCAAATATACTTAATTATAATTATAGCACAAATATGAATTTTGTCAAATTTATTTAGGGCATTTGCTATATTTTTGTGAAAATCGTTAAATTTCAACTTACAAAATTAGGAATTTCAACGAAAAAATATTATTCTCCATCATCTTCATTGTCTCTATCATCATTACGATTTCTATTATTATTGTTTTGATGGTCATCATCATCACGATTTCTATTGCTACTGTTTTGATTGTCATCATCATCATTACGATTTCTATTGCTACTGTTTTGATTGTCATCATCATCATCACGATTTCTATTGCTACTATTTTGATTGTCATCATCATCATGATTTCTATTGCTACTATTTTGATTGTCTTCATCATCATCATCATGATTTCTATTGCTACTGTTTTGATTGTCATCATCATCACGATTTCTATTGCTACTGTTTTGATTGTCTTCATCATCACGATTTCTATTGCTACTGTTTTGATTGTCTTCATCATCATCTTCATTATCACTATCATCGTCTTCATCTTCGTTATAAATTTCATCGTAGAGCTCTAAAATAGAACGAATCATATATTTAGAATATTCTCCACCTTCTACAACACCAGCAAAAGCAATTTTAGGGTCATCTGTTGGTGCATAGCCAATAAACACAGAATCCTGATAATGACTATCTGATTGTGGTGTACCAGTTTTAATAGCGACTTTATAGCCCAGATTCTGGAGTGAATATTTTGACGGAAAACTATTGCCAGAAGCCATAATCATACCTTGTTCAATTGTTTCATATACATCATCATATTGCAAATCAATTCTGGAAGCAACAGTAGGCTTTGTTTTCTTAATACATTTATTTTGACTATAATCCCAGATGCTATCAACTAAATACGGCTCATAACGAACGCCCTCATTTGCAATAGTACAGGCTACACAAGCCAATTGCAAAGGCGTTACCATAGTTTCACCATTACCAATACCCGCCTGCAATACTTGTCCAGCCGTCCAGTCAATCCCTAATTTTTCATATTGTTCTGGAGTCGCCATATAACCAGTAGAATCTATTGTTTCAATTCCTGTATTTTGACCAATGCCATATAAATTAGCATATTCTGTAATTTTATCAATATTCAACATTTTAGATAATTCATAAAAATAGGAATTGCAAGAAACCATTAATGCCCTTGGTACAGCAATATTACTATGAAAACCTGTACAATGAAATGTTACATCAAAATATTGATAATCTTTTTGGCAATAAAAAGTTGTATTACCTGTGACAATTCCCTCATTTAAACCAGCGGTTGCCGTAATCGTCTTAAAAGTTGAACCAGGACGATATAAACCCATAGTCACACGGTTAAATAATGGCTGACCTGTATCATTTATCAAATCTTCATAATTTTCAGAATATAATTTCAAATCATAAGTCGGTGCAGTCGCCTCACCGAGAACAGCTCCTGTTTTCGCATCTAAGACAACTAAAGCACCATTATTAATTACATTGCCGTCTTCATCTTTTTTCATATTATAGCCACTGAAATCATCAAGAAAATTTTCCAGAATTTCCTGTAATCCTCTTTGAAATTCGCTATTAATTGTCAATTTTACTGTATTTCCAGAAATAACGGGCTCTGTAATTTCATCTGAAATTAATTCACCTTTTTCAAATACAATTTTTCTAGTTCCCTCTGTGCCTTGCAATTCTTCTTCCAAGGCTTTTTCAATACCACTTCTGCCAACAATTGCGTCCATAGAATAGCCCTTTGCTTTATATTCTTCTGCATCTTCAGCATAAATAGGACCTGTTGTACCAATCTCATGTGGAATCACATCACCAATTTCAATCCTGCGTTCTGGAATCTGTTCAATCACAACACCGTTTAACTGCAAAGATAATTGCGAAATTTCCGTAACAACATCCATAGATAATTCATCTGCGACTTGAAATTTATTTGTCATAGAAAAATCATATTGCAACATCGCATAACGCAGACCTGCAATCATGCGTTGTTGTCTAGGTGTATAATTTTCTGAAATTTCATAACTTTCACATAAAATTTCCATGCAGTCATCAGCCGTTGCATAGTTATTCACACCGATTTTTTTTTTCATGGCATTTAATTCATCATCTGATACATCAACACGGAACCGATAAGGCGAATTTAACGAAATTGGCAATGTATCAGACCATTCTGTCTTAGAATCTGATAAAATTTGCACCAATCTTAATAAAATTTCATTTGCTTTCTGATTATCAGACGGAAAATTTGCTTCATCAATCATCACAGCATAAGTTACATGATTACCAACAATGACATTTCCCTCTGCGTCAATAATTTCACCACGGGTTGCAGAAATTTTCTGTGTATAAACTGACTGTACAGACGTATCTTTATGATAGCTATCTGATTCGACAACCTGAATTTTCATTAATCGCAATGCACAAAAACAAGTACATGTCAGCACTAACAGCACTGACAGTACAATTTTGACATAATCTGAAATATCTCGCATCATAATAACAACACCCTTAACATATTAATCCGAATCTGTGGACAAATTCATTTTTTCTAATTTCTGAATTCTATGACTTCCGCATCTTTCAGCAATTTTTTTAATTAAAAAATAAAATACAAATGCTGAAAGCACTGTCATAATACCACTTGGCAAAATATATTTTTCCAGAATTTTATCCGAACCCTCATAATCCCAGATTGCATAATAAAATATATAATCCATAAAGCTTTGTATCACGACACAAATTACAGTTAAAAATAGCATATTTAATAATTTTTGTTTTAATAAATATCGATATAATAGCGAAACACCAGTGCAACAGATGACTAATAAAATGCCATTACAGCCAATTAATTTCCCACATGCAATATCTAATAATAGACCGCAAACAGCTCCCACAGACATTGCCTGCACTTCTCCTGTATGAGATGCAATGCACAATGCTAACGGAATTAATAACAATGGCTTGCGATAACTTCCAGACGTTTCCAATAAATAACAAACAAAAATCAAAAAAATAAATATCATCCATTTTTTCACTTGTAGTATCATATATTTTTTTTTCTGATTTTTAACGCTAATCTGCATTAAAATTTTCCGCCTTTCCGTTAAAATCTGTAATCACAACAACCATGCTTAAATTTTTCAAATCAGAAGCTGGTTCAATTGCAGCATAAGCTGTTAATCCTGTATCGTCCATTGCAACATCTTTTACATAACCGATAACATAGCCCTCAGGAAATAAACCATTTTCCCCTGTTGTTAAAATAATTTTTTCTTTTTTCAGACTGGTATCTTTATCAAGATATTCTAATTTACAAAGTCCGTCCATCGCAAGGGAAATACTTCCTGTTAAAATGCCTTTCTCTCTTGAGGCACTGGTACAGGCTGAAACTGACAAATCAGGTGATAAAATCGTTGTTACTTTTGAAGTATGTTCTCCAAGCTCTGTAATCACACCAACAAGCCCTAAATCACTCACAACAGTATCATATAAGCTAACACCATCTTCTGACCCGCCGTCAATCATAAAAGACCCATAGACATCATTTGTCACATAACCTATCACATCAAATGGAGCTGTCATAGAATAATCATCATGTTTTTCTTTAATTCCAATAAATGCTTGTAGTCTTTCCAATTCTGCTTTCGTGTCTTCATAATCTGCAAGTTCTGTATGGATTTTATTAATTTCCTGTCGCAATTCCCTGTTTTCTTCATAATAACTTTCTGCATTACGATATAAATCTAATACATATTCTACCTTTTCAGAAATCGCATTAGAAGCTTTCTGAAATGGTGCAATTGCAGTCTGAAATAAACTAACAGCTCCGATTGTATAACCGCCAACAAATACTGCATATAGCATAATCCCAATCAGCAATGCAAGCAAACAAAGCATAATTCTAAATTTTATACTTTTCAGAAAATTCATCATATGCTGTCACCTTATTTCTCATAATATTTTAAATATTCTACAAGCGTATCCTGATATTTTTCCATATTTTCCAGTACTTTTCCAGCACCTTCCGCAACACAGTCTAACGGATATTCGGCAATATAAACAGGAATTCCTGTTTCACGATTAATTAATTTATCAAGTCCCCGCAATAAAGCTCCACCGCCTGCCAGCGTGATACCTTGGTCAATAATATCTGCTGATAATTCTGGCGGTGTTTCTTCCAGTGTAGATTTAATCGCATCTAATATTCTTGATAATGGCTCTACCATCGCATCACGAATTTCTGCCGAAGAAACATTTACATTTTCAGGTAAACCATTTAATAAATTTCTGCCTTTAATTTCCATAGAATCTTCATTTTCACCTGGAAATGCTGACCCTATTGTTAATTTTACATTTTCCGCAGTTCTTTCGCCAATTAATAAATTATATTTTTTCTTCACAAAATTCATAATTGCCGCATCAAAAGCGTCACCTGCACATTTTACAGAATGTGAAGTGACAATACCACCCATAGAAACAACAGCAACTTCACTTGTGCCACCGCCAATATCCACAATCATACTGCCCGTTGGCTCTATCGTTGGTAAACCAGCACCAATTGCCGCTGCCATAGGTTCTTCAATAATAAATACTTGTTTCACACCAGCACTTTCAGTTGCCTCTCTTACAGCATTTCTTTCCACAGACGTTACACCAGACGGAATACAAATAATGACTCTTGCTTTTGTAAAAATATGTCCTTTCAGAGCTTTATGAATAAATTCCTGCAACATTGTCACAGTCAAATCAAAATCTGCAATAACGCCCTCTTTTAATGGTCTGACTGCCACAATAGAACCTGGTGTACGTCCGATAATTTGCTTTGCATCTTTGCCAACATATCTTGCTTTTTCTGTGCGGGTATTTACCGCTACAACTGACGGCTCACGAAGTACAATTCCTTTGCCACGCATATATACCAGTGTATTCGCCGTGCCTAAATCAATGCCAATATCCTTTGTAAACATGTCTTCTCTCCTTTTGTTCTCTCTTATCTAAAAAATAATTCTATAAAAATATTATACCATGATTTTTATCCAGAAACAAGTTTTTTTTTATATTTTTTTATCTATTCTGAAAATATTTTTTTAAATTTCAAAAACTTAGCCAAAAAGCGTTTTAGAAACTTTCGGATAGCATAAAATTCCTACTAAAATCATAATAATTTCTGAAACTGTAACATGTATTTGAAAACCAAGTGTAATGACAAATACTTTTAAATTAATATCAAACGTAGAAATACCAATATCAAATGTTTTTCCAAGCCACTCAATGCCACCAATTGTTCTTGAAAAATCTCCGATTAAACTGCCTAATATGACAGCAGCTAATAATATTGCGAACATTAACATTCCTTTTAGCACGCCTTGTTGCATGTAATTCAACTCCTTTTATTAATTAAAAACTTTACTGCAAGCCACTTGACCCAAATCCTGAAGTGCCTCTTTCTGTTTCATTGAGCTGATTCACTTCTAAAATTTCTGGAAATACTACTGGTGTGATTATCAGCTGTGCAATTCGCATACCATGTTCTATGATAAAATCCTGTTCACTGATATTATGCAAAGGAATCATCCATTCCCCCCGATAATCACTATCCACAACACCAACTGCATTTGCAAGCGTAATACCAAATTTTGATGCCAGCCCAGAACGAGGAAATATCAGCAAAGCAATTTCCTGTTCTGACGGCTGAGACGCAATTCCCAACGGAATCATTACTGTTTCATTTGGTTTTATCATAACTGATTGATCTAAACAAGCATATAAATCTGCCCCTGCACTATATTTTGTTGCACGTTTTGGCAAAATAGCATTTGGCTTTAATTTTTGAAAATACACTTGCATTAAATAAATCCTCCTTTGAAATATAATCCATTTGTCCGATTTGCAGGAATTTTTTTAACATGATTTTCATAGGCATTTAAAATTTCCTGTATTTGTTCTGACGTTTCTTCTGTAAAATAAAAATCCCAGTAATCTAAATTTAAAAAATCCTGTAATTTATCTGCCAAAAATAATAACTCAGAATTTAATAATTCCTGATACTCTGAATTACATAACAACGGAAATTTTCTGCCCGTTCTATCAATTAAAAAACAGTTTTTATGCCGACAACCGTCTTGTGCTTTAATCGGACACAACCGCAACAACATCATAGGCAATCTACCATAAAGAAAAACGCCACAGGGCAAAACTTGTGTTAATTTTTTTAAAACTTTTGCCCGCAACTCATAAGAAGCTGTAATATCTTGTAAACCTTGTTCTTGTAAACAATATGCTGTAACAGAATTTGTACAGTTCAGCCCAAAACCGCCATGCAGGACAAAACCAATTTTTTTGCCGATTTTAATATCAGCAAGATTATGACAAATTAAATGCCGATAGCCTTTTTGATAAAAATGCTGTAATTTTTTCTGATAATTTACTTCATTTGCAATAATTCTTGGAGATTCCAACCAAATCGACAAATTCGGCTGAAATTTTTCTGCCAAAAATAAAGGCAGACAAATGATATTATTTTTTGAATTTTTTAATAAATATTCCATTTGCAAAGCTGTTCTAATATGCAAACGTTTCTGAATAGAATTTTTTTGTATCGTTCTTTTGGGAATTATTAATAAATTATTTTCTGATATCTGATAATTGGGCTTTTTCTGACGTAAAGCATTTATTTGTTCTACAGCATCTCTTCGCAAAGCGTTACACTGTGAGGCAGATAATATTAAATCATCTGGATTTTCTAATTTTACTTCACGGCATTGATAAATAGTTCCGCCTAATTTCTGCAAATATTTTTTTAATCCCTCTGTTTGCAAAGGCATTTTTTCAGCCAATTCTGGCACAGCTCCTTGAATCATTGCATGATTGCCTTGCCTATCAGAAACCTGTAACAAAGCGGGCTGTTCTTTTTGTAATTTTAAACTAAAATCTAATTCTGTTATCACTCTGGGCTTTTGATAACTAGCTTGAATCTTAGAAAATACTTGTTGTCCAGCAAGTACATCTTCCTTACGCCGATAGCCGAACATAGCCTGTTTTTTTCCAGTAAAATAACCATCTGTGAAACCACTTCTTGAAAAAACAGATTGCAATAATTTCATATCAGGCTGTTCACCGTTTAAAGCCATTCTAAGAGCCGTTACTGCACAAGCAACATATTCAGGACGTTTCATTCTGCCTTCAATTTTAAACGAATCTACACCGATTTGTTTTAATAAATTTACATGTTTGACAAGACTTAAATCTTTCAGAGATAATGCTGATAAATAATTTCCCTCTGGTGTATGCCAAGGTAAACGGCAAGCTTGTCCGCATTTTCCTCTATTGGCACTTCTTCCGCCCACAATTGACGAAAAATGACATTGTCCAGAAACGGACATACAAGTTGCACCATGTACAAATACTTCTGTTTCGACAGGCAATTTACAAATTAATTTTAAATCTTCACAAGATAATTCCCTTGCGAGAACCACTCTGGAACAACCTAATTTTTTTGCCTGCAATGCACCCTCACAGGTATGAATACTCATCTGTGTAGAAGCATGCAGTGGCAAATCAGGAATGATAGAATTTATTATTTTTAATACACCCAAATCCTGTACAATACAGGCATCAATGCCAGATTCTACAGCTTGCCTGATAAACATTTGAAAATTTTCTAATTCTGAATCTGTCAAAAGCGTATTGACAGTTAAATGTAACTTTGCATGATATAAATGACATAATTTACATGCCTGTTCCAATGCAGGCAAATCAAAATTAACGGCACTGTTTCTGGCAGAATAATCTTTTGCACCAACATAAACAGCATCTGCACCACAGCGAAGTGCAGCAATTAAAGCTTCCATCGTTCCAGCTGGTGCTAAAATTTCTGGATTACGCATTTGGAATTTTATCTTTCAGCTTTTTTAATTTTAAATTATTTTCAAGCTGTTCTATTTTAGAGCGAAGTATTTTAATTTCTTTTAATGCAACATCCCGTTCCAGTCTTGCCTGTCCTGCTTCATCGGCATAAATTTTCATCTGTTCAGAAATTTGTTCCATTTGTTCATGGGCTTTATTTAAATCATCAAGTGCCGACAAAGCAACCATAACTGCGGCATTATACTGTGAAACATTCATTTTATCCATAGAATGATTCAATTTTGCTTCCAGCATTCTTGCAAGTCCATAGACATAATTAGGTGCTTCTGCTGTCTGCATGACATAATCTTTCCCACAGATAACAACTTTTACTTTATTTAGCATAATAAAATTATCATTCCTTTCGTTCAAACTCACGAACCAAAGCGACTAATGCCCCCATAATAAAATAATCTGAATCAGAATTATTATTATTTTGGCATCTCAAATCAATTTCACCATTTTCATCATAAACTAAAACATATTTTCCCTGTGCAGACTGTTCTGCAATCAAATAATCATGTTCTAAAATATTTAATTCTGGTATATTTTCTTTTGCACGCACAGCAAATAATAAATTCTGATATTTTCTGGTTGGTGTATAATTAAAATAATCACAAATATTTTCTGTATCAAGAAACATTGTTCCTGATTTTACATGTTCAATCACAGGAATTCCTATTTTTTCTTTAATTACAATTGTTCTGTTTTTACTAGAATCCATATTAATTTTGCCATCTGCTTTTAATTTATGCAAATATCTATGCACTGTAGAAGTAGAAGCAATATTTGTACCTTTACAAATTTCACGTACAGACGGTGGCACAGTTTCTTTTTGAATATAATCCCGAACAAAATTTAAAATTTCATCTGCTTTTTTCTGATTCAAAATAAATTCCTCCTATATGATATATTATATTTCTTTCAATTTTTTCAAGAGCATGTTAGCGACTTTATTAATATCACCGCAACCCATTGTTAAAATTAAATCTCCAGCTTGTGCATTCGCAATGACATAATTGCAGACATCTTCAAAATTCTGATATTTTCTTTCGTCTGTATATTCCGCTTGTTCATCCTGCGGAAAATAAACTGCATTGTTCATAATTTCAGCAAGATTTCTAGTATAAATATCATAAATATTTTTTTCACGGGAACCCATAATATCTGTTAATACTGCAATATCTGCAATTTCTAAAGCCCTTGCAAATTCTTCTAAATGCTGAACCGTTCTGGAAAACGTAAACGGCTGAAAAACTGCCCAGATTCGCTGATAAGGCATTTGCTTTGCAGCTTTTAACGTAGCTGTTAATTCTGTCGGGTGATGTGCATAATCATCTGCAATGGTAATGCCATTAATTTCGCCTTTGATTTCAAATCTTCTGCCCGCACCTCTGAATTCAGCTAATCCTTGTGCAATTGCTTCAAACGGAATGCCTAATTTATCACAAGCGGTTACTGCCGCCAAAGAATTTAAAATATTATGCTCCCCAGCAACTTGAATTGTAATTCTTCCCAGAGTTTCACCATTCTTTAAAACTGTATAAGCCATTTTTGAACCCATGTGTGCAATATCAACAGCTCTGTAATTATTATTTTCCTGATATCCGAATGAAATTAATTCTTTGTCAGTAATACCGGAAATTGCTTTTCGTGTATTTGCATCATCGCCATTATAAATAATAGATTTCGTTGTTAGCTCACAAAATTTATGAAATGATTTAATAATATTATCCACAGTTTTAAAATAATCCAAATGGTCAGCATCAATATTTAATATCACTGCAATATCTGGATATAATTTCAAAAATGTATCCACAAATTCACAGGATTCACAGACAAAAATATCACTGGACCCTGCACAGCCACTCCCGCCAATACAAGGCAATTTTCCGCCAATAAAAGCCGATAAATCAATTTTTGCTGTATATAAAATTTGTGCTAACATTGCTGTTGTCGTTGTCTTGCCATGTGTACCAGACACACACACGGCATTAGAATACCAACTGCTGACAATGCCTAATAATTCACTTCGTTCTAAAACAGGCACACCAGAATTTTTTGCCGCAATTAATTCTGGATTATCTTCCATAATTGCAGCCGTATGCACAATTAAATCTGCACCAGCAATATTTTCTGCTTTTTGCCCAAGCGTAACAGGAATGCCCATATTCCTAACTGCTTGCAACGTTTCCGTTTCGTTATTATCCGAACCAGTCAAATAAAAACCTTTCGCATGAAGTATTTGTGCAAGGGGATACATACCCGAACCACCAATGCCAATCATATGAATATGGTTTTTTTTGTCTAAAATTGATTTGTTCATAAAATACACCTAATTTCTTCTTAAAATTTACATATTTTTCATTTATAATGTTTATACTGTTTTCTTATCACAGAAGGCAATATTTTTTAGAATAGAATGCCCAAATTGTGACAAACTATACAAGATAATCCAGAAAACAGTATCATGATAGGAGGTAAATTTATGGAAATCACAGACATTAAAATCCGCAAAGTCATCACAGAAGGTCGTTTACGTGCCGTGGTCTCAATTACATTAGACCAAATGCTCGCTATACATGACATCAAGATTGTACAGGGAGACACAAGGCTATTCATTGCTATGCCAAGTCGTAAAGATGAAAACGGCATTTTCCGTGATATTGTTCATCCAATTATGCCAGATGCAAGAAAAATGATTGAAGAAAGCATTCTTGATGCTTACCAGAAACATCTTGCACTTGTAGAAATTGATGCACAAGAAACACAAATTGACTAAGCGTGAATTCTTACATGTCATGTTATGCAGGAACGGCTGTTGCCGTTCCATTTTTTTATGCTTCCTGACTTTTCATAACAGCATATTTCAAAATTGCAATCTGTGTTTTCGCATCTGGAAATTCGCCATTTAATACTTTAGAAACAGCTTCTGTAAAAGGCATTTTTTCCACATCTAAAAATTCATCACTATCTAAATCTTGATTGCCAAAATGCAAATCTTTTGCCAAATACATGTGAATGACTTCACTGCAATAAGCAGGCGTAGGAAATAATTTTCCCAGATAAATAAAACTATCTGCTGTACAGCCACATTCTTCTAATAATTCACGTTTTCCGCAAGCTTCATGATTTTCACCGTATTCTAATTTTCCAGCAGGTAATTCTACTGTAACAGCTCCATGCGGATAACGGAACTGTTTCACAAGCAAAATTTCTTCTTTGTCTGTTAGAGCCAGAATGCAAACGCCTCCAGAATGTCTGACTACTTCACGAAATGCTTTTGAACCATCTTCTAACAGCACATCATCTTTTTCAACATGAATAATTTTTCCCTCAAATATCAAATTGCTATTTAAAGTCGTTTCATTCAGATGATTTGTCATGTTGATACTCTCCTTTCAAATGATTTAAATTTTTATTCTGCAAATACTGAATATAAGCTTTTGACGCTCTTACACCATCTACAGATAAATAGCTAGTATTTTTTATCATTTTTTTCTGGTTTTTTCCAATTGGCAAAACACAATATAAAATAAATAATAAAATTCCAATCAGTGTTATCAATGCCCCTGTTTTCAAGCCTGTTAATTCATAAGAAAATACAATTTCATTTTCTCCTGCTTCACAGCGAACCGCCATAAAGCCATTACTCACTTTTTCAATTACTACAGGCTGATGATTAATTTCTGCTGTCCAGCCTTTCTCATAAGGCACACTGAAAAATACAAGTTTTGGCTGTTTTAAATTAATACTTGCCGAAAAGCCATCAGAATCATAATTAAAATTCTCACAAGCTTCATTGGCATGTGCTTTACAAGATGTTAAATACTGGTCTTTGCTTAAATCTAAATTTTCTGGATTTTCAATTTCTGTGATAATATCAGAATATAATTCTGCTTGTTCCTGATTTAAAATTAATGCTTGTATTAACATTCGTTCTTTTGCAAGTTTTTCCGTATTTTCTAAATTTTCTTCTAAAATATAATTCTCATACGTAAAACCCATGGGAATAAAATAATTATTTTTATAAATTGCAAATCCATTTTCTGTTCTGTCATAAGCAAAACCAGCTAAATCTAATTCTTTTGTTTGTTCTTCATCTGTTTTCTGAAAATAATATTTTACAGAGAATAATCCTCTTAGTGTATAATATTCTGTTTCAGCACGGGAGGCAACATCTCTGTTAATCCCAATACTATGATAAAATTCCATAATAGACGGACTCACAACACTCTGAAAACATCGCATATTAGACAATCCCCAGAACATAGGATAATTATCATAATTTTCTGAAATATCAATTCTGAAATAATCTTCTTCATCTGCTTCATAAGAAATACTTAAATTTTCTTTGCCATGAATCGCCGTATGAATATAATTTTCAGCATTTGTTCCAATTGCTTTGCCAAAATATACAATCGTACAGGTACATGCAACACATGCAACACTTGTCAATAAAATTGCTTGATTCTGGAATTTTTGTTTTTGCTTGCGTAATTTACAGATATATTCTGCTCCAGCCAAACAAATTACACTCACAGCAAGTGTAATCCAAAAATAAACAGGAATACTTGCAAAAGCAAAAAATTTAATTTCATCATCTTGTTTCACAGGCAAAACAGAAATGATTCCAAATAAAATTAGCATAATACCACTTGTCAGCAAGCCTGTTTTAAAATTAATTTCTATATTATCTAAAGCATGTGCTGTCATCATTGCCATAATTAACACAGGCATATAAAACCATCTTGCATAATAAGACGCATTAAATAAATAAAACATGCTGTTTAATACAGGTACAAAGGCACATAACATGCAAATATAAATTAAAATACTTGCCCAATGCTTTTTTCTGTGATTTATAAAAGCAATCACACCTGCCATAGAAAACAATGGCAAATAACCGCCAATAGATGCCCATTTTGAATAATCACTAGAAAATAAATTTGTTCTTGCAGGTGCATCTGGTATCATGAAAAAACTTTGTATAATTCTAATAATTTTAGTTTTATCATGATATAATAGCATATCTTGTCCAAATAAATATTCAGATACACGGCTATTATCTAATACAGCCAGACCTGCTGGGAGCAATACCACACAAGCAATGCAAACGCCTAATATTGCTTCTAGCAATAATATAAAAAAATTTTTCCAAGTAATTATAATATCTTTACAGCATAATCTCACTAGAAAATAAATTATCAAAAATACAGCCTGTCCAGTAAAGAAAAAATAATTAATTACTGCCATGAGGGTAACACTCAAAGCAAAACAGCCTTTTCTATGATTTCTTAAATATTCTTCCATAGCAATTAGCATTAACGGAAAAAATGCTGTTACATCTTGAAAATGATTAAAAAACAGATTAAATATTTGAAATCCTGAAAATGCATAAAGCAAACCGCCAATCACTGCAATATTTTGATTTTTCACAAAATACCTGATATAGCCGTAAGCTGTCAGAGAAGCTACACCATGTTTTAAGCATAATAACCATGGAATCGCATATAATACTAATTTTTCAGGTAATAATACAGTCAGCCAAAAAAACGGACTTCCTGTTAAATAAAATGCATAAGACCCTAAAAAACTACTGCCTAAATCTGTGTACCAATTCCAACCAAGCAATCCCTGATTTCTGACTGCATCATTGGCAAGTTGATAAAACGGCAATTGTTGTGATACAAAATCTCCATAATAAATAAAATATCCATGGTCAATGATAATTAACGGCAATAAAACAATCAATAAACAAAAAAATCCTAATCCAAATGCAAGTAAATATTTTTCTTTTTTTTGCTGTTTCAGCAAACTATCACCTCCAAATTGGAAATTTTTAAAAACTTCCTGCATATAGTATATAGGGCATGAAAATAATAAAATTATAAAAAAGCAATATTGGCAAGAATACCTTGCTCTGAAATGTCCAATAATGCATAGCTATATTTCAAATCTCCTCTGGGACAGCCTAAACTCCCTGGATTGATAATATATAGCCCATTTTCATAATGACATTCTCTCACATGTGTATGCCCATACAGCAAAATATCTGCTTGTAATCTTCTTGCTTCATGAATGATTCTTGCTGTGCTGTATTTTACTTGAAAATAATCTCCATGACACGCAAAAATTCTATGTTCATAAGGCAATGCTAAATTCAAAGTCCTGATGCTGTTGCTTAATAAACCAAAATCACAGTTACCTTTTAAACAATAAAATTTTTCTTCAAGCAAAGGCAACTCACAAAATAAACGATTTAATTCTCGTTCACCATCTCCCAAATGAATAAACATATCAGCGTCTTTATGAAGTGTAACAACCTGATGTAATTTCTCAAATGCACCATGCGTATCGGATATGACAATAATTTTCATAAGCATTCCTCCTATCTAGTATATTATAACACAAACTGTAAAAAATTACAATACAGTTTTTGTGAAAGAAAGGTGTTTTTTTATGGATCATATTAATCAGCAAAATTTAGACGGCTTATTAAAAGTCGTTAGTCAAAAATTAGGCATTCCGCCTGAACAGCTTCAACAAGAATTAAAAGCAGGAAAATTTGATAATGCAATCAAAAACATGAGCCAGTCTGACGCAAGTAAATTTCAACAGGCAATTAAAAATCCTCAAATCGTTGAAAAACTCATGAGTACACCACAGGCAAAAGCAATTTATCAGAAATTAACAGGCGGTCAATAATGGAAAATCTGCTCGGCAAGATGCAAGAAGTCATGTCCGACAAGGAAACCATGCAACAAATTTCAGAACTTGCACAAATGCTGAAAACCAGTGATAATAATAATAATAATAATAATAATAATAATTCACCTCCTGCACAAAATTTTAATCAATTTGATTCTAATATGCTCATGAAAGCACAGGAATTATTGCATCAAAATTGCGAACCAGATAAAAATACAGCATTATTACTAGCTTTGCGACCACATCTAGGAGAACAACGGCAACTAAAAATTGACAAAGCTGTGAAATTATTGCATTTATGGAATATCTGGAAAAATTTGCAAGAAACAGGCATGTTACAAAATTTATTATCATAAATTAATAGTATTATATTTAAGAGGTGATAGGCATGGCACGTTATCCACAACAAAGTTTTGATGCAATGCGACAAGATGCAATTCGGCGTTCTAAAGAAATGCAACGCCGTGCTATGCCTCCATTACCTCCAGAATCATTTTCATCTATGCCACCAAAACCTAAACCAAAATCAGACCTGCTGGAACATTTGCATTTATCAGAAGATTTAAAAAAAATGCTTACTGATTGGGACGGCGAAAAATTAGCTTTGTTAGCATTATTATATTTGCTCTACAAAGAAGGTGCAGAATTAGAATTATTAATTGCAATTGCATATATTATGCTATAATAACATAATATTATAGCATAGTATTAACACAAGGGGCGAAAATAATGGATTTTTTAAGAAATTATTTTTATTGGCTATTATGGATAGCAGGCATTTTATGTCTTTTGATTTTTTATTTCTTTCATAAAAAACGTATCAGAGCATTTTTATTAGGCAGTAGTACAGGATTAATTTTATTATTTTTATTACATTTTTACGGCGAAACAATTGGCTTTGCACCGACATTATGCACAACAAATTTATTAACATGTGGTATATTTGGCATACCAGGGGTGGCATTATTAATTTTAACACAGGCTTTTTTATAATCATATCAATAAAAAAACTGCTCCCATGCCATTGGCAATGAGAGCAGTTTTTATTTTAATCATACTAGAAATCTTACTTGATTTCGATAGTTGCACCAGCTTCTTCGAGCTTAGCCTTGAGTTCTTCAGCTTCAGCCTTAGAAATGCCTTCTTTCAAAGCCTTAGGTGCTTCTTCTACAACAGCCTTAGCTTCTTTCAGACCAAGACCGAGAACGTCTTTAACAGCTTTAATAACAGCCATTTTCTTATCGCCGAAAGATGTAAGAACTACGTCAAATTCTGTCTTTTCTTCAACAGCTGCTACTGTACCTACAGGAGCTGCTGCAACTGCTGCTGTTACGCCGAATTCTTCCTGAATTGCTTCTACTAATTCTGCCAATTCCAGAACTGTGAGAGCCTTAATATCTTCAATAAACTTTTGTGTTTTTTCAGATGCCATGATAAAAATCTCCTTTTCAAAAAATTTAAATAATAATTTTAATTACTTGTTTTAGGCTACAAGCTTAGCACATTTCGCATAAATCAAAAAACTTATGCAGTTTCTTCTGGTGCCTGGTCTTTGTCCACAACAGCCTGCAATAATGCAGCCAATTTCTGAATAGGACCTTGCAGAGAACCAACCAATTGGGCAAGCAATACATCTTTGGACGGAATTTTAGACAGAGCCAAAATTTTCGTTTCGTCAAAATATTCACCCTCAACAGAACCTGCTTTTAATTTGAAGTTTTCAGATTTTTCAGCAAATTCACCCAGAATACGAGCTGGGGCTGTCTGGTCAGTTGCAGAAACTGCAATAGCAGTTGTACCATTCAGAACATCATCAAAATCTGTGATACCGTTTGCATTAAATGCACGCTTCAACATTGTATTTTTTTCAACAAAATACTTTACATCAGCTTCACGAAGTTCTTTTCTTAATTTTGTATCCTGTTCTACAGTAATACCTCTGTAATCAACGAGAACAACAGAAACACTGTTTTTAAATAATTCAGACAATTCTGCAACTCTTGCTTGCTTAGATTCAAGAACCTTTGCACTTGGCATAAACATTCACCTCCACATAGCAATGTAATATAACGCATCGTATGGAGAACAAAAACTCCCCTGTAAAGCACAGAGGAGCAGAAAAAGCTTGATAAATCAATCTTAATTGCACTCCTCGGTTGGATTTATGATTGCTATCTACCAACTGTCTTTAGAATACGACTTTGTTATTATAGCATATCTTAACATATTTGTCAAGTGTTTTTTCAAAAAAATTTTTTATCCTGGATTCTCAGAATTTTCAGCATTCTGAGAATTATTATTATTATTATTATTCTCTTCTATGGGAATATCAAGCATTAAATTATTATCACTGCTTGTTACTTTAGGCAATACACCGTCCCATTTATCAATTTGATTATATACAAGAACTTTATTAGACAACGATTCTTCAATTAATTTATTTGCATCAGCCTGTGCCTGTGCTTTTGTCAGAATTGCTTCTGCTTCTGCATTGGCAGCAATGACTTTTTTTTCAGCTTCTGCCTCTGCAATTACAATTTGCTGTTTTTGTTCTGTTTGCGTTTTTAACAAATTCTGTTCTGCAACTTGTTTTGCTTCAATAGCGGCATTAAATTCTTGTGAGAAATCAAAATTGACGATATTAAATTTTTCAATATAAATTCCATAATCATTTAATTTAAAATCTAAATCTTCTTTTACTTCTTCTCCAACCGTCATACGTTCTGTGATTAATTCTTCTGCTGTATATTTTGCAGTAATAGATTTCATGCATTCCTGCACAATGGGAGTAATTAAAATCGTTTCATAATCTGTCCCGACATTCTGATACATTTCAGCAGATTTATTTGCTACTAAACGATAATTTACAGCAATTGTACTGCTTACTGTTTGTAAATCTTTTGACACAGCGGAAGCAGGAGATTCATAGACTTGAATTTTATTAGAAACTACCTGCACATCTTGCACAAGTGGTACTTTCAAATGAAATCCTTCATCAAAGCTTTTAGAAACTTCTCCCAGTGTGATAACAACTCCTGTGTGACCTGCTGGCACAATCGTTGCCGCATCTAGTACCAGAACTACAGCTAAAATTGCAATAATAATTCCGATTGTAATTTTTGCTGATTTTGCTTTATTCATCACAAAACCTCATTTCTTGCTATTAATTTTAAATTTTTTTACTCGTCAAATCAATCACAGACGGCGAATTTCTACGGTTTTGTAAATTTTTTTCTTTTTTAAATCTGCCGTCTTGAATTAAATCATAAACTGCTTTTTCGTCATTTTCAGACAATGCAGTCTTATATTTCTGCAAATTCGCAATTAAAATATCTATTTCCTGCATTAAGCTAGCCTTATTTTCCATAAATAAGCCTGTCCACATGTCCTCATTCATAGTGGCAATTCTAGTCATATCATGAAAACTGCCGCCTGAAAAACCGCTTTCTAATTCTAATACAGGACTTTGCACATAAGCACTGGAAACCACATGTGCAAGCTGTGAAGTATAAGCAATCATTCTGTCATGCATTTCAGGTGTTGTGATAACAAATCTGCGAAAACCAATTTGATGTGCAAAATTTTTGACTTCTGCAATCACATGTTTTGGGGTATTTTCTAAAGGAGTAATAATAAAATTTGCCCCCTGAAATAACCCTTCATCAGAAACATCAAATCCAGCACGTTCTTTCCCTGCCATAGGGTGTGTACTCAAATAAGAAACTTGGTATTCTGCACAAAGCTTTGTCATTTCTTCAGGCAAGTCTGTTTTCACACCACTGACATCAATTATAATAGTCCCTGCTGATATCGTTTTAATATATTTTTTCACCCATTCACGCACCAAATCAGGATATAAGCAAACAATAATCAAATCAAAATGACTGCAATCATCTTGTACAATTCCATCAATGGCATGTTCAGCAAGGGCTTTTTGCAAAGTTTTCTGACTTCTGTTCCAACCATAAACACTATGGTCAGTATAGGCATGAACGGCTTTGCAAATAGAACCACCAATCAGACCCATTCCAGCAACTAAAATTTTCATACAGAAACCTCCTGTTTTTTCACCTTTTTTATTCTTTTATAAACAGTTACTTTCTTTTTTGTTTTTGGCTGTATCATAGGGATTTCAGGTTCCGTAACTGGTTTTATATCAGGCTTTGCTTCAAGTTTTTGTGTAACAGCCTCAATATCTGATATTAATGCATCAATTTTTTCTGCTTCTTCAGCAGATTTTTTTTCTTTCTTCGGCTGTAGTCTTGGAATTTTTTCTTCTGTAACAGATTTCTTTTTCTGTTCTGTCACAGATACAGCATCTGATTTTATTTTTGATTTTTTCGATGTACTTTTTTTCTTTGGCTGTTCTGTCACAGATTCCACATCTGATTTTGTTTTTGATTTTTTCGATGTACTTTTTTTCTTTGGTTGTTCTGTTATAGATTCCACATCTGATTTAGTTTTTGATTTTTTTGATGTATTTTTCTTCTTTAGTTGTTCTGTCACAGCTTCCATATCTGATTTTGTTTTCGATTTTTTTGATGTATTTTTCTTCTTTGGTTGTTCTGTCACAGCTTCCGTATCTGGTTCTGTTTTCGATTTTTTTGATGTATTTTTTTTCTTCGGTTGTTCTGCCGCAGATTCCACATCTGATGTGATTGCAACAGGAGTTTTTTTCTGCTGCTTTTTTCGTTTTGGAACAGGTTTATCTTGTTGTTCTGTCAATTTAACTGTCTGTAACAAAGTAGTTTGTTCAAAGCTCAAATCTGGTATATTTTCTTCTTTTGGTGTCATCAGTACCTCCGTAATCATCTGTGTTTCTAAAAATTCTGGATTAGAATTTTCTTCTGATTCTATTACAGAATCATTTTTCTGCACATCACGTTGAAATAAATTTTGCATCATTCCAGAAATTTTATAAAAAAATCCAGCTTGTTGCTTGGAATCTTCTTTTGAAGTTTCAGAAACTGGCTTTATATCATCAGATAGCATATCTTTTTGTAATTCTTCTGTAATTTTCAAAAAACTAGTATCCTGAGATGACATCTCAGGAATTTCAGGCATATCTGATAAAACTGGTGTTTCTAATGTTTCGACATCTTCAAATACTTGCTGGAATTCATCTGACGCATTTTTTTCAGATAATTCAGATAATTCATCTTCCCAATTCTGAATATTTTCTGGTTCAGGTTCAGAAACCTGTATAACAATTTCTTCTTGTTTTGCATCTTCCGCCTGTTTTTTCATCTGTTCACGAATTTTAGCAGCTCTTTTCCGAACTTGTTCTTTTCGGATTTGTTCAGGTGTTTTAGGTGGCACAGACGCAAGCGTTTTTTCTAGCTGCTCCTGTCGGAGCTGTTCAACAACTCGGGTATCCCTTGGAATATCTGGCGGCAAATCTTCTTTAATTTCAATACGAAAATTTTTTTTGGGCGATTTTTTCTGTGAAGAATCCGTAATTGCTTTTTTCTTTTTTTTACTGGATTGATTCACAGATTTTTTGTCTGTTTTTGCAGTTGGCTTTCGCTCTGTGTCTGGTTTTGGCATAGCATCTTCTAAAAGCCTGTCATGCATACGCACAACAGGATTTTGAGAAGGTTCTTCTGAAAAATGACTAACAGGTTCAGGCTCAGTAACAACTTTTTTCCGTTTTGGTGGTTTGCTATAAACTGGCTTAGGAACAGGGGTAACTTGTTCTTGTTCCTGATTCATTTTTTCAACGATTTTATCAACATGTTGTCTGGAGCGTTCACTTGCAGTAGATATATTTTTTGGTAATTTTTCATCTTCAGGCACTAGACCATTTAGTAAATCATTAATTTCATGCACTTTTCTTTTCATAAATTATCAGCTCCGAATCTGACCATTTCCAGTAATACGATATTGCGTAGTCGTCAAAGCAAGTAATCCCATAGGACCCCTTGCATGCAATTTCTGTGTAGAAATTCCAATTTCTGCACCAAAGCCAAATTCTTCACCGTCTGTAAATCTCGTAGACGCATTGACATAAACAGCCGAAGAATCAACAGAATTCAAGAAATATTCTGCATTTGCCATATCTTGTGTGACAATACTTTCTGAATGATGTGTGCTGTATTTCAAAATATGATTCACAGCTTCTTCTACATTTTCAACAATTTTAATTGCAATTTCATAATTAGAATATTCTTTGAAATAATCTTCTTCTGTTGCCAGAATCACATTATCACCAAGAATTTTTTTAGTCTTTTCACAACCATGAATGATTACTTGATGGGTAGCAAATGCTTTTTGTATTTCAGGTAAAAATTTTTCTGCAATATTTTTATTGACAAGCAATGTTTCAATTGCATTGCAAACAGACGGTCTTTGTGTTTTAGCATTATCTGCAATTGCAACAGCCATTTTTAAATCTGCACTTTCATCTATGTAAACATGACAATTGCCAGCACCAGTTTCAATTACAGGCACAGTGGCTTGTTTGACAACAGCTTGAATTAAACCTGCTCCACCCCTGGGAATTAATACATCAAGATAACCATTTAAACGCATCATATCTGCCGCTGTTTCACGGTCCGTTTTTTCTACCAGCTGCACTAATTCTGCTGGCAATCCAACACTTATTAAAGCCTTTTGCATGACTTTCACAAGACAAGTATTAGAAAAAATGGCTTCTTTACCGCCACGCAAAATAACGGCATTGCCAGCTTTTAAACATAATACAGCTGCATCTACAGTTACATTTGGACGGGATTCAAATATAATCCCAATCACACCCATTGGCACACGTACTTGACGAATTCTAAGCCCATTAGGACGAATCCAACCACGCACTTCTTCGCCAATCACATCTTCCATGCCAGCAACTTTCAGCACAGCATTTGCAATATTTTGAATTCTGATTTTATCTAATTTCAATCTATCTTGCATGGCAAGGCTCATGTTATTTTTGACAGCAAGTTCTAAATCTTTCTGATTTGCAGAAATAATTTCTTCTGTAGCATCTAATAATGCATTAGAAATTGCTTCTAAAGCCTGATTTTTTAATACAGCCCCTGCTTTTGCAATCACATGACTAGCTTGCTTTGCCTTTTGTCCTAATTCTTCCATATAATTCATAATAAAATAACTCCTTTCATGATTTTGCAGCTGGAAAATAAGTTCCAATCTGTTCACCGTCAAATAATTTATATAAATCTTCGGGATTTCTACCGTTCATAATAACCATATCTACGCCAGCAGTTGTTGCAATTTTTGCCGCTGTAATCTTAGTTGCCATACCACCAGAACCTAAACTACTTCCTGCACCACCAGCAAGATGTTCTATACTATCATCAATTTGATTCACAACAGAAATCATTTCTGCATTTTGATTTTTATGCGGGTCTTCTGAATATAAACCGTCAATATCTGACAAAATAATTAATACTTCTGCACCAACAATTGACGCAACAATTGCAGACAGGGAATCATTTTCACCTATTTCAAGCTCTAATTCATCAATTGCGACTGTATCATTTTCATTGACAATTGGCACAACACCCATTGCTGTGAGTGTATCAACAGCATTTCTCACATTGTCTACCCTATCTGGCGTACTAATAATTGTTTTCGTTAATAAAATCTGTGCAACTGTCACGCTATATTTAGAAAACATTTCATCATACACATGCATTAATTCGCATTGTCCAACTGCTGCCGCTGCTTGTTTCGTTGGTGTATCTTTGGGACGTTCTTTTAGATTTAATTTCCCGACACCAAGACCCACTGCACCAGAAGAAACTAAAATAATTTCATATCCAGCGTTTCGTAAATCTGCAAGTACTCTTGTTAAATTTGTCATACGGCGAATATTTAATTTTCCAGTTTTATGTGCCAAAGTCGAAGTCCCTAATTTAATCACAATCCTTTTTTTATTTTTTAAATTTATCATAAATTTCAAATCCTTTCAATTTACTTGATTTATCGGCTTGCCGTTTAAATAACATTCTAAATTATGCACAACAATTTTAATTAATCTATCACGGGTTTCAACCGCAGACCACGCAATATGAGGCGTTATCAAGCAATTTTTTGCAGTTTTTAACGGCGTATCTGGAGACATTGGCTCTTGTACCAGAACATCAATACCAGCACCAGCTAATTTATTTTGATTTAATGCATTTGCTAAATCCTGTTCGCAGATAATTCCACCCCTAGCCGTATTAATTAAATACACCGTAGGTTTCATAAGTGCAAGTGTTTTTTGACAAATCAAATTTTCTGTCTGTTCCGTCAACGGACAATGAATGCTAATAATATCAGCAAGTTTAAAAATTTCTTCTTGAGAAACAAATTGATAGTTACAATTTTCTGAATTTTCTGGAATCGTTCTTGTATTTACAATCACTTGCATACCAAAAGCTTCAGCAACTTTTGCAACACGTTTGCCAATACTGCCATAGCCAATAATACCAAATATTTTACCATATAATTCATGTACTGGATAGGGAAAATAAGAAAATACTGGACTTCTTTCCCATTCGCCTTTTTTCACGGCTTCATGATATTTTGGCATATTGCCTGCTAAATCTAACAACAACGCAAATGTATGCTGTACCACCCCATAAGTCGAATATTCTCCAGCATTGCAAACTGTAATATTTTTTTCTGTTGCTGCTTGTATATCAATATTATTATAACCTGTTGCAAATAAGCCAATATATTTCAAATTTTTACATTTTTCTATGACTTCTCTAGTAATTGGCGTTTTATTACATAGCACAATATCTGCATCTGCAATTTTTTCTGCAACTTCCTCAGGCTTTGTTGTCCCGTTGCAAATGACTTGACCAAATCTTGAAAATTCATGTTCAATTTGCTTTTGCATATCAGGTAACGCAAGTGTATCTCCGTCAGGAATGACAATTTTCATTAAATTTCCTCCTGCTCATTTGCCCGTTTTATTTCTTCTTGTGTTTCTGAATTTTTAGATTTTTTATCTTTATCTACAGTAAGAGATAATATGAAAGCCAAAAATAATGCGATAAATTCAAATACACCAACACCATAAAATAACGTTATGTTATCCTGTGCGATATACGGCAACAACGTACACGGAAATGCGATTGCTAATACTAAATAATACTTTTTTCGATAGCGAATAAACTGCATGCCAAATATTAAAATTGACAACAATGCTAAAAATACATGCAACCCTGTTTGAATCGGAAACAAACTATTAATAACTTCTGTTTTTTCCAAAATTATCAGCTCCTAATTTTTATGATTTATTTTTTATTTATGCTATTATTATATCACAAATAAATTCTAATTGCAATAGCAAGAATTTATTTTTTTATCCTGCGAATTGACTTTGATATAAACTTGCATAATAACCGCCTTGTTGCATCAGCATATCATGATTACCCTGTTCCATAATATTACCGTCCTGCATAACAAGAATCCAGTCCGCACTGCGAATAGTAGATAATCTATGTGCAATAATAAAACTTGTTTTACCTTGCATTAATGTTTCAAAAGCTTTTTGAATTCTGTGTTCTGTTCTTAAATCAATGCTACTAGTCGCTTCATCTAAAATTAACATAGGTGGATTTGTCAACATAATTCTGGCAATACATAATAATTGCTTTTGTCCCTGCGATAAGCCTGAATGATCAGAAATAACAGTATCATAACCATTTGGCAAACGCTTAATAAAGCCATGTGCATGAGCAGAACGTCCAGCTTGTTCAATTTCTTCACGGGTGGCATTTGGCTTGCCATAGGCGATATTTTCTGCAACTGTTCCTGTAAAAATCCACGTTTCCTGTAATACCATGCCAAATTGTTTTCTTAAGCTATCACGGGTTAAATTTTTAGTTGACTTGCCATCTAGTAAAATTTCGCCTTTTTGAATCTCATAAAATCTTAATAATAAATTAATAATAGTCGATTTTCCACAGCCTGTTTTGCCAACAATCGCTATTTTCTGTCCTGTGTGGGCATGCATGCTAAAATCTTGAATTAATTTTTTATCTTCTGTATAAGAA
This sequence comes from Ruminococcus sp., assembly GCA_014799805.1. Taxonomy (GTDB): domain Bacteria; phylum Bacillota; class Clostridia; order Oscillospirales; family Ruminococcaceae; genus UBA3855. Next base: position 53,564 of record JAAVHJ010000008.1, read on the forward strand.
AATGCAATATGACGAATTTCTAAATCACCATGACAAGAAGTTAATTTTTCAAAATTAGAATCATCTGGTTCTGATGGCGTATCAAGTATTTCAAATACTCTTTGTGTACAGGAAATTGCATTTTGCAATTCTGCAAACACACCTGAAATTTCATTAAAAGGCTTTGTATATTGATTGGCATAAGTTAAAAAAGTTGCTAATTCTCCAACAGTCATAACGCCAATCCAAGGCAACGTACCAACAGCACCTAATGCACCAACTGTGCCAACTGCGGCATAAATTAAATTATTCACAAATCTAGTTGCTGGATTACTAATAGACGCAAAAAATGTTGCTTTTAACCCTGCTTCGCCTAATTCTTGATTTATATTTGAAAATCTTTGTTCTGCACGGTCTTCATAAGCAAATGCTTTGACAAGTTTTTGATTGCCAACAAGTTCTTCTGTCAATGCACCAATATTGCCACGCAATGCAGATTGTTTCTGAAATGCATCATGTGATAATTTTGTAATTTTGGTAGCAACTAACAAAGAAATAGGTGTCATGATAACAACAATTAAAGCAATTTTCATATTAATCATTAGCATTAAAATTAATACACCTAAAATTGTCACAATGCCTGTAAATAATTGTGCAAAGCCCTGTAACAAGCCGTCAGATAAAATTTCAATATCAGAAATCACTCTTGCAATCATGTCACCTCTTTGATTGCTGTCAATATAAGAAATTGGCAATTCTTCTAATTTTACTGTTAATTCAGAACGCAGATTTTTTACGGTTCCAAATGCAAGTTTATTAATAAACAATCCCTGTAACCATTGAAATAAGCCACTAATACAAACAGTCAGTGCTAAAACAATTACAATTTTTATTAATCCTGCAAAATCAACATGATTTTCTGCAATAGTAAAATCAATGGCTTTTCCAATCAAAAGTGGTGCAATTAAAGACAAAGAAATGCCTATTAACGTACAAATAATTGTCAATATAAAATATCCCAGATAAGGCCTGCAATATTTTAAAATTCTAAAAATAATCTTCATAAATAGCCCCCTTACTGCATTTGTGAATGATAAATTTCCTGATATACTCCACAGGATTTTAATAATGCATCATGAGTCCCTTTGCCAACGCATGCCCCATCATCTAATACTAAAATTAAATCTGCATGCATAAGCGAAGTTGCCCGCTGTGAAATAATGACTTTTGTCATATTTTTGCATTGTTCTTTTAAAGCTGTCCGCAATTTTGCATCTGTTGCATAGTCTAATGCACTCATACTGTCATCTAAAATTAAAATTTCTGGCTTACCTGCTAATGCCCTTGCAATCGTTAATCTTTGTTTCTGTCCGCCAGAGAGATTTCTACCACCTTGTACAAGATGTGTATTTAAACCATATTGCAATTGATTGACAAATTCAGAAGCCTGTGCAATATCTAAAGCTTTTTGCATATCTGATTCTGAAATATTCTCATCAGCCCATTTTAAATTTTCTGCAATTGACCCTGTGAATAATACTGCTTTTTGTGGCACTAAGCCTATTTTTTTATTTAATGCTTTTAACTGATAATTTTTAATATTTTTTCCGAATACTTGTACTTCACCCTGCGTGACATCATAACTTCTGTAAATTAACCCTGCAAGTGTTGATTTTCCTGAACCCGTACCGCCGATAATTCCCAAAGTCTGCCCTTTTTTTATTTCAAAATTAATATTTTCTAAGATACTATCTCCAGCTCCTGCATAAGAAAAATTAACATGATTAAATTTAATTGCAATTTCTGAATTTGCACTATCGGACAATTCTGAACCGTCTTGCATAGTAGATACGGTTTCTAATACTTGTGCGACACGAATCGAAGACGCTTGTGCTTTTGTTAAAATAACAACTAAATTTGCAAATGCAATCATAGCTAATAAAATCTGTGTCATGTAATTTGCAAATGCTGTTAAATTACCTTGTGTTAATCTGCCTGTATCCACATGTACGCCACCGAACCATAACACAGCGACTATGCCTAAATTAATTACAATAAAAGTCAATGGATTCAATACAGCAGAAATTTTTCCGACTGTCAACATACTTTTTTCTAAATCTGCACATTCGTCAGCAAAAGCTTTTACTTCTTGTTTTTGGCGTGAAAACGCTCTGATTACACGAACGCCCTCAAGATTTTCACCAGTATGTCGGGCGATATTATCTAATTTTTTTTGATTTTTTGTATATAACGGAATTGTCTTGCTCATAACAAAATATAATAAAAATCCTATAATAGGTGCAATTGCAAGAAAAATCAGAGATAATTTTGCATCTATGATAAATACCATGACAATTGCACCAATAATTAAAAATGGCGTTCTTGATGCAAGTCTGATAAACATATTAACACCAGATTGTGAAGCAGTGACATCATTTGTAATTCTGTTAATTAGCGTAGAAGTGCCTAATTTATCTAATTCCGTACAAGACAAGCTATTAATATGCTGGTACAATGCTTTACGCAAATCAGCTCCATAATGAAACGCACATCTTGCTGCCAGATACTGACATGTAATGGCAAAGCACATGCCACAAATGCCTAATACTACAATTAATGCACACATTTTGCCAATATAGCTAGTATTATTTTGACTAATGCCATTATCAATAATTTTTGCCATGACAATTGGCACTAGTAATTCAAAAATCGCCTCTAGTAATTTGAACAGAGGCCCTAGAATTAATTCTAGTTTATAAGGCTTTAAAAACCGAAATAATTTTTGCATAAAAAAATTTTCCTCCTTAAATATCGCAATCTTTTTTCTATTATACACTATCTGAAAATATTTTGCAACTAAAAATATTTTATATGCATATTTTTTCTTTTTTAGCCAAAGCTATGAACGGAGGTGGTATTTGTGAGAGAATCAAATAGCAAAACGAAAAAACACAAAGCCCGACATTTTAGTTTTTATTTCGTCATGTTGCTTTGTATGGTAATGGTTAGCATTGCCTGCTGGTTTGCGTACGCACAGACAAAAAATCAGCTTGTATTAGAACTGGATTCTGCCGTAAATTCTATCAGTGATATTGAAGTCATGGAAATGGAAACAGCAATTCCTAGAACAACAATTCCTGTTACTGAACCAGAAACAGAGCCAGAAACTTTCATAACACAACCCGTTGCCAGTATTCAGCAATTGCAGACTGCACCAACAGAAACCCAGCCCGTCACACAACCTGTTATGATAATAGACGCTCCCGAAACTGCACCTGTTATTATCGTAGAAACACAGGAAAATACAACAGAAACTACTATTACAGTCACATCTGCAAAACCAGCATGTTATCCCTTAGCAGGTGAAATCATAGAACCATTCAGCAACGGAGAGCTTGTAAAATCTGCAACAACTGGTGTCTGGCAATCTCATAATGGTATAGATATTGCAGGAACACTTGGCGATACAGTCTGTGCTATGGACGCAGGTGTGATTGAAACAATTGAAAATCATCCGCTTTGGGGTGTGACTGTAACAATTGACCATCAAAACGGAATCTACAGCCGTTATTGTAATTTAAATACTGGCTTAACTGTCAATGCTGGTGACAGAGTAGAAGCAGGTACAGTAATTGGTGCATTAGGTGATACAGCCGATATTGAAAGTGCTTTAGAAACACATTTGCATTTTGAAGTATTACGAGGCGAAATTTATATAGACCCTGTAGCTTATATTGGGGAGACACAACCAACTGAAAATACTGAAATTACTGAAATTACAGAAACAACAACGGCAGAATCTGCCGATTAAATAAAAACAGCCTGAGAAATTTAAATTTTCTCAGGCTGAACTTGATTTTAATTTAATTTTTATTTAATTTTAATTTAGAATAGTAACTAGAATATCCCAAAGCATATGCACACCAATTGTTACCCAGATATTTTTAAAATATAGCATAGTCCAACTGAAAAATATGTTTAATAAAATAATCATGATAAAACTAAAACTTGTCATATAGGCAATAAAATTGCCATATAAAATCCAAATCGGAAAATGAATACATAAAAATAATATCGCATTCAAACCAATTGCAAAATTTTTATTTTTCTGATTCATACTAGCATTTAATAGCCATGCTCTGAATACTAATTCTTCTGTCACGCCTACAAATACAAACGCAATACATTCTTGTAAGCCCTCAGCACGAAAATAAAACCCATTATGACTAGCTACAGAATTTATGATACAAAAAGCAATTTCTAAGCAAAATACAAGTAGGACTTCTTTCATATCTACTGGATTTTTAAATAATTTTTTAGCAGGAATATATAATTTAGCATCAAATTTTTTGATTAAAATTAATGCAGGAGCTGTCCAGCATAAATTTTTCAAAATCCAATCAAATATAATTTGGGATAATACAGAACCATCTGCAATGACTTGATTCAAAGCAGGGTGAATGATTAATTCTGCAATTGTCCAAACTGCATAAAACAGCACCAGAAAAATAATATAAATTTTCTGAAAATTATTTAATTTATGATTACTCATATTTTTCTTTATGTAAAGCAAAGGCTTTTTCAAATGCTTCATTTCCAATCACAGGAACTATCCCATAATTATTATGCCCTTCATTTTCCCAGCCACACAGAAAAGCCAAACTTGAAAAACCTTGTTCTGCTTTTTCCAGTGTATAAAATCCTGCACAAGCTTTATGTTCTTTAAAAAATAAATAGGCTTGATAACATTGTGGACTTTCCAGAGGCTCAAAAAATGTAATCACAATTGCATACCAAGTATCATCCATTTTTAAAAATTCAATTTTAAAATCCTGTTCTGTATAAGGACTAATAATTTGACTATCTTTGCACATATTTTGAAAAATTTCAAATAAAATATTTCTATTTTGCATTAGGCTAGCAACTAAATCATATTCTTCACTAAAAAATGCCTTTGGCAAAAACTGATGTTCAAAATAATAAATTAAGCTATTTAAATCTTTAAACAAATTTATTCCTCCTTGTATTTTATTTTATTTCTGATTCTTCTGGAGCTGGGTTTTTGACAGGCAATCTGATAATACTATTTTTAGGAAATTCTATTTCACATGGAAAAGAAAACTTCATCATAGCATGATTCACAGTCTGAATTTCTTCACCGTCTGCATTATAAATTTTATCTAATTGCAAGACAACAGGCTTTTGCTTTGGTGCTAAAATTTCAACAGTGTCACCAGCAAAAAATCTATTTCTTTGTGTAGCATAAACCATACCGTTTTCGCAATTATTAATAATTCCTACAACATCACAAGAGCTAATATAACCACTATTTTCATAATATTGACATGCATTAGGATGTCCAAAGAAAAAACCTGTGCAATATCTTCTGTGACTGACTTTAAATACTTCATTATGAATCCATTCAGGCAATTGATAATTATCAGGATTTTGTAAATAATAATCCATTGCCATGCGATACGCATTTGTAATGACAGAAACATAATAAGCCGATTTTGCCCTGCCTTCAATTTTAAACGAAGTTACACCTGCTTCTGCAAGTTTATCTAAATGGTCAATCATACACATATCTCTTGCATTGAAAATATAAGTCCCCTCTGGAGCTTCTTCAATTTGCATAGGCAATTCAGGACGTTTTTCTTCTGTAAGATAATATTTCCAACGGCACGGCTGTGCACATGCACCACGATTTGCATCTCTGTCTGTAAAATACGCAGATAATAAACATCTTCCCGAAAAAGACACACACATTGCACCATGTACAAATACTTCTAATTCCAAATCTTCAGGAATATTTTTTTTAATTTCTGCAATTTCCTGCAAAGACAATTCTCTTGCCAATACAACACGTCTGGCACCCATTTCATATAAAGCATTCGCCGTTGCATAATTTACAATTCCAGTTTGTGTCGACATATGAATTGGCATTTTGGGAGCAAGTTTTCTAACTGCCTGAAATACACCTAAATCTGCAATAATTAACGCATCAACACCTGCATTTACAGCATTTGCAATAAATTCTGGTAATAAAGCAAGTTCCTGATTTCTAGGCAATGTATTTACAGTCAAATATACTTTTACATGTTTGGCATGAGCAATTTTAACAGCTTCACAAAGCATTTCGCTATCAAAATTAGGAGCTCCTGCACGCATGCCAAACATTGTACCACCTAAATAAACAGCGTCAGCTCCAAAATCCAATGCAAATAATAATCTTTCCTTATCACCAGCAGGTGCAAGTATTTCCGTATGCTGATTTACTATCATAATTATTCACCCTCTGGTTGTGCGAGAGCGTCAGCCTCGGCTTGTTGTTGTTTTACCATTTCAATATTGGCATTATGTTCTTCTAAATTTCTTGCAAAATAAGTAACACCGGTATCAATATTCGCATAAAAATAGAAATAATCTGTTTCATTCGGATATAAAACTGCATGAATCGCAGAGATACCAGGATTGCCGATTGCACCGGCAGGAAGTCCGACACACACATAAGTGTCATATGCATCATAAATTTGCTGATTGTCTAATTCAATATTAGGCCTAATAATCTCTGTCACATATTTAGAAGTTGGGTCTGATTGCAGTTTACCACCGCCAAAATCTTCAGGATATTTTAAACGATTCCAGAATACAGAGGCAATACTTGGCATTTCTTCATCATTAGCGGCTTCTGCCTGTACCATAGAAGCAAGTATAATCACTTCATCAAGTGTAGTCCCAAGTTCATCAATTCTGGCATAATCTTCCTCTGTCATTTTCAAATCAAAATTCATATAAATTTTACGACATACCGCTTCAGGTTCCATTTCTTCATAGAACGTATACGTATCAGGGAAGAAATAGCCTTCTCTTGCGTAAAATTTCAGTCTGCTTGTAGACTCAGGCAAATAATTTTCAAATTCATAACCAAAACCGCCAGTATTAAAATAATATAAAAATCTATCTGCATTACAAATATTATTTGCCTCTAATTTCTGTGCAGCGTCATATAAGCTGATTCCCTCTGGAAACATGACATCAACAACAGCTTGTTCTTCTACGACATCAGGACTTTTTTTCAATTCATCAATCAAAGTTTCATATGCCATAGATGCACTGATTTCATGATTACCAGCAACATAACTAGCATCCGCTTTGCTTAATCTTGAGAAATAAATAAACGCTTTGGGAATTTTAATAATTCCATCTTCATATAAATTTTCTGCAATTTCGGCAGTTGTCGCACCCTCTGGAATAGTAAACAAAACTAATTTTTGTGAACCGTTAATTCCTAACATATCTTTGCCGATTTCAATAATACCAATTGCCAAAGAAATAGAAATTACAAATACGAGTGTTAGCATAATTAAAACGCCATAAATTCTAATACTTCCATGTTTTTTTTGTTTTCTTTTCTTTTTTTTCTTCCCAGAATTTGACTTTTTGTGACCAGAACTATTACTAGAAGTCCTTTTCGGTTCTGTTTGCACAGGTTGGTCAATACTAATTTCACCAAGTGCATTTTCAGATTTAGAAATCATATTACCCTCCATTAGATTCAGTTATTATCACATCTACATAACAGTCATGCAATTCACAAGGCAGATTTTGCATTAACATACTATCATAGCAAATGCCTATTTTATGCAATTCTGGATATTGATACAAAAATCTGTCATAATATCCTCCTCCACGTCCAAGTCTTTTTCCCTGTCTTGTAAAAGCAAGTGCTGGCACTAAAATAATACTGTTACTTGTTAATTCAATTGGATAGTTATTAACAGGTTCAGGAATACCGAATGCGCCCGATTGAATTTCTTCGGAAAATAAATTTTTTATTTCATAAAACATCATATTGCCCTTATAGGACATATCACATTTTGGCAATGCAATTTTTTTGCCTTGTCTCAGCATTTCGGAAATAAATTCCTGTGTCGCAGGTTCTTCTGGCATCGCATAATAACATAAAATCAAATCAGCTTGTTGTACCCATGTATTTTTGCATAAATTTCTAAAAATTTTTTCATCTGCCTTTTTTTTTATCAATTTATCCTGTGTTTTTAAAATTTTCCGCATTTCCTGACGAATTTGTCTTTTTTGCTCTGTAATATTTAACATAATAATTTAATGCTCTGGATAACAAATACTAGCTTTAATTTTAAAAGCTTTTTCGGGACTTGTTAAAACTTCTGCCAATTTTAAACCAAATGGCACAGCAACGCCAGCACCCTGTGCTGTGATAATAAAATCACTCTGTACAACAGAATTTTCAGAAATAACAGCACCTGTTAATTCTGCTTCAAACCCTGGATAAGCAATTGCCTGTTTGCCATTTAATAAATTTTTATGCCCCAAAATAGACGGAGCTGCACAGATTGCACCGATATAAATTTCACGCTCCGCACAGAAATCAATCACAGTTTGCACTGTTTCTGATTTTTCAAGATGTAACGTCCCAGGCATTCCTCCAGGAAGTACAATCATTTCTAAATCATTGCCAAGTACAATTTCAGATTCTGTCAAATCTGCTTGTACTACAATACCATGAGAACCCGTGATAATTTTTCCGCCAACACCAACAGTTTGTACCTGTTTGCCAGCACGCCTTAAAATATCCACAGGTGCAAGTGCTTCGATTTCTTCAAAACCGTTTGCTAAAAATACATAAATCATAATACAAATTCCTTTCAGATTTAGCATATCCATTTTAAAATATAATATGCTTTTAAATTTTTTCTAAATTTTTCCATATTTAAAAATTAACTTAATTTTGCCTTTAATTCCGCATATTCTTGACGAACCGCTTGGCAATTACCGCAAGTCATTTTTCCTTCTGGACATGTACCCGCACAACAGGCGGGTCCTGCATTTGCAAATAATGCTTTTGATACAGGATATACTTCTTTTAACATTGCTTTGGCAAGTTCTCTAATTTCCCATTGTGCCCTGTTGCAACATCTTAGTTTAAAAAAATGTCGTAACTCTCTTGCATTCATAGTCATTACCATTTTTGTTTCACTTGCATTCGGCAATACAAATCTAGCATCTTCAATCGCTTTTTTTTCCGCTTTTCGTTTGGCTTCTTGTTCAGAAATTCCCTGCTTTAAAAAATCTGCATAATGCTTTTTTTCTAAAATTTCTGCTAATTCCTGATAAGAAGTTACACAATTTTGCATTGTTTTCTGATATAATGCCAAAGCCTCTGGAATAGATTCTATTTCTGGTGGTGTAATATAAATAAAATTTTTTAATTTTACATAACGCTGACTTTGTACAGAAAAGCTTGCTAGCCTATGTCTTGTAATTTGTGCAAGCAAAGACCTTGACACACCTTCCACCGCAAAAGTAAAATTTGCATGTTCAATCGGACTTTCATGCCCGATTTTACTTAACATTTCGACAAAATTTTCTGCTTTGGCTTCATCCATATCATCCATTAAATCCATTGCACCAGTATGAGAGTAACATAACTTTGCTGCTGCTGCAACAACTTTATCTGGCTGAACTGTATGAGCGATTAATTTCACTTTCATAAAAAATATCTCCTTATCGTCATAGATTCCTGTTTATTATAGCATATTTTTCTGATTTCGTCAATGGTTTGCCAAAAAAAGAATATTACTAAATTTAAGCTTATTTAGAAATTTTTATAATATTGCGATACCTAGCCATTAATTTTTTAATTCCTACTTTATCAAAGGCAATTTCTAACAGACAATCTCTGCCAATTGGCTTTGCACTTATTACAATGCCATCTCCAAACACTGCATCATGAATCCATTCACCAACTTCAAATACTTGATTCACATTGCCAGCTGAAAGATTCGGCTTTTTTACAAAATACATAGATTTTTGAGATGTATTTTCTATTTTTGTTATTTCAGTATTTTGGCATTTTTCAAAACAAATATATTCTTCTGGAATTTCTGTTAAAAATCTTGAAATTTCATTATTTCGATAACCGCCAAAAATCAGGCGACTTTGCACATGGAGCAAATATAAATATTTTTTTGCTCTTGTAATTGTTACATAAGCAAGCCTGCGTTCTTCTTCCAGTTCTGATTGTTCAAATGCACTTCTGGCAGATGGAAAAATATTTTCTTCCATGCCAACTGCAAAAACAGTATCAAATTCAAGACCTTTTGCAGAATGCATCGTCATGAGAGTAACAACATCTTGTTCAGTATTATTTTTATCTGCATCTGTATATAATGCCATTTCTTCCAGAAATTCTTCCAGTGTTGGATTTTCATGCGACCGCACATAATCTACAATATTAGAACGAAATTCTCTTACATGTTCTATACGTTCTTCGCCGTCTTTGCCATCTGCTTTCAGCATATCTAAATATCCTGTTTTTTCCAGCATAAAATCAAAAAATTCTTCCAGTGACAATTCAGAAATTTTTTCTTTCAATTCCTGCATAAGATATGCAAATTGCGTTAATACTGCGGTTCTTCGGGATAATCTAGGATAATTTTGGCAATTTTCTATTACTTCCAACGGACTGATATTAAAATCACTTGCAATTTTATTAATAATTACAGTCGTAGTTTCTCCTATGCCACGCCTTGGCGTATTAATAATTCGCTCAAATCGAATTATATCAAACGGGTTGACCAAAACAGATAAATATGCTAAAATATCTTTAATTTCTTTTCTGTCCTGAAAACGAATTCCTCCGTAAATCCGATAAGGTATTTTATTTTTTATAAAATATTTTTCTAAATTATTAGACAATACATTCATGCGATATAAAACAACAAAATCAGAATATTTTTTTCCTTCTATGATTTGTTTTTTAATATTATCTATAATAAATTGTGCCTCTGCTTTTTCATCAGATGCTGTCACAATATGAACCAATTCGCCCGCTTCTCCAGAAGTCCAGAGATTTTTTCCTTTACGATTTTTATTATTGGCAATCACATGATTTGCAGTATTTAAAATATTTTTAGTAGACCTGTAATTTTGCTCTAAACGAATTGTCCTGCAATTTTTAAACTGGCTCTCAAAATTCAAAATATTTTCAATTGTTGCTCCACGAAAACTATAAATACTTTGGTCATCGTCCCCGACAACGCACAAATTACTATATTTTTGTGATAATAAGCTAACTAGCCGATACTGTGCATAATTTGTATCTTGATATTCATCAATCATGATATATTTAAATTTATTTTGATATTTTTCTAAAATATCTTTGTGACGCTCAAATATTTGCACTGTTAAATAAATTAAATCATCAAAATCCATTGCATTTGCTTTTTTTAATTGCTCCTGATATGCCTGATAAACTTTTTCTGTTACCACATGTAAATAATTATCTTCGCCAAATTCTTCAAGATATTCTTCTGGAGCAATCATTCTGTCTTTCGCTCTGCTAATATTGGCAAGCATATTCTTTGGTGAAAAATCTTTTTCTGAAATTTTCAACTCTTTCATGCAAGCTTTTATAATTTTTAAACTATCTTCCATGTCATAAATCGTAAATTGGTTAGAATATCCTATTCTGTCACTACAAGTTCGTAAAATTCTCACACATGCTGAATGAAATGTAGAAGCATGTATATTTTTTGCTGTTTCTCCCAAAGTTTTAGCAAGGCGGTTTTTTAATTCCTCCGCCGCTTTGTTTGTAAATGTAATCGCTAATATTTGCCATGGATTCACTGGTTTCACAGCAATAATATTCTGCAATTCTTCTGAATTCAGTGTGATTTTTCCCTGTATATAATCCTGTAATACTTGTAATTTTTGATAATTCGGCACAGGTGTCATGATATGCAACGTATCACCAAATAAAACCATATTCACAATTCGATTAATGATTACTGTTGTTTTGCCACTTCCTGCCCCTGCAAGAACTAACAAAGCACCATTTACTGTTGTCACAGCCTCCAATTGCTGTGGATTCATACGGGAAAAATATCTTTGTAATGCCCTTTTTTTGACCTGCAAAAATTCCTGTTGATTCATGCGAAAAACTCCTCTCTCAACTCCAATATCTTTATCATAGCATATTTTTTGTCATTTGTAAAGCATATCCATGGAATTTACACATAAAAACAAGAGCTTGTTTCCAAACTCCTGTTTTTCAGCAATATAAAAAAAATTAACCCGATTCCCTAAATTACGAAACAAGAAAATTTTTAATCGTTTTTAAATTAATAATATTATCTAATGCTTCATGAAAATTATTTCCAAAAATAGTTACAAATTCGTCAATATTACCATATATACTACCTGATTCATCAATATATAATGTTCTGTTCATAGCTCTCCAATATCCAATAGGCATTAATTTTATTTTGAAATAACTTTCTATATCTTCTAAATATGCACTGTTCTCTATTCCTTTTAAAGCATTTATTTCTATTACGCTATTCGTTATTTTATTATTGATAGAGATATTTAATCCAGAAAATTCTTCTAAAAAATCAAGCCCTTTTTTAAAAGTATACAATTCATATTCTTGAAAATACTGAATAATATTATGCATATTAACTTTTCTTCCTTGATGCCAGCCATATTTTTCTAAATATTTTTCTATTATATTTATCTCTTTACTCACCTAGTGTATCTGTCAGACCGACAATATATTTCATAACTGCCAAAGAATCCATTGGGTCTACAATATTATCTTTATTGACATCAGAAACATATTGTGCATAGAAACTCATTGTTTTCTGTCCAAGAATTGCTTTATTCATTGCGATTACATCAATAATATCAACTTCATTATCATCTGTGGCATCACCCATGACAATATCAAATGTTTCATAACGGGAATCATCACTCAATATCCATGGTGACATATAGGATTCTTCCATATATGGTAACATTTCATCACGAACAGCTTTCATAAATTGATTGCCAAAAATCTCTGCACCATTGCCGATATAATTTACTTCTAACTCTAGTTCTTCAAATCCTGACCACGATTTATTTGCTATCTCCCAATATCCAGGACCAGCTGCAGCACAGCAGAGAAATGCCTCTGTGATATAGATTAAATCGCCCACTTTAAGATTTTCAGCATTTTCTAAATAAGGAGCAAGGTCTCTTACACCAATAATACCCGTGGAATCTGAAAATTGATATCTATTACCATTTTCACCTATAGTATAATTTGTCAAATATGTTACAGAATACTGATAAGGAATTGTACTGTCATCTTTATGATAGACACCATTAATCACAAAATTAGCTTTGTGATTCTCAAAATCAAATTCATTGCACCAATCTGGATAAAGATAAAAAACTGTTGCATTTGCACTTATATTCAATGACGAAAATGCAAGCAAAAAGGCTGTTGCAGAAACAACACAAAATTTCTTTTTCATAAAATAACCTCCTTTAAAAATTAATAGCTAATATTTGGATTATTATTGTAAAACTGGAGATGATAATTTGTGATAATAGTACCACAATTATATTGGTGATTAGCCGTAGCAATTCCACCATATACAATCGCTAATACTACAGCAGATACGGAAACTGGAATTGTAATGCAAAGCAATCCTACCATTGCGAATGTAGCAATTATTTTTTTAGAAAATCCGTTCATTTGATTTTGACTCTTTTTATAAAGAATTTATACTTATATCATAGCATATATGAAAAAATTTGTCAATACATTTTTGAATAAAATATTTAAAGCTTTTCAACAATTTCTATTTAAATTATATAAAAAATATAAATACAAACAAAAAGCACTGTCTGTAATCACAGTGCTTTTTTACATTGATGCCAGCCATATTTTTTAAAATATTTTTCTATTATATGATTCATAATTATATTTATTTTTCTATTTTATTATCATCAGAGAGATTTTTTATAGAATCCCCTAATAGATCTTCAAGAAAAATATTTTCATCATCATCAATATCAACAAAGAAATCTTTCATAATCTCCCATGATATATTGTCAAAATAAACATTCTCTAAACTTTCATAAAAGTTATTTCCCCAAAAAACAATTTCATCTTCATAAGCACCGTATATTTTTGAATCTTGTGTGATGAATAGAAAAGTATCTTGACAGACTACTTCACCAAAATAAACAAGATTGGCATTTGCATATTTAATATATTTTTTTAAAGCCCACGATGGAACACCATTGGAAAGCGGATCTATCTCTATATGATATTGATGACCATTTATGTTGTGAAATCTCAATCCTAAGTTATGAAACTCTTGAATGAAATTTATTTGATCGGGATATAATGGATATTTTTCCTTTTTCCAATAATTAATAACATCATCAATAGGGACTTTTCTTCCCTCAAACCAGCCACCCTTTACTAAGATATCATTAACAATTTTATGCATAATAGTAACCACCTTTTAAATTTTATTCAAAAATAGCACTATCCTCTGGAGGGAATATATTTTCTGATAGAAGATGCCATTTGTGCAAGAGGCATTGTCTGTAACCAAATTCTTCCTGGTCCAGTTACTCTGGTATTAAAAAATCCTTCACCGCCAAGCAAAGCATTACCAACACCTTTAACAGATTCCACTTCAATGGAACATGTACTATCCATTGCTGCAAGATAGCCTGTATCAACTAATAAAGATTGATTTGGTTCAAGGGTATAACTAATCACACTGCCATCAATTTCCAGAAACAACATACCTGAACCAGAAAATTTTTGCATAATAAAACCTTCACCGCCCAAAAATCCCGTTGCAATTCTTTTTTGAAAAAACAACTCATAATTTACACTTTGACTAGATGCCAGAAATGCGGATTTCTGTGCAATAATTGTTTGATTTGGTGTAATTTCAATTGGCATAATTTCACCTGGTGCAGAAGAACCAAATGCAATCAAACCTCCTCCGCCTTGTGCTGTATAGACATTTTGGAACATAGATTCACCACTGATAGCACGACTGAACATTCTGCCAATACTTCCACCACCTGTTGTCTGCATTATCATATTAGGTGTCATCCAAGTCATAGCACCTTTTTGACAAACAACACTTTCGCCATTTTCAAGCCTAATCATAACAACTGGATAAGGGCTTCCCTGAATTTCATAATTCACAATAAAATTTTCTCCTTTTTTAAATCATTTTTTAAAATAAATTATTTTGTTTTTTAAATGCCGTTAATGTATTTTTCATTAACATAGCAATTGTCATAGGACCAACGCCACCAGGAACAGGCGTAATCCAAGAAGCTTTTGGCTCTACTTCTGCAAAATTTACATCACCACAGAGTTTGCCATTTTCAAGGCGATTCATACCAACATCAATGACAACAGCTCCCTCTTTTACCATGTCCGCTGTCACAAAATTTGCTTTGCCAATGGCTACTACTAAAATATCCGCCTCTCTTGTAACTGATGGCAAATCTTGTGTACGACTATGACAGATAGTAACCGTTCCGCTTTCATGAAGTAATAGCATAGCCATAGGTTTCCCAACAATATTACTTCTGCCAATAACAACGCATTTCTTACCTGAAATTTCTATACCAGTTGCATGAATCAGCTCCATGACCCCTGCAGGCGTACATGGCAAAAATGCATAATCCCCAATCATAATTTTACCAACATTTTCAGGATGAAAAGCATCAACATCTTTTTCCGAAGAAATTGCATTAATAATTGCATTTTCATCAATTTGCTTTGGCACAGGCAGCTGCACTAAAATGCCATTGATATTCTCATCAGCATTGAGCGTTTGCACTAATTCTAATAATTCTTCCTGTGTGGTATCTTCAGGCAAAGCATATTCAAACGACTGAAATCCAACCATTTCACAAGCTTTCTTTTTATTATTTACATACACACGGGATGCAGGGTTATTTCCGACAATCACAACTGCAAGAGCTGGACGTTTGCCATATTTTTGAAATAAATTTTCAGTTTCCTGTTTCACTTGTTCTTTCACAGTTGCAGAAACTTGTTTGCCATCAATTAAATTTGCCATAATAAAAAACTCCTTTTTATTTAATTTTTATTTTTAGTCTGCTCTAAAAGCATTTTAGATTCTTCTGTATCACAATATAATTTATAATCCGCTCCCATGCGGTTTATTTTAGAAAAGCATATGAATAACATAATCACTGAAAAAATCACACAGACAAAAGCCAATATTTGAGAAACACGCAAATTTTCTGCTTGTCCGATTGTCAAGCTATCTGTCCGAAGTCCTTCAATAAAAAATCTTCCCAAACCATACCAGCCAAGATAAAGCAAAGCAATCTGTCCGTCAAACTTTCTAAATTTATTTAAAATATATGCTAATACAACAAATCCTATCAGACACCAGACAGATTCATAGAAAAAACAAGGGTGAACCATATAATTCGGGGCTAATATCTCGCTATCATAATTCTGCGTAATCCAACTTTGAATTCTACCGCCAGACATTCCAAATATACAATCTGTGTTACAACCAAAAGCTTCTTGATTTGTAAAATTTCCCCATCTGCCGATTGCCTGCCCTAATAAAAAACCTGCTCCGCAAACATCTAGCATAGGCAAAATTTTAACTTTGCAAATTTTGCAGGCAACCATTCCAGATAGTAATGCACCTATCACACCGCCATAAATGGCAAGTCCGCCCTGCCGAACGTTTAAAATAGATTTTATATCACCAGCATATTCTGACCAGTTAAACATGACATAATAAATTCTTGCACCAACAATACCACCAATACAACCCACTGTAACAACATCTAAGCAACTTGCACCGTCAAGACCAACTTTTCTAAAATGCCTCATGCCAAATAGTAATGCTAATACAATACCAAATGAAATAATAATTCCATACCATTGAATATTTATTCCAAAAACAGTAAATGCTGTCGAATCAATATGAAAATCCAATCCCAACTTTGGGAATACAATTTCATTATAATCTAAATTTTCATAGCCTAGCTCATTCACGCTAGGGCTATCAGCCCTAAGCATGGACAATGGACAATACAGCATTGTCCAGACTGATTTCATCACGCAGGAATTGCAAAGCATCTTCATAATGCAATTCTGCTAAGATAGAAACAGATTCAAACGGCTTCACACCTGACATATAGCTATCAAATAACATAGATGCATTACTTTCCACACTATTCATAGAACGAATCATACCACCATAGCGGGCTTTTTTCAATCTATCAAAAGCTTGTTTATCAAAACCGTTTCTTTTTGCATCTTCCAGAACGGCAAAGATTTTTTCACGGACTTCACGAGGCTTTCGGGATTCACCGCCCAAACCAACTGAAAAATGTCCGCTACCAGCAAATGGCATATCCACACCAAATTCAAAATTAATTAATTTCTGTTCCAGCATTTCCTGATAACATTTTGAACTAGAACAAAATAACGTTTGCATTGCTAATTCTGCAAGCATTTCTGCTTTTAATAATTCTGAACCTGTTTTTTTAGGCTTTAATTTAAAATCCAGACTAAACAACGGCATACCAACAGGGGCGATATCTTCCATTTCAGAATATTTAATAGTTTCAGGTTCTTCTGGGAAAACTTCTTCCAATCCTTGATTTTCACAGGGAATTAATAATTTATCACAAATTTCAAGCACTTCTTCTGCTTTAACATTTCCTGCAATTGCAAGTGTCATGTTATGCAAATTATAAAACGTTCGATAGCATCTATATAGCAAATCTGCATCAATCTGTGCAATACTTTCGACTGTGCCTGCAATATCAATTTTAACAGGATGATGATAATACATACCTTTCAGAGAATTAAAAAATAACTTCCAGCTTGGTTCATCTTGATTCATTTTAATTTCTTGTGCAATAATGCCTTGTTCTTTTGCAACAGTTTCCTGTGTAAAATACGGGTGCTGTACAAAATCAAGTAAAATTTCCAAAGATGGCTTGAAATTTTCAGAACACATGAATAAATAAGCTGTTCTATCAAATGACGTGTAAGCATTCGCAATGGCACCTGTTTTGGCATAACGCTCAAATGCATCACAATCTTCATTTTCAAATAACTTATGCTCTAAAAAATGTGCGATTCCCTCAGGAACCTGTGCAAAATCTTTTTCACCTTTTAATTTAAATCTAGTATTCACAGAGCCATATTTTGTACCGAATAATGCATAAGCACTATGATAATCAGGCATTTCTATAATATCAATATTTAATCCTGTTTGATGCTTGACACGCAAACATTTTTGATTACCATAAGGTGCTGCAATCATTTCTGAGTTTCTCATGCCTGTGCCTCCTGTTCTAAAATATACACGCTATCCAATTGCAAAGTATTTGCAGTTGCAATAATATCTTCTTTTTTGATTTGTTCAAATAAAGCAATTCTTTTTTCAACGCTTGCGTGGTCTTCTCTTATAAAACGCTCTAATGCTTCCCCAATACAAGAAGATGGTGTATCCCCCGTCAAACGGATTGCATTAATAATATAACGTTTTGCATTTGCTAATAAATTATCATCAAATTCACCTTTTTGCAATAATTCCAACTGTTCTAAAATTGCTTGCTGTGTTTTTTTAAGATTTTCCGCAGAAACACCCGAAGAAATAAGAATCGTATTTTTTATACGAATATCTTTGCTGGAGCAATAATAACAAAGACTTAATTTTTCTCTGACATTAGAAAATAATAGCGAAAATGGTGTCCCACCAAGAATTAAACTTGTCATCCGAAACGGTTCAAAATTTATATTTTGATTTGATTTCAAAGCAAGCAGTAACTGGCATTGATTTACTTGCATAGATTCTCTGACAATAACTGGCTCAGATTTGCAAGCACTTGGCGAATAAAAATGCAAGTCTAATAATTTTCTTGGCTGAAACGCATTTTGGAATAAATTTTCTAACTCTGATACATTTTCTGAACCAACGTAATAAATTAAAATCTGTGCTTTTTCTAAAAATTCCAGATATGCCTGATAAACAATTTCAGGTGTTAATGCTAATACTTCTTCTCTTGTACCATAGCATGTATGAGCAGCAATTTCACCTGCAAAAGCAATTTCTTTTAACCGCTTGCTTGCATACGCACGTTTATTATTAATTTCTCCATCAATTGTGTCTAATAACTCTTGTAATTCTGTTTGAAAAGCTTGTTCTGTAAAAGCATGATTATCTGAATTTAATAACGGGTGCAATAAGCATTCCAGTAAAAAAGCAGTCATTTCCTGACAAAGTTTTTCGCCATTTAATGCATAACTATCTGCAATTGCACTGATAGTAAAACTCATTTGAAATACATCACCTGAAACAGAAACAGCGCCATTAATATGAGAATCATACAGCTCCTGCATTTTTTTTGACATTTCTGCAACACTGGGATATTTTTCACAAGAATTTAATAAAATACTATGCGCAAGACTCCATTTTGCATAATTCTCTGGTTCAGCTGGCATTAACATAATAACAGCAATACTGCTTGTTTTAAATTTTGGTTCTGCGATTGCTGTCAGCTGCACACCTTCACATAATTGTTTTGTAATTTCTTTCAATATTAGCCCTCCTCTTAGAAAATAAAATATATGATTTATTATATCATGTTTTTTTATAAAATGCAAGAAAAATTTTCAGCTTACAAATAAAATTTCTGGAAACACTTGCATTTTGCTGTAAAATATGCTATGATAAATGCTGTAAGTATATATCAATATATAATTGCATGTAAGAAAGGTGATTTTTATGAAATTTTCAAAAATGCATGGTATCGGTAACGATTATGTCTATGTAAACTGTTTTCAAGAACAAGTGGACAATCCGGAACAACTTTCTATTGCTGTGAGTGACCGAAGAAAAGGCATTGGCTCTGATGGATTAATTTTAATTTTACCATCTGATAAAGCAGATTGTCGTATGAGAATGTTTAATGCAGACGGTTCAGAAGGTATGATGTGTGGCAATGGCATTCGTTGTGTTGGCAAATATGTTTACGACAATGGCATTGTGACTAGCCCTAAATTATCTGTAGAAACAAAATCCGGAATCAAATATATTACACTTCAAATTGAAAATCATAAAGCCGTTGGTGCAACGGTAGACATGGGCAAAGCCATTTTAAAACCGTCTGATATTCCTATGCTTGCCGAAGGTGAAAATTTTATTGCAAAGCCTTTGACAGTCAATCAAAAGCAATATACTATCACTGCTGTTTCTATGGGGAATCCGCACTGTGTTGTGTTTCTTGATGAAGATGTAAATCAATTAGATTTGGAAAAAATCGGACCTGCATTTGAACATCATGAAGCATTTCCAGAACAGGTTAATACAGAATTTGTGAATATTATGAATTCTCATACAGTAAAAATGCGTGTCTGGGAACGTGGCAGCGGTGAAACAATGGCTTGTGGCACTGGTGCTTGTGCGGTTGCTGTTGCATCTGTTCTGAATGGCTATTGCAAGCATGATGAGCCAATTACAGTGCAATTATTAGGTGGTAATTTAGAAATTATCTATCATACAAATGGTACGGTTATGATGACTGGTTCTGCAACGCATATATTTGACGGGACTTGGTCTGAATAAAATATAAAACAAAAACGGAGGTATATTTTCCATGGTAAAAGTAAACGAAAATTATCTGAAACTGGAAAAAAATTATTTATTTATCCGCATTGCAGAAAAAGTAAATGCGTTTCAAAAAGCAAATCCGGATAAAAAATTAATTCGCATGGGTATTGGTGATGTGACATTGCCAATTGCACCAGTTGTTGTAGAGGCAATGAAAAAAGCTTGTGATGAACTTGCTGTCAAAGAAACTTTCAAAGGTTATGAAGATAGTGGTGCTGGCTATGATTTCTTGCGTGAAGCTGTTGCAAATTATTATAAATCTTTTGGAGCTGATGTTCCTGCTTGTGATATCAGAATCAATGACGGTGCAAAAAGTGACTGTGGTAATTTAGTAGATATTTTCGGTGATGATAATATTATTTTAATCACAGACCCTGCTTATCCTGTTTATGTAGATTCTAATCTCATGAACGGCAGACAAATTGTCTATGCAGATTCTACAGAAGAAAATGGATTCTGTGCAATGCCAAATCCTGACGGCTATGAATTAAACGGTGAAAAAGTTTTCCCTGATATTATTTATTTGTGTTCTCCAAATAATCCAACTGGTGCTGCTTATACAAAACAACAGCTTGCGGAATGGATTGCTTATGCAAAACAGCATGGTGCAGTAATTCTTTATGATGCTGCTTATGAAGCCTTTATTAGTCAAGAAAATATTCCAAGAAGTATTTATCAAATTGCAGGTGCAAAAGAAGTTGCAATTGAAATGTGTTCTTTGTCTAAAACAGCAGGCTTTACAGGGGTACGTTGTGGCTATACAGTTGTTCCGTCTGAATTAAAAGCAATTGCAAGTGACGGCACAGAAGTTAGTCTTGCACAGCTTTGGAATAGAAGAGAGGGTTCTAAATTCAATGGCGTGTCTTATCCCGTACAGCGTGGAGCAGAAGCTGTATTTACACCAGAGGGGCAAAAACAAGTCAAAGAAAATATTATTTATTATCAGGAAAATGCAAAAATTATTGCTGAAACACTCACAGAATTAAATATCCCATTCACAGGCGGTATTAATTCGCCATATATCTGGTTCAAATGCCCATTTGAATTAGATAGCTGGTCATTCTTTGATAAAATGCTAAATGAAATTGCTGTTGTTGGTACGCCAGGGGCAGGATTTGGCAAAAATGGCACAAATTGGTTTAGATTAACGGCTTTCGGCGATAAAGATAATACGATTGAAGCTATGAACCGTTTGAAACAACTTGTAAAAAATAATTAATTTTAACTTCTAAATATCTTGAATCATGAAAGTAATAAAAATACTCAGTAAAAAGGACTTGACTAATTTTATATCACCATTAACAATATACAAAATTGATGCTGATAATTATATAGAAAAAATATCATATGCATTAAGATATAACAATGATATAGATAAAAAATTTAATATAGCAGATATATTATATAGCCGATATTTCTGGCTATGTAAATATAATGAACTTTTTCATAGAAAATATCAACATTATGATTATGAAATACAAGAAGAAATTAGTCATGTGATAGATATGATAGACCAAGAACATATATTAGATATTAATTTGCTAGAAACATTAGAAAAAGAATCTATTTATGAATGTAAATTATAGCATGTCAAAAAAGTCCAGTGAAAAGCTGGACTTTTTTTGAACAATGAGAAATTATAAAAAGAATAGGAGGAAAATGGTTATTATACTATGGATAAATATATTAGTTTTTTTCATAAATACAATGATATTGAATTATTCTCTACAGTTATTTCTCCGGAGTTAGCATGTAATATGATTCAGGAAATTGCAGAGTTACTTAATATAGCAATCAATAACATATATGCTAATTACCTTACTTATATAAATGAAATTAGTAATTTAGATATAATTCATAAAGATGTGTGTTTTTTATTTCAGTCTGATATGGATAATAGAATTTTTATAATTTTATATTGTAAAAAAAATTGTGATTTATATACTATTCTTATAAATTGTCCTATCAAATTAAAAAACATCATTCATAAACCTTTTTTGAAATATCAAAATCTGACTGATGGAGGATTTGGAATTTTGGAAATTCAAAAAGAATTGATAGATTATAGTGGTACAGACTATTCACATAAAATTATAACTAATTGTATAAATTTACTCTAAAAAAAGCGAAACAAAAGTAACTAAAAAAATTTTAGTTATTCAGCCTGTGTTCCCTGATACTGATTTATGACCCAAAAAATGAATATTATTGAATTAAATGATTGGCTTAGCAAAAGAAAAAAAGCAAATGAAAATGATAGTTATTCTATCTATGAATGTTGGGATAATATTGCGAAAATATTAAGCCAAAATGAAAATGATACTATCTTATATTTGAATCATTGTAAAAAGGAAGATTTGTACTATATATCAGAAATTTTTGAGGAAATTGCATTCAACTTTAAGAGTCAGAAAATAATATCTACCTTTGAAGAACTTAATCAGAAATATCCAGAACTTGATATGCAAGCGGATATTGCTATTGCAAAAGCTATTATAAATTAATCAAACTAAAACCAAAAACAAATTCATGTTTCTGGTTTTTTTAATTTTTAAGCTGACGGGTTCACATGTACCATAATATGCTTTAATTTTGGAAATTCTTGCTCTACAGCATTATGCACTTGTTCCGCAATTGCATGACTTTCAAATAAAGTCTTTGTGCCATCAACACTAATTTCAATATCTGCATAAATTCGATTGCCAAATACTCTTGTTTTTAATTCGTCAATGCCTAATACTTCATCATGTGTCAACACACAAGAACGAATTGCTTTTTCTGTCGTATCATCACAAGAATGGTCAACTAGTTTGTTAATCGCATCTATAAAAATATCATAAGACGCTTTTAAAATAAAAATACAAATGACTAAACTTGCAACAGATTCTAATACAGGATAGCCACATCTTGCCCCTACAATGCCGATGATTGCCCCAATGGAGGATAATGCGTCACTTCTATGATGCCAAGCGTCTGCCATTAATGCACCAGAATCTAATGCTTTTGCATAATGCCTTGTATACCAGAACATAGATTCTTTTGCCAAAATAGAAATAATTCCAGCTAGCATTGCTAATTTGTCAGGAATAACAAATTCTGTTGTATTCGCATGTAAAATTTGTTCTAAAGCGTCCCGTCCAATAAAACAGCCTGTGATTACTAAAATCACAGATAATACAATTGATGCAACACATTCTAAGCGTTCATGTCCATAAGGATGGTCACTGTCTGATTTTTTTGATGATAATTTCACGCCAATAATCACAATAATACTACTGAACACATCTGATGCAGAATGAAATCCATCACTAATCATAGCAGAGGAATGTGCAATCACACCAGTCAATAATTTAAATAATGAAAGTAAAATATTTCCAATAATACTAACACTTGAAACTTTTACAGCAATTTTTTCTGATTGTTGAGTTGTCATAAAATACCCTCCTGTTATAAAAATATACAAAAAACCGCAGGACAGTTACTAAAATTTCCTGTCCTGCGGTGCATTTACCGCTGTTGCCATGCAACCCGAATAGCATAAATACTATGCCTTCTGTTCAGATTATGATTTAATTTTATTTATTCTATTTTAACATATTTTTAAACATTTGTCAAGTGGTTTGCTTGACTTTTTTTATTTATCATGCTATAATAATTTTAATAACAAAATCTAACATAGAAAGAAGAATCCTTATGATTTTATACAGACCTGTAGGCACTGCTGAATTAGAATTAATCAGACAAAGCAATTATAAATCATTTCCGCCACGACTGCCAGAACAACCTATTTTTTATCCAGTTTTGAATCAAAAATATGCAGAAGAAATCGCTAAAAATTGGAATGTGAAAAGCACAAGCGACCATAAAGGCTATGTGACACAATTTGAAATTGATGATAGTTATTATGCAAAATTTCAAATTCAAACCGTTGGCAGAAATTATCATCAAGAATTATGGGTACCAGCTGAAGAACTTGAAAATTTTAATTCGCATATTGTCGGAATCATAAAAGTGATTCAAGAATTTTCTCAGAAATAAGTGCTATCTATGTAAACAACAAAAAAAGACTGAAACATCAGTCTTTTCTTGCTTTTCAGAGGCGCCACCCAGATTTGAACTGGGGATCAGGGTGTTGCAGACCCACGCCTTACCACTTGGCTATAGCGCCGAAAAAAATGGAGCGGATTACGAGGCTCGAACTCGCTACCTCCACCTTGGCAAGGTGGCGCTCTACCAGATGAGCTAAATCCGCAATTTTACGACTCGAATGGGACTCGAACCCACGACCTCCGCCGTGACAGGGCGGCGTTCTAACCAACTGAACTATCGAGCCAACATGGAAACTATAGGGCTCGAACCTATGACCCTCTGCTTGTAAGGCAGATGCTCTCCCAGCTGAGCTAAGCTTCCATAGTTTTTGATTTCTGTCTTTCAGGTGTTTTCCCCTGACTACTTTATTATTATAGCACACTTTATTTGATTTGTCAAGTGTTTTTTGAAAATTTTTTTGAAAAATTTTCAAAAAAATATCGGCATTTAAAAAAACGCCGATATTTTGGGGTTAATCCACAGATTTAAGAGATTCAGCCATGTTGATTTTTTCTAATTTCACTTCCATGAATAAATTCACGATGATATTAAATATAAAAGTAAGAATAATACTATAAATAAAACTCATAGGTAAGATTCTAATCTTAAATGAAACCATATCAACAATAATTTGTGACATAATAAATTTATGCAAGAATACACCTAAAATTAATCCTACGATAATACCTAATGTTGTCAAGAAAATATTTTCACGCAACACATAAGCAGATGTTTCATTCTTGAAAAAGCCAAGTACTTTAATAGTAGCAATTTCCCGAATTCGTTCTGTGATATTAATATTAGTTAAATTATATAATACAATAAAGTCAAGTCCGCCTGCGGAAATAATGACTAATAAAACAACATATTTTAAACTGCCCATCATGTCAGACATACGGCTTTTTAAATCCTGCAATAAAGTAATATTTGTCACAGAATCATTGCCAGCAATTTCAGCAGATATTTGATATTGGTCAGCATTTTCAGGAAAATTCATATAAATTGTATTAAATTCAGGTGATTCAGAAAGTTGCTTCGTCATTGTTTCAGGCGTAATATAAATATAATTATAGACATGATTTTCAAAAATTCCTGTGACAGTCAAATGCAGTTCCTGCATATCTTCATTTCTAAGTGTAATCACATCACCCAAAGAAACATGATAACGTTCTGAAATGCTATTGCTGATAATTGCTTCATCAACAGACGGAAATGCAACAGATTCTTGCTGCAATGTATGAAAATTGATATATGCACTCATATCACCAAAAGGTGCAAGCAATGAAATGCTTTTTATTTTATCATCAGCTAGTAAATCCCATGATGCTTGATGTAATAAAACATATTCTTGTGTTTGGGTATCAAGAATTTGTTCTAATTCTTTTGATAATTCTTCACCAGAATCTGTTTTCAGAACTGCTTCAGCATCTGCAACTAAAATTTCAGTATACTGCACATCAGCAAACCCTGCAATAGAATCATTTACGCCAAAACCTGTTAATAATAATGCAGTACAGCCGCTAATTCCAACAATCATCATAAAAAATCTGCGTTTATATCTAAAAATATTACGAACAGAAACTTTATGTAAAAATTTTAATTTATCCCAAATAAACGGAATATATTCTAAAAATACACGTTTTCCAGCTTTAGGAGCTTTTGGACGCATAAGCCCTGCAGAAGTTTCCGCAAGCTCATGATGACAAGAAATCCAAGTCGTTCCCATAGAGCAAGCCAATGAAGCAATTAAAGAAGCCAGTGCTAATTGCCAATCAAATAAATAATGCATAGGAATTGGCATATACATTAATTCATAAGACATCCAGATAACTTGTGGAAAAACAACTGTTCCAACAAAATATCCTACAATACAGCCAATCAAAGATGCACTGCCAGAATAAACTAAAAATTTTCCCATAATAGAAAACTCTGAATAACCTAATGCTTTCAGTGTTCCGATTTGGGTACGTTGTTCTTCTATCATACGGCTCATTGTTGTCATACAAACAAGTGCAGCAACTAAAATAAAAAATATCGGAAATATTTTTGCAATCTGTTCTACAATTTGGGAATCACTTTCAAAACACGCATAACTAATATTTGTATTTCTATCTAATACATAGCTATCAGGTTTTTCAATATCTGCAATTTCTTGTTCAGCGTCTGCAATTTCCTGTTCAGCATCTGCAATTTTTTCATCAAATTCCTGTTTACCGTCCTGATATTCTTTCTGTCCGTCAGCAAATTTCTGTTTGCCGTCTTCATATTCTGCCAAACCGTCCTGATATTTTTGCAAACCATCTTCATATTCTTGTTTACCGTCCTGATATTTTTTTAAACCATCTTGATATTCTTGCTTACCAGTTTCATATTCTTTTAAACCATCTTGATAAATTTTTTCGGCTTCTTGGTATGCTTCTAAACCGTCTTGATATTCTTGTTTTCCTGTTTCATAATCTGCAAGTCCCTGTTCATATTCTATTCTTCCGTCATCTAATTTTTTTTGTCCTTCTTCCAGAGATTGCCAACCAGCCGTAATTTCTTCTTGTTTTTCAGTGAGTAAAACCTGTTGTGCGTTCAGCTCCTGTAATCCAGTTTCTAATTGCGTTTTAGCAGATTCGATTTCTTTCCATGCAGAAGCAAGCTGTGCCTGTGTAGCTAAAAGCATTTGCTTTTGTTCTTCTGGCAAATATTCCCATGCTAATTCTGCTTGTGCAAACTGTGTATCAAATGCCTGTTGATTGGCTAATAATTCAGATTCTTTGGCAGATAATTCTGCTTGAGACTGTTCTAATACAGCTCTTGCTTCTGTAAGTTGTTTTTGTCCAGTTTCTAATTGTGCTTGTCCTTCTTGTAATTGTTTCCGTGAGGAATCTAATTCTTGTTGTCCTGTGATTAATTCTTGTTCTGCTTCTTCCAGTTGTTTTTCTGCATTGTCAAGTTCTAATTTTGCATTTTCTAATTGTTCTTTTGCATTAGCAAGCTCTTGTTTTCCGTCTTGAATTTCCTGCTCTGCGTCATCAAGTTTTTTTTCAGCATTTGATAATTCTTTTTCAGCATTTTCAACTTCTTTTTTACCAGTATCCAGTTCTTTTTTTGCATTGTTTAATTCTTGTTCTGCATCGGAAAGCTTTTTTTCAGAATCAGATAATTCTTTTTCAGCGTCTTGTAATTCTTGTTCGCCCTCTTTTTGTTTGTCTTTGAGTTCCTGTTTTCCGTCATTTAATTCTGATTCAGCGTCAGCAATAATTCTATCATAGCGATGATTTGCTTGCTGTTGTGTCAAATCCTCCCAAATAATATCTTTTTCACCCATAAAATTTTTATATTTTTCAGAATAAATTTCCTCATTGCAATTAAATTTAATAAAAATTTCGCTATAATAATCTAAATCAAAATCTTCAGGCAAAATATATACAAATCCTGCAACACTACCGTTGCCTATTGAAGTTGTACCTCTTTCAAAATTCATATAATAAGAAGAATATGCTGTTCCAACCACTGTAAGTTGATGAAAATTTAACGAATCTATTGTATCTTGTGCATTTGAATTTGCAACAGTGATAACATCACCAACTTGTAAACCACTTGTTCCTGCATCAGCAAGACATTCACCAGAATTTTCAGGTAAACGTCCTGTTGCTAATTGAATTTGGTTGATATTTTTTGGCAAAGAATGTGTTTTAAACACATATTCTGTTTCACTAAATAAATATAATACATCAAGCGTATTAGAACCTTCTGCATAACATACATCAGATTGTTTTTGAAATTCTTGTACGTCCTGTTCTTCCCAGCCAAGCGTTGATAATAATCTATAATCATAAAATTGATAATCTTGCCAAAATTGATTGACTGTATTCACCATAGCAGGGGTTGTAATTCTGACACCTGTGAAAAAGCCTACACCTAGGGCAATAATTGCTAAAATTGCAAAAAATCTTCCAAAAGACCCTTTTATTTCCCGTAAAGTTGTTTTATGCATTGCTTTCATGATAATCACCATTCAATTTCTGAAACATCAATTATATTTTCATTACGGTACATGCTTTCTACCATGCCATTTCTAACAGTAATAATTCTATCTGCCATTGCAGATAACGCTTGGTTATGCGTAATCACAATAACTGTCATACCAGTATTACGGCAAGTATCTTGCAATAATTTTAAAACAGCTTTTCCTGTATGATAATCTAACGCCCCTGTTGGTTCATCACAAAGTAATAATTTGGGATTTTTTGCTAATGCTCTTGCAATGGCAACTCTTTGTTGTTCGCCACCTGATAGCTGTGCTGGAAAATTTTTCATTCTGTCTTTTAAACCAACCTGTTCTAAAACTGTCTTTGCATCTAAGGGTTCACGACAAATTTGCGCTGCAAGTTCTACATTTTCTAATGCTGTTAGATTCTGTACCAAATTATAAAACTGAAATACAAATCCAATATCATAACGTCTATAGGCTGTCAATTGCTTTTTATTTAAATGTGAAATTTCTGTGCCATCAAGCTTTGCACTTCCACTTGTGAGCGTATCCATACCACCAAGAATATTTAGTATTGTTGTTTTTCCTGCTCCAGACGCACCAACAATAACGCAAAATTCACCTTTTTCAACTTCAAAATTAACATCACGCAATGCCTGTATTTCTACTTCTCCTGTGTGATATGTTTTCTTAACATGCTCAAATGTTACATATGCACTCATGAAATTCTCCTTTCAAAATATACGATAATTATATTGTTATAACATATTTTACATGTAAATTCAACAGGTTTCAAAAATTTTTTGCAAAATACTTTTTTAAAAATAGCTTTAAATTTAAATAAAGCAAGAAAATAAAAAAATAGTTCTGCACAAATTCAGAACTATTTTTAAGCAAATTTTTACAGAAAACAACAAAATAAAATCTTATCAATCATGTTTCACACAGATTCTGGCAAGCATGACACGATGAATACTATAAAATTTTTCTTTACTAGTTAAAGAAATGCTGGGACTGTTGAATATCATTCTTGATGTTTTGTCAGATTGAAATACAATTCTGCAACATGTACTTATTTCATGATTTTCTTTGTCGTCTAGCATATTCCACTTACCATTATGACGGCTACAAAATATATTCAGCAATTTTTCTTCACTAAATGTTTCATTATAACACATTGTTGAACCTTGTACTGACCAATCTTCCCGTTCTTCTTTCAAAGTTGTCATATTGATTAAAATAGTAGCTTCATTGTCTGTACAATGCAATGAAATCTTCAATTTTTGTCGCTGTCGTGGTTCTTTACAGCAAAACACAATGCCAGATAAGATAGCCGCACAGAATAATTTTTTATTTTCAAAAATAAAAAATTCTTTCTTATCAGATACAAATTCCGTTTCTGCATAATTGCCGAAAATATCTTTTACTGCCTCGTCAATTTCCTGCAATTCAGAATTTACATCAAATAGTGTTTTGTCTTCTGAATTATTTAATATTCTTTTGATATAAAATGGTCTATAAATTGGATATAAATTTCCTCTCATCCTCATAAATGTCTCATCTTGTTCATACCAACCTTTTGCATGTTCATTTTTTTCAACTGTGTCCACTAATAATTTCATAGATTGTACCGCTTGAAGTACACTATTATCCAATGGTAAATTATCAGAATTTTCAACAACTGTTAATGTCACTGCTCTGAACTTATATTCTTTACTGCAAGTCATCTTACACTCTAAACAATCACCTTTCCAATAAACTTGTTTTTTAATATTATCCGTTTTATTGCATTCACACTGATTCGCAACATCAATGCAGTCTTATCATGACAGACAGACCTCTCATGCTTTCACATGAGCGTAGACTATATCTTCACCTATTTTTATTCAAAAACAGGGCAACATTTTTCTTCCGCCCTTCGCTTGCGGTTTTACTCTCCCTCAAGGAGATAGTCGTTGGGGGTCTTCCGTATCTTTTATTTTTTAAGACTTAGGACTTTCCCTGCTAAACACCCATTGTTACAGCCCTTAGCATCAATACAAATTGACTTTTATTTCAGCTTAGACCATCTCACTATTTTTTCTGATTTCTCACCATTCAGCTTACTGTTTCCAATTACTGTTTAGGTCGTGAGCTTTAGGGATTAAAAGCATTTAACGTTGAGTTTGCACCATTTTCATGATACAAAGGGTATTCATTTCAATAAATTTATTAACTGCTTAGTTACCCAACAATTTTCTGGAATTTTTAATAATTCTTGAATAAAATTCTCACCATCATAAGAACAATTCTTCCATGCACATTTCCAATTTTCATCAAAAATAAAAGCAAGATTTCCAGGTTCTTCGCAAAAACACCTTGCTATTCCTAAAGTTTCTGATTTCATAAAAAATCTCCTTTCCGAATAATTATTTTTACTATTTTTTATGCTTTTCATTTATCTAATTATACACCATTTCTATAATAAAGTAAAGTCTTTTTTCAAAAAATTTTGATTATTAATTACGCTGGATAAAATTTGCTATTAAAAATTTCTGAATTTTATTGTAAAAATTTCACAATTTTTTAGGCAAGTTTTTGTAGCAAAAGCAGATTTTTCAAATATGTGATAAAAAAAGCAATATTTTCTGTGAAAAACACTTGCATTTTTTTTCAAATTGGTGTAAAATAGATATGTAAAAAAATTTAGGAGGTAATTTCCAATGTCAGTAAAAGTTGCTATTAACGGTTTCGGAAGAATCGGTCGTCTGGCTTTCCGCCAGATGTTTGGTGCAGAAGGTTATGAAGTTGTTGCAATCAACGACTTAACAAAACCTTCCATGCTTGCTCATCTTCTCAAGTATGACACCGCGCAGGGTGGTTATGCAGGCAGAATTGGCGAAAATCTGCACACAGTTTCCGCTGATGATGAAGCTGGTACTATCACAGTTGATGGTAAAACTCTCAAAATTTATGCAGAAGCACAGGCTGCAAATCTCCCTTGGGGTGAATTGGGCGTTGATGTTGTTCTGGAATGCACAGGTTTCTATTGCTCCAAGGCTAAGAGCCAGGCACATATTGACGCAGGTGCTAAAAAAGTTGTTATTTCCGCTCCAGCTGGTAATGACTTGAAAACTGTTGTATTCTCTGTAAATGAGAACACATTGACAGCAGATGATACCATTATTTCTGCTGCTTCCTGCACAACAAACTGCCTTGCACCAATGGCTAAAGTTCTGAATGACTATGCTCCAGTACAATCTGGTATCATGAGTACAATTCATGCTTACACAGGTGACCAGATGATTCTTGATGGTCCTCACAGAAAAGGCGACCTGAGAAGAGCAAGAGCAGGTGCTGCTAATATCGTTCCAAACTCCACAGGTGCTGCAAAAGCTATCGGTCTGGTAATTCCAGAATTAAACGGCAAGCTGATTGGTTCTGCACAGCGTGTACCTGTTCCAACAGGTTCTACAACAATTTTAACAGCTGTTGTTAAAGGTGAGAACGTTACAAAAGAAGGCATTAATGCTGCTATGAAAGCTGCTGCTTCTGATTCTTTCGGCTACAATGAAGATGCTATTGTTTCTTCTGACGTTATCGGCATGAAGTATGGTTCTTTATTCGATGCTACACAGACAATGGTTGCTGAAATCGGTGACGGTCTGTATGAAGTACAAGTTGTTTCATGGTATGACAACGAAAATTCTTACACAAGCCAAATGGTAAGAACAATTAAATACTTTGCTGAATTAGGCTAATTTATTACAGCATATTAAAACGACAGTCCGAAAAGGACTGCCGTTTTTTTTATTATATATAATATAAAAAAGCAAAAATTCTTAATATATTCATATTTTGTCATTTAAGCGTTCACTAATTAATTTTTGGACTTCTTCCAACTTTAAATCTAAAACAGTTGCAAATTCTTGAAGCATTAAATTTTCTGCATTTTTCATAACAGATTCGTCCATAGAAGAAAATCTTCGTCCATTTGCTTCAGAACTTTGTTTTCGGAAATACAATGAAGAAAGAAGCTGAATTAGTGCCTTTTGGTCATCACCTTTTAGAATTTGTGTATACATTTCCCGCCGTTCTCGCCGATTTTCTGACCAAATATCTTCATCTGGTGCTTCTTTTGGCATAGTATCAATCAATTCTAATACTTCTTTTTTTGTCAATAATCTACGTAATTTTTCTGATGCAGATGCAACGGGTATATAATATGTAGAATTTGCATCAGCAATTGGTTTAAGCTTATAATATAATACTTCATTCTCCCCGTCCATACTTTGCGTTTCTATGCCTAACACACGACAAACACCTGCACTTTTATAAACCACACATTCATCTTGCTTAAACTCCATAGTATTTACCTCCCGATTTTTTCATAATTCATAAACTTCTGATAATATTATACCATATTTTAAAAAAAATTGTTATAGATTTATTAACCAAACTTTTATGTTGAAATTTAGCAATAATGCATGATAAAAACAAAAACTGCCTCTTAACAGAGACAGTTCTTTATCTTAATTTACTATGTCGGCACCTATCCGAATTTCCAGGTCGTCACCAACCAAGTATTTTAGACGTAAAAGAGCTTAACTGCCGTGTTCGGAATGGGAACGGGTGGAACCTCTTTGCCATCAGCACCGACTTTG